>JBNGDF010000013.1:67093-72192 GCA_049975265.1 Fidelibacterota bacterium
TGATAACGCACTGTTAGAGACGGATGATTTTTCTCACAGTATTTTAAAATATCAGAGGCTGGTTTCAGATATGATTCATCGTTATAAAGCAGGTAGAGTTTATTAAAGGTGCATTGTTCCAAAACAGCGATAATTGCGCCAGGCTTTTCCGGCAGAAAGCAATCATTATTGCCGATAAACGAAAGCAAAATTTTATTTTTTTCTGTCATAGTGGAAAGATAATAAATCATCGGGATAAATTTATCAAGAAAATAGTGGCTTTCCGGAATACCTTTTCTTTACTGAAGATTAAGATGCTTTTCATCCTTGTTTATTTATCTAATGTCCAATATTTTAACTTCATGAAAAATATCCGCGACCGTCTTGACACTCTCTATTCAAAAGCCGATCAGAAAAATCCTGAAGCAGAAACGTCGCCCAGTATCCGCAACGAACTGAATCGTCTTTTCCAGAATAAGGATGGCGCGAAATACTATCCCAAGTCCACCGTTGAAAAAAAAGCCCAATCCATTTCCACAGTCGTTCCGGGTTCCTGGATCAATACACACTTCGGTGACATTTTCAGGGCTGAGTTCCGCTACGATTTACAGGAACCCTATGGAAATCTGGACCTCGGGCAAATCTTTTCATTGAATGCTCAACTTCTCCCGGAAATATTTCAAATCACCGATCCGGTAGATCCACGACGTCTTCTATTTATCGACACTGAGACAACCGGATTGAGTGGCGGAACCGGGACAATCGCCTTTATGATCGGGATTGGCTTTCTCGAAGAGCACTACTTCACCGTCCAGCAGTACTTTATTACTCAGCTGAGTCACGAAGAGGGCATGCTGGGGCTGCTGCAGAAGATGATCCCGAATTTCAAGTGTCTGGTTACCTACAACGGCAAGGCGTTCGATATTCCGCTGCTGAATGCCCGCTTTATTCTCAACCGGTTGCCACCGATTCCTCCCGAAACAGACCATATTGACCTGCTCCACCCCACCCGCACTTTCTGGAAATATTCTCTGGATAACTGCAAACTCACCACCGTGGAAAACGATCTGCTGGGACTGTTCCGGGAAGACGACATTCCCGGCGAACTGATTCCCGACACCTATTTCGACTATCTGCGCAGCCGTCGGATTGATAACATCGAGCGCATTTTTTACCACAACCGCTTCGATATTATCACAATGCTGGCAAATCTGATTCTGATCATCCAGGCTTATCAGTCTATTCTGCCGGAGCAAAATCCTCTCACCGACTACGCCAAGGCGCGCCTGTTCAACCGGAAAAAAGACATCGCCCGCAGCATCGCTCACTATGAACATGTCCTGAATTCTGAGATTTCTCTCAGCCGGCGCCAGAAAACCGCTCTGGAACTGGCGGCGCTTTATAAAAAATCCGGAAGTTGGGAAAAAGCCGTGACGCTCTGGAAAAACCTGTTGGATGACCACTACCCCTTTTCCCCGGAACCCTATCGCGAACTGGCAAAATACTACGAACACAGAGCTGACGATTTAAAAAACGCCAAAGCGATTGTCGAAGCGGCTCTGTGCAAATTGCCCGCTCATTATATTGCGGAACGGGGCGATTTGGAACATCGGCTGCGCCGCATTGAACAAAAATTAGCCTGCCACAATCAACCCTGACAGGAGCGCCTATGTCCGGTCGAATCGAACAGTTATTATCGGATAAAAAATTACAAAAGAACATCATCTATGTTCACAAGATCGAGGGCAATGCCGGCAGCTTTGCGCCGTTTCCCGATGATCTGCTGCCGGAAATTCAGACCGTTCTGCGCCGGCGCGGCATCAACAGGCTCTATTCCCATCAGGCGGAAGCCTGGCGGTTCGCATCACTACATTGCAACTTTACCGTGGTAACACCCACCGCATCGGGGAAAACCCTTTGCTACAATCTGCCGGTTTTGCAGGAGATGATGATAAATCCCGGTTCTAAAGCGCTGTACCTTTTCCCTACCAAAGCCCTCAGCCAGGACCAGATGAATGAGGTCCACGATTTTATTACTCTGCTGGAAAAAGATATCAAAGTCTTTACTTTCGACGGTGACACACCCGCGAACGCGCGTCAGGCGATTCGCAAACAGGGCAATATCGTCGTCACCAATCCCGATATGCTGCATCAGGGCATTATGCCGCATCATACCAAGTGGATACAGTTTTTCCAGAACCTGAAATTCGTCGTCATTGACGAAATGCACATCTACCGGGGCGTGTTCGGCTCTCATTTCACCAATGTTATCCGCAGGCTGCGGCGGCTGTGTGAATTCTACCGCGCTGATCCGCTGTTTATTCTCTGTTCTGCCACCATCGCCAATCCCCGGGAACATGCGGAAAAGCTGATCGAAAAGCCGGTCGAATTGATCGCCGAATCCGGAGCGCCGGTCAGTCCGAAAACCCTCTACTTTTACAATCCACCGGTTATCAATAAAGAATTGGGCATCCGCGCCAGCTATATCAAACAGGCGCGGTTTCTCGCCAATCGTTTTATTAAAACCGGCATCCAGACGATCGTTTTTGCCCTCTCCCGGCTCAACGTAGAGGTTCTGACAAAGTACCTTAAAGACGATTTCGAGCGTGATCGCGAAGCCATGAGTCGTCCGGAAATAATCGCCGGCTACCGTGGCGGCTACCTGCCGAACCGGCGCCGGGAGATCGAAAAGGGTATTCGGGAGGGCACCGTCCGGGGCGTTGTCTCCACCAATGCCCTGGAGCTTGGCATCGATATCGGCAGTCTGGACACCACGATTCTCGCCGGTTATCCGGGTAGTATCGCCAGCACCTGGCAGCAGATCGGGCGCGCCGGACGGCGTGGCAAAGAGGCATGCAGCGTGCTGATCGCCCGCTCCGATCCCATTGACCAGTTCCTGATGCAGTACCCGGAATACTTTTTTTCGAAAAGCCCGGAACATGCCCGCATCAACCCGGACAATCTGGTCATTCTAGTCGAGCATATCAAATGCGCCTCTTTCGAACTACCCTTTGAAGTGGACGAGAGCTTCGGCAATGTCCCATGGGAAGATTTACGGGAAATTCTCAAATTTCTCGTCGAAGGCGGCATTCTGCATCAAAGCGGCGATCGCTGGTACTGGTCCGCCGATGTCTATCCCGCGGCGGATGTCAACCTGCGCCGCATTCCCGAAGGTAACTTCGTTGTGGTGGACACCGATAACCAAAACCGAATCATCGCCGAGGTGGATTACAGCGCCGCGGCAATGACGATTTATCCCGACGCAATCTACCTGGCGTCCGGTGAAGAGTATATTGTCGATGAACTGGACTGGGACGGGCGCAAAGCCTTTGTCCATAAATCAGACGCCGATTACTACACCGATTCCATCGATTATACAAATGTCAAAGTTCTGTCCGACGACGAACAGCGCAGCACACCGAAACTGGACATCTTCAGCGGCGAAGTACAGGTCGTCACCCGCGTGATCGGCTTCAAGAAAATCAAATTCTACACCATGGAAAATGTCGGCTACGGCAAGATCAATCTGCCGGACCTGGAAATGGCTACCACCGCCTACTGGTTCACAATCCCGGAACGCATTATTAACCGGCTCACCTGCTCCCGCGCCGACATCATTGACGGCATCATGGGCATCCGCAAAGCTCTGCACTCGGTGGCTGCTCTGAAAATCATGAGCGAACCCCACGATATCCATCTGGCGGTAGGTGACAAGAGCTCCGAGTGGTTTGCCATGAACACCATTACCGAGCGCGGCATCTATACCCCGGCAACGAAGGATTCACCGTCGGTCAAATTGAACCCCGAGGAACTGGTAAAATTTCAACCGACGATCTTTATATACGATAATTATCCCGGCGGGATCGGCTTTACGCCATTACTCTTTGACGCCCACGAGGAATTGATGGAAAATACATACCGGCTGATCCAATCCTGCGCCTGTAAAGAAGGCTGTCCTTCCTGCGTCGGTCCGTCAAAAGAGGTCGGCAAGAACAGCAAGCAGGTGGCTATAGAGATACTGGCATTGATCAGGTAATTTGACCATTGACCTTCCGGTTCTGTATAACGCGAAGTCCCGCATTATGCGGTAAATATGTGGCGAATTATTCGACGTTTAACGAGATTTCATTTGCCATTTTTCACATCTTTTTGTATTATTATTCGTTATGTTATACTCGCTGGAAATATAAGGCCGTGAATTCAATGACAGGCATTATAACCATTGTTTTTGAGTTAATGCGTAAAAAAATCACAGCTTTAATCAATTATACGCAATTTTATCACGTATATACAAAGTTACCGCCAATGTTAAGCCAACACACAGATTATGAAACTATTTACAATTAATAAGGACGGAAAACTAATTCCGTATAAAGAGCAGATTTTTAAAGAAGAAAATAAAGAATCGGATTTAGAAAATTTGCTTGAAAGAAACCCTGAATACTTCTTTGAAGACAGTAAGATAATGATTATTGGGCGACAAGTTCCAACAAATTTAGGTTCGTGGATTGATTTATTAGGTCTTGATAGAAATGGAAATACAGTTGTAATTGAATTAAAGCGTGGAAAAACACCTAGAGAAACAGTTGCTCAACTTCTTGAATATGCTTCATTTATTGAAAATCTTGATTATGAAGCGCTGAATGAAATATATCAAGGATACATCGGTGAAGAAACCTCATTAGATAACTATCATCAAGAATATTTTGAAATAACAAATGATGACAAAGTATCCTTTAATAAAAACACAAAATTAGTAATTGTAGCGCAAGACATTAGTAATCATATAAAACAGACTTCACTTTTCTTAAGAAAAAAAGGGCTTGATATTTATTGTATGGAGTTTAAATACTTTCAGAATCACGCATTTGAAAAAATGATTACAAGTGATTTTGTAGTTGGTGAAGAAAATTTTATAAAAAGTGAAGTTAAATCAACAGCACAGTTGCCAAAAGTTGATGAAAAAACATTCCTAGAATCCTTAGATAAAAACGGAAAAGTAGTTTTTGAAAAAATATTTGAATTCGCTAAAAGCAATGACTTATTTTTCCGTTGGGGTTCGAAAGGATTTTCTCTAAATTTACCCATTGAAAGCGGTTTTGTTGGACTATGTTTTGGAT
>JBNGDF010000014.1:0-5406 GCA_049975265.1 Fidelibacterota bacterium
CGTCACCAATTCCCTCTTTGTAAATGCGTTTATGATGGGATTTGTCCCGGCACAGACCCCCTCGATCTGCCCGTCTCGACGAATCCGGGTCAAAATCCCTTTCCAGCCGCGCCGGGCAACCGGAGCATACCGGGCGGACAAATATCCCTTATTCACAGCCCGGCTGATCACATAGGTAAATATCGCACTACAGGATGTTTCCAAATAAGAATCATCTTTATCGATCAGCTGGTGCCATAAGCCACTACTCTCCTGATACTGCATCCCACCCGAAATATGCTTGTGAAACAGTGTCAGTAATGTATCCCGCCCGGAATAATCCCGGGGCAGGTGGTCAAGCAATTCCGTCTGCGCCAGCAGCGCCCAGCCGTTTGCCCGCCCCCGGTAAGCAACACCCGGTTTTTCCGTATCGGTATACCAGTTGTACACCATGAGTTGATTCTCTTCGTTAAACAGATACTTGTGATAGCGCAGCACCTGCCTGACCGCATCCTCAAAATAGCGCCCGTCGCCGGTCATGGCGCCCATCCGCGCCAGAAAAGCAATGCTCATGTACAAATCATCCGCCCAGACTGTCCAGCGCCGTGGGAACGAGCGTACCAGCGTGCCGTCATCAAGCCGATCCTGTTGATTCAAAATATGGTCAGCGGCTTTCTCGATATACTCCCGGTAATGCTCCCGGGACTCCAGGCGATACACCTCAATCACACTCGCCCCCATGCTTCCGCAATCATCCAGTTCCTCCATGATAAAGAACTGCCCCAAAGGATATTCCCATTTGTTTTCACCGCTCCAGCGTTCCTCAAACCAGCGATAATGATCAAAACCAAAGGCAACGTTTTTCAGGGCAAACCCCCGGTAGCGGGCATCGTCCAACCGGTCACTTAATGTAAGCATAGCCAGATTCAGCACACCATTCCAGTAACGCCAGTCGTTATAGGCGCTTTCCGGGCGTAAGCAGGCATTTACAGGGGCTTCTTCCGGTCTTGGGTAAACTTTCCCGTCCCGCTCATCCACAAATCGAAAGGTCGCAGCGTCAACAATTCCATCGGCGACCAGTCGGATTTTTGACTCTGTTATTTTTCTGTTCAGATCGGTTTCCGATCGGTTACATGCCGGCTGTATCAGCATCATAAGCATTATGGCATTCAGACAATATATTTTTCTCCAAATCATACCAACCATTTTTAAATCAACCGTTATTTCGTTTTAACCGTCCGGATAATGGCATGCAACGCCGGTTTTGGTTTGAAATTATCATCAAACAGCAGTGGGTAGGCGCTGCGTCCATGAATCGGCCAATAATTTCGCCAGGATTGTGCATCATGAACCCCCCAGAACGTCACCCGGCTGATGGATTTGTCATATTTATTGAATATTTGAAAAAATTCCGCATAGCGCTCAGCCAGAACGGTCTGCATGGAATCGGGCAGAAAATCGGGGTAGGGATCCAGCTCCTTGCGCTGTTCGTAGCTGAGTGAAATATCGGCACCGGTATAGTCAGACGGCTGCGGCAGAATATCCATATCCAGCTCTGTGATCATCAGCGATACACCCAACTCGCCGTAGCCAGACAAGGCGATTTCCAGCTCATCCAGAGGCGGATAATCCAATCCCCAGTGTCCCTGTAATCCAATGCCATGAATCGGCACGCCCTGGTTCTGCAGCTCCCGAACCAGCCGGGCAACCGCATCCCGACGACCTGAATACCACATATTAAAATCGTTGTAATAGAGTTCCGCCTCGGGATCGGCTTGATGTGCCCACTCAAAAGCCCATCTGATATACTCTTCGCCGATGATCTCATACCAGGGGCTCTGACGAAATCTCCCGTCATCCTCAAAGGCTTCGTTGACTACATCCCAGCCTTGAATTCGCCCTTTGTAGCGCCCAACCACGGTAAAGATGTGCTCCTTCATGCGCGCCAGCAGCGTCTCCCTGTCCACCGGCTCTCCGTTATCATCGCAAAATACCCAGGCGGGAGTCTGCTGATGCCAGATCAGCGTGTGTCCCACCAGGAACATTCCCCGCTGTTCACCAAATTCTACAAAAGTATCCGCGGGCTTAAAATCATAACGGTCCTGCTGAGGATGAACCTGCTCCCACTTCAGACAGTTTTCCGGCGTCAGACTGTTAAAATGCCTTTCTACAATTCTGACAGACTGCGGTTCATGCCTGGAAAATTGCTTCTCATTGAGAGCCACACCAATATAGAAGCGCTCTGCAAACACATCTTTCAAAGAGGTAATCGGCTCACCCCGCTGCCGGCAGATACTCAATGAAACCGTCAAAATCAAAGCAAGTAGTAGTGCCGGAAAATAAATAAAAAACCTTTTTTTCATCACACCTCCGGGAAATAATATGTCATCATAACAAAAAAAATCAGCCTCTCACCTGGGTGCATAGGGAAATTCCAGATTCTGATAATATTCAAGCGGGTGGTCCGGTTTTTCCAACCCTGCCGGAATCGGTCGTCGGGAAAAGGTCTGAAAATAGAGCAGACAGGCATTGCGCCACCAGATTGCTTCTTTCAACTGAATGCGCAACATGCTCTGCACGTGCCGGAATTGTTCACGATCTATTTTCTCCTCGAGACTGTTCCAGTTCGCCTGCATTTCACGAACAGCTTCAACTCCCTGGTAATAGCGATGGCAAAGCTCCTCCCAGAGTGTTCTGCCGGAACGCATCTGATAATCCCAATCCAGATGATGAAACCAGAGCAGGTACTCGTCGGGACATTTTTCAAGGGAAGCAAATGTTTCCGCCACCGGTGGATGATACTGGCTCACAGCATTGCTCCCGGTCGCTGTCCGGTCGAACCCGATTCCTGTGCTATCTGCCCGATGATAATAGACCGATGTCCAGTCATCCCGATGCTTATCCTTGATCCAGGGTGCCGGTCCGTAATGGTGGCTCCAGCCCATAATATGGTGCAGACCCAGCGGTGTCATGTAGTTCACCGTATTTTCCCGCGATGCCAGCATTATCTTTTTTACTGTTAAAACTGTCTGCAAATCATTCGAAATCGTCATTCTGATCCACTCTTCCGCAATGGTTTCCGCTGACAACCCGTGATTCCACGCCAGACGCCCAAAGGCATACCAGTTCGCCTGCCCGAAGAGATGCCCGGTCCAGTTACGGTCGGTTCCGGTGTTTGCCACACCGGCGATTCCCGAAAGGCGATGCCGATCAAGGGAGCCGTCGATGACTTTCGCCACTGTGGAGCCCTCACCCTTTGCATAGGTATCGGCATCCAGGACCTCTTTAAACAGCGTTCCCAGATAAACCAGATGGGTACTGAAACCGAGATACTCCTGTGTAATCTGAAATTCCATCATCAGCGGTGTCTCCGGCATGGCACCAAAGAGTGGATGAAAGGGTTCGCGGGGTTGAAAATCAATCGGTCCGTTCTTCACCTGCACAAGAACATTATCATGAAATTTGCCGTCCAGCGGGGTAAATTCGTTATATGCCTGTTTAGCACGATCCTCTTTGTTATCGGCGTCATAGACGAACGCCCGCCACATGACCACACCGCCGTAGGGTGCCAGTGCCTCCGCCAGCATATTCGCACCGTCGACATGACTCCGCCCGTACCCCTGCGGACCGGGTTGCCCTTCCGAATTGGCTTTCACAAGAAAACCGCCAAAATCGGGGACATAACGGTATATCTCCGCCGCCTTTTCACGCCACCATCGGCGAACCTGTTCGTCCAGCGGATCGGCGTTTGGCAATCCACCGATCTCCTCCGGCACGCTGAATTTGACGGATAGATAGACCCGCAGACCGTAAGGTCGAAACACATCTGCCAGCGCAGCAACCTTTTCCAGATAGAGCGGCGTTAACATCAGCGGATCGGCATTGACATTATTCAGAACAGTTCCGTTGATACCGATGGAGGCATTGGCGCGGGCGTAATCGGTATAATAGGTATGAATATAATCGGGCAGTTTATGCCAGTCCCACAGGGAAAATCCGGCATAACCGCGCTCCACCGTGCGGTCGAGATTATCCCAGTGATTCAGAAGGCGCAATTGAATTTTCGGCGACTCGGCAATATCCAGCCCATCGATACTCTGTTGCGTCTGCAGCAAACGCAAAAAATGGAATACGCCATACAACACACCGATATCTTCCCTGGAAGTAATGACGATCACATGTTTCCTGTTGAGAATGACCGACCGAATAATATACCCCTCATCACCCAGACACTTACATTCTTCATCGATCCCCAAACCCGCCAACCGCTGATCACAGTCACAGGTTCCTACAAGGATTATCCCGTTTTCGATTTTCTTAACCGGCGAAATCTCCCGCATGAGCAGCCCCTGAAGTCCTTTGCGTAGTTCCTGTTCCGCAACCGCAAGAGTGGCTGAATTTCCGGTAAAAGAAACCCCCCTGATCAGTTTCCGGTATGTTTTCAGAGCCGTTTGATCGTTAATGGGATCATATTTCAGCCAGAGCCGGTAGCCCTCGTCTCCGATTAACAGGCAATTAAAACCGATTAAAAGGATGCTCAATAAACTCAATAACCCTCTCATTTCATCCCTCTATTCCTGTACCATCGACACCAGGTGTTGTTCAATTGTGATTAAACCGATTCAATATACAACATTCAGTCGATTATTACCAAAAAATGTTCACAAAATTCCGCTTTATGGGTCGATCGTTGGAAGGTCAGGATTTTCGGCTAATAGAGCGGCGCTTGCCAAAATGCAGCAGGGCGGAGATAATGGGTTTTTCGAAGAGTACGTATCACCGAATTGTCTTCTCCGTACAAATTTTCAAATCCGAAAAAGACTTCACCCTTGTAGCCGCTACGACGATTGCTCTCGACAACCCGTAAAACGAAAGAGGTCATACTCATGGAAATACCGGAATTCAGAACAACACCGGGAACGATACGTTCTTTGTTTCGGAACAGGGCGATGGAATCGGGATGCAGCGAACTCAGTACTCGTTCATAGGATTTAATATCCGCTGCATTAATTACCGGAATCACGAGATCGGCGTAGCCACCGTTCAACCAATTCGTCCAATCCTGCACAATCCCAGTGGTGGATTCTCTCGAAGCATCCGCCAGCCAGTAGATCAGTGCTGCTGGATATTTATTTTTTAGTTCTTTATAAATCTTTCGAATATTCCGATTCGTCTCTTCCCTGTACCAGCGCTGCCAGTCCGACTCCCCATACTGTTCGGCAAGAAGCTCACCGTACTCCTGTTGAAAGAAATAACGCCGGATTGAATCGGAATAGACTCCTTGCAGCGGTTGTGAAAAAAGATGCCCGCCGCCCATGATACCATCTACTTCATATTCACTGATCAGATATCCGAAAAAATCAACGATCGATTGCCGAACCTCCGGATGGAACAGGTTCAGCCACCGGAGGTCATTTGATTCCAGGA
>JBNGDF010000014.1:5506-64406 GCA_049975265.1 Fidelibacterota bacterium
ACCACGTAACTCCTTTGGTCGTTGATAATCCACCTGTTTTGACCCGCAGGCGAACAGGACCAGCAACAGTCCCGTACTGAAAAGTAACCGTGTTTTCATTTCAAAAGGAAAAAAGTTTAACGATATCCCTGCGGATTCTGCGATTGCCAGTGCCAGGTATCCCGGCACATCGCGTCAATATCACGCTCTGTTTGCCAACCCAATTCCCGCAGTGCTTTTCCGGCATCAGCATAGCATTCGGCAATATCGCCCGGTCGGCGACTGACGATAGTGTAGGGAATTTTCTGTCCGGAAGCCTTTTCGAAAGCGGCGATCATCTCCAAAACGCTATAGCCTTTACCGGTCCCCAGATTGTAAATATGGATACCTTTGTGTCCCGACAATTTCTTGAGCGCTTTGACATGCCCCGCCGCCAGATCAACAACATGAATATAATCCCGGACACCTGTGCCGTCACGAGTCGGGTAATCATTTCCAAACACCTGAAGTTCCCTGAGCTTGCCCACCGCTACCTGACTGATAAAGGGCATCAGATTATTGGGAATACCGCGGGGGTCTTCACCAATCCGCCCGCTTTCATGAGCACCAACCGGATTAAAATAGCGCAACAGGATGACGTTCCAGTCATTATCGGAAGCATAGAGGTCTTTTAAGATTTCTTCAATAAACAGTTTCGTCCGTCCGTAGGGGTTATAGGCATGAGTGGGAAAATCCTCGGTTATCGGCACCTTTTCCGGTTCGCCGTATACCGTCGCCGATGAGCTGAAAACAATGGTCTTGACCCCCTGTTTCGACATCGCCCGGCAGAGATTGAGCGTGCCACCGACATTATTCTCATAGTATCGCAAGGGAATCTTAACCGACTCACCCACCGCTTTCAATCCGGCAAAATGGATGACGGCTTCGAACCGGTGTTCGGTGAACAACCTATCCAGCCGTTCCCTGTCAAGCAGGTCGATTTGAAGGAATTCGGGTTTTTTACCGGTGATGGCTTCGACCCGACGCAACGACTCCCGGCTGCTGTTGACCAGATTATCAATGACGACCACATCCACCCCGTTTTCCAGAAGCTCAACACAGGTATGACTGCCAATATATCCGGCACCACCGGTTACGAGAATTTTCATCCTGCCATCCTCACATTTTTCATGGAAAATATACGATCTTTCGGTGAAACTCCCAACTCCCGATTGATCCGATTCAGACAAATGTCAAACATGAATCGCCCATCCTTCGACACCGCGGGCGGCTTCCATCACCCCCTCCGCCAGCGTTGGATGCGCATGGATCATTTCGGCGATATTGTGCGGACGCAGACCGGCTTTTTTTGCCAGTAGAATTTCATGAATCAGTTCCGTGGCATCTTTACCAACAATATGAGCACCAAGGATTGCTTTCGAATCTTGATCAAAGAGAATCTTGATCAGTCCGTCCGGCTCTTCCACGGCAACCGCTTTTCCGATTCCCCGGTAGGGAAAAACATATTTTTTATAATCGATATTCAATGCTTTGGCACTTTTCTCATTCAGTCCGAAACTCGCCAGCGGTGGCTCGCAATAGACGGCACCCGGAATCAGCAGCGGATCAACTTTCGGTTCCGGTTTGAGACCCGCCATGTATTCAACGGCAATTTCACCCTCTTTCGACGCCACATGCGCTAGCAGTGGGGTATTAATTACGTCGCCAACGGCATAGACCGATGGCACCCCGGTTCGATAATAGTCACCTACCTCAATGTATCCGCTTTTTGTTTTAATCCCCAGTTTCTCAAGTCCGAGATTCTCCGAATTCGGGGTGCGTCCAACCGCCACCAAAATTTTCTCCACTTCGATGGTCTGTTCACCCTGATCATTTTTAAGCAATATCTGAAGACCACCATCAGTTTTCTCCCGTATTTCGGCTTGCGTGGAAGTGTGGATACTGATTTTCCTTCGTTTAAACGCCCGCGTCACCACCGCTGTCGCTTCCGCATCCTCCAGCGGCAGAATCTGCTCCAAGAGCTCCACTAAATGGACCTCCACCCCAAAGGCATTCAGAATGTAGGCAAATTCAACCCCGATGGCACCGGCACCGAGAATCAGAATGCTTTTCGGCAATTGTTTCAGATTCAACAAATCGTATGACGACAGGATGGCTTTTCCGTCGAATTCAAATCCCCTGATGATCCGGGGGCGCGAACCGGTGGCAATCAGGATATTCTTTGCCGAATAATGGGCGCCATCATCTACACCGACCTCATGGAGACCGGTGATCTTTCCTGTACCCGGAATCAATGCGACGCTATTTTTCTTCAGCAGAAATTCTACCCCCTTCGACAATCGGGTCGCAGCGATTCGTGACTTTTGATGAACATTGGCGTAGGTAAATCCGGCGGTGTTACATTCCACGCCCATTTCCTTTAAATCCGCAAGGCAGGCGAATTTCTGCGCCTGACTGATCAGCGATTTAGACGGAATGCAGCCCCAGTTGAGACAAACACCGCCGGGTTTGTCCTTCTCGATAACCACCGTTTTCAAACCCAGTTGAGACGCCCGGATAGCGGCAACGTAGCCACCCGGTCCCGCGCCAATGATTATCAAATCGTAAGAATATCCACTCATCGCATCCTCCGGTTTACCATTCTCATATCACCCAATAAATTAGTCTGTGAGACGGTTGATACAAAGAGATTGTTTCGGTTGCAGATGGAAGCCTGTGTCTGTAAATTTGAGCGTACTATTTTTATCACAAAGCGATGTATCACTATTCATAAATATTCTCACTTCTTTCAGAAACAGGGAGTTTGTTGTGTCGAAATACCTTTTATATCAAATGATTTTTATCCTTCTTTGCGGATGCTTCAGCCTGGCAAAAACCCGGGGTCGGGTCAGAGATTTCGGAATCCGAATCGGTCATTATCCCACTGGAGAGTACAATGCGATCACCGATGTCCGGGGCGTCAGAGTCGGGCATTCGACCATTATCAGCGGCGAGAATATCCGCACCGGCGCGACGGCAATTTTACCCTACGATGGAAACATTTTCCAGAACAAAGTCCCGGCGGCAATAGTTATCGGCAACGGTTTCGGAAAAATGACCGGCTATAGTCAGGTGGAAGAGCTGGGGAATATTGAAACCCCGATCATTCTGACAAACACCCTCTCCGTACCCGTCGCCGCCGATGCGCTGATCGATTTCACCTTTTCATTTCAGGAAAATCAGGCGGTTCGTTCGGTCAATCCCATCGTGGGTGAAACCAACGACGGGCGGCTGAACGACATTCAGGGACGGCATGTGACCAAAGAGCATGTTTTAGCGGCGATTAAAACCGCCGCTTCAGGACCGGTCACAGAGGGCTGTGCAGGCGCCGGTACCGGTACGATCTGTTTCGGGTACAAGGGCGGCATTGGCAGTGCTTCGCGAATATTACCCGAAGAAGACGGCGGCTATACCGTGGGCGTTCTGGTACAGACAAACTTTGGCGGCGATTTGACGGTTGCCGGAATTCCGGTCGGACATCTATCATCAAAGCAAGACGGCGGTGGTTCCGGCGACGGCTCCTGTATGATCATTGTCGCCACCGATGCGCCACTCACGTCGCGAAATCTGAAACGGCTTGGCAAAAGAGCACTGTTCGGTCTGGCGAGAACTGGCGGCAACTGCTCAAACGGCAGCGGTGAATATGTAATCGCTTTCAGTACCTGTGAAGAGTTACGCGAACCCTATCAGCGTGGCTCAGAATTTCTCCTGAATAACCGGGAGTTGCGTAACGACCGGATGACCCCGCTTTTCGAAGCAGTGATCGAAGCCACAGAAGAGGCGGTGTTAAATTCCCTGTTCCAAGCCGAAACCATGCGCGGCAAAGAGCGCTATACCGTTCCGGCACTACCGGTTCATGAAGTAGTTAAAATCCTGAAACAACATGGCGTCATCAATTAGTTATTCAACACAAAAAGAGGTCAACTGATATGACCAAGAGACCTCTCATCGGCATTCTCGGCGGAATGGGCACCGCCGCCGGACTCTACTTTCAACATCTCTTTTTCCAAATCTGCAGTGCAAACGGTCTGTCCGGTGATCAGGACTACCCCGAGTGGCTGTATCTGAATGCGAGTCAGGCGCCCGACCGAACCGCCGCAATTCACCAAAAAGGTCCCTCTCCGGTCCCCTACCTGGTCCGTTGTCTGAAAAGGATGCAAGCCGCCGGTGTCGAAGCCGTGGTCGTCCCATGCAACGCGGCACATGCCTTTTATGAGGAGATTATCGCCGAGGTTGAGATCCCCTGGATCCACCTGCTGAACGAAACGGTAAGCGAGGTTCGCCGTTGTGACATTGAACAGATTGGTATCATAGGTACAACCGGCACACTGACCAGCGGTCTCTATCAACGAGCTCTTGCAGCAAAAGGTATTGAAGCTGTCGAGCCGGCTCCGGATTCCAAGCTGCAGTCAAAAATAATGTCCGTCATCTACGACCCTGAATTCGGAGTTAAGTTCACCGGAACAACCACCAGTGAAAAAGCCCGGCTGTTGTTGCAGGAAGTCATTATCGAACTAAACACCGACGCAATTATTCTCGGCTGTACCGAATTGTCGGTAGCGGCTGACGGTCTCGAACCGGGCATTCGCCTTTTCGACCCCCTGGATATTGCCGCTCGGGTTCTGTTCGAAGTCTGGCAGGGCGTACATCCGCTAAAAAAATAAGTTGCTCATCAGAATATTTTCCTTTATTCTTTAGCAATGGTTATGGAGATTGCCAATGGATAAAAAAATCAAGATGTACACCCTCAGCACCTGCATTTACTGTCAAAATGCCAAAGCCTGGTTCACGAAGACGAACATCGACTTCGACTTTACTGATGTTGACCTTCTCCATGAACAGGAAAAATTCACCATCCTGAAAGAAATCAAAGAAAAAACCGGGTCGGTCTCATTCCCGACAATACTGATCGGTGACAGGGTCATCAAAGGGTATCATCCGGAAAAATACAAAGAGGCACTGGAGCGATGACTGTCGAAGAACTATATCAAGTGATGCGCAAAGTCCAGGAACCAAAGGGGTACTATTTCAACCGCTATACAGAGCACACATTTCGGCTGCTGGAATCGCTGCTGATCAACAAGGAACGGTACGGCTTTATGGCATGTCCCTGCCGCCTGGCATCGAATGACCGGGAATGGGACCGGGACATCATCTGTCCCTGCGTATATCGTGAACCGGACGTGCGGGAATTCGGCAAGTGCTTCTGCGGGCTCTACGTCTCCAAAGAGTGGAATGAAGGTAAAATTGGAGACCGGTTTGTCCCCGATCGTCGTCCGGAGGAGAAAATCTGGGGCAAAATGTAACGTGCTCCAACCTTTTTTACATTTACGAAAAAAAAAATTCCTACTTTTTTAAGTATTCTCAGCCTATTTGTAGTAAAGTCCGGCGGTTTCAGCATTTTTATTAATCCCGCAACCCGACTTTGCAATTGCCTGAACATTGAAATATGGTTATATTTAACGTCAGTCAAAATGACGGTTTATGATTAGAAATTTGGAGGTCGAATAGAATTATGGCAATGATGAAACGGTTACGGGACAACACCCACATTATCTTGTGGGCTCTCCTGATAATGTTTGTACTGAGTATGACCATCGGTGGCTTGGTCGGTGGTGCCGATATCACCGATCTTTTCTCCAAAAGCCGACGACTGCAGGGCAAAGCCGGGATTGTGAACGGCAATGAGCTGGACGGCATGTACTATTCACGGTTGTTACAACAACAACTGGATGAATACCGCGAAAACGGGCAGGAGATTACCGAGGCGCTCGTAGAGAATGTCGGTGATCAGATCTGGCAATCCTTCATTAATGAGACCCTGATTGATGAAGAGATCAAACGCCTCAATCTCGAAGTTACCAGTTCCGAGTTGTATGAATACCTTATGCAATATCCGCCGGAATTTTT
Source organism: Fidelibacterota bacterium (assembly GCA_049975265.1). Classification (GTDB taxonomy): domain Bacteria; phylum Fidelibacterota; class UBA2242; order UBA2242; family UBA2242; genus B118-G9. The sequence goes on from JBNGDF010000014.1 coordinate 11,435, forward strand.
AACCAGCCAGGAAGTTTTTCAGACCGACGGTGAATTTGATCGTCAAAAATATATCAACGCCCTGACCAATGTTCAGGGTGACGAATGGTTGAATATCGAGCAGTACCTTTTTAGTATGTTGCGGTTTCAGAAAATCCAGCTCCTGATCGAAAATCTGCCGGTCATTTCGGAATCCGAGGTCCGCGAGGAATATATTCGCACAAAGGTACCGTTTACCCTGGAGACCCTCTTATTTCCGTTTTCGATGGTTGCAACCGATTCAGTCGACATCACTGAAGCGGAAATCGAAGCATATTACAGCGAACATAAAGAGGATTACTTCGTCAAAGAGAGCCGGGAAATGGATTATGTCTTTTTTGAAATCAAACCATCCCGGGACGATTCGCTGGCACGTTATGAATTGGCACTGGAACTGAAAAAACGAATTCTCAACGGTGAAGCCTTTGAAACGGTGGCGGCTGAATTTACCGAAGACCCCAGCGGAAAAAACAGCGGTGGCGATTTGGGCTGGTTCGACCGAAATCAGATGGTCGCCCCCTTTTCAGATGCTGCGTTCCGTCTGAAAAAAGGCGCGGTTTCCGATCCTGTCCTGACCCAATTCGGTTACCATTTGATAAAAGTAGAAGACAAACGCACTCAGAAGGGTCAACCGCAGGTCAAAGCCCGGCATATCCTGCTGAAAATCGAACCCGGTCCGGAGACACTCTCGAAAATTCGATCCCGTGCCAGCCTGTTTGCCTTTGATGCCGCCGATATCGGCTTTCAGGCAGCCGCAGACAGTCACCGTGTCGTCGTGAAATCCACGGATAAACTCCAAAAGGATAACAGCTATATTCGTGGTCTCGGCTCCTTTAAACAGGCTGTCCAGTTTGCCTTTTCCGATCATCCTGTCGGCACGGTTTCAGAGCTGCTGGGCTCCGACAACGGCTATGCGGTTTTCCAACTCACCACCATCCATCCCGAACATTACAAGCCTATAGCCGATGTTCGTGAAACCATCAGATTGACTCTGATAAGCGAAAAACGGGTCGAACAGTTGAAGGAAAAAGCGGACGAAGTTGTCAGGGAATTGCATGCCGGCGCTGAATTCCGGTCACTGGCGCAACCGGAAGATGGGATCAGATATGACCTGCATCAAGACATTTTACTCAATAAAAATTTAAAAGGCATTTCTCTCAGCAACAGCATTGTTGGTGCGGTTCTCGCTATGCAGGACGGACAGATTTCGGACCCGATCCGGGTTGGAAGACAGTATGTCATCGTCAAGCGGGTATCCGCCGCACCGATCGACGAAGATGATTACGCTGTGGAAAAAGAACTGATCCGCGACCGCATGCTGAAAAGTGCGCGCACAAGTTATTACAATGCCTGGCTGGCGGAGCTGCAAGATGACGCCAAAATCATCGATAACCGGGAGAATATGTTTTAATTCAGATTAGTCAGCATACCATCTGTCAACGAATAAACAATTGAGTCGAATAAAAGGCAGTCTGAAACGGCTGCCTTTTTCATTGGAATTAAGAAAAAAAATTCTGAAATGTAATCCCGGAATTTACACCGTTACAACAAAAATCGCCGCACCAGTTTATCCGCCAGGTCTGCCACCTCCGGTTCTCTCCGGTTGGTCAGGATAATTACCGTAAATTGATCATCGGGAAAGCGCTGGATGACATTCCGGAATCCGCAGGTACTGCCGGTGTGATGTAGACGGCGGTGTCCTAGGTACTCGTCAATACGCCAGCCGAAGCCGTAATTTTCCAGCATCGGCGTGAAGGCACGTGTCAGACTCTCTCTGCTTACCAGCGTTTCCGTATACAATGCCTGATCCCACATAAACAGATCATTCAGAGAACTGTAAATTCCGCCATCACCCAACACGGCGCTGGTGATGCTCTGATCCGAAAAAACAACCGAATCCGTTTCCACATGGTACCCGAAAGCTCGATTCGGGACGCTGGAAATGCCCTTTTCATAAGCGACGGTATTCAGCATTCTTAAAGGATGAAAAATCTCGTCTTCAAGAAATTCGGCGTACCTTTTCCCCGTTTTTTCTTCAACGATCATAGCCAGTACGGCATAACCGGAATTGCTGTAGCGATACTCCGTTCCCGGCACAAAATAGGTGCTGTCCACCGTCATCATCATCTGCAGCACATCGCTGTCCCGCACCGGAATGGTGGCAGTATCGGGAATCAAATCTTCATAGTCAATCAATCCGGAGCGGTGCTGTAACAAATACTCAATGGTAATTACTTCGCCATATTCGGGAAATTCCGGAAAAATATTCGCCAGTGTTTCCGCGTAGCTCAATTTACCGGATTCCACCAATTTCATGATCGCCATCGCCGTAAATTGCTTGGAGACCGACGCCAGGCGAAAGTTGGTCGCACTGCTTACGGGAATCTGCCGTTCGAGGTCAGCCATTCCGTAACCTTTTTGGAAAAGAATTGCACCGTGATCGATAATCATCACTGCTGCACCGGGCACCTTCTGACCGGTGTAATCCCGAAAAAGTCTGTCTGCAAATCTATCCGTGCTGCAGGATAATAATCCAATCACCGTCACAAAAGCCGGTACAAGACATAATATTTTCTGCATATTTTCCCCTCATCTTTATATCAACATCCAAACTGCCCTGTCAGTCCAAATCACTCTTAATCCGCTGATAAACGACGGCTATTGCATTACTGACGGCGCTTGCTGAATCCCGGAATGGCGATATGTTTGAGCAGAATGATCAGCAGAATGAGCCCCGCGATGAAGATTCCCATAGACGTGAACTGAGCACTGCTCAGTCCCCAGGCGACTTTCGGGTTGACCCGGATAAATTCCAGTAAAAAACGTTCCAGCCCGGCAATCATGAGATAAATGGCAAAGGTCGTTCCGGGCGTTTTCAGGTGCGGTCTGACAAATTTCACCAATACAAAAAACATGGTAAAATTGATGATCATTTCGTACAGCTGGGTTGGGTGTACCGGATAATCCGCCGGGGGTGAAGCATGGGGAAAGGTTACTGCCCAGGGAAGATCGCAGGCTATGCCGTGACAGCAGCCGGCAAAAAAACAGCCGATCCGACCAATCCCCTGCCCAACCAGCAGAACAGGACCAATGATATCGGCATATTTGCCGAGTGGTTTTTTGGCATGCCGTATCACCAGAATAACCGCGATTGTGCCGCCGATCAGTCCACCGTGAAATACAAGACCGGCGCCCGAAAAGATCATTCCCAGCGGATCCTGTAAAAAATCCCGGTAAAATTCGACCATATAGAAGATTTTGGCGCCTACAATTCCACCGATTGCACCCCAAAAAATGATATTGCTGGCGATTTCCGGATCGTCGCCGCGCTTTTTAATCTCATATCTCAGGATCAGATAACATACCAAAAACGCCGTCGCCATCATAAAACCGTAAGTATAGATCGTCAGCGGTCCGATATGAAGCAGTTCAGGATGCATTTTTTATTCCTTACTGTTAAAACCGTTAAAATGAACAATAGCCTCGACAGTCCTTTTGGGAACATGCAGTCTGCCGTCGCTGTCTTGCCAGTATCTCACCGTTTCATCGCTGGCTTCCAGTTGGGGTGTTTCCGCCGGATAACCCAGAGCAACCACCGTGTCGATGGTATATTTTTCCGGGATGTGATAAAACGACCGCAGCGTCTCACGATCCACCGATGCAAGCCAGCAACTGCCGATCCCGTATGACCAGGCAGCCAGCATAAAATTTTCAACCGCCGCACCGACGTCGTGATACTTCCATGTTTCTCCGATTTCTTCATCGATGAGCACAATTAAATAGGCGGTGGGATGCTGACCCGGTTTAGGATCACCGTGCGGCTGAATGTATCCCGCCCAGCGCAGCAGCGGAAAGATCATACCTACCTGTTCCCTCTCCGTGACCAGAATGTAGCGCAACGGTTGCCGATTCGCCGCCGAAGGGGCTACCCGTGCAGCATCAATACAATCCAGTAAAATATTTTTATCAATCGCTTTCGACTGAAACTGGCGGATTGAACGTCGCGATTTGATCAGTTCAACAAGATCCATGCAAATTCTCAAAGACTGCTGTCGCGCAATTCGAAATTGACTTTCCGCAATTTGCCGGTCAATATCTTTGCCAGATTTTTCATAATTACAAAGCCGATGTGTTCGTTCTCCTCCAGAAAACGGTGAAAATCCAGATAATTGGCATAGAGGCAGAAGGAATCCTCTTCGGCAATGACCGATGCCGAGCGGGTCGAACCATCGATCAGGGCGAATTCGCCATATATTTCATTATCCCGCAATGTCGCAATTTTTTCCCGATCTCCCGGACTGGTACTGGATGACATCACCACTTTTACGCGCCCCCGCCCGATGATGTAAAGATCATTGGAAGGTTCACCTTCTTTCAGGATAATATCATTCGTCCTAAACTGTTTTGAGTGGAAAATTCTCGCCAGAAGTCGGAGTTCCTCATCGTTGAGCCCATAACAGAGTTCCGAACGTCTTAATACGTCTACAACATTCATGATCGCCCCTTTATGTTTGGATATTTTTCTCGGCTAAATATACGGTATTGGAAATCAACATGGCAATGGTCATCGGACCCACCCCGCCGGGTACCGGCGTTATGGCAGCGACCTTACCAAACACATCATCGTAATTTACATCGCCCACCAATCGATAGCCGCGCCTGGCATTCGGATCATCAACACGATTGATTCCGACGTCAATCACCACGGCTCCCTCTTTAACATAATGCCGGTCTATCAATTGCGGCTTTCCGATCGCCGAAATCAGAATATCCGCCTGTTGACAAATCTCCTGCAGATTTTTTGTCCGGGAATGGCAAAGCGTCACTGTGGCGTTTCCCAGCGCCCGTTTTTGCCAGAGCAGATTGGCGATCGGCTTCCCGACGATATTACTGCGCCCGATTATGACGGCATGTTTGCCGTTCGGATCGATGTCTGAATACTTCAATAACATCAAAATCCCGTGGGGCGTACAGGGCAACGGAGCAGGGACACCAAGGATCATCTTACCCAGATTCACCGGATGAATTCCGTCGGCATCCTTTTCAGGATCAATTGACTGAATAATCTCCAGCTCATTCAGATGCCCCGGAACAGGCAATTGGACCAGAATCCCGTGAAAACGATCGTCCCGGTTCAACTTTTCAATTAGTCTCTTCAGCTCCGCTTGAGTCGTCTCCGCCGGTAATCGGAACGACTCCGAAAATAGATCCATCGCTTCAAACGCCTTGCCCTTCATCCGCACATAACTCTGCGAGGCGGGATCGTCACCCACCAGAATCACCGCCAGTCCCGGCGTAATACCCTGCTTTTTTAATGTTTGAATTGCCGGAACCAGCGCTTCTCTTACTTTGGCGGAAATATCTTTTCCATCAATGATGAATGGCTGTCTACTTGGCATAACTGACACTTCGATGTTCCCGGACGACAACGACTTTGATCTGTCCCGGATAGTTCAAATCGGTTTGGATTTTGGTGGCAATTTCGTCCGCCAGGTTGTCGGCTTCAATATCATTCACCACCTCATTTTCTACAATCACCCGGACTTCCCGACCCGCCTGAATGGCGTAAGTCTTGGAAACGCCCTCGAAATTGTTGGCGATTTCTTCCAACTTCGCCAGTCGCTGAATATAGCTCTCCAGCGTGTCACCCCGGGCACCGCGCCGGGAACCGCTAATCTGGTCGGCTGCCGCCACAATGACCGAGATCGGATGGGTTGCTTCCACCTCCTCGTGGTGAGAGGCAATCGCATTGATGACGATTTCGTTTTCCTTAAACTTGCGGGCAATATCCGCTCCAATCAGGGCATGCGTCCCGGTGACATTGCGGTCAATCGCCTTGCCAATATCGTGCAGCAGACCGGCACGCTTGGCAATCTCGCCGTTCAGCCCGAGCTCCGCCGCCATTAATCCTGACAGCCAGGCGACTTCAACGGAATGCTTCAGAACATTCTGCCCATAGGAGGTTCGATATTTTAATTTCCCCAGCGTTTTCATCAATTCCGGCGGTAGCGGCGCCAGTCCGACTTCATCGATTGCCTCTTCAGCGGCGTGTAAAATCGATTCATCCACCTCTACGGTCGCCTTTTTGATCATCTCTTCGATCCGCGATGGGTGTATCCGACCGTCCAGCACCAATTTTTCCAGCGCAATGCGGGCAATTTCCCGTCGTACCGGGTCAAATCCGGAAAGCACCACCGCCTCCGGGGTGTCGTCAACAATTATCTCCACCCCTGTCAGCGATTCAAAATGCCGGATATTGCGACCTTCCCGCCCGATAATCCGTCCCTTCATGTTGTCATTTGGCAGGTTTACCACTGACACGGTTGTCTCGGCGGTATGATCGGCGGCGGAGCGTTGAATCGCTGCGACAATAATCTTTTTTGCCTCCCGCGTAGCTTCGGCAAGGGCTGTATCACGCATCTCTTTGACTTTTTTGGCAATACCGGATTTGGCATTCTCCATTAGATTTTCCATCAGGATATCCTGGGCTTCTTTACGGGACATCCCGGCTATCCGCTCCAGTCGATCCGTCTGTATCTCGATAATTTTCTGGATTTCCGCATCTTTCTGCGACAAGGCGGATTGTTGCTTCTTGATCGCTGCATCCCGCTTGTCAAGTTCCTCCGCTTTCTTATCGGCAATCTCCATTTTGCGTTCCAGATAAAATTCCCGCTTGACTAGCTTCTTTTCCAGTTCCCGCACCTCCCGCATCTTGTTGCGGGATTCCTCCTCGGCGCGCTGTTTGATGCGGAGAGATTCATCTTTTGCCTCGAGGCGGCTTTCCCGCAGGATGGCGTCCGCCTCTTTTTTGGCATTTTCAACCAGCCCGGCAACGGTCGACCTGGTTCTCTTCAATTTTTGGGTATAGAGAAAAAGTGCCAGCCCGGCGCCGACCAATACGCCAATCAATCCTATTACTACATTCAGTATCCACATGATTTCTCCTAACTAAAAGATTCGGCAACTTCGCTTAGTTGCAGAACTTTAACCGGAAAATGGCAACAGTGAGATTTATTTATAAAGAAAGATGGTTAGGTATCTTCGTTCAATTTTTCATCAATAAGATCGACCAGGAACATCGTCTTCTCGTTGATCTTATGATTGATTTCTTCCTTCTCTTTATTGCTGCTGAAGAGTTCATCGGTGATGTTCATGGCAGCTAATATTGCAACCCGCAAAGGCGATTGAACGGTGGTCAGTGAATTTTCCACCTCTTCCATTTTTTCATTCACGTAGCTCGCTACGCTTACAATGTAAGACGGATCAGCCTTGGCTTTAACGGTATATTCCTGGCCGTAAATCGTGACGCGTACTAGATTGTCTTTCTGCTCTTCCATCTTTTTATATCATCTTGAATCCGGTTAAAGCGGTTGAGAGTGCTAAAAATTGTCCAAATCGTCAAGCATTCCCTCAACCATAGTTCGTAATTGTTGCCTCTTTTTTTGATCCAACATTTTTTCAAGGGATACACCCTCATTCAGTTCTGTTTTTATCGTTCTGTTCTCCTCTTGTAGTTTGGTTACCAAAGCAAGCAGAGCACGGATTCTTTCTTCCAATAAATTTAAATTTGCTAAATCCACTCCGGCTTCTCTACCTTAATTGTGCTCCCACTTCATCCTTTAATATTTTGTGAAGGGCAGCCATTTTTTCATCAATTTCAATATCCTGTAACGTTCGATCATCTGCCTGAAATACCAAATTAAATGTAATACTTTTTAAACCTTTGTCAATATTTTTTCCTTGATAAAGGTCGTAGAACTTTAATTCTTTCAAGTATTCACCGGCATTTTTTCGAATAATCGCCTCAATTTCGGCTAATTTCAGATCTTCCCGGACCAAAACTGAAATATCCCGATCGGTGCTGGGATATACCGGCAACGGTGTGAAAGATTTGCTTAAATCGGTATGTTTCAACAGGATCGATACATCTCCTTCAAAAACGAATACCGGAGCCTCAATGTCCCACTCTTTAACCAAATATCCCTTGTCCACCTGACCCAGATATCCGAGCAGATCGTCCCGGTATTTGACCTCAAGCAATATGCCAAAATGTTCCTGTTCCGCCGGTTGAAATTCAACGGCTGTAATGCCGAATTTCTCGAAAAGAGCCACCAGTAAACCTTTGAGGACAAAGATGTCGACCGTGCGTTGCTCAAAGCCCCAATATTTTTGTTCCAAATAGCCCGTCAGTAAAACCGCATAGTGCTGGAATTCGCAGACATGTGTCTCCTGACAGTGATCATAATGCTGGACAAAACCGATTTCAAAGAGCTGCAGATCGGTATTGCGACGATTGAAATTGTGTTGTGCGTTGTGAAGCAAACCGGGAATCAGCGTCGTGCGCATCCGTGACATCTCTTTGCCCAGCGGATTTTTTATCGGCACCGGCGTTAGCTTCTGCGGTCCAAACTCGGTCTGCTTTTGACTCACCAGCGAATTGTTGTACACTTCATACAACCCGAAATTCGCCAGTGACAGGCGCAACCGCTCCGTCAGCTGGTAGTCCAGCGGCTCTTCATAATTCGGTTGAATGTGCATCTCCCGGGCATTCGGCACCCGGTGCATACCGTAAATCCGCACCACCTCTTCAATCATATCCACTTCCCGCTCCAGATCGGGTCGCCAACCGGGCGCTTTCAATACGACACAATCCTCATCCTGAGTCAGGATTTCGCAGCCCAGTTTTCTGAATTTCGTTACCATCCACTGCGGCTCAATTTCCAGACCGAGGAGCGCGTTGACACGCTGAAAACGAACCTTGATTCGGGCCGGCTCGATTTTCCGAATGTAGTTATCCACGACTCCCCTGGTAATCTCTCCACCCGCCAATTGGACAATTAAAGCCGTCAGGCGGTTCAGTGCATAGAGAGCCCCTTCTGGATCGGCTCCTCGTTCGAAGCGGTAGGATGCATCGGTTTGCAATCCGAGATAGCGGGAGCCCTGTCGAATCGTCGCCGGGTCAAAATAGGCACTCTCGATTAAAATATCGGTGGTGTCTGAAGTGATTTCGGAGTTTTCCAGACCCATAATCCCGGCAACAGCCACCGGTTTTTCAGCATCGCATATCAGCAGAACATCATCGTTCAATTCACGCCGAACACCGTCCAGGGTAACCACCGTTTCACCATCTGCCGCATTGCGAACCACAATCTTCTTTCCGGCGATCATGCGGTAATCAAAGGTATGCAGCGGATGACCGGTCTCCAGCAGCACAAAATTGGCGGCATCGACAACATTGTTAATCGAACGCTGACCGACACTCAGCAGACTGTCTACCAGCCATTTAGGTGACGGACCGATCTTCACACCACGTACGACCCGGGCTGCATAACGGGGACATCCGAAGGGGTTTTCGATCTCCACCGCTATATAATCGCTTGTCTCGGCGGAAACTTCCTGAAAGCTGACCTCCGGAATTCGTAAAACATCATCGGTCAGCAGTGTAATATCCCGGGCAACGCCGATATGAGAAGCACAGTCCGGTCGGTTCGGTGTCAAGTCAATATCGATCCGGGTACCCCTTCCAGAAAGGTAACCACGCAAATCACCACCGAGTGGAGCACTGTCCGGCAGCACCATGATGCCACTGTGATCGTCGGACAGACCCAGTTCGTCCTCAGCACAAATCATCCCCTCGGACTGAATTCCCCGAATTTTGACCGGTTTCAGCCGCATTCCGTTGGGCAACACCGTCCCGATCCGGGCTAACGGCACCTTTTGTCCTGGTATTACGTTCGGCGCTCCGCAGATAACGCTCAGCGCTCCGGAACCTGTCGCCACCCGACAGATTTTCAGCCGGTCGGCATTGGGATGCGGCAGCACTTCCTGAATTTCTGCAATAATGACCCCTTCAATCCGATCGGCGGCATTCTCAATAATTTTCGATTCGAGTCCCAGATAGGTCAGCTTCTCCTCAAGTTCTTTGGGACTGTAAGGAATATCCGTATATTTCTGCAGCCACTTTGTATTTACTATCATCGAATAACCGTATTCTTCATATTCCCAATCAAAACAACGCCAATTTTAAAATTGCCGCAGGAAGCGAATATCCCCTTCATACAGCAAGCGAATATCATCGATACCGTACTTTAGAAGAGCGATTCGCTCCACTCCCATTCCGAACGCATAACCCGTGTATCTCTCCGGGTCGATATGACAGGCAGCGAATACATTCGGATCAACCATTCCGCACCCCATAATTTCCAGCCAGCCGGTGTATTTACACAGTCGGCAACCGGCGCCGCCACAAATTATGCAGGAGATGTCCACCTCTGCGCTGGGCTCGGTAAACGGGAAAAAACTCGGTCGAAACCGCAATTGCACATCTTTGCCAAAAAATCTCTTGGCAAATACCTCGATTGTCAGTTTCAGTTCGGCAAAGGTTACCTTTTCATCCACATAAAGACCTTCAATCTGATGAAACACGCAATAGCTGCGGGGATTGATTGCTTCGTTGCGATAAACCCGTCCGGGTGCCAGGATGCGGACAGGTGGTTTCGTTTTCAGCATTGTCCGAATCTGAATGGGCGATGTGTGGGTGCGCAATAAAATGTCCTGATCAATAAAAAAGGTGTCCTGCATGTCCCGGGCTGGATGATTCGGTGGAAAGTTCAACGCCTGAAAATTATTAAAATCGGTCTCCACTTCCGGACCGAATTCGATACCGAATCCCATCTCGCTGAAAATATTACAAATTCGGTTCATGGTCTGAGTAACCGGATGGAGTCGCCCGACTCGAAAGGGGTAACCGGGCAGGGTATAATCAAAGCTTGCATCCTCTTTGCCCTGCTCCGCAACCCCGTTTTTCAGGTTTTTGATCTGGTCTTCAGCGGTTTTCTTTAATGTATTCAGCGCCTTACCAAATTCCCGCTTTTCACCGGAACTCAGCGTGCCGAAGTCTTTGAAAAGAGCCGCAATCAGACCCTTCTTGCCAAGATACTTGATCCGCAGGTTTTCAACGGATTTAGCGTTGATGTCTATTTCTGAGAGATCATGTTGTAGCTGCTTTTGAACCTCGTGAATACCTTCCAACAGGCTCATGGTTCATGCCTTTGCCATTTCAACCAGTTTGGCAAATCCCTCAGGATCCCTGACGGCAATATCCGCCAGCGCTTTGCGGTCGAGTGCCACGCCCTTCATCTTTAGGCTGTGAATAAATTTGCTGTAGGATAAATCGTAAGGACGCACTGCGGCATTGATCCGGGCAATCCATAAACCCCGAAATTCCCGTTTTTTTACGCGCCGGTCACGATAGGCATATTGCAGCGCTTTCTCGACGGCGTCTTTGGCATTGACATAGAGCTTGCTACGGGAGCCGCGATAACCCTTCGCCATTTTAATTAATTTCCGGTGCTTTCTATGGTGCGGCACCGAACTATTTGCTCTCGGCATAATGTAACTCCTAACTTGAGATCATTTTTTTAACTCTTTTTTCATCAGCCGGCGCCACGACGCCCGACTGTCCCAATCTTCGTTTCCGCTTGGATGTTTTTTTTGTCAGGATATGGGCAAAATTTGCTTTGTTCCGCTTGATTTTCCCAGATCCGGTCAGCTTAAAACGTTTCGCGGCGGATCGCCTTGTCTTCATCTTTGGCATTCTATTTTGTCTCCTATTTTGCTGTCAGAATCGTCACAATCGAGCGCCCCTCAAAATTTGGCGCTTTGTCAACTTCGCAGACATCGGAAAGCATCTCGAGAATTTTATTGATCAGCTCCACGCCCACCTCCTGATGCGCCAGTTCTCGACCTCGGAACATCAGGGTGATTTTCACTTTATAACCTTCTGCTAAAAATTCACGAACGTGATTGACCTTCATATTCAGATCATGGTCACCGATCCGTGGCCGAAAACGAACCTCTTTGATCTTAACGACATGCTGTTTTTTCTTGTTTTCACGTTCCTTCATCTGTTTCTGATATTTGTATTTGCCAAAATCCATAATTTTGCAGACCGGCGGTTTGGCATCGGCTGAGATTTCCACCAGATCAAGCCCGAATTCATCGGCTCTGTCCAGTGCTTCCCGCTGTGATACTATCCCGACCTGTTTCCCTTCGGGATCAATCAGTCGTACGGTTTGTGCACGAATCTGCTCATTAATGCGTAACTTTTTCTCTATGATAACATCTCCTCTATTGTTTTTCTATCTCTTCTTCGATAATCGAAATTGCTTTCTCCCAATCATAGACCCCTTTTTGCCCGGATTTACGCCGCCGGATGGATACCGATCGACTCTCTGCTTCCCGCTCACCAATGATGAACATGTAGGGAATTTTCATCAATTCGGCTTCCCGGATTTTGGCACCCATGGTGTCACTTTTATGATTGAATTCGGCACGAATCGACTTTTTTTGTAAACGGCGATAAAATTCTCTTGCCACCTCATTTTGATTTTCAGAAATCGGGATGACCACTGCCTGGACCGGCGTCAGCCAAACCGGAAAATCACCCAGTGTGTTCTCAATCAGAACCCCGACGAACCGCTCCAGTGACCCCATAATCGCCCGGTGAATCATATAAGGCTGGCGTTTTTCATTATCACTGGAAATATAGCCCATGTCAAATCGCTCTGGCAGGTTAAAATCAAACTGAATGGTCGTACATTGCCAGCTGCGGTTAAGTGCATCTTTGATTTTTATATCGATTTTCGGTCCATAGAAGGCACCTCCGCCCTCATCCAGGGCATATTCGACCTTCATCTCATCCAGGGCATATTTCAGCGCAGTCGTCGCCTCTTCCCACTTAGCGGGTTCGCCCACATATTTGTCCCTCGGCTTGGTGGCGACAAATACTTCAAATTCATTAAAGCCGAATTTCCGGATATAATCGAAGGAGAACTGCACCAGTTTGATAATCTCCTCGTTCAGTTGTGCCGGCGTACAGATAATGTGGGCATCATCCTGAGTGAAGCCGCGCACCCGCATCAGTCCATGCAGTACACCCGACAATTCATACCGATACACCGTTCCCAATTCCGCATATTTAATCGGCAAATCTCGGTAGCTGCGGGTTTTTGATTTATAGACCTGAATATGGAAGGGGCAGTTCATCGGCTTGATAAAGTACTCGTCCCCTTCGATTTTCATGGAATCGAACATGAATTCACGATAGAATCCAAGGTGACCGCTGGTTTCCCACAAATTCGATTTCCCGATATGGGGTGTCTGCACCAGTTCATAACCCCGGTCAAGATGTTCCCGAATCCAGTAGTCTTTAATCGTCTGAAGCAACATGGCACCGCGGGGATACCAGATCACCAGACCGGGACCCACCTGCTCATTGATTTCAAACAGTTCCAGAGATTTACCGATTTTGCGGTGATCACGGCGCTTCGCTTCTTCGAGAAAATTGAGATATTTCTTTAGCTCCTTTTCGGAGGGAAAAGAGGTGCCGTAAATCCTTGTCAGCATCTTATTGCGGGAATCACCCCGCCAGTAGGCACCGGCTGTATTCAGCAGTTTAAAAGCCTTGATCTTGCCGGTGGAAGGGATATGCGGTCCCCGGCAGAGATCGGTAAAATCCCCCTGCGTATATACAGAGAGAACCTCATTTTCAGCGATGAGTTGAATAATTTCGACCTTGTAGGTCTCTCCCGCCGCTTCGAATCGTTTCAATAATTCCCCGCGGGTAAATTCCTCTCGCCTAATCGGAATATCTTCTGCAATTATTTTCCGCATCCGTGCTTCAATTTTTTCCAGATCTTCCTCGGTAAAGGGCGTCTCTGTATCAAAATCATAATAGAAACGGTTCTCGATAGCCGGACCGATGGCGACTTTGACATCGGGATAGAGCTGTTTAACCGCCTGCGCCATCACATGGGAGGTGCTGTGCAGGAGTATGTCGTGAGCCTCAGGCGATTTATAGGTAATTAATTCGACTCTTGAATCGGCGGTAATCGGAATATATAAGTCGACAAGTTGACCGTTTACTTTCGCAGCGAGAGAATTTTGAAACAGCCCATCACTGATAGATTTAGCAATATCGGCAGGCGTCATACCGGTATCCACCGACATCTGTGTACCGTCGGGAAGTGTGACTGTAATCTTCTGTATGGGGCTCAAAATTACTTTCCTTTTTATTCTCGCTATTCACCTTGACCTCTGGTAAAAAATTGAGGTGTCAATCCTGTGGGCGATACTGGACTCGAACCAGTGACCCCTTGCATGTCAAGCAAGTACTCTAACCACCTGAGCTAATCGCCCGAAAATCTTCTGTTAAAAAAGCATCAAAAAAACCTGTATCATCAAGAATCATTCATCTTCACGACAGGTCGGGACAAGGACGTTCATCACCTGCCTGTCCGGCGTATCCCGCTGCGGCGGGAGAAAAATTCCCCGTAACATTTCAGTTAATCAAATATCCATTCTCTGTCCGGGCTTACAAACGGTATCGTCGATAAGTGTCTCAAAAAACGAGACTTAATTTAAATAATGTTTCCTTGACACGCAACGGAAAAACTTAATGGCATTCCCAATATCAATTTTGGTGAGAATTTCGCCAAATCTACCAACCCTGTCTTTTCAGAATCACTGGCATCGGGATATCTCCAATTCACCAAAATCAACATCCAGCAACTTGGGTTGATCCAGCAGCAGCCCTATTATCTGTCTTTCCTCATCAAACTGAAAAGTCATAAAACCGTTTGGAATCATCGGGTCTCGCCACTGCAATTGAAAGGTGTGATCCCGCCAGTGAATACAATCGGCGGTAAAACTGGGCGTATGGGGGAAAAGAAGCAGCAGTCGGTCTTCTACCTGCTCGATAAAAATGTCACCGATCACACGGTCCCGGTATCTCCCGACATACTCTGTCAGGGGCAACGGCGGTGCAGTACCGGCTTTTTCCGGCTGATCCACCTCTTCCTCGGCAGATATCGATTGTCGGAAAACCCGGTCCCATTCATAATCGGGAAAGCCGAGAAAGTAATCCAGTAGTTTGTAAAATACCGTGTAATACATGCGGTACTCTTCCTGATTCGTCAGGATCCCAACACCCAGATTCTCTGCGGGCGCCATCGCAACCAGCGCCCGCATACCGTCGACACCTCCGGAATGGCGAACGATTTTCTGCCCCTGATAATCCTCCAGAAACCAGCCAAATCCGTACGCCCGGTACTGCGGTTCACGACGTTTCATTTCCGCCGAATATTCAGAAAAGGGAATCACCATTTTCGGATTAAACATCTCCCGGGCATTTCCGATACTAAAGAGTCGTGTGCCTCCAAATTCACCCTGGTTCAACAAGCATCGTACATATTTCGCCATGTCTGCAGCGGACGAATAAATGGACGCCGCGGGTCTGATATTATCATAATCTCGGTGCGGAATGGCAATAACTTCCGATTCTCTGACAATGTGTGGTGAGGCTACATTCGAGCATAAGCGGAGTTCCTCCATCGAGGTCGTTGAGCGATTCATATTCAGCGGAAGCAGCAGTTTTTCACGGACAAATTCATCCCAGCTTCTGCCGGTGACAGCCTGGATGATCTGCCCGGCAATCAGATACATAACATTTTGATAGGCGTATTCGCTGCGGAAGCTGCTGACCGGTTTCAGATAGCGTAACCGGATAATGATCTCTTCCCGACTGAAATCAGACCCGTACCAGATTGTGCCGCCACTTACGTCGCGCAGTCCACTGCGATGAGTCAACAGATCGGTAATGGTGATTTCACGCGTTACCCAGTCATCATACATCCGAAAGTCCGGCAGATGCTGAACCATCTTGTCATCCCATCGCAACCGACCCTCGTCCTCCGACAGCGGTAGTCGACTTTGAAATCGACCCGATCGCAAAAAGTGTATTTTCGTCAACCCTTTCGGGCTTGCCTACTTCACGAACACCATACCCCGCGACAAAAATAATCCTGTCATCTTTCACAACGGCGAGAGCAAGCCCGGGCACCTGAAAATATTCCATATTTTCGATTATATAATCGTCAATAGCGGGAAACTCTGTTGACATTCCCAGGACCGTCTGAATCAGGAATATGGCGATACAAAATCTTACTAAGACAAATTTCACAGAATTAATGGACATTATTTTCATGTTGGTACGGCTGCCCCCGTTTTTTAATGAATCCCCAGATCAGATAGCCAATGCCGGGAGCGATTCCTATGATAAAGCTGCCCCGTCCGGCCTGCTCGGTCCGATAGGTCATAAACAGATTACACACCACTCCCGCAACAATTGTTGCCACCGTCACTGCAAGCCGGCTTCGTTTAATGAGCCGTTCAAAGGTCATGAAAATCGCCAGTGATGTACCGACGGATATCAGATAAAGGTAAAACCGGATAGCGTCGATTTGGTCAGTCTGGTGTAACAACAATCCCGTGATCAGGGTAAACAGAATTGTCTGTATCAACTGTTTAAAGAGATTCCAATGGAGCAGACCCCGTCTGATCTCCGGCTGCAGCTGAACTCTCGCAATGATTATTCCGGCTAACACGGCAAAGAAAAATATTTTAATTATCATGGCGCAGTTCTCTTGCTATTTTTTTCCAGGCAGACTGGGATACCACCCGATAAGCAGGCGAATAAACCGATCGATACCTTTCGGAATGATGAACTACCGGATAATCGTTCTCAAGAACATGTTGATAAATCGTAAGAAACTTATCTTTGTCCACAGAAATTTGGCCGGTGGTAACCTCCCGATGAACGATTTCCCAGGCGGTTTTCAATCGTTCCCGGTCCGAATCACTGAAACGGTTCGATTCGAGGATCGCCCGGGTTATAGTTTCAGCGGGATATTCCAGACTTTTCCACTTTTTCAGATGGATCCGCACATATTCAGAATCGGGCGCAATATTTTCGATTAATGCGGATTGTTTATCGGCTTCAATTATTGCTATTTCTCTCTCAAGCTGTTTCTGAATTTCAGCGGAATCTGTGCCCAGATGACCAGGTCCCATAGTCCCCTGATAGATCAGTTTATACAGATCAACCGGTTCCATTTCAGGATAGCGCTCCAGATGCCGGGACACGATGTCCAACCATTTTTCCCCATTGCTGTCAGTCGCCCGGTGAGTACACCCAATCATTCCGCACAGAATCATTGACGCGATCAGGATTGTAATACGCCGTCTGGAACGGGATTTAGGATTTTGAATCGTCAATGTCTTTAAAATCGGCATCTTCTATATCATCCGGATTGATATCCATTTTTTTCTGGTCATAACGACCTTTTATCTCGGATTTTGAACCGAAAAGATTCTTTACGTAGGGTTCAAGCAGTTTCCAGATGATATATAGTATTATCAAATAGAGAATTAAGCGAAACATTTCAGGGCTCTTTCTTGGGATGATAATAGATTGTACCGGTTATCGGCTTCTTCAACAACGACAACAATTCGTTCAAATCGTTTTCGTTGTGGACGAAATCAATATCATTGGTATTGATGATCAGGAGCGGACTGTCTTTGTACCGGTAAAAATATTCATTGTAAATCTGATTCAGCGACTCAATATACTCGTGGGAAATGTCCCGCTCATAACTACGTCCGCGCTGTTTGATGTTTTGCATCAATCTGTCGGTACTAGCCTGGAGAAACACCACCAAATCGGGCTTCGGAATCTCCTTCTCCAGCAGTTGAGCGATCAGGTTGTAAAGTACGAACTCTTTTTCATTCAGGTTTAGATGAGCAAAGAGTTTGTCCTTATCGAACATATAGTCGCTGACCAGAAGATTGGAAAACAGGTCCACCTGTTTCAGCTCCATTTGCTGACGATAGCGGCTCAGCAGAAAATAGAGCTGCGTCTGGAATGCGTACCGTTCGGGATCAACATAAAAATCTTCCAGGAACGGGTTTTCCTCGAATTTTTCAAGCACTAACCGCGCCGACATGCGTTCGGCTAATATCCTGGCAAAACTTGTCTTTCCGGCGCCGATGACTCCTTCAATTGCGATGTAGTACAGATGTTTCATGAATCATTTCAACTTCAATTTCAATATAATTTAATCACTTATCCAAGAATGGGTACTTTTAATTTTGGTCACTCCGGCACTGTCCTGACATATCTTCATCAATGTATCAATTGAACATTGCAGGTGCGGGTGGATAAAGGTACCTGCGATTTCAGCCAGGGGTTCCAGCACAAATCGCCGCTCTTTCAGCAATGGATGGGGGATTTTCAATGTTTCAGTGTCCATAATTTCCGCGCCGTAAAACAGGATGTCGATATCGATTAGCCGGGGACCGTTGCGGATTTCCTGAAAATTCCGACCCATTTCCCGTTCGATCCCCTTGCAAGCTCCGAGCAGCTGCTCTGGTGACAGCCCTGTTCTGCCCTTGAGAACCATATTCAGAAAATCGGGTTGATCAATAACATATTTTGCTTCGGTTTCATAGAGTGAAGACATTGCCAGCGGCACAAATATATCCTCTTTCCCCAGTTTGCGAATCGCAATTCTTATATTTTCCTCCCGGTCACCGAGATTCGAACCAAGCGCCAGAAAAACCGGGTCATCACTCACTTCAGACTCTCCATTTCGTCGCGCGTCCGTTGGATTTCCACCTCTACCGTATCCAGCACACCTTTGACCGGTGCGCCCGGTTTCCTGATCCGGATAATGACCCGTTCAGCCTGGTAGTGCGCAAAGATTTCCTTCAGAATTTTCCCCGCCAGTGCCTCAATAAGATAGTATTTCGATTGGGTAACCACATCATGAACGAGTTGATAAATATCGACATAGCTGATGGTATCTTTCAGGTGATCCGAGCGGATGGCGGCATTCATGTCAAAATCGAGGCTGAGATCCACCTCAAAGCGTCCGCCTAGTATTTTTTCCTGCTCAGCGACTCCGTGGTAACCATAAAAAACCATATTCTTTAAACTAATGCGACCCATTCAATTTTTCTCCTTAAATCGCCGTGAATTTACCGAAGACTCGAGGGATTGTCAAGCCGGGAGGATCACACTTTGACGAAACGACAGCGACCTTGCCATTGCTTCCGAACAATTTTGCCGGCTTCGTCATGATTTCCGATAACCTTGACAAGTTTTCAGCTCTATATGACAAAATAATTATCCAGACGCTTCGGCACAACTCTTGTGACTATATTAAGCGGTTTTTGAAAATGGTGAACAAAAAAAAAATAAAAGGAGAAAAACCATGACTATCACAAGATGGATTCCAAGAAGTTCTTTGTTAGATTTTCAAAGTGAAGTCGATAATCTGATGGATTCTATATTTGGAACCAAATCCCAGACTGACGATGAATGTCTCATCTGTCCGACAGTCGATATCGAGGAGTTTGAAAAACATTATCTGCTTCATTTCGAGCTGCCCGGCGTAAACAAGAAGGATGTTTCGATCAACGTCAAAGACAACATCCTGACGGTGAAAGGCGAGAAAAAAGCGGGTAAAAAATCAGACTCTGACAAGTATCACCTAAACGAACGGGTGTATGGCAAATTCCAACGCGGTTTTCGGCTTCCGGAAGCAGTCGACACAGAAAATATCGAAGCCGAATACATCGACGGCGTGCTTAATCTCACTGTCCCTAAACTGGCAGAAGCACTGCCCAAACAGATTGAGATTAAAGTAAAATAATCAATGTTCATTAACAATTGATAACTAAAGGAGGTGTGCTATGGCAATCACAAGATGGACTCCCAGAACGATGCTCGGTTTTCGAAATGAGTTTGATCGCCTCTTCGACTCCTTCTTCAATCCCACGGAGGAAGAAGAAACATCTCTGGCTGCCTTCTCCCCGGCTGTTGATATTGAAGAAAGAGAAAAGGACTACCTGATTACCGCCGAGTTACCCGGAATTAAGAAAGAAGATATCAAAATGAACATCAAGGAAAATCTTCTGACCATTTCCGGTGAGAAAAAACAGGCAAAGAAAACCGATAAAAACAACTACCACCGTACCGAACGCATCTATGGTTCCTTCCAGCGCTCTTTCAGATTACCGGATTATGCGGACCAGGAAAATATCTCGGCGGAATTCAAGGATGGTGTTCTGAATGTCACGATTCCGAAACTGAAGGAGTCAATTTCCAAGAGCATCGATATCAAGGTCAAATAAGCAAATCGAGACAACTCACCCAAAAGACCGGTCAAAGACCGGTCTTTTGTTTTTTTAATTTTATCCGTTTAAAAAATTGATTAATTTAGGTTGGTATGACATCTATCAAATTTGGAAAGGTCAAATAAAATGAAACACCGGCTTCTCCTGTTTTTGGGAATACTCCTGATAGTCGGCTGCGCACGCCACGATTTTTCACCGCGCAGAGCCATCGAACCGGCAAATATGGATCTCAGCGTCAGCCCCGGCGACGATTTTTACCAGTTCGCAAATGGGAACTGGCTGAAAAACCATCCAGTTCCAGCCGACTACAGTCGCTTCGGCTCTTTTGAAGAGGTAGCGGAAAAAAATCTCCGTGATCTGCGGCAAATTATGGAAGATGCCGCCCGGACAGCTTCCCTTGAAAAGGGCAGCAATGTTCAGAAAATCGGCGACTTTTATGCCTCCGGAATGGACATCGATAAAATCGAACAGGACGGATTAACACCGATTCAGTCGCTCTTGAATGATATCGCAGTTATCCAAACGGTTGCAGACGTTCAGAGCATGGTTGCTGCGCTGCACCGCAAAGGGATTTCGCCGCTCTTTCATTTTTTTGCAGAGCCTGACCCGAAAAACAGTACCCTCAACATCGGCTGGTTTTATCAGGGTGGTTTAGGATTGCCCGACCGTGATTACTATCTTGATCCAGCACCACGTTCTGAGGAAATCAGAAGTGAGTATTATTCGCATCTGGTGCGCATTTTCCGGTTGCTGGGTGAAACGCAAAAGCAAGCTGAAGAAAGTGCCGATGCTGTAATGACCATCGAAAAACGACTCGCCCAGTCTTCCATGACCCGTGTTGAACAGCGGGATCCGATAGCCATTTATCACCCGACGACACTGCAGCAAATGCAACGCCAGTATCGCAACTATCACTGGATCGCCTATATAAATCAGATGGGCGCAGAGCCTTCCGGACAGTTAAATGTCGCGCAACCACTGTTTTTTCAGGAAATCAACCGCATGATTCGGCAAATCCCGGTTGACAAATGGCAAGACTACCTTCGCTGGCAGCTCATCCGAGCCACAGCTCCGTATCTAAGTAGTAATTTCGAAGTGGCACATTTCGAATTTTACGGAAAATATCTATCGGGGACCCGGGAGATGCAACCGCGCTGGAAACGGGTGCTGAATACCACCAGTCGCGCACTTGGCGAAGCAGTGGGTCAGATGTACGTAGAACGGTATTTCCCACCAGAAGCAAAGGAAAGAGCCTTGGAACTGGTTTACAATCTCAAACATGCTTACGCCAAACGGATGCAGAATCTCGACTGGATGAGTACAATCACCAAAGAAAAAGCTCTGGAAAAATTGGATGCTTTTCGTATTAAAATCGGCTACCCGGAAAAATGGATCGATTATTCCGATCTGGATATCAGCCGCGATTCCTACGTCACGAATGTTCTGAACGCCAATACCTTCGAAGTGCGCCGAAACATGCAAAAAATCAACAAACCCGTTGATGTGGATGAATGGCACATGTCACCTCAGACCGTCAATGCATATTACAATCCGGCTGTCAATGAAATCGTCTTCCCTGCAGCAATCCTGCAACCGCCCTTCTTCAATTTCAAAGCCGATGATCCGGTGAACTACGGAGCCATCGGTGCCGTCATCGGTCACGAAATGACCCACGGTTTCGACGATCAGGGGCGCCATTACGGCAAAAACGGCAACCTGAACGATTGGTGGACTCGCGATGATGAAGAAAAATTTAATGCCCGAACCAGAATACTGGTGGAACAGGCAAATAATTATGTCGTCATTGATACCTTTACAATCAATGGAGAATTAACGCTGGGTGAAAATATCGCCGATCTGGGCGGCTTGACAATTGCCTTCGAAGCTCTGAAAATGGCGATGGAACAGAATCCGCCGAAAGCCAGTATTGACGGTTTTACTCCGGAACAGCGTTTTTTCCTTTCCTGGGCACAGGTCTGGCGCAGCAATATCCGCCGGGAAAACCAGCTGCTGCGCCTGAAAACCGATGTCCATTCGCCGGCAAAATACCGAACAAACGGACCGCTGTCCAACCTGCCGGCATTTCACCAGGCGTTTAATGTCACCGAAGGACATAAGCTCTACCGTCCGTCCGACGAAGTTGCCCGGATCTGGTAATTTTTATTAACGTTTAAAAAAAACCGGTTATCCAGCCGGGTTTTTTCAATGAATCAGAGAATAGAGTTATTTACTAAGCGTGCTTTGCGGCTTTTTTAGCCCGAACATCGGCAATGATACGTTCTTCGATCGGGCGTGGCAACGGCGCATACTTTAAAAATTCCATGGAAAACGCCGCGCGACCACTGGAAATAGTGCGCAACGCCGAAGCGTAGCCAAACATTTCCATTAAAGGTACTGTTCCCGTCAATTTCTGAGACCCTTTGCGATGCCGTCGCATGTTGTCAATCCTGCCGCGCCGCCGGTTGATATCACCGATCACATCACCCATATATTCGTCAGGTGTGTTGATTTCCAGTTTCATAATCGGTTCCTGCAGCTGCGGCGCCGCCCGGTGGATCACCTCGCGGAGTGCCTGGACCGTACAGGTTCGAAAAGCCATTTCACTGGAATCCACAGGATGATAGCTGCCGTCAATCAGAACAAATCGTACATCCACCATCGGATAATCGGCGTACAGACCGTTGGTGACTGCATCGCGAAATGCCTTTTCCACTGACGGTATGAATTCCCGGGGAATATTGCCACCCTTTACCAGATCGACAAAATCGATGCCCTGTTTCTCGTTGGGTTCGAGACGGAAAATGATATGTGCAAACTGCCCCTTGCCACCGGTCTGCTTTTTGAATTTGTAATTATGCTCTACCTCTCTTGTAATTGATTCTCGAAAAGCAACCGCCGGTTCACCGACACTGACATTGACCTTGTGCTCCGATTTCAGACGATCGACAATCACCTCCAGGTGCAGTTCCCCCATTCCGGAGATAATCGTCTCTTCGGTTTCTTCATCAAAGCGAACCTTAAAAGACGGATCTTCCAACGCCATTTTGCTCAGCGCCATGGAAAGTCGATCGCGCTCTTTTTTTGTCTCCGGTTCAATTTTCATATCCAGCACGGTTTCGGGATAGCGGATATTTTCCAGCAAAATCGGTTCATTCTCGTCACAGAGAGTATCACCAGTGGTGGTAAATTTACTCCCGATCAGAGCCCCGATGTCACCGGCTCGCAGGAGCTTCACCTCCTGCCGGTCATTGGCATGAATCCGCAGTATCCTGCCGATCCGCTCCCGTTTTCCCTTGGTGGAATTGAGTACATAGCTGCCGGATTCCAATTCACCTGAATAAACCCGGATAAAGGTCTGCTGCCCGACAAAAGCATCGTTGGTGATTTTAAACGCCAGCGCCGAGAAGGGTCGTTTGTATGACGGTTTTCGCGACAGGACAATATCGGGATTCCGGATATCCACTCCGGTGACAATTCCGCGGTCAATCGGCGACGGCAGATAATCAACAACGGCATCCAGCAGCCGCCGTACCCCCTTATTTTTAAACGCCGATCCGCACAACACCGGAGTGATGCACAGATTCAAAACTGCATGCCTCGCCGCCGACTTTATGTCAGATTCGGTAATCTCCTCTTCCGCCAGATATTTTTCCATCAAAGGCTGATCGAAATCGGCTAACTTTTCAATCATAATCTCCCGGTGTTTGATCGCCTGTTGCCGGTAATGATCCGGAATATCCGATTCGATAATGTCGAGTTCGTTATAGGTGATCGCCTTCATGGAGATCAGATCGATGATCCCTTTGAATTCCGCTTCTTTTCCCCATGGTAATTGAAAAAGCACCGCATTGGCACCCAGCATCTCATTCATCTGTTCGACAGTATGGTAGATATCCGCACCCTGACGGTCCATCTTATTGATAAAAGCAATACGCGGAACTTTATACCGGTCCGCCTGATGCCACACCGTCTCACTCTGCGGTTCCACACCGCCAACGGCACAAAAGACCATGACGATCCCGTCCAGAACCCGCAGAGAGCGTTCCACTTCCAGTGTAAAATCAATATGTCCGGGAGTATCGATCAGGTTGATCTGATGCCGTTTCCACTCCGTGGTGATGGCGGCAGAAGTAATCGTAATGCCCCGCTCCTGCTCCTGCTTCATAAAATCCATCACTGCCTGACCGTCATGCACCTCGCCCATCTTGTGCGTGACCCCGGTAAAAAACAGAATCCGTTCACTGGTTGTTGTCTTTCCAGCGTCGATATGGGCAACAATTCCGATATTTCGGATTCGTTGTATTTCAGCATTTTCCATGAATAAGTCTCCTTAAAAATAAACAGGCGGCAAATTTAAGCCCTTTTCAGTTAAAACCAAACGGTAATTTACCGAAAATGTATCACTATATTACACCGGATTAAGGTGTATGTTTCCACGATACTGCCACCAATTCATCCTCCCTACTGGTTTATCGAATCAGTGGATCACTGCGAGGAAATAGTGCATTTTTTGGCAATCCGGTGGACTAGGGCTGATAATACCGGCGAATTTTGTCCAGCGAGTGCCGGCGGCGCTCCTTTTGATAGTTGGGATCCAGAGGATAGCCCAGACTGATCAGGACATCGATCCGGGTCGATTTTGGCAGATTCAGTGCCTTTCGGACACCCCGGGCGCTGAACCAGCCCAGCCAGCAGGTTCCCAAGCCGAGTTCCTCCGCCTGAAGCACCAGATGCTCACCGGCAATTCCAATATCGATTAGGCTGTATTTCGTATTTCGTAAATGATTCCCCATACGGGTGATATAGTCGGCTTTTTCGGTAATCACGACGATCAGAACCGGCGCCCTGCCGGCAAAGCGGGTGCTTTTATAGATTCCGGTAAAAGCAGATTCTGATATTTTCTGAATGGTAGTCGGATCATCGATCACAATAAAAGACCAGGGCTGTGAATTTCTCGCAGATGGCGCCAGACGGGCAGCCTCCAGACATTTATCAATCAGCCCGCGGTCAACTCTCCGATCCGAATATTTTCGAGTTGATTGACGCTTTTTGACCAATTCTGAAAAATTCATTCTACTCCGCTAAAAGTTCCCGTGCCTGTTGGCGGGTCGTTTCCGTTACAGTGGCACCGCCGATCAGGAGGGCAATTTCTTCGATTCTGGCATCATTGTCAAGACGCTGGATGTTGGTCTGACTGCGCCCGTCATCAGATTGCTTGTACACCCGGTAATGGTGCTTTCCCAGTCCGGCAATTTGCGGCAGATGGGTAATGCAAATGACCTGGTGCACCTCCGCCAGTGATTTCAGCTGGCGACCGACGATCTGGGCAACTTTTCCGGAAATCCCCGTATCGATCTCATCAAAAATCACTACCGGTATCTGGTCCTTGCCTGCCATAATCGATTTCAGCGCCAGCATGATGCGGGATATCTCGCCACCGGATACAATCTCAATCAGCGATCGCAGCGGTTCACCGGGATTGGTGCTAATCAGAAACAGCACCTTGTCAATTCCTTGGCTATCGCAGCGCAGTGACCGGTCATCGATAACAATCCAGCCGTTTTCCGCCACCACCGGTTCGATCTGTACGGAAAATTGACCGCCCGGTATCCCCAACCGTGTCAGTGCCCTGACAATCTCCTGCTCAAATTTTTGTGCTGTTCGCCTGCGCTCAGAGGAAAGTCGCAGCGCCAGCTCAGCGTACCATTTCTTCGATTTTTCGATCTCTTTCTCAATTTTCCGAATGTCATCGTCAAGGGTATCATCGGCGGCAAGGGCTTTCCCGATTTTTTCTTTGTATTTCAGAATTTCCGTAATCGAGGTACCATATTTTTTCTGCAGCTGCTGGATTTGATACAAACGCTGATTGACATATTCAATCCGACCAGGATCAAATTGAAGACTTTGGATATAGGCGGATAAGCGGTTCGCCAGTTCCTGAATGGTAAATTTCATCTCTTCGAATCGAGCCAGTTCATCGGAAAATTCGGAGTCGATCTCATTGAGCGTCGTCAGTTTACGGTTGATTTCCAAAACTTGCTGGTAAAGGGTCTGATCGTCGGCTTCGTACAGCGCATTGGTCAATTCCTCGGCTATCCGGTAGATCTTTTCGGCATTATCGAGCAGGATTTTTTCCTTTCGCAATTTTTCATCTTCATCCTCCAGCGGGGCAATCTTTTCGATCTCGCGGAGTTGAAATTCCCAGAGCTCCCGCTTTTCGCGATTCAGATTACGTTTTTCGCTTAAAACCGACAGACGCTCAATAAGATGACACAATTCCCAATAGGCATCATGGACACTCTGTTTTAAGTCCTGATAATTACCAAAAGCATCCAGAAATTCAATGTGATTTTCCTCCCTCAGCAGCGATTGATGATCGTGCTGACCGTGCAAATCCACCAGCAGGTCACCGGCGGATTTGAGGACATTGATCGGACACTGCGTCTGATTGATCCAGGCTTTGGATCGACCGTTAATATTTAACTCTCGCCTGAATTCGATCGTATCGCCATTGACGGAAATATTGTGTTCCCGAACAAAGCGAACCGCTGGATGGTCGCTGCCCAGACCACCAAATTCACACTCAATCAGCGCTGAATCGGCACCGGCTCGAATCAAGTTGGGATTTGCCTTTTCACCCAGCGCCAGATTGAGAGCATCGATAATAATCGATTTACCGGCACCGGTCTCACCGGTTATAATTGAAAAACCATCAAAAAATTCAACCGACAGCTGCCCGATGATGGCAAAATTGAAAATTTTTAGTCTCTTTAATCCCATTTCCGCCTGACAAAGTTCTATTTATGCGAAGTTTTCTGATAGATAATACCATCGCCGGAATTATCATAACGCATCAGTTTTTTATACAGGTAGATTCCCAGAATCAGACCGAAAGCATCCGCAAAAAAATCACTCCATGTACAGTCCCGCCCCGCAACATACAGCTGATGAAATTCATCGGATGCCGCATACAGAAATCCCACAAAAGCACTGACGAACAGAGCATGTGCCCGGAAAAAATTCTTTTTCGCGTTGGTAAACGCCAGCATTAGCGTCAAACCGTAGACCAGATATTCCAGTATATGCAAGATTTTATCGAATCCGAATATCGGGACCTGAGGCAGCTGGCGCTGAGGTAATGACGACAGATAAAAGATTAAGATGCTGTACAGTATTGCCGGTAATTTGAACAGATGTTTCCGCACTAAACAACCTTTTCGAATTCTTGCAATACACCGGGAATATATGACAACAAATCGCCGGCGATCAGTCCGCGTACACCCAGGTTTTCACGGCCGTAATCCGCCGCCAACCCATGGACATATACCGCCGCAACAGCGGCATCATAGGCGCTCATTTTCTGGGCACGTAATCCGGCAATCAATCCGGTCAGAATATCCCCGGTTCCACCGGTGGCAAGCGCCGGATTGCCGGTGCTGTTGACAGCCACATGCCCCTCGCGTGACACCACCACCGTCGGTGCACCTTTCAGCACAAGTGTACAGGGATAATTCAGAACAAATTGCCGACCAGCATCAATGATATTGGTCTTCAGATCGGACACAGCTTGACCGGTAATCATCGCAAATTCACCCAAATGAGGCGTGAGAATCAAATCTTTGGTTGTTTTAATCATTTCTAAATGATTTTGAAAAACTCGCAATCCATCGGCATCAACGACGATAGGCTTATCAACGGACTGTAACAGGTCACGTCCAAATTCCAGAGTCTCTTCATTGGTTGAAACGCCGGGACCAAATACCACCACGTCACTCCATTCGATCCGTTCGGTGGCGGCTTGCAATGCCGCCCGGCTGAACGTGCCGAACATGGTTTCCGGCAGCGGCAGTGACAATGTTTCCGTATTTTTTATTTCCATGACAAGATTCAGACTTTTCGGAATGGCGCTAACGACCAAACCGGCACCGCTGCGCAGTGCCGCCTGGGCAGCCAGACAGGCGGCTCCCGTCATGCCGGGCGAACCGGCAAAAAGCAGTACTTTCCCCTGCCGGTGCTTATATGTATCATCTGGAATTGGGGGTAGTATATGGCTAATAATCTTTTTATCCACAAGGTAGGTTTCATACTCCAGCGTCGCAAACGCCCTGGCTGGATATTTCAAATCCGCTAGAAATATCTCGCCAGCCAGGCGTTTCCCCGGCTGAAAAAACAAGCCCCGTTTTAAAAATCCCATCGTAACCGTGACGGTGGCTTCGACTGCCACTCCGCCGACCTGACCGGTGTCACCACTGACACCGGATGGTATATCCACGGCAATGACCGGGCGACCAGAACGATTAATAATGTCGATCAGTTCCTTAATCATCCCATTTACCTCGCCCCGGAAACCGGTTCCCAACAGGGCATCAATAATCAGGTCGCTCTGGGCAATTTCCTTAACCGTCGGTAACTCACGCTGCCCCTTGAGATTTCGAATGGAAATAGGTTTTTCCAGACACTGTTCGTAATAGTGACGGGCGTCGCCCTCTATTTTTTCCGGTTCACCTGCCAGCCAGATATTGACAGTCACCCCCCAGTCGGACAGCTGCTGTGCAGCTACAAATCCATCTCCGCCATTATTGCCGGTGCCGCAGAATATATCCACCTGGCTACCAGGTACATGCTTCAGGTATTTCTTCGTCTTTCTGGACACATAACTGCCGGCTTTTTTCATGAGTTCAACACCCGGGATTCCCAGCGTATGAATCGCATATTGATCCACTCTATGGGCTTCGCTATTTGTTAAAATCCATTCTTTCATGCTGTGATTCTGTTGCTATTGATTGTTAAAAATCCACTTTTGTTTAATGTCATGTAAAAATACTAAGAAATCAATACTCATGCAAAAAATAAAAAGGGGTAAGAAATTTCTTACCCCCCGTTTTGTCAGATAAATGTCGGTTTATTGAACGGTTTTTAACTCGTATTCGGCGACCGGTTTCCATTTTGGGTCCCGTGATGCAATCAGAAACGCCTGCCGGGCTGCGGTTCGATTACCTAGACACCGCTCGGCAATCCCGAGTTCAATCAACACGGGTGCCCAGTTAGGTTTAACCCTTAGCGCAGCCTGGGCGGTCTCCTTCGCCTTTTCACATTTGCCGACATTGTTATAGGCTTGTGAAAGACGGTACATGCTGGCAACGTCGCGCGGATTAAATTCAACGGCTTTGTTCAGACTGGTCACGGCTTCACTGTACTTTTTCTGTTCAAGATAAATCGCACCCATATTGGCATAGGCGGAAGCGTAGCGGGGCTCCAGCTTGACAACCTCTTTATAAGCGGGAATCGCCAGATCATACTGCTTGGTCTTGTAATAGATGTAACCGATATTTTTCCAGGCATCGATATACGCCGGATCGATTTCGATGGCTTTTTTAAAGGCGCTGATGGCACCGGCAATATCGTTCATCGAAGTCAGCACCTTACCCTTAACCAGATAAGCCTTCGGATACTCCGGATCGAGTTCGATACTCCGATTGACGCTCAGAAGCGCCGAGGCGGCATCTCTCTGCTCCAAATAAACCACCGCCATAAAATAATGCGCCATGGGATCTTCAGGGTTCAGGCTGGCAGCCTGTTGAAATTTTTCCAGCGCCGCCGAATAACTTTTACGCTGAATCAATTGCGTACCTTCGTGGATAAAACGTCGTGTAAGGGATTCAAACTCCTTCTTGATATCTTCGTTCTCCGGTTCCATTTCCATGGCTTTTTGAAAATTTTTCGCCGCACTATCCAGGTCCTCCAGTCGGACACAAACCCGTCCCAGATCAACATAAGCATTGACAAAATTCGGATTCTCTTTAATAATCTCCTGATATACTTTTCGCGCACCTTCATAATCGGAATTATTATACAAACGTGATGCTTCGGTTAATTTACTGGCAAAGGCAGCCATTTCATTGCGGGTATCGCGATATTCCTGATTAGCGAGGTCCTTTTCAATGGCTTTGTCAATCAACTCTCTCGCCTTGTCCAGATTGCCCAATTTGAAATATATTTTCCCCAGCAGGTAAATTGCGGCGGTATATTCCGGATCCTCTTGCAGAATCGGCTCAACGATTGAGCTGGCTTCTTCGTATTCTCCCGCCAGGAACAGATCGTTCGCCCGCACCAGATCGTTGGTACTTTGAGCGGACAGTACCGAAGTCCAGAGCAGACATATCAACCCGATGGTCAGAATCTTTTTTGATCTTAGTAATTTCATTGGTCTCCCCATGTTAATCTACATTCCTGTGCCGAAGACGGGACTCGAACCCGTACAGGCTATCGCCCACATGGCCCTCAACCATGCGTGTCTACCAATTCCACCACCTCGGCTTCTTCATAGTGTAAAATATCCCGCGGCTATTCTGTTACCGGCAGATCTCCGGCATCTTCCCCCTCAAAGGTGCCTGCCGGGACCGGCAGATTGGCTGATGGCGTCACTCTTTTGTCGGCTTCACGTTTGATGACACTGGTTGCCTCACCCCGCGGCGCCGACATCAGGCTGATCAGAATCGAAATAACAAAAAATGCCACTGCCAATCCTGTCGTCAATTTTGACAAAAACGTTGCCGCTTCACGCCCGCCGAACAGAGCGCTTCCGCCGGCACCCCCAAAGGTTCCCGACAGACCGCCGCCTTTGCTGGACTGCATTAAAATAACCAGCGTCAGCAGCAGCGAAATCAGGACATGCAGAACAACTAAAAATGTATACACTATTTCTCCTGTTTTTTTGAAAAATTTTCCACAGCGTTTACGATATCCACAAAGGAATCAACTTTCAGGCTTGCGCCGCCGATCAGAAAACCGTCAATGTCATCAGTGGCGATCAGTTCGTCAGCGTTTTCCGGTTTGACGCTACCGCCGTACAGAATACGCATATCGGCAGCGGTTGCATCATCATACTGTTCAGCCATCATTTTGCGAATTTCCCGGTGCGCTTCAGCAGCCTGATCCGGAGTCGCCACCACACCGGTACCTATCGCCCAAACCGGCTCATAGGCGATCACACAATTTTCTATCCCAGCTTTCGACACACCGGCAAAAGCGCTCGTATATTGCCTTTTCAGCACCTCCAGGGTCTGATGGTGTTTGCGCTGCTCCAGGGTTTCTCCCACGCAGAGAATCGGCTTCAGGCTGTACTCCAGAGCCTTTAATACCTTGGCATGAATGCCTTCATCGGTTTCTCCGAATACGTGCCGTCTCTCTGAGTGTCCCAGAATTACAAAATCACAATGCGCCGATGTAAGCATCCCGGCTGAGATTTCACCGGTAAAAGCACCTGAATCCGCCTGATGCATATTCTGAGCACCAAGATAAAGATTTGTTTTCTTAAGTATTTCGCCAATGTTAAAAAGCGACGTAAAGGGCGGGCATAATATAACGTCGGTCAATTGGATATTCAACAGATATTTCGTCAGCTGATTTGTGAATTCCAGAGACTCCGGAACATTCTTATTCATTTTCCAATTGGCTGCTGCAATAAAGCGTTTCATAATTCCCTACTTTTCCGATATAAGTGTTATGGGTACCAGCTCCAAACCGCTCAGCAATTCCAGAGAAGCGCCGCCACCGGTGGAAACATGGGACACTTTGTCCATCAGTTTGAATTTTTTTATCGCCGATGCCGAATCACCGCCGCCGATGACCGTCACCGCTCCCTTTGTGGTGATCTCTGCCAGGGTTCTTGCGATGGATTCTGTTCCGGTGGAAAATTGTTGAATTTCAAACACTCCCATCGGACCATTCCATAAAACCGTCTTGCTCTCCTTTAAAACATTGTTGAAAAGCATACAGGTTTCCGGTCCGATATCCACACCGATTTTATCCTGTGGAATCTGATCCGCACTGACGACCTCCACCGTGGCACCTTCGGTAATTTCATCGGTGATGACTACATCGGAGGGCAGCAAGACCCGGCAGCCGTGTTTCGCGGCTTTCGTAAGTGTTTCTCTGGCTAATTGGAGTTTGTCCTCCTCCAGTAACGACTTTCCGATCTCTTTGCCTTGCGCTTTCAGAAAGGTGTATGCCATCCCGCCACCGATGAGGATATTGTCCACCTTCCCGAATAGTCTCTCAATAATTTCGATTTTCCCGGTTACCTTGGCACCGCCCAGTACGGCTGTGTAGGGCTTTTTGGGTTCAGAGAGATAATCGTGCAGATAATGCAGCTCCTTCTGCAGAAGATAACCCGCCGCCCGCTGAGAAAAATGCCGGGCGACCCCCGCCATGGAAGCGTGCTCCCGGTGACTGGTTCCAAAAGCATCATTGACATAAATATCCGCCAGAGCTGCCAACTGCGCCGACAATTCGGCACCGTTTTTCGTTTCTTCCTCGTAAAAACGCAGGTTTTCCAGTAATAAAATCTCGCCTTCCTTGAGATTATCGGTCATTTTTCGGACCTCATCACCAATGCAATCCGGTGCAAAATAAACCTTGTTGGTCAATAATTCACTCAGTCGCTCCGCTACCGGACGCAAACTGAATTTGGGGTCCTTTTTCCCCTTTGGGCGACCAAGATGAGACATCAAAATTACTTTTGCGCCACCGGCAAGCAACTTTCTGACCGTCGGCAGTGCAGCTTTAATCCGGAAATCCGAGGTAATGTTCTGATTTTCATCCAGGGGAACATTGAAATCCACCCGAACCAGTACCTTTTTCCCTTTAACGTCTAAATCATCAATGGTTAAACGTGCCATATTGAGTCCTTCTCCTTTTTTAAGATAACTTAGAATTTTACCTTTTTCAGGCCTTTTATCCAAGGAAAATATGATTAGATTGGAGCCGCAGCGGTCAAACCGCGGACCGAAGCGATGCCCGTAGCTTTCAGCACTGCGGCTGCCGCCCCGATCGTCGCACCGGTTGTAAAAACGTCATCAACCAAAAGAACGCTGTCAAACTGCTTACAAACCTCTTTCCCCGATACCGCAAATGCCCCCTTCATATTTTCCACTCTTTCCTGCGCATTGAGATGAGTCTGAGTCACGGTATTTCTAACTCTCCGTAAACAGTCTTCATGAATTCGCATTCCCGTTTTTGCGGCGATTCCCCGGGCTATCAGCATAGACTGATTATAGCCGCGCTCCCGCAACTTGACAGGATGCAGGGGTATGGGAATCAAGATCGTTTCACTGCTATAAAAATCTGCAGGAATAAATTCACTCATCAGCTGCCCGATCTGGATGCCCAGCGACCGGTAGCCGCGATACTTCAGCCCGTGGATAATTTTCTGGAACGCATCATCAAATTCAAATACCGGATAAACAGCATCTAAAAAACCGTTAGCGGTTTGCTTGGAGTGAATTGTATCCATTGAAAGAGGTCGCAGGCTGTGCCAGCATTCCGGACATACCGGATTATCTTCGGAATCGATCCGCCGTTCGCAGAGAAGGCAGGTCCGGGGAAACAGCAGTGATATCAATCCCCGCCAGCATTCCGTAAAAACGGACCAACCATTCTTCTTACCTGCAGGTTCGTATCCTATCAACAGGACAACTCCGTTTGCTGTCGGCGGTAAATTCGGTTCAGCTGATTTTAATAAAAACCGCTTGGACTGGAGTCGCTCATCGGTCGAATCCAGCGTTCCCAGCTCTCATCCTGCAGCTCGTTGCGCGCTGTGGAATGCACCAATTCCATCAGACCGAAACCGGATTTATCAACAAAGACAAAATAGACACCACCCTCGATTTCGTAATAATGCCAGATCTGGTAGGGCTTCGTTTCCAGTGAGCTGGGGAATCGTTCAATCTCCGACGGTTCACCATAAATCAGGAATATTCTACCCATATCGGTCTGCCAGCCTTCCCGCTGGTTTGTACGAAATTGCTCATTGACATAATTCAATCGGCTCTGATAAGACTCCTGGGCTTCGTTGACCTCGGTGGATGGGTCGGGATCGCGACCTTTCCAGAAATTTAATATTATATTGCGTTTACCGTCAATATTCGCTTTGCGGTATGACCGGCGCTCCTTATCGGTGGCATAGTATTTCAACGGATTGAACATTTCATCCAGCTGCTTCTCGGACATACCGGCGAGATTGATCTCTGCCAGCGTCTCCTGGAATAATTTATCCTGGTCGTTCTTCGCCACATAAAAGCGCTTCCTGCCCATAGCAGTCGTTTCACTGTTATCCTCTTTTACTTCGGCTTTAAAGTTGTACAGACCGGATTTCAGCGCGCTGATATTGATTCCTTTAATCTCCACCGCCGATTTCCCCGGCTTCGTCTTTTCCAGCCAGCCATCCTGTATCAGCACCTCTCCATTTAGATCCGTGATGGTGTAGCGAACCTGATATGACGAACTTTCCGGGGATTTTTCAGTCAGATTATAGACTTCACAAAAGACGTACAACATGGGATTCTGGTCGCCGTAAATGTTGCTGGCATTGGGAATAATATCGTAGTTGAAATATTTACTGAATTTGTTTTTTTCACCGGTGTGCATAATCTGGCTGCTCAACTGGATATCGCTCAGATCCAACTGATCGAAGGAGAAATCCCGGGCATTGACCTCCATCTCTTCGCGATAGGTTTTCTGTGAATTGAGATCCATCACAACAGCAATAATCTGGTATTCACCCTTGGGAACCGTCAACGTCGTGATATCCGGAATTTTCTGGGTGCTGCTGATCTGAGCCGGGTCTTTTACCCGGTCGGTGAAGCTCCATTCTTTCAACTGCCGGACAGAGTCGTCGGACACCAGGGCAACCCGGACAAATACATTGGAGCGATAGCCATCTTCTGCCGGAGTAAATTCAAACAGATTTCTTGGGATCATCAGATAGACCTCGACGACGTCATTCTCCTGATCGCCCCGAAATACCGCATGATCCAGATCAAAGACGCCCGCCAGCGTCATCATCGGTAAAAGAAATGCCAATAAGGTAAGTGTAAATTCTTTCATAATCACTCCAATTTAACGGATACAATCTGAGAAATCCCGCTCTCAGCCATAGTGATACCGTAGAGTGAATCCGCAATGCTCATTGTCGATTTGTTGTGGGTCACGATAATAAATTGGGTCTTCTCGGCAAACGTCCGAATAACATTTGTGAAACGGCGGGTATTTTCATCGTCCAATGGAGCATCCACCTCATCAAGGATGCAGAAAGGGCTGGGTTTGACCTGATAAATTCCAAAGAGCAGTGCAATGGCAGTCAATGCCTTCTCTCCGGCTGAGAGCATTTTCAAAGAGCGCATCTTTTTACCGCTGGGACAAGCCCAAATCTCAATCTGGGCTTCCAGCGGATCGCTGTCTCCGATCAGTTTCAGATCTGCTTCGCCACCATCGAAAAATATGGAAAAGGTGGTTTTGAAATTCTGGCAAATTTTATTAAATATTTCGCTGAATTGCTCCCGGGCAACATTATCAATCTGCGTAATCACATCATTTAAACCCTTCTCGGATTTGATCAGATCGTCTCTCTGCTCAGTCAAAAACTCAAGGCGTGAATTTTCCTCTTCATATTCCTCTTTGACCGTCATATTGACCATCCCGATCAACTCCAGATTACGTTTCAGGCGCTCCACTTTTTTCAGGAGCTCATCCTTTTCCGGTAAATCTTCTGGCGGTTCAGCCGGGATTTCCCGCTTATATTTTTCCATCAGTACCGTTTTAATTTCGTTGATAGCGGCTTTGTATTCCGACCGATCCAGTTCCAACTTACTAATTGAATCGGACAAAAGTTCCTTTTCATGCCGGAGTTTCAGCAGGGATTCATTCAGCCGTTGAATCTCGAGGCGATTCGTCTGAAAGGATTGTCGGAAAGATTCAATATCTTCCTCGGCAGCCGTCATGCGGTTCCGCGCCTGGTCCAGCTGCTGCCGGTTCGCTTCGATCTTTCCAGCAATATCCGCAGCCTCACGTTCCGTTTTTTCGAGCTCTGTCAGCGCCCGGTCGCGGCTCTCCAGGGTACGCTGGATACTGCGCCGGGTAATCTCTTGATTATCGCAAATATTCCGAAACCGATTCTCCAGGTTAATCAACTCAATCCGTCGGTTTTGCCGCTCGGCAATCAGTCGATCGAGTTCACTCTTCACGGTAGCCGCTTTTTCCTTTTGGACATTGATCTTTTGCTCAAGCGCAGCGATCTGCTCATCTATGTCGGTTTTGCCGGGGTCTTCTCTCTGCATCCGCTCCCGGAAATTTTCAATCAACACCTCCAGAGCGACTCGGTTTTCCTCCAATGTTTTTTGAATATTGCTCGATTCGGTCAGTTGCGCTTCTTCCTTATTCAGCCGGGCGTTCAAATCGTATAAATGCTGTTCGCCATCTTTAATCGCCTGCGCGGTACTCTCTTTCTGATCCCCGACACTTTTCAGATCCTGCCGGAGGGAATCAAGTTGTGCTGCGACGGCGCGGAGCTGGCTGCTCAAATTATCCGCCTCGGATTCCAGTTGGTGCAATCTCTCCGACCGTCCGACCAGGATGTTGGACTCTCCCGTCTGAGAACCGCCGGTGAGAATGCCGTCGGCATCCCGGAAGCGTCCCCGGTCCGATACAATCGGAACACCATCCAGGTCTGGATTCTGAATGAGCCGATGGAAATCGGCGTCCTTGCAGCAGTAGATTCCATTAAACAGAAATTCCTTTAGATTTGAGAGTGACTGCTCACATTTGATATGAGCAGACAAGGGGCTCAAATCCCGGATAGTCGCACCTTGATCGCTGTGATATTGCCGGTCCAGCGGAATAATGGACACCCTGCCCTTTCCTTTGTCAGCCAGAATAGCCAGTGTGTTCAGTGCCGCTTCCCGGTTTTCGGCAACCAGCAGCCTGGAGATATCTTTCAACACGGCTTCGACAGCCAGATAGTGTTCCCGATCCACGGCTAAAAGGTCCGATAGCGCCCCCTTGATTCCGGGAAAATCCGTCAGATGATCCAAAACATATTGCAGCCCCGGGCTAAAGCCCTCTTTCGATTGGATAATCTCCTGATAAAACCGAATCTGGTTGGTGTAGCGGTCCAGACGTGATTCCAGGGCTCTATGCTCCTGCTGAAGCTCCTGCTCCTTCTGAAAATAATCGCCATAGCGCTGTTCCAGTTCGTCGCGATTATCCCGTTTTTGCTGCAAATCCAGCTCCAGAGCGTCAATCTGTTCACGGATGGACTGCAGTGAAGTACGAATCGTTTCCTCATTATTCTTTTGGGCTGAAATCTGTTCTTCGAGTGTGTGCAGCTCCTTTTCCCGTTGGTCAATATTTTCCTGTAAATTGCTGAAACGCATGCTGTTTTCGGTCTGTTTCTTGGAAAGCCCAAAACGTTCCTCCTGGAGCGCCTGAATTTCGGCATTGATTCCGGAGAACTGCTGCTCCACCGTTGTGCTATCAGACTCGATTGCCTTGAATGTCTCTCTTCTCTCATTCAAGAGCTGCTGGGTTGTGAGATACTGCTGTTCAAGGTCAATCTTCTTCTGATTGGCTGATTCCAGCGTATTTTCTGCCTGCCGGATATCATTTTTCAGACGATTGACCGTCTGGTGGACATTGCGCAGTTGCTCTTTCAGCAGGAGTTCCTTAGTGGTGAATTGATTGTATTCTTCCCGGATTTCGGTAAGTTGCCGGTTTTTTTCTTCCAGAATTGTCTCCTGCTCTTCGAATTCGCTCTGCCGTTGCTGCCAGATGCTTTCCTTTTGTTTCAGTTGATGTATAGTGCCGGTCAAGCGGTCTTTTGCCTCGGCAATCCGCGTTTCCAGGGGACTTACTGAACTCTGGATATCTGCGACTTTTCGGGTAGCCAGCCGGACTTCTGTATCAATCAGATTCGCTGTTATTTCCTGATGCTTTTCATAGCGTCTCAGCTGCCGACGCAGGTTTTTGACTTTCGCGTCCACCTCACTGATGATGTCATTGAGGCGCACCAGGTCTTCCCGGGTCGCCTCCAGTTTGCGCAGCGCCGCTTTACGCTGCACGCGGTACTTATTGACACCGGCGGCTTCTTCGAACATCCGTTTGCGTTCTTCGGGATTCTCACTGAGAATGTCTTCGATCATTTTCAATTCGATGATAGAATAGGCGTTGGCGCCCATGCCGGTATCGATGAACAGGTCGGTTATGTCTTTCAGACGACAGAGATTGTTGTTGATAAAATATTCGCCTTCACCGTTCCGGTATACCCGGCGGGTAATGACGATATCGGCATAGGGTAATGTGATCCGACCGCTGACGTTATGAATGGTCAGTGAGACCTCTGCCAGATTCAGCGGGCGGCGGGTGACGGTGCCGTTGAAAATGACATCGGTATTGCGGTCGGCGCGCAGAACGCTGGATTTTTGTTCTCCAATCACCCAGCGAATGGCGTCAACGATATTGGTTTTCCCGCAGCCGTTAGGTCCGACGATAGCGGTGATGCCTTTACCGAAGTAAATCTCCGATTTCTTTGAAAAGGACTTAAATCCGTAGAGGGATAATTTAGATATGTACATTCGTCATTTTTCTGAAAACCTGCTCCCCGTGAGCAGGATAAATATATTCAATTCACCGGAAAATGGCATGTATTTCTTTTCGACGGTGAAATAAATCCGGCGGTATGGTCAGCATCATCTCTTCTATCCCGGCGGCCAGTTCATCTGGCGACCGCCCAGAAGATGCAAATGAATATGTTCAACCTCCTGCCCCCCGTCGGAACCGCAATTAAAAACCAGCCGATAACCGTTTTCAGACAGTGTCTCCTCCTTTGCAATCTGAATGGCGGTCAGCACCATTTTCCCCGCCAGCAGGCGGTCTGCCTCCTGCAGCTGACTGATGCGCCCGATATGTTTTTTCGGAACCACCAGAATATGCACCGGCGCCTGGGGATTGATATCGCGAAAAGCAACCAGCTCCTCATCCTCATAAACCATTGGCGTCCCCAACTCACCGGCGGCAATTTTACAAAAAATACAATCGCTGTGCATTGACTCTCCTCTCGTTAGCTGATTAGCGCACATACGGTAGCAACTGCGGCGACGGCAGCCAGCTCCGTTCGCAGGCGATAGGCATGCAGCCGTACCGGAACAAATCCGGTATTCTCCGCCAATCCCGTCTCTTCATCGGAAAAGCCGCCTTCCGGTCCCACCAAAACGATTACCGGCGAACCCGATTCTCGTGTTATTACATCACCGATGGGCTGCGTTCCGCGCATGTCCGCCAGCAGTTTACGCGACGCCGGCGGTATCTCCGCCAGCCATTCCGGCAACGACCGGACATTTTCAATTTTCGGCAGATAAAAATTGCCACTCTGTTTGATCGATTCAACCGCGATTTTCCTGGCTCTTTCCGTATTCATCGCCTGCTTTACGGAATATTGAGTATTCAGGGGGACAATCTCGGTCACACCCAGCGCCGCCATATCGCGAATGATGGATTCCAGCGCCCGGTTTTTCACAAGACCAAACGCCAGCGAAATGGTAGCCGGAAGAGACTTTTCACGCTGTTGCCGGGAGCGGATCCTGCAAACACAACTTTTTTTCCCAATGGACTGAACCACCGATTGATAGATCTGCCCGGCGCCGTCCAGAAGGGCAATCGTGTCTCCCACCCGCTTTCTCAGTACCTGGACACAATGATGGAAATCATCACCCGTCAGCTCCGCAAGATTATCCTTAATCCGATCGGGCGAGACAAAAAAGAAATATTGATGCATTAAAACTTTTTCCCGAAACTAATCCTTATTACGATGCCGCTGAAATCACGTTTGCCGGTATAAAACAGGTCATGCAACTCATCCGGCGGTAACTCATCGGGAATATCGATTTTGTTCGGGAAACTTAAATATTCATAGCCTGCATACAGGGAAACCAGCGATTTGGGAGCTGTCAGAAAATCCACTCCGGCGCCGATATGGACGGCACCATTCCAATGGTAATCAATGTTTTTCATGCGCTCGGACCAGTCGGCAATATTGGGTGGATCAATCGCCAGCAGCGGTCCGGCATTTACAAATAGAAACGGTCGAAAATTATTCGCCAGCTGATCGGTAAACAGCAGGCGTTTATAGCCCGCCTGCAGCGTTAAAAAGTTCAACCGCGTCTTGTCGTAGCGTTCGTAGTAATAGGGCGTGCCGTAGTAAGAATAGGAGTAGTAGTCGTATATGGGATAATCGTTATCGCCGCGCACGATAATAAAGTCCAGACTGGCGATCAGATGATTGGCGGAATTAAGCGAAAATTCATAAAATCCGCCGACACCCCCACCGTTATTGGTCTGAACATACGCCAGCCCCCCGTAATGAGCATCCGGATCGTCAATTCCGTATTTTCGCTGGGAAAATGCCAACTGCCCCAGTATGAGGATAGCGGCGATTAGTTGAATTTGGGTCTGAAAACGGCGCATTTTTAATTCATTATTACCGATAAAAAATAACCAATTCGCTGATAGAATGCAAAGCTGTTTTACGGAACGAATCGGGAATTGTTTCCGGTCGCCGGACCTTGCAATTTGATGGAATTACCGTAAATTTGGAGCGGTATTTAGAAAAAGGAATTTATGCAAGAGACTGTCTATCTGCTTCGTTTTCAGCATCAGGACCCGATTGAACAGACGAAAAACCGGCTTAAGAAGCTGTTCAGATTTGCCGGATTCGATACAATTATCGGGAAATATGACATTACCGCCGTGAAGGTTCATTTTGGCGAGCCGGGCAATACCACTTATATCCCTTCTCACTATGTAGAACCAATCGTCCGCATGATCCATAGTTGCGGCGCCAAAGCCTTTGTCACCGACACCAACGTTCTCTATAAAAGTCGGCGCGATAACGCCATCGACCATCTCGTTGTCGCAGCTGAACATGGATTTACCCTCGAAAAACTCGGCGCACCGGTCATAATCGCCGACGGCATACTGGGACGCAACGCGATTGAGATCGAAATAGATGCACCGCTCAATAAAAAAATCCCGCTCGCCACCGAACTTGTGTCTGCCAACTCAGCGGTCGTCGTTACTCACGCGACCGGACATATGGGAACCGGTCTGGCTGCTACGATTAAAAACCTGGGTATGGGCATGTCCAGCCGCCGGGGTAAACTGACCCAGCATTCGGTCTCCAAACCGGTGATCAGTGAGACAAAGTGCACCGCCTGTGGCGTCTGTGCCGAATGGTGCCCGGTGGACGCAATTACCGTCGGTAATAAATATGCCGTGATCAACGAAACCGTCTGTATCGGTTGCGGAGAATGCCTGGCGGTCTGCCGCTTTAATGCTGTTAAATTCAAATGGGACAGCTCGTCGGAATTGCTGCAAAAACAGATCGCTGAGCACGCTTTGGGCATCGTCAACCAAAAAAAGGGTAAAATCGCCTACTTCACGTTCCTGATAACCATGACGAAAGACTGCGACTGCGGGGCTCAAAAACCGATTGCAATAATCGCGGATATCGGCGTTCTGGCTGGCACGGACCCGGTTGCCATCGACCAGGCAGTGTACGACCTCACCCGGGAGAAAGCGGGCAAGTCACTTTCGCAGATGGCTTACCCGGAGCACGATGCAACCATTCAGATGGCTTACGGAGAGCAGATCGGATTGGGCAGCCGGAAGTATCGGTTAGTCGAAACCGATTTCTGACCGAAATGAACTACCCCGACACAAACGTCGGAGAATTCTTTAGAATAATTGGAACAACCAACTATTTTTTCCTCAATAGCGGCAGCCACATCGGTACCTCCCGCATATATTGGCTATACTCCTCACCGAAACGTTGGAGAAGCAATTTTTCTTCATACCGGCACAAGTAATACAGAAAAATGATTGCGACAATCCAGACCAGCACAGCCGCCAGGGAAATGCTGATAATGATCAGCCCCAGATAGAGAATAATTTCGCTGAAATACATGGGATGGCGGCAATACTGATAGGCACCCCTGCGGATCACCACCGGTACTTTTCTGGTTTCCCCGAACACAATTGACAACGTCGTTATGGCAAGGTACGCCGACAGAATCAACAGCAGAATTCCCACAGGCGCGCGGATGGAATTGGGGACGACATCGTTTAAAAAAGTTGTATAATTCAGACAGAATGTATCCGACAACCATACCAGCGCAAAAACAATTGCCAGAATCGCCTGTCCGGCATCACCGAAGGTATGTTCACCGGTCAAATCATCGCGCTGACGATACCCTTTTCTGTTTTTTTTCGACATTATCTCTTTTGCATAAACAACCAATTCAGAAGAAAGAGAATCCCGACAATGATCAAGGGTCCCGAGATAAACAGAAATGCATAGATATTTTCTCTGCCCCACGCCATGACAATATAGACAAGCCCCAGTCCAATAAAAACAATTCTCCCCCTTCTTTCCCATTTCCAGGCAAGGATCAGTGCAATAATGATTAGGTAGGTGGGAATCAGATGAATCAGAAAACCCGCAACTGCTTTGAATACGGGTTCACCTTCGGAAAAGACATCCAGGGCGAACAGGCTGATAAACAGGGCAAACATAATACCCAAGATTCGGGGCGACCAGTAAAGCAACTGTTTGGTCGGAGTCAACATGTATTTTTTTTATTTTGTGACACGCCGCACCGCCCGGATATGGGTACGGCGATAGTTGTTATAATGGGGATCAGCGGGATTGAAACTATCCAGCCGGACGCGTCCCGACGAGTGAATGAATTCATAATTCCCAATATACAAAGCAACGTGGGTAATGCGTGTCGGTCCGGGTCCGAAGAAAATCAGATCGCCGGATTGCAGCCGTTCCGGAAAATCGGTCGTGTCCACCGCCACCCCCTCATGGACCTGCATGCTGGCATCCCGTTGCAGAACGTAACCGTGCTGCCGAAACACCGTCTGGGTAAACCCGCTGCAGTCCAGCTGCTTCGGTGACGCCGCACCCCACATATAAGGGCGTCCCATCAGCAGTTTTGCCGTTTTCACCAACTCCGCCCGGTCCAGCGGGCGATTCAGGTAATCCTCCAGTTTTTCCAGTGATTTCGTCGGCAGATAACCTTCCCGACCATCGGGATAAGCGACCTTTGTCCAGCGCCACTTCCGGTCAAGCAGCCGAAACCGATTACCCATCACCACATCGCTGACCGGTTGCGATTTTTTAGACCGCCGGGAATACACGACTCCTTCAATGTCAACATAGACCACCTGCGGTGCGTTCAGCCACTCCTCTTTGAAATTCAGACCGCCCTCCTGTACCCGGTCCGTTCCGACCCAGCCCAGGTAACCGTCGTCGGTTCGCACCAGATAAAAGCCGCGCTCCTTCTTCAATATCTCCAGCGGCAGTCCCCGCAGACTCTGGGTCACCATCTCCTCCGCTACCGACGGGCGTCTGCGGAGGGTGGCGATGGAATTTTTGGGTACGGCAAATACGATTCCGTCCATTACATCATCGGGAAGCAGCTGAATTCTCTTTTCAAACTCCACCCCGGTATCGATCGCATCGATCTGCTTATAAAAATCGGCTCTGGCGTCCCCGCGGTCGGTTTCGCCTGTCAGCACATATCGATCGTCCACCCACTGCGGTTCGACCTTCCAGACCGATGTCCGCCGGTCCGGGCAATACTTTTGCCGGATTTTCTCCGAGATTTCGGTGATCTGACGACAGACTCCCGTCGTATCTGTCGCAAGCAGCCGACCACCCAGAATCAGAATGACCAATAAAAACAAATGGTTTTTCACACGCATCGAAACGATCTCCCGTTCTGTAGATTGATTACTTTGCAAATCCCAGCGTCATCCGGTACTCAGTGCCGTCCTGCAGAACTTCCATTGCCTTTGTCACTACCGGGTCCGAATCAAGATCGTTTTTTATCCGTTCCGAAAGCCCTCCAGCCAGGGTCGCCAGCTCGCTCTTCAGACCGCGCCGAATCTGGTCCAGATTCTGTTCAAATTCTCTCTGTTTCAGGGAGTCGTAAATTGCATAAACTGATTGAAAGGGATTTGTCAAATCTTTGAAATGGTCATCTTTCTGCAATTCCCGCTCCACCTCTCTGAGTCTCTTTTCATTTTTCTGGATGTAGGCAAACTTATCGGCTTCCAGAAAACCCCGAAAATCACTAATGATCTCATCGGACACAACTACAGGCGTCCGGATTTCGCCATGCACCGACTTATAGTGAATCGCATAGGAATAAAACATGTTCTGCCGCCAGAGCTCCCGGGTATAATCGCTCAGCGATTCACCCTTAACCTCCAAATCCGGCACAATCCCGCCGCCACCCCTGAGTAGCCGTCTGTTTCGTGAGTAAAACAGAGTGTCACCGGGACTCGTTTGCTCCACCAGAGTCGGATTATTCAGATAATCGGGCTTCTGAATCAACCGTCCGCTGGGGATATAGTATTTCGCCGTTGTAATCTTCATTGCATGTTCACGGTCTATCCGAAAAACTGTCTGGACCAGCCCCTTCCCAAAACTGGGTGCCCCAAGCACAATTCCGCGGTCCAGATCCTGGGTAACACCGGCGACAATCTCACTGGCGGATGCGCTGCCCTGATTGATCAGAACTGCCAATTTGATTTCATCGGGCAGAACAGGTTTTTGACTGGCAACGAAAACCTTATTTGCCATCGATGTCCGCCCCCGGGTCAGAAGGAGGGTATCACCGATATTTGTAAACAGTTCGGAGACCGCCAATGCCTCGGTCAACAGTCCGCCGGGATTCCCGCGCAGATCCAGAATCAACCCTTTCATCCGCCGATCCTCTTTTCGCAACGATTCAATAGCTTCGGCGACCTCCTCGGATGCATCCTTTGAAAATCCGGACAGC
This sequence comes from Fidelibacterota bacterium, assembly GCA_049975265.1. Lineage (GTDB taxonomy): Bacteria > Fidelibacterota > UBA2242 > UBA2242 > UBA2242 > B118-G9. The sequence goes on from JBNGDF010000014.1 coordinate 56,170, forward strand.
CGGATATAACCGATGTGATTCTCTAACATTCCAGCATAACTGACGTCGGTAACATTGATATTTTCACGAATCAACGTATACTCATTCACTCCGGGAACACCGGGACGGCGAATCGTCAGCGTCACACTGGAACCGATCTTGCCGCGAATCATTTTCGCCGACTTGTCCAAATCCATCCCGATTGTTGAGACCGAATCCACCTTCAGAATCTGATCGCCTGGCAAAATATTCGCCCGGCTGGCTGGACTGCCATCCATCGGTGCGATGACAGTCAACGTATCCTTGCGCATGCTGATCCGCAAACCGACACCGCCATATTTGCCCTTTGTCAGGGTCTCCAGCGGCTCTTTCTCCTCTTCCGTCAGAAAAACCGTATAGGGGTCCAACTCCTTGACCATCTGCCGGATGCTGTTTTCAGTAAACTCCCTGGTTTTGATCGGATCCACGTAATTCGTGAAGAGCTGCCGATACACCTCATTATAGAGGCGAACGGAATGGGAGATTTCTTTGTAAATATCCGGACTGCCGAAAGCAAACAGAAGCGCTATCGACAGTATTACGCCGATGAATACAAGATTTTTACGTTTGTTTATTACCATCCTCTTTCTTTTCCTTTATCAATTGTATGTGATTCCAGATTTGCTGAGATAAGGCGCGTGGTTTTTGGTGACCGTCAAGAAGGACAAACCGTTCCGGTTCTGCTTCCGCCATTTTTATAAATCCAGAACGTACTCTTTTATGAAAATCCACCGCCTCCTGTTCCAGTCGGTCCAGGCTCTTTTGACCGAGACGCCGGTGACGTTCATCCAGTGATATATCCAGAATAAAGGTTAAATCCGGCACCAGCGATTTCGTCGCCACCCGATTCAGCCGCCGGATAAAATCCAAATCAATCCCGCGACCGTAGCCCTGGTACGCCGTTGTGGAATCATAAAACCGGTCGCAAATCACAATGTGCCCGTCGGCAAGAGCGGGAATAATACGCGATTCCGTCAATTGATAACGGCTGGCAGAATAGAGCAGCAGCTCCGTGATGGCGCACATGTGATGATGATTTTTATCCAAAAGAATGTCACGAATCTTTTCGCCGATTTCAGTGCCGCCCGGTTCCCGCAGCAGCAGGTAGCTGAGCCCCGCCGCCTGCAACCGGTCAATCAGCGCATTGATCTGCGTCGTTTTACCCGACCCGTCAATCCCTTCAAATGTGATAAACAGACCTTTGTTCATGGCGGTAAAGTTAACGATCCTTCCTGAAAGAGAAAATCATATTCACGGCGAAATGTCGACATCAGGCGGTTTTCTGTCGGGACACTTCCTGAATTAGCTCAGCGGGCAGAAAACGATAGCTTAAATATAGAAAGGGTGTGTCGATCGCCGCTACGATTATTTTTAAGAGATAGGTGGACAGAATAATCTGTCCTACAATTTTCAGTGGGAAAACTCCGACGAAGGCGATCAGGGAGAAGGTCACCGAATCGATCAGCTGACTGGTCCAAGTGGAGGCGTTATTGCGCAGCCAGAGCAGACGGTTGCGGGTCAGTTTACGAATCGCATGATACGCCCAGATATCATGAAACTGGGAGATCAGGTAGGCGATCATTGATGCCAGCACAATCCGCGGTGCAAAGGAGAAAATCGACTGCATCCCATCGTGCACCGTATCATACTCCGCCGGCTGCATCAACAGAATAAACTGCGAAGTAACCAGATAGAACAGCGCTGCAAAAAATCCGATGATCACCGCTCTGCGTCCCGCCTCTTTACCGTAATGTTCACACAGTAAATCCGTTACGAGAAAAATCGCCCCGTAGGTGATATTCCCGCCGGTAGCGCTCAAACCGAATAGCCGAAACTGCTTGGTGACAAAAATATTGGCTAAAACAATGCAGATCGCAATAAAAGCATAGAGCCAGATTTTACCCAATCGGAACATCAGCAATGCCGTACTGAGTACGACCACAATCATCAGGAAAAAGATCAGTTCGTTTGGCATTTTTACCGAATTGTAAAAATTGACGGGGACTATTCTTCTGACCAGCTGCCCATTTTGGCATACTTATCAATGCGCTGACGGACAAGCTCTTCGACTGGAATCGCAACCAGTTCATCAAGATTTCGCAGAATATGTTCTTTCAGAATCGCCGCCGTGGCGTCGGGATTACGGTGCGCACTGCCGTCCGGTTCGGGGATCAGCTCATCGGCAACACCCAGTTCATAGAGATCACTGGCGGTCACTTTCATGGCTTCGGCAGCTAGACTCGCCTTGCCGGCATCGCGATAGAGAATCGAGGCACAGCCTTCGGGACTGATCACCGAATACCAGGTGTTTTCCAGCACGATGGTGCGGTCTCCGACTCCGATCCCCAACGCACCGCCGCTGGCGCCTTCACCGATTACACAGATCAAAATCGGTGTTCGCAGACGACTCATCTCGAACAGATTGCGGGCTATGGCTTCCGCCTGACCGCGTTCCTCGGCACCGACGCCCGGAAACGCCCCCTGCGTATCAATAAACGAGATCACCGGCTTGTGAAACTTCTCCGCCAGCTTCATCGCCCGCAGCGCCTTGCGGTAGCCTTCGGGATGGGGCGATCCAAAGTTGCGATAGAGATTCTCTTTAATATTGCGCCCCTTTTGATGACCGATAATGACGACTTTATGCTTCTCAATCGTTGCAAAACCGGCTACAATGGATTTGTCATCGGCAAAATGCCGGTCGCCATGAATTTCAATGAAATCCGAACTGATCCGCTCCATATAATCGAGAGTATACGGTCGGTCGGGATGCCGCGCCAACTGCACCCGCTGCCAGCGGTCGAGATTGGTAAAGGTCTTTTTAACCAGCTTGCTCAGCTTATCTTCCAGCTTCTGAATCTCATCATTCAAATCGACGCTGTTGACCCGCGCCAATTCCCGCATCTCTTCGATCTTCTGTTCAAGCTCCAAAATCGGTTTCTCAAAATCCAACGTCAGTTTCGCCATAATTTCCCGTCTATATATTCAACAATGCTTTTAAAATAATTTCGACATCCAGAAACAACGAATGGTTTTGCATGTAGTAATGTTCGTAATTCTGTTTGTCAATCTGCTCGGGTCCGTGGGTCTCCTGCAACTGAAACAGACCTGTCAGACCGGGCTTACACCGCAGGCGGCGAATGTGGGGATTGGTGGTCAGCAGCTCGCTGCCCACAAAACTCATATCCCCAGCTACGACGGAAAGCAGCAGCGGAAACTTCTCCACCAGCGGTCGCGCGTGGTTTCCGTTCCGCTTTGCAAATACAACGCCGGTAAAAGTACGCCCCTCTTTGCCCAGAAATTCGCGCTGTCTGAAACGATAACCGGCGATCAGCCCGTAGGGGATCAGCACCACCGACATGGTCAGCAAACCCAGTAGCGCCAACACCAGATCGAAGACCCGCTTCGCCAGCCGGTTTCCCAGCCGGTAGAGATTATACTCCACCTCGACCAGAGGGATATCTTCAATTTTTTCCACACTGGATTTACCAATGATATAATTCAGATTTTTGGGCGCAATCTTAACGTTGACGCGCACTTTCTTCACCCGGTCCAGAATATTCAGAATTTCGTCATTGCTAAATTCATCGGTGGTAAAAATAATCTCCGTCGCCCGATGAATACGGATAATCTCGCCCAGGTCATCCACTACACCCAAAAACGGAAAGCCCAGATTCTTTTTAACAGAATACTTTTTATCCACAAATCCCAGAATTTCAAATCCATGTTCAATATGACTCTGCAGCTTTTTCGCGATGCGATCCCCCTCGCTTCCGGTTCCGGCAATGATCGTCCGACGGGAGAGCAGCGCCCGGGACAGCGGCGATTTTGGCGAAATGATCCGCCGCCTTTGCAAAAAAAGCAGGAAAATCCGCCAACCGGGCAAAAACAGCATGACCAGTAAAAAACTCCAGATCAGCAGATGCGGAGAATAGATAAATCCTTTAAACAGCATGTTAAAAATAATAGACGCCACAAAACTGATCGCCGATGCAATCGCCGCCCGGGAGTAGGAGAGCTCGCGGCGTTCATACAGACCAATGATGTAACCGGTACCCAGCCAGAGCAGCAGATAAAAGATCAACATGGAAAAGACCAGTGATATCTCCTCAATCGGATGCGGCTGCAGATAATGAGCCAATAAAATCGCCATACTGACGGCAACGCCATCCACAAAAAGAATAACATGTTTACGGAAAAAGCGTCCGATCAGCGACACAATCCCCCTTGCGAAAATGCCCATCCGCAAGATGATATCAAAAAGCAGGGAGTAGCTTTTACTGAAGTGCTTCTTGACAAAAATGTCCATCGCTTTATAAAAGATGATGAAATTATCGAAACTCGCCAGTTTGGCGCTCTCCCCTTTGTAATGGATGATTTTCGTATCGGGGACATAATAAATCTTCCAGCCGGCTTCCTTGATCCGATAACAGTAGTCCAGGTCCTCTCCGTACATGAAAAAGGTCTCATCCAGCCCCTGAATCTCTTCGTACACCGCCCTTCTGAACATTAAAAAGGAACCGCTGACGGCTTCTACTTCGATCAATTTATCCGGATCTTCGTAGGTCAGATTATACTTCCCAAACAGTTTGACCTTTGGAAACAGTCGACTCAGTCCCAGCAGTTTGGGCAGTGCCACCACGGGCGACGGAAAACTGCGCCGACACGCCAGCTGCAGCGAACCGTCGGCATTCAGGATTTTACAACCCGCCGCACCGGCATCCGGCACCTCTTCGAAGAAACTAATCATCGTAGGAATGGTGTCTTCCTGAATCATTGTATCCGGATTAAGCAATAAAAGATAGTCGCCCGCTGACACTTCCAGGCCCTGATTGCATGCCGCCGCGAAGCCGCGATTCTCGTTATTCTCAATCAGCCGAATCTCCGGAAATTTATAGGCAACGGTTTCCGGCGTCCCGTCCACCGAGTTATTATCCACTATGATAATTTCATGGTCAATTCCGTCCAGAGAATTTTTCAGCGATAAAATACACTGCTCAAGAAATTCCTTGACGTTATAACTGACAATGATGACCGATATTTTCATTACTTCAGTTTGCCCAACCAGCCCAGAAATTTCAGTTTCCACACCATAAACACCGCTTCCCAGACAATCGCCTTCGACATTTTTGAATGTCCCTCCGAACGCTCAACAAAAATAATGGAAACCTCCTGCAGTGTAAAGCCCTTTTTCCAGGCACGGAAATTCATCTCGATCTGAAAGGAATAGCCCGACGATTTAATCCGGTCGAGGTTCATCGATTCCAGGACCTCCCGCTTAAAGCACTTGAATCCGGCGGTGGCGTCCTTCACCGGCATACGAGTCACAACCCTGGTATATAGGTTGGCACAATAACTCAGCAGCAGGCGCTTGATCGGCCAGTTGATAACATTTACACCGTTGCAGTAGCGCGAACCGATCGCCAGATCGGCGCCCTGTTTGCAGGCGTCAATCAGACGCGGCAGGTCATCCGGATTATGCGACAGATCGGCATCCATTTCCAGAATATACCGATAACCCTTCGCCAGTGCCCAGTGGAAGCCTTTGATATAGGCGGTTCCAAGCCCCATCTTCCCGGGGCGCTCAATTAAAAAGATATGTTTATACGTTTTCTGCAATTCCCTGATGACGGCACCGGTCCCGTCCGGACTGCTGTCATCAATAATCAGAATATCCAGATCAATCTTTAAGTTGTTAACTTTTTCAATAACGATCCGAATATTCTGCTTTTCGTTATAGGTGGGTATGATAACCAGTGATTCCACTACATATTTCCCTTCATTCTGGTAAGCGATTCGCTGATGGAGTAAAACGGAACATCCAGAACTTTCCTGATTTTATCGCAAATCAGACCGGCTTTGAACGGTCGCGGTGCAATCTGATGTAACGAGCGGGTGGATGTTTTCCGGATAAGCAGCGGGTTCAGACCGTAAATCTCGGCAATCTTCAGGGCAAACTCGAACCGGTTGAGATAATCTTCCCCCGCATAATGATAGAGCCCCCGGACATCGTTTTCAATGACTTTGGCAATGGCTTCCGCCAGCCCGTAACTCCAGGTGGGATTGCCATACTGATCATTGACTACGGAAATCGTTTCAAAGCGGCTCAATTTTTCGGTCACCCAGCGGACAAAACTGGCTTTTTGCATCATCGTATTGCCGAATAGCACGTTAGTGCGGATGATTGTCCAGGGCAGGTTTGAATTTTCGATAATCTTCTCAGAATCCAGCTTCGTCTGACCGTAGTAGTTGATGGGCTTCGGAGTTTGCTCTTCGGAATAGGGACCGGCGGTTCCGTCGAATACATAATCGGTGGAGATATGGATCAACCGACAGGGGGTATTTTGCAGTACGGCAATCAGGTTTTCGACACCACCGGCATTGACCTTCCAGGCGGATTCGCGCTGAATCTCACTCCCGTCAACGTCGGTAAAGGCGGCACAGTTAATAACGGTTTCCGGCTGATATTTTTCGGTAATCCGGGCAATCGCCTGGCGGTCGGTAATATCCAAAATCTGATACGTTACATCGCTTTTGTATGTCAGTCCATCCTGCTGATCCGTAGCGATAATGTTGTGCTGCCGGGACAGCAATTTAACACACTCTTCACCGAGCATACCATTGGCACCGGTTATCAATATCGTCATGGATTTTATAATTTGGACCCCTTTTTACGAAATTCATCGAGCCGGTCGCGCATTTTCGGATTTTTCAGCGCAATAATTCGGGCGGCATATACCACCGCATTGATTACACCGGCTTTCCCCACCGCCATTGTGCCTACCGGAATCCCTTTGGGCATCTGGACAATCGAGAGCAGCGCGTCCATTCCGTTCAGCGACGAAGCATCCAGCGGTACCCCGATGACCGGCAGTGGGGTGATTGCGGCGATAACGCCCGGCAGATGAGCCGCCATTCCTGCACAGGCGATAATCACCTCCACGCGCTCCTTTTCCGCTTCTCCGATATAGTTCACCAGCGCCTCATGTTGCCGGTGCGCCGACAAAACCCGAATATCGTGTTCGATCTGAAAAAAATCCAGATAGGCTTTGGCGGATTCCAGAACGGCGATATCCGATGTGCTTCCGACTATTATGGCTATTTTCGACATTTTCCCACTAACCTCAAATGAATTTACATGCCCCTGCGTCAATTAGCAATCGATTATTCCCTGCCGGGGTGCTGTTTATTAGTCAGTTCTCTTTGTCTTTTGTGCGGAACGTCGCAGCCATTATCTCCAATTGGCGGAGATATGGCAGAACTCTTTCACCGGGGGAATAGACCAGCATATCGATGACGAAACTCCGGTCGGTGTAGGAATCGTAAAATGCATAGGTCATAAAGGGTCCGCCCTGCGGCTTTTCTTCATGATACCAGAGACCCCACATGCGCAGTGCGTCAAAATCCCCCAATTTGACGAACTTATGTCCCAAAAATCGTTTCTCCGTCTTGATCTGTCCATAGATGCGCCCGATCTTTTCCCGCTTCTGGAAAAGCCCGTTGGCGGTCAGCCATTCCGTCTGGACACCCGGCTCCCAGGAGACCGAAATCCAGCGATACGGCAGCGCCCGTCCCAGCCAGAGGAAACCCGCAGCCGGTGCTTCCCGGATAATCTGGAAATCGCTGGGAATCCGCATTGCCCAGCCGTATTTCCGCCATAATTTCCGCGACATCTCTTTCTGCTCATATTCATTAAACAGAAATCGGGATTGCCGCTCGATATATTTTTCGTCGATTTTGGAAAAAATCCAGCCCTGCCTCTGCCTGATAAAATCCGCCAGTTTTTCCATATCGTAACCGGCGGCAATAATCATGATCTGCGTTTTTTCCCAGACATCGGGAAGCGCAAAAAGCGCCACCGTATCGGCTTTGATAGACTCCAGCCGTTTATCACTCAGCAGACTTTTCACCAGCTGGCTGGCAGCGTTATTGACATTCATATCCGCCACAACGATAGAGTGGGGCAGATAGATAACCTCCTTGAGCTCATTGAGCGGTCGCCAGGCGGTCAGGTAGTAATGCTGAAATTCGGGTGTTCGAATCCCAAAAGAAAAGGTCGTGTCAATCGCCGTCTGAACCTTCTCCCGAGCGGCATCCGACGCCAACACGTACACGATGTCCCCCGGACCTTTCGCCATCCGTTTGCCCTCGCAGCCCAGCAGCAGCATCACCGCCAACAGCAGAAAACTTTTCGGATTTACACGCATCAAATAAACTCTATT
>JBNGDF010000015.1:0-32814 GCA_049975265.1 Fidelibacterota bacterium
TCTAACAGGGAATTATAATTGTCGTTGTCAAGGAATTATAAATGTCGTCAATCATGTGGGAAGGATTGTCAACTATCTGTCCAAATATCATAATCTTGTCATCGGGGTTTCTATCCTGCTTGAATTACAACCAAACATTTATGCTAAATCTGATCCGTACGCCAGTCTTAATAATATAGAGAAAAGCCCGATTGTAATCACCGGGCTTTTTTTAATTTAATAATATCTTAGTCTATAGATAACTATTTCAATAACATAATCTTGCTGGATTTGGATTCATTCCCAAATTGCACGTTTATGAAATAGATACCTGACGTCAGGACTATTCCAGAGTTGGATTTTCCATTCCAGGTCAGGTTGTAATATCCCGGCATCGAATGTTTTGTATTTTTATAAAACACTTCGCGCCCCAGTACATCGTAGATACGAACAGAGACCTCTCCTGTTTTTGGAATCGAATAGGGAATATTGACAGTGGCATTGAACGGATTCGGGTAAGCGGACAATAACTTAAATTTATCCGGCACAGGTAATCCTTCATCAACCGCGAGAAAATCCCGATCGGCAATAATATACATATCATCCACTATCAGTCCCCAACGGTTCAGGGTGCCCGGATTGTCATCGGTCAAAAAGCGAAAACGAATTAAAATTGGTTCGTGTCCCTCTCCACAATAAGGTGTCAAATTAACATCATATCGCTCCCAGCTTTTCGCCCGGGCAGCCATTATAACCCTGGTTTCCCATTCACCATCACCTTCTTTGATTTCAAAGAAAGCGCTGTCGCTGCTGGACTGGAACTTCAGTGTTGCATAATACGACAGCCAGGCTGCTGTTCTGGACGATAAATCGATCGCATAGTGCAGTTCTACGCTGGTATTCTGATTTTGTGGATATTCTGAACCATCTCCGGTGATGAGTGCTCCATTACCATTATATACCAATAACGAATCGGTAGTATGAGACCAGACATTACCATCATTATACCAGCGATTGATATCGGTCTCAAAATTATCAATCATGGCACTATCACTAATCAAAATAGTCAATTCACCGCTTTCCGGATATCTTCCATAGTTCTTGATTGCCGCTTTGTCATTAAAGGTAAGATAATAATCAATACTGGTACCCTCAGCAACAGTGCCCGGTAACAGTATATTACCTTTCCAGATATTTTTAGCAAAATAATCGAGATATATCGAATCACTGTAACCAGTCGAAGCGCTGTAATGCACACTCACATTATTTGTATCAACGCTGACAAAATCATCCAGCATAAATGCAACGGTGTATTCACCGGACAGGTCAACCGTTTGATCCTGATTAAAGAGTGTTTCGGCAAGAGGTGGTTCGCTGTCAACTCCCGAGTGAAATTTGATCACTTTCCGCGTATTATAGAAGCCTTCCGTTGTCTTAAAGAATGCAAAATATTCAATATCAGCCTCACCGGATACAATTGGAATATCAACATTATAATCACCATTACCCTGATCAATCATCATCAGATTTTGCCAGGAGGATTCGTTGACCCGATACCAAAGATCCATTATCTCAATAGTTTTATCTGTATTGACCTTTACCGTGACGGTAAAAGGTCCTTTATCCTCGGTATTTTTTAACTCTGACAACTGTACTTCCAGCTGCGCGAAATGATTCACGATTTGTTTAGTGATTTCTTGACGAATATGATAATCTCGAATTGCCTCCAAGCCACCAAAAGCAAAATAAACGGTAGAATATGGGTTATCATTACCGACTGCGGCGACACTCCCATTGCTGTAATTCAATAATGAATAGGCGCCGGTCCGAGGTGATATTTCATCGGGATATTGGTTATCGGCAGCTCTGTCCATTAGATAAAATTCAAAGGTTGGCAAATTGAAGAAACCATTGTCCCCGGATACAGTCAGCGGACTACTACCACCGTCATCGGAAATATAATCCACATACAGATAATTTTCTAACCAGGTTTTAGATTCTCCACTCGTATTATACCATTCATTCGATGTGCTCGTCTCGTCAGCCAGGTCCCAGGCTACATCCTGTCCCGATATAAATAAATTTCCACCATTTTCGAGATAATCAGACAATGCTGAACGATCCTCCGATGCCAGTGATGGAAACGCCCATTCACACGCCCAGAATACAATCGGGAATTTATTAAGGTAATCTGCGCTGATTGTATCGCTATTTAACCAGTAGCTATAGACAATCCCCAGGTTTTTGAAGACTTCTTCATAGTAATTACGAATTTCCATATCGGTACCATCACCGCCACCGATGTGATCATCTACAAAGAGCATGAGGGGATGAACGGCTATCTCAAATGTAAAAGTGTCGGAAATCATTGAATTTTCCACGACGATATTCATTGGTATCATCGAGGGCGGCAAAGCATCGTTCAGCGTGACTTTAAACGGTGCAGATTCATTTGTATGATCAAAATCGGCATTCTGAATTCCATATAATGAATCCAGGATAACCTGCCCGGTATTAATTGTCAGGCGGTCCTCACCTTCTTGTGCCAAAAGTTTTACTGTAACCGCACCGGCTGGCGCCCAACGGTTTTTTATATGAAAGACGATGTCAACGGTTTCTCCGGGATCGGCGATGCCATTATTATTACCTGCAACGTCTACAAAATCAACCCGCTCCAGTGATAAATTGGGTTTTGGCACCGCCGTTTCTGTCAGTGCTCGATAGGCATTTACCATCCCTCCCAGCAATCCTTCATATCCCGGATTCAAATCATCAATATTATCGGCTGTGCCAACCACCTGATAATATGCTTCACTCGCAGTGAAATCGGGAAAATGCGAACGCACCAATCCCAAAACACCGGCGACAACCGGAGCAGCCATTGAAGTCCCGGACATACGGATAAAAAATCCACCCGGTTTCAAACTCATAATCCCTTCCGATAGTCCGGAGCCACCGGGAGCGGCAATATTGGCATCAAGTCCATAATTAGAATAGTCGGTTTTGATATTGTTGTTATCAACAGCCGTAACAGTTAAAGCCCACGGAACAGTGCCTAAAGCATCACCAATGATAACATTTTCATTTCCAGCAGAAGTGGTAATGGCCACGTCATTCTCGAAAGCATACCGGGCGCCTTCCAGTACCGCCCGGCTGGTTCCGTAGCTTAGATTGGCGACCTTTGCGCCATGATCAGCTGCATAAATGAACGCTTCCGACATCCAATCGGAACGACCATAACCATTGCCATCGTTTGACAACCAGCCAATCCGAAGGGGCATGATACTACAGCCCCAGGATACACCAGCCAAGCCGACACCGTTATTGGTTATTGCCCCTGCAATACCGGCACAGTGTGTTCCGTGACCATTGACATCCATCGGGTCATTATCCTCATCTTCCCCATCCTCTCTTGGAGAGGCGTCACTATCTTCTTCACCACTGACACCGGTAACCCAATCCCATCCGATAAAATCATCGGTAAAACCATTTTCATCATCATCAACACCATTGGAATCGGCAGCAGTGATTAAGCCATCGCCGTTGATATCTTCGCCCGGATTGATCCAGATTCTATCCGCCAGATCAAAATGCAGATAATCCACACCACTGTCAATTATGGCAATCACAACCGATGAATCCCCTTTATCAACCTCCCAGGCTTCAGGCATATAAATCTGCGGTAGGTGCTGCTGAAGATAATAATACTCGTCATTGGGAACGACATGCTGGGGGATAATATAGACCGGCTCCGCCCACTCCACACCAGAGTCCTGCTGAAGCTCCGCACAGAGTCGTTTTATATCGGTTCCGGGATGAACCTGGACGGTATAAATACGATCAATACCAATGGATTTGGCTTTTGCAGGTGATTGAAGCATTTTCGTATCTACCAGCGGCTTTACCGCTTCTCTGATCCCCTTCGCCAAACTGATTTTTGTTGATAAGGATGATATGGAATAGATATCAGTTGTCTGTCTGGTTAATTTGACAACAACCTGGTCTGGTAAATACTGATAATCCGGACCTTGTTGCGGAACAGCAATTAAAAGTTGTCCCAGAAACATACCTAGGAAAATTGTCACACTCTTTTTCATGGCTACCTCTTCTTTTTCAACAGCTAAATATATTGCCGGTTTTTATATATAAATATGATTCTATTCACATTAACACATCCAACGACTTGAAATATAATAAAAATGATTAATGAAACAAACATTCTGAACAACAATTCAGCATATAGCACTAAGGGGCTGGCCTGACCGCCAGCCCCTTTTGATAATTTCCGTCAAATCGGGTACTATTTTAAAAGTAGACCCTTGCGAACTTGCTGATAACTACCTGCCTGCATCTTTATTAGATAAAGACCGGAGCTGGCATTCGTTGCATCCCATATAATGGAATATTTTCCCGGTTGAAGCATTGTATTTTCCAACTCTTTTATTAAGCGTCCATTAACATCATAGACCGACAGGATAACCGGACTGGATTCAGCAATCTCATATCGGATCGTTGTCACAGCATTAAATGGATTGGGATAATTGGGTAACAAACAGAAATCTGTTGGAGTTGCATTCGATGGCTCCTTAACCCCGGTCGTCGTATATTGGATTTCCAGGCGCGGCCAATACTGTTGACTGTCGGAATCAGCTGAATAGAAATCAAGACAATCATAACGAAAATCCTGGTCTGCCGGGATTGGAAATGCCAGCCGATATTGGCTATATTGCCGTTGATTTGAAATATCGTCAATAACTTGTCGGGTTACATCCAATTCACGAAATCCAATCTCCGGCGTGGTAGAGATGTACCCGATATCGGACTCCAAAGTCTGGGAATCACCCTCGTCTCCAGCTGTCCAATGTCGCGGTTCCAGACTATCACCAATGCAGATATGAGATACAGTACAATATGTCGTATCTCCATTAACTATTAATACCGGGTATTTACCTAAACTACCATCTCCAAATGATTGTTCCTGATATACCAATAAAGTAGCTGAAATTATTGTCTGATTATTAACAAATGATGAAATATTAAAGGATAAAAAAGCCCTGTATCCATATTGATCGATATGCTGATTACTTTCATCGTCACCAACACGTAATCTCATTCCATTTCTCCTTACGTAATATATATCACTACCAGTATGTAAAGTCTGAATATCTCCATCATTTTTTGTTTCACAATATATGACTGTATCGGAATTATTACATGATATTTTCCATAAAGGAGATGTACCCTGGTACGTCACATCGGCTGTATAACTTGAAGAATTACCACGATAATCAATTGCACATACGCTGGAATATGCTTTAACACTATTTATTGCCAGTTCATTTCTTCGGTTCAAACCATATCTTTCAGAAATTTCATTAATTCGCTCATCATTCGTTCGAACAAAACCGGCTCCATTCTTTTCAACCGTTATCGGATCAGCTAAGTGAAGTATCAACTCACCTTTTCGATACGAGTTCTTTGAGAATAACCCAGTCACGAAAAGCAGTACAATAAAGAGCATAAAAGGTTTGCACTTCATAGCACCCTCCATTATGTAATAAATATATGGTCTGCATTACATATAATCAAGTCAGTGTATAAAATCCGAAGCAGGTAAAATATTTAGATTCACCGGTAATTTTATATATTTTTGAGTCTCTATCTCGCATTTGATTGAGTTTTTAGTTATCGCCAAATATAAATTGAATCATTTTTCTTTTTTAGTTAAGAAATTACATGCTCTTTAACAAAAGAGGCTGGCAAATGCCAGCCTCTTTTGTTAATATCCGCTAAATCGGGTACTATTTCAGGAATACCATCTTGGCGGTCTTGGTGAAAGAACCAGCCTGAATCTGGTAGAAATAAATACCTGATCCGACCATGTGACCGCTATCGTCGCGACCATCCCAATGGACGAGGTAACGACCAGCAGTTCTGTAATCGTTAACCAGTGTTCTGACACTCTGACCCAGCATATTGTAAACGGTCAGGCGAACGTTCTGAGCACTGGGCATCTCAAATGCAATCGAGGTGGTCGGGTTGAACGGGTTCGGGAAATTCTGCTTCAGCGCAAACGCCTTCGGCAGAGCTTCAACAACCGGATCAATCGCATTTCCTGTATTAAAAACACTAATGACATTGGTTAAAAACGCATCGCGATTATCATCATCCATCGCCGCCAATGGGAACGGCAAAATAATACGCTGGGAACCGGGATACATATTCTTCTCCCACCATACGTAATAACAATCCCAATTACTATACCATACGCCCCAGGTAGGATCCCAGACATCAAGAATCGGTGTAGAGTTCCAATCAACTGGGTCAATGATATCGCCCATATACCCAAACGGCAATTCAGACAGATATAGTTCTGCGTCCATATTAGCTACAAGTGGCTCGCTTTCGGACCCCGGAAAAATTCGGAGTGTGTCATTCTCCCTATCCGGTGCGTACCAGGAGACACCTAACACATCATAAACCGATTGTCCTGGAGTGGTAGTAACATAACCATCCCAACCAAGCAGAGTTCCAATCATTTCTTCTGATGAGAAAAGCAGGTTGCCACCATTTTCAATAAACGGCATGAACGGATTATCTGCAGTTGCATACGGAAAAGACTCAACCCAGTCCGCATAACCGTGCCAGATCACTGATTCATACTGATCCAGGAATCCGACATAGGATGGCGGTACAGAACCATTGGCATCCACATCATACTTATCATAAGAAGCACCGATTCTGTTAAGGGATGCAACTACGATTGAATCTACATTGCCACCATAATACCAATCATAGGGATCATCTCCGCAATAGAGCAGGTCATTGGCCGGTGTGAAGTCGATCTTGCTGAATCCCCAGGGACCGGCAAAGCCGTTCAGACCGTCGTTATCAGTGGCTTTGACCTGAAAGAACAGGGTATCGCCGATACTCAGTGCCGGGATAGAACCTTCATAGACATCGCCATTGGCGGCCATTGTGGCATAGGTATAACTTTCACCGTCAGTCGATGTACCCAGCTCCACGCTGGTAACCGTTCCATCACCATCTGTGGCAGTTGCAACAACATCATATGGACCGCTGTTTGCGGCAACCACATAGCGGGGACCTAATTCGATATTGACTAACGGTGCGGCTTTCTCACCGAAGAAGTCGAGAATATTCTTGACTACGGTTTCAAACTGATCCAGATCGGCTGCCGCTTCCAAATACCAGGGGATAAAGACAGTTTTAAAAGTGCCGTTGTACATCGAGGAAGATTCAACCCAGTCATTATCTTCTTCACTCCAAACGTAGAAGGGACATTCAGCACCAGCTGCCGGAGCAACTTCATCCGCCCAGCTGGCGTAGGAACCCATCAGTTCATAATACTTGGTCATTGGCATCGTCATCAATGTATCATCACCAAGAAAACCGGAGATGGCATTACCAGCCTCACCAATATACAAAGAATCGGCACTGTTACCGTCTTCATCAGGATTAGAATCACTGTTATATTCAGCAACTTTCAGGTAGTCAGTAACAAACGAATATGTAGCAGTTTTCCAATCTCCACTGAAATCATCACCATGTACAATTCCCAGATAATCGGAACTGACCAGAAGCATATTGCCGCCGGCGTCCAGATAATCGGGAACCACGTCAACATCCAGACCGTAGCTGTACAGACCACCACCGGTCCCCTGACCCTGCAGCCAGAACAATGAAGTATAGTTCTGCAGGATACAAAGAGACGGAGCGCCCAGTGTGGCGATATCCCAGGAATCGTAAATCCAGCCACCTTTATCCAATACACTTTCATACATAGCGACATCCGCAGCCGAGCCATCCGCCAATACTAAAATACTGGCATCCGGATTAGCTTCAAGAACCAGGAATGATTTGGGTGTGGTTTTACTTGTGTGGGTAACCGGATCGGCTGAATTGTCGGCGCCGTTATCCTCGGCGTAGATATAATAGAAAATCTCGGTACCAACCGGATGGCTGGGAATTTCACCGGTATAGACATCACCGACTTTATTGGCGGTGATATCAATGGTATCCGCATCGGAAATCTCTTCGGTGAAATAGATTAAATTTACCTTTGTCACCGCACCGGTAAATACATCTGTACCAATGTCAGTAACAGTCGCCGAGACTTCATAAGGACCCGGATCACAGGAATAATACTGAGTGGGGATTTCTGTGACATTCTGAATGTCCGGCGGTGGATCACCATAATATTCGACAAGGACCCTTACCGAATAGTTCAGACGGCTGACCCAGTTGGGTGTACCGGGTGAATAGGTACCTCCATCATGATACCATTTGAAGCTGTGGTAATCACCAGGGGCGTGCTGTTCTTCAGCCGGACCATAATACACATCAGCATCATCGGTATTTCCTTCCGGGAATTCGAAGGCAACAAAGAAATCCCGCTTGCCGACGTCAATCGGATCCTGGAAATTTTCAATGTTCACCACCGTCCAGCCGGTTTCTTCATTAAACCCGGTCTGGGTAACATTCATCTGAAACTCTCCCAGAAGGGCTCCGGTTGGACTCGGAATAATTTTCTTGTATTCCGTGAAACCGTACTGTCCGTTTCCGCCAATTCCGGGAATATCATCCTTGACATCAAAAATCCGGACATCAAATGTGGCGCCCAGATTCTCATTGCTACCGTCATCGGCAAACAAAACCTCAACTTTTTTGATCTTGCATTCAGTCGCCGGACGGAACCAGACCCCCAGACTGTCGGTTCCCGTAAAAATGAACTGACCGACAATATCCCGGAAATAGTTGATATAGGCATCAAAGGCATTTGCCAGATGAAACTCACTATCAATATTCCGGACAACATTCTTGGGAAGCGGTATCAGTTCGGAATCCGTTTCCCGCATTGGAATAGTTCGTTCCGCTCTCTGGGGAACGATCCTTTCACTCGCTTTCATGCCACGCATTGATTCTTTCCACTTGGCTATCTCGGCATTTGATGGTCCGAGGTAGGTCTCGACCTTTGCATAGGCAAAACCAGCCGCCAAAGCTACAATCAATAGCACGGCTACACTACGACTTAACAACCTTATCATTAAGGCCTCCTTTCTTACTTGTGTTCTTTTTCACTTTATAGATATTCCTCCAAAAGTTTTACCAATTCGAGAAATTCATCGGTTCTTTTATATGTAACTTCATAATTTCCATAGGAATATGAAATTACAAAGGGATTCCCTGAAATAATATAATCTCCGGTGCCGGTCATTTTCACATAATTCCATTCAAAAGTTGTCGGAATAACACTGCCCGATGCATCATAAATCCACCACACCAATTCTTCATCCAGGGTATCCAGATGGAAAGAGGTGACATTGAATACACCAGCCCGGCTTGTCGCGACATAATAACCCTGGGGTCCGAAAATATTGGACTGAAAGAAACTCAAACAGGTATCGGTACGGACCGGGTAATCAAAATCCTTTAATGGTGCAAATTCCATCCGGTTATGCCCCTTGAGATGATAATCAAAAATTACCGCCTCATCAGCCGGGGCGTAATCGGTCCACGATGTATCGCCCCCGGTAACAACAACACTTTTATCCTTTATATCCAGAATTTCCACCGCACCACCGCTGGGCAGAATTCCAAAGACCTTTCCATTGGCATCGGCTTGGAGATGAACCTCTTCGGTCACCGTTTCCAGCGTTGTGTCAGATTGTACGTCATATCCAATCACATCTATAACATCACTAAAGCGATGCATCGAATAGTAGGAGTAAGCCACCAGTTTTTTTAAGGCGTTCACATCAAATCCGGGATCATGTTCAGTACTGTAATCACTATTCAATTTAAGGACAGAATCGGCATATTGCAAACCGGTTATCAATATTCCTTCGGCTTGTTCGTCAGTTAAGCTTTCATCAAGACGACCTTCCACCTGCTGAATATATTTTAAAAGAAACATCCCGGCATAGGCGTCAGCCTTGATTGTATCGTTGCCCTGTAAAGTTGCCAAACTGACTACAAAACTGAATTGCGATGCGGCACTGGAGAAATCCTTCTGCCTAAGGTACGTCCATGCTAGCCCGTTATAGGTTTCAGCAATTTCAGCATCTCTTTCTGCCACAGTGATAAAATGGCTTGCTGCCGCCGGATAATTGCCTGTCCGGTAGGCTTCCCAGCCTGATGCCAGTTCATCGGTTACATTCGTAAAGTCTGTCGGTATATCCGTGCTGAAATCTTCACCGCAATAGTAGAAAAGTGAGACCATTAACACCGTGGTCAGTATTCTCCATGTTTTATTGCTACGCGGTATCATTATTCACCTCCCAACTATTTAAGGTATATCATTTTTTCGGTTGCCTGAAAATCACTACAGATCATCCGATAAAAATAGACCCCTGATGGCAGCAACCTATTATCATCAGATAATCCATTCCATTCAACAGAATGATAGCCGGCATTTTGGACACCTTGATAAAGAGTTTTGACCTGACGTCCCATCAAATCAAAAATTAATATCCGGACATCACTTTTAACAGGCAACTGATAACGAATACTCGTCGAGGAATTGAAAGGATTGGGATAATTCTGTGCTAATGCGAAGGTATTCGGTATCCCCTTTTCAATCTCATTTAATACTTCCCGTTTCGCTAAAATTACCTGAATACTACCTAGTTTATCCGTTTCAAATATTACATCACTCGCAACATCCTCATTCAATAGACTGATTGGTTTCAATTCATTCTTTTCAATTGTAAATACGACCGGAATTTTATCGTCAGTGCTACTCCATTCATGGTCTTTCAATTGCATCCTGATCTTAACCGGTTTTGCCGGGTGCAGATCTCCACTGTTGATATAGAGAATATCGGTCAAAGTCCGCCCCAATTCATAATGCGATTGACTTCGACCCGCCAGGTTTCCGGATGTAACAAAAGCGGCAATGGATTGTTCTCTTGAAAATGAACCCTCTTGGAACGTAATATTTGCCTGTCCTTTGTTCAATGCTATTTGAGCATATCCGGTCTTAGTGGTTTTTGCGAGAACTCCGTTAGCGGTCGTCGAGGATTTTACGCTATTTATGTTTTCACCGACCAGTTCCACGTTTACTTCTGATCCCGCTTCAGCGATTTCAGAGATGTCTAAAACTAATGAATAAACATAGTTGTTAATCTCCGCATCAATAAAAAACTGCTGAAGATTCAAGTCTGTAGTATCGCTATTGGTAATCAATTCTCCCACCGGTCCCTCTAAATCAGCCGTTCCGTTTCCATCGGAATCATATAGTTTGGCTTTACCGGCGTCATCAAACATCTGGTTATCCGAAAAACAAAAGATATTCAGATAATCGGGAGCACCTGCATTAAAATTAAAGCCCAGGGAAAACTCTCCAGCTGGCGTTTCTTTATCATTCAGCAAAAAGGAGGTGCCGCCAGCATCAGGAGTTTCATGCGCAGTTATCAAGAAATAGAGCTCCTGATATTCGGAATTGGCGTTCCCAAAATATTCCGATACATCCCATTTGCACACCTGATCTTCATTCAAAGTCAACACACTATCAATGTAGTCATCATCTTTTAGCATTGCTGCCTTGAAGTCAAAAGAGGCTTCATCCTCACCGTTAAATACAATTAATTTACTGAAATTGGGACAGCGGCTGACGCCACCAGAATAACCGGTAGTTTTATAAAAAATAAAACTCCAGGCAATCTGAGGAACCATAAAAGGTGAATCGGTGTTCGGACTGAATCCCCATTCCAGTACCCGGCTTGATTTACCAACGTTAATATTCGGGAATGTGTATTTGACGGGAATATCCGGATAGTTTAATCCGTCATAAAAGACAGCAGCGGAATAATCACTAAAGACCTCTTTGAAATCCGGACCGCCAATATCACTGAGAGCAGAATCGATTCCCTCAATTCCAGTCTCTTCCCATGCGACCAACGCGCTCATTTTTGCTGCATCGTTGAAATAATGGCAATACAGATAATCAAAGAATGTAAAACAATAGTCGTAATCTACAACAGTAGGAGAAATATCACCAACGGCTAACAGGCTGTTATTATTATTTAAATTGTATTGATAAACCGTATCTTTTAATCCGACAACCAGTTCACCCAATTCCGCTAAGCCTCGATAAACCCACTCTTCCTCAGCAACCGGTTTCGATTGAATGATTTCAACCGTCAATGCATTGGTAACCGCTGCCCAGGCACTTGGGGATAATAAATCCAGAGGATCGGAATCAATATAGATTATATCCATTTCATTAGAATTAATGTTATCGCTCTTGGATAACTGATCAACGGGATTAAAGAAACCGTCAATAAAGCTGACGCCATCACCTGCATTTAAATAATAATAATCATCCAGATCGACGATCAGGCAATACTGCTTGGCATCATTGTCCACATCCGGCAGTTCGCCAAACCAGTCTTCCAAAACTGATTGGACCTGTAAACTATCAAAGGCTTTCGATAAGTATTCAACTTTCTCCGGTAACACAGCCCGGTGACCCAAACCCAGGTTAAGGTTTGTCCATTCACCGGTACCGGCTTCTTTGCGGATCAGACCACCCATGTGACAACCAACATACATATTGTCATTGCTATCAAACTCAACTGTCCTTACATCATAATTTATCGAACCTCCTTCTGTAGAACCTTCCGTCAACAACCCTGTTTCCTTGGTCCAGGTGGTCAGATCATTCATATTCGCACTAAACAGACCGTTGGCTGTAGCAATATACATTTTGCCGGAATGACAGACAATATCATTTATTCCGGTTTCGGCATCATAAACAAGTTCACTGCTGTCGGCGTCCAGTTTGTATATCTCTGTCCCGACAACATAATACAGTACCCCGTTATCATCTTTAACCAGTTTTGAGATACTGATATTGGATGGCTGAAAAACTTCAACCGACGACGACGCTACATAAGTTGAATAGTCTAAAGTTGCCGGATCAAAAACCTCTTCATCGCTGAAATAGAGGTTCTCATCGTTGATAACAACAATCAGGCTGTCTCCACTCTTTTCAACTTTACAACGCCAATATAAGGATTTGGACTTGTCAACTACATTTACATATGTATTCATAGTGACACCGTCCAGCACGATAACCAATACAGAATCATAGGCGCTTGAAGTAACCGTCACGTCAGCGCCACCGATTGGGACCCAGGAGACCATATTGTCATCCATATTTATGGTACCTTTATAGAGCCCCAGTTCAGTTGCGATATATCCCTGATCATCATCTTTAATAAAATCGTAAACCGCCAAATGCTCCCAATCACTTACGGTTTGAGGAAGTCCGGTTCCCATATCGATAAATTTAGAACTACTCCAATAAAAGAGACCTGCCTGTGAACAAGCCCAGTAATCTCTATTAGTCTCATAATCGGTCACCTGATCATCCAACATCATACGGTAGAATGGCGGGAAAACACCCTCTCCATTCTCATCAACATAGTTGGGTAATCCGCGGGTCTTTTTTGACCATGATTCACCACCATCTTTGGTTTGATAGACACCACTCTCAGCACCAGTCCACCACTCACTCTCTTTCATATAAAAAGAAACGAGACACGGAGCCCTGTGGGCATCGGCGTTTGCTGCGCTACCACCATTGTAGTCGGGTTCCAGCATTTTGCTTCCGGTTCCACTGGCAAATTGCCAGCTCACACCGGCATCCTCGCTGACATATATTCCTGTACTGGTAGCGATCAAGAGATGATTCGGATCAACGGGTGATATACTTACGTCATTGACTTGAACATCTTCAGTAAAAATATAGTAGGATGTCCCGATTTTCTGGCAAGTTGCCGTGATCGGATAATATCCCTCAAAAAAGCCCTGTCCAAGAACATTGAACACCTGTGTATGACCTTCAGTCGGAGCTACTATTTCCGAATGAAGAGGAATGATCAACCAGATACATAGCAGTGAGAGTATCATATATTTTTTCATCTGTATCCTCCTCAATCCTTATAAATTAAATGCCACAGAGATGTTGGTTACAGGGTCCAGAATATCATATTCTGTCATGGCGACATTCAATCGCAAACCTTTCCAGTTTACTCCTGCACCGAAAGACAATCTCCGCAAGTCCTGCCCCTGCATCGTGGACTCATATATTGCGGTACCATCGTCTTCAAAGCCGGTCAAACGGTCATATTGACCGATAGAGTATCCGGCTCTGATAGCCAATATTCCCATAAACCAGTATTCTGCTGCTAAATTAAAGCGTTGGATATTATCATTAGGTTGTGTGATTACCGTTGAAATACTTAGTTTGTGCATGTCTGTATTTATCGGATCAAAAGCAATTCCAAACTGGAACGACAATGGCATATGATAAGGTCGGAATTTACGCTCCTCCGGCACTTCCACAATCATATAACTGGTAGGATCGTCTGGATCAGGTACCTGTACTTCGGTTTTAATGGTGTCGCCTAATTCCCAGTCGGTATAAGTTCCACCGGGTTGGATTTCCGTACCGAAATTTTTAATCATGACACCAAATCGTATCGTTTTTATTTTTGTATCGTAAAAAGTGCCGATATCTACCGCCCAGGCACCCCCTTTGGCAAAATCGGAGGACATACCAGCCAGACCGGATACAAGGCTTTCAGAAACATATTTCGCATTGATACCAAAGGTAAATTGATTCGTAAGCCAGCGGGCGTAACTGAGACCAAATACTGTCCCAGTCGAAGTGAATGTATTTCCGGTTCCCTGCTGCTGATCAAATGTAGTCTCTTCGATTTCTCCCGAATTCATATGGGATAAAAAGGCGCCGATGATACCTGGAGATCCCAGATTCCAAGCCGCAGACATGGCATTAAACTGAACATCAGCCAGCCAACTGACATTAGAAAGAAATATACTTCCTCTATCAATTAGTGCTAAATTGGCAGGATTCCAGAATGAAGCCGATGCATCATCAACCAGCGGTAAGACCGCATCGCCAAGCGCCATTCCACGTGCACCCACATCAATTTTCAAAAATTGAGCGCCGACCAAACCTACCTTTGCGGTCTGACCAAAGGAGCCTACCGATAATAGCAGGCAAATAATCAATAATAGTATATTATACCGCTTCATAGAAACGCTCCTAACTTTTATTCACCACGTAAAATTACAAATTTTCCGACCTGTTTCTTGTTTCCGGGTGCTTCAACAACAAATATATACATCCCCGAAACAACATCTTGCTCATTCCGTGAAACCAAATCCCAGCCTTCATCGGAAGTACCATCCGTATGGTAAATCACATCAATAATATCTCCATAAAGTGTCAGGATTGTTATTTTGCATGACGGAGGTAAATTTGTAAAAGATATCTTATCTTCATATTTAACTTCAAGAGGCGAACCACCTTTATAAGGATTCGGATAAACCTTTACATTAAGGTCCTCAACAATATCGTCTTTGGCATACACTCTGCGCGGCATAACACCAGTCGGTGAACCAGTTTTAGGATCAACCATAAAATTGACCTTGGCACTCTCAATGGGTGGAAATTCCGGTCTTCCATGAATAGCAGGATTATCATAGGCGGTAACAACATAGTAATAGGGTAGGTTATTTACCGGTCTGTCGGGTTCAAATAAAACATCTCCATCCTTTGATAAAAATGTTGCACCCGTATCAATGAAGCTGTGAACTAAGTCTGGAAGATCTGTATAAATTGTATCACCAGTCGCGTCAGTCAGAGTATCACCGGTCTCAAAATCGATTATATAAACCGGTCCCGATACATTGTCAAATGCTGCAATCAACTCCCATTCAGAGGGATTGTATAAAGAACGATAGACTCGGTATCCTTCAAAATCAATTGCTCCGATTAATGGGTCAACAGACAACTCAGCACTATTATCCCAGGCTAATTTAACACCCCGGTCAACCGGACTATACTTTAGGACCGGAACTGGCGGAGGAGCCGGCAGCAGATAATGTACATCCTCAAACGGACCGGTCGGATTGTAGGGATTCCCCCTACTACCGGCATAATAGGCTTTCAGGGCATTATCGGCATTTAATCGCAAACCTTCAAGTCCCAAACCGACTATAGCCGCATATACAAAACGGAGAGTATCCCCTACGTAAATCTCGGGAAAAGGTCCGGTGGTAAGCATAAATCTGTAGTCAAAAGTCGGCGCACCAATATCAAACGGATGTGGCATGAACATATTCCCCATACTCGATGCATTTGCTCCAATACCGTAATCATATTTATCACGATCACTACCGGGGTCCGATTCCCAGTTCCACCACTGATGCGCAAAAACCCTCATCATCGTATCTTCTGGAGCCGTATTGTAGGCACCAATCTTTTTAAAATAATCTGTATAAATAAGACGACCGCCAATAAAACCAGGCACTTTCCCCCGTTCATTAGTATCATCTTCCGGTGTCGTCGGATCATCTCCATCATACATATAGGACATGTTTCTTGGTACAACCCAGCCATGTAACTCTGCGCCACCAACAACGGCAATTTCTCCGGCAACAGCGTTGATTGTTTCACCGGCAATCGTAATAGTATTCGTGGTATGCCAGCGAATCACTGGTCCATCATCATCCAGCCAGACCGTGTAGCAATCATAAAAACCATCGGCTGATATTAACGTAGGATCATAATTCGGTTGATTAAACGACGGACTTCCAACCTTTTGCCATCCGTAAGGAATCCCCCATTCATCGTAACCAAGAATCTCACCATCTCCATCCCAATCTATATTCTGTACAATATCGGTTTTATATTTTATGTTGGATTCAGGATTGGTGCCGTCCCAGCCGTCAAAAGCAACCAGATCGTCAATATTGGCATCTGTCGGATCCGCACCGGTACCTACGTCCGCATCAAATACCCAGCTGACGATAAAATCAGTCACCAGGTCACTAAAGGGATCTCCGCCCATTTCCTTGACGACCTCATATTCATACATAATAAAATCATCATAATCCGAGGTACTCCAAGTCAATCCACGTTGATATACTTTTATCCCGAGTGGGTCAGTATCGTGAAGATCAACCCTGAAATCATCATATATTACATAACTATCTTCAACTGATTTCCCCGGTCCCATATAGAAAGACGACCCGTCAGAAGGTTTAAATTCATAGTTACCATAATCCGCATGACTAACCCGTTTTTCACCATCAACAATTCCTCCGACCCAGAAACGACCTTCCCAGTTATAGTGAGTTCCACTTCCACCGGGCCATTCATACGAAGGTAATCCGGCAGGGACATTAGGATCTCCATAATTTCCAAAGTTACTCGTCGCCGACCACACTTTTCCTACTTTATGTACTTTATACTCTTCAGCTGGACGGGCAGCGGTTTTCCCTAATTTCTGTTCCCTGACCTCGTGCTTATTACGCCCAAAAAGGAATGCGGAAGATACAGCCAGTACCAAAATAACGATTATGATCTTACTCAATCGATTAGGCATCTCCAACTCCTTACGAAACTAATGTTAAAATTTTCAAACCTGTATTTCATTAAAATTCAATTGATATACCCAGCCGAACTGTTCTTCCTTCGTAATAGCAGTACGGTATTCCCATTGAACCACCGGCGGGATTTTTCTTATTCCAGTCAATCTTACCATCGCCATCTGTATCCATCAGAGTCATATACTCATCTTTGATTGATTCATCCACAAAGCCGTCTCCGTCATTATCAAAGCCATCATTAGCGAGTTTTCCGGACTCAGCCCCGAAATAACGTGCGTCACCTTCATCATACTTTTCCTGAATCTGTGTGTAAAGATGATACCACTGAACATCACCGAATCCATCCATGTTGACTTTGTTAATATTCTGATTATCAAAGAGATTATTGATCCAGATAAAAGCCGAAGCATAGGTGCGTTCATTTATCTTAAAACGCTTGTTTATCATCAGATTTGCGTTAAAAGTCGCCGGTAATCTTTCGGTATTAATCAAAACCTCCAGAGTTCGCGAGGCTGGTGTATAGGGTAGCCCCGACCCGTAAGTCACTGTCATATCCATGTGGGTATCAATATAAGGAATAATTGACTTCAAGGTGGCGTTAACCGTATGACGTTGATCCCAGTCCAAATAACTCTCATGTTTAGGGATAATCTTTCCCGCCCAGGTCAAATCATAGTTCTGTCGCGAAGAAGAACTCTTCCCTTTCGCAATGCTATACGTGTAATTGACACTTCCGCCAAAATATTTACCGGTCCGCTTATAAAAATCTACTTCAAAACCACGAACATTACCGTAATCAATATTATAGTAATAGGAAAAATAATTCGAGGCAGTATAATAGACCTGACGTATATCGGTCAATCCCTGAATATCTTTCTGAAATCCCTTGAATTCGAGTCGCATATCCATACCGATTTGATGGCGGACACCCAGTTCAAAAGAGGTCGTAATTTCAGGCTCCAGGTCGGCATTACCAACCATGGGAAAAGCACCGGAAAAATCCCAGTTCACATTACGATACAATTTAAAAAATGATGGAATCTGAAAATAGCGTCCATAATTAAAATATAGAACATCTTTTTCAGTAATCGGGTGGGCTATACCGAGACGCGGACTCCAATAAAATTTCTTTTGGGCGGTGGTAGGGTCCAGGACTTCACCACCGGTGGCTTCATTAACGACCGGATTCTCCAGATCGCTGGGAATATTATCCCAATTTGGATTAAAGAAATCAAAACGTAAACCAAAATTGACAATCATTCCCTGATATTCCATTTTATCT
The DNA here is from genome assembly GCA_049975265.1 of Fidelibacterota bacterium. GTDB lineage: Bacteria > Fidelibacterota > UBA2242 > UBA2242 > UBA2242 > B118-G9. Next base: position 18,710 of record JBNGDF010000015.1, read on the forward strand.
TCGGCAAAAGCGGCAAAGAGATACGGACGAATTGCTTTTTGCCCCGGCTGACCACCAAGGTCACTCTTTCCAAGATTCTGACCATAAACATTACCTCCCGAAGCAAGGTCTACATCATGATCAAAAATATTGTACCACTCATATTCAAATCCAGCCCGCATTTTGTTATAATTATCAATTTGATTGGTATAGGTCGTTTTGAATGTCCGGGTAATTTTTTCATCCTCGTTCCATCTTAACCGAAAATAGGTAAATCCCTGACCATACATATAGTATTTATCGCCATCCTGCGCGTTACCAAAAGGAACTTCTGCCCATTTCATCCATTTACTGGGATCATCTCCAATTTCAGAGGCGTCTATGTAATCGTTATTATTTTCATCCACAAAGAGATCGGTCCCGTATTCATCAAGGATACCATTCCCGTTCAGGTCTTCGCCAAGATCCAGGACACCATTCATATTCACATCTTCATTGATGGTTTCGTTGACATTGTATTTCATATAGGTCTTAAACTGACTAGCCTGGATTTCAAAATAGGATTTTGTATCAATATTATGAGTCCATTTTAACTGAAATTGAGACTGTCTTTCATTAAACTCGCGCAGGTGATCTAGCATGTTAAATTTATCATCGGTATCACCATCATAGTTCATGTCAATAACATCCAATTCTTTATTAGAATTGCGATCTTCATGACGGTAATCACGATCTCCATCGAGATCAATCAAAACCCATCGCTTTGTAGTCGTATCTCCACCCATTTGATCCAGGAATTCAGCCCAATCGTAACCACCATCCTCAGCATATTGGCGTACGTTATTGCTTAAGAGGGTTATTGTTCGATCTAAAGCACCATCCTCGTCAGAATCTTCGTTTTCGTGGGTTACTTTCGACCATTCATGACGATATTCGTTCCGATTATCGCGGCTACCCATATAGTTGAATACAATTTTGTCTTTTTTACTCGGGCGAAGCGATAGACTACTGCTGACAGATAAGGCTTTTTGGTTGTTCCCTCCGAATCGCCCGTCATCATCGGTATATTCACCGGCAATAAAGAAACGAGAACCCCAGATTTCTCCAGGAACCGGTCCTCCAAAAGAAAATTCAACATTCTGTAAGGCATGTTTATCAAAAGGTTCGAAACCAACTACATCACTGGTTCTATACCGTATCTGTCCTGAATAGTTCGAGCCGCCTTCTTTGGTTATAACATCCACAACACCAGATTGTGCATTGCCATACTCGGCGCTGAATCCTCCGGTTGTCACATTGACTTCTGCAATTGATAATTTCGGAATATTGATTTCAACCTCCGAAGCACCCAAATCACCTTGTCCCATGGGATCAGTTACCGGCATACCGTTTACCAGATATTTCACCTCGTCCATCCTGCCGCCCCGGGCATGACCATCCACAAAGCCAGCGGTCATTCCAACAATATTTTGGATGTTACCAACCGGAATTGTTTGAATCTCTTCCGCTGTTCTGATATTGCGGCTGGAAGTTAAATCCTGTTGAATTAGAGGACGTGTTGCTTCGACAACAACCGTCTCTCCCTCGATAACCTCTACCTCAAGCGAGAAATCACAACGGGTAGTAAGGTCTGCATTAATAACCAAATTCTGTTTTATATAAGTTTTGTATCCGATAACCTGGCATTTTACGGTATAAGTCCCGGGTGGGACATTGAGAATAAAATAATTTCCATCGATATCCGATGCGGAACCAAAATAGGTCCCCTCAACAATTATATTAGCACCAGCAATCGGCTCTCCAGTTTTTTGATCTGTAACCTTCCCCGTTATCTTACCTGTACTGGCTGCAAAAACTGTGCTGCCCACTACAACCAAAAAACTTAAAATGATAAATAGCACCTTCTTCATGGCTACTCCTTTTATATATCTCCCTGTATTATTGAATGGCGGCAAAGATTAACCACTGATGAACCAACCTGCTAATACTTGTGTAGCATCTCTCCAATTTACTCTCGAGAGTAGTACCTGACACCTTCTTACAAGAAATTGCATCGACTGAAATTATATTTATCCAACTACTCACAAACCCACATTACTCTCTAATCTACAGATTTTGATTTTCCTTTGTCAAGCTTTTTTTAGGACGCACCACTTAAATTTTTTAAGCGCTTCGAGAGAACTTCATCGATAATGCCGTAGGCAACCGCCTCCCCGGATGACATGAAAAAATTGCGGTCCGTGTCCTTCTCAATTTTTTCCAAAGGCTGTTTTGTCAGATCCGCCAGAATCTCGTTCAGTTTTTGCTTGGTCTTGATGATCTCGGTGGCATGAATCTGAATATCGCTGGCTTGTCCCTCGACACCCCCCAAGGGTTGATGGATCATAATCCGGGAGTTCTGCAACGCAAAGCGCTTGCCCCGCGTTCCTGCCGCCAGCAATATTGCCGCCATACTGGAAGCCTGACCAATACAGATGGTGGATACGTCCGGCTTGACAAACTGAATCGTATCAAAAATCGCCAGCCCCGCCGTAACGGTTCCGCCGGGACTGTTGATATAAATCGAAATGTCCTTCTCCGCATCTTCCGCCTGTAAAAACAGCAACTGGGCGATTATCAGACTGGCGATATGATCATCAATCGGCGACCCCAGGAAAACAATCCGTTCCTTCAGAAGGCGCGAATAGATATCATACGCCCGTTCACCCCGTCCCGTCTGCTCGACGACCATCGGGATATAGATTTGATTCGTTACGTCTTTACCATTCATCCCATATTCCTCTTACGGAAATCCCTGGTGTTTATTTTCTCCTTCTTGACCCTGGCAAATTTTTCCAGGTGGTCAAATATCTTTTGCTCAAACAGATCGTTCTCCAGTCGGGTCCGGTTTTTCGCACCGCTGAAAAAGTTACGCACCATCGTCTGTTTCTCTGCGGCGTAACTCTCCACCACCTCCTGCACTTTCTGATCCAATTCCTCTTTCGCCACTTCAATATTTTCGGCGCCGGCGATTGCCTGTTCAATCAAAAACCAGCTAATCTCCTTTTCGGCAAAGGGACGGTACTGCTCCCGTATTTTTGCTTCATCAATCTCTTCACCGTTGTTTTTCCCTTTTATATCTTCAATAACCCGGTCCAGCAGGCGGTTAACCCTGGACTGCGGTATCTCCATCCGGACCTTGTCGATAAAATAATCGGTGATGGCATGCTGAAACTCTTTGGTGCCACGGCTATCCCACTCCGCCTGCAACATCTTTTCCACCTGCGTCCGCAGCTCTTTATAACTCTCGATTGTCTGATAGTTTTTCTTGACAAATTCGTCGTTCAACTCCGGCAGCAGGCGCTCTTCCACCCGCTTCACCGCTACCAGATAATCAATCGGCTTACCTTTTTTGGGCGTCAACTTAATCCGGCGCTCCTCACCGGCTTTGGCGCCGATCAAGCCCTCGCTGCCAGGCTCTCCGAATATGCCTTCACCAACCTTGATCAACCGGTCAGTGACCTTCTTGCCGACCAACGGGATACCGCCGGAATCCAGTTCCTGCAGATCACAAAAGATATAGTGCCCATCCCGGGCTCCGTCCTTTATCTCACGCACCTCGGCAAAGTGCTCCCGGATATCCTCAAGATACAAATCTACATCTTCCTTATCCACGCTATAGATCGGTTTCTTCACCGGGAAACCACTCTTGTAATCGGGTAGTTCAATCACGGGATCGGTTTCCACTGTCAATTCATAATGGAAATTCTTCCCGGGGTCAAAATCCACGGCGCTGACATGTAAGTCGATATACTCCTCGATACCCTGCTCCGTAAGCACCTTCCGGAAGCTCGAATCAACCACGGCATTGCTAAAGTCGTAACTCAATCGCGGTTCCAGCAGCCGCCGGGCGATCTTAGCGGGCACTTTACCGGGACGAAAACCGTCGACTTTCAGATTTTTCCGCAAATTATTTAATGTATTATTGTAGTCGGTTTCAACCTCATTCCACTCAAAATCAACCCGGATTTTGCGCTCAATGCTGCTGATTTCTGTAGCCGTGACTTTCATCCTGTTCCTTACCTGTTTTCAATTATACAATTTCTGCCGCCCCGCCTAAGTCCAGTACCAGAGGTGGGATTCGAACCCACAATCCGCGTGAACGGAACCAGGTCCTAAGCCTGGCGTGTATACCAATTTCACCACTCTGGCATATGCTCTCGCGACGGCTTATCCGTCCACCTCCCACAATCCAAAGAGCACTGTAATTTACAGAATCCGTTCAAATTTCAAAGGATTCATCAGCCCCCGGCAGTCTTTTCAAATTGCCCTATTTCAGAAGGATCATCTTGCGTATCTGAAAATTATCCCCACCCTGCAATATCACAAAATAGATTCCCGACTCCACCGGCTGACCGAAACGGCTCTGTCCCTCCCAGCGCAGCCGGTATTCTCCCGCCGAATACCGGTCATCTGCCAGTCGGATGACCTCCTGTCCGAGCAGGTTGCAAACGGTCAGCGTTACCTCTGCCGCTTCCGGCAGATCAAAGCGGATCGTGGTTTGAGCATTAAAAGGATTGGGATAATTGGGATACAATTTATAATCGGTGGGTTTCGGAATCGGTCCCTCCTGTGTAAAAACAAGTGTCGAGTCGATGAAAACCACGCCTCCCTGCGCCTCTCCGAGTAAACTTTCGGCATTCTCATCGGACACGATAAGATTCTCAATGGAGACCGGATAGGGACCCGGCTGAACCTCCGGATTGATTTCTATTTCCATGTCCAGCGCGTATTCCGCACTGTCGGGCAGCGAAACGCCAGCGGTTGCCATAGCCAGCACCCTGGCGGCACCGTTTTCCATTTCCTCACAACGGACATCCCAATCTTCCCCAAAGGGATTTTGACACGAAAAAACCTTGAAGATATCGGCGGAATCAAGAATGTCAAATTGAAATCCCGCAACCGGCGCCCAGGTGTGCATCAATATGCTGACCCTTTGTGTCTGGTCAGCCAGGCTCAGTGTATCATTCCGAACACTAAACTGAACATCACACTCCCGAATCATCAGGTAACCGCATGCCGTCTCTGTGGGCACTATTTCTCCAAAGGGATCACAGACAACCACTCCGCCAGGTGCTATCGGGTAAACGCCGGGCATTACATCGGCGTCCACAGCCACGAGCAGGTTGAGCAGCCTGTAGCTCCCGCCCCCCAAACCGGCTATATGTTCATCAAAACCGATCACTTTCATCGTGTTATCAACCAAGCGTCCGATTGCAATCCGCCAGATATCCGTCTGCAGGGTCTGATCATTGATCCGGACATCCACCACCTGAAAATCCGCCCCGGTTTCGGGAGTAAGAAACTGAAACCCGCCAACATTTTCGGAGCCGGTCAAATACAGAGCCACCGCCACTGTATCACCGGGAGTGGCATATACCGACCCGCATTCCAGTTGCATTCCAAAGCCGGGAAAAAAGCCCGTCAACACACCGCAAAGGGCAACGATCAAAACCCGGATGATTCTGGATTCAGACATTCCTGCCATGACAATATTTGTATTTTTTCCCACTGCCACAGGGACAGGGATCGTTGCGTCCGATTTTCTTATCCACATGGACCGGCATCTGTTTAGCAGGACGATTGCCCGCCTGCATTGACTGAAGCTCCTGCTGCTGTTCACTCGCACCAGCCGCCAATCCTAATCCGGTCGTGTCCCGGTGTTCCAGCCGAAAGCGTTGCGGACGGCGCAGCTGCTGCTCCGGTTGCGGCCCGCCGAGCTGTGCCCGGAAGCACATCCGCAGCGTCTGTTTATCGATATCGTTGATAATCTCCACAAAGGCTTTATACGCCTCACCTTTATATTCCAGCAGCGGGTCTTTCTGACCATAGGCGCGCCAGTTGATGCCCTCTTTCAGTTGATCCATGGAGTAGAGATGGTCACGCCATTTTTCATCAATCGTACGCAGGGTAACAAATTTTTCCAGATAGCGCAGCTGTTCGGTACCCAGATACTGCTCTTTACGCTCGTAGTAATCGCGCGCCCGTTGGATAATTTCCTGCGTAAGATCCACTTCAGAGGCGTTGGCAAGTTCTTCCGGCGCAAGATCAAGCCCCAGAGTGCCCTTTAACTCCAGGCGTAGGTTGTTCCAATCCCATTCTTCAGGAAGCATTTTGGGATCGGTGTATTCATTAACCACCTCTTCCACCCAATCCGAGAGGATATCAAATATTTCATCTTTAATATTCTCCTCCTTGAGGGCATAATTACGCCGGTCATATATAATCTCGCGCTGTTGATTCATGACGTCATCATATTCCAGCAGGTGTTTACGAATGCTGAAGTTTCGCCCCTCCACTTTCTTCTGAGCCCGTTCGATGGAGCGGGTCACCATGGGATGCGTGATGACCTGCCCCTCTTCAATTCCCATTCTGTCCATGATGGCGGCAATCCGCTCGGAATTAAACAGCCGCATCAGATCGTCCTCAAGAGAAAGGAAAAACCGCGATGCACCGGGATCGCCCTGGCGACCGCTGCGTCCGCGCAACTGCAGATCAATCCGCCGGGATTCGTGCCGTTCGGTGCCGACAATATACAAGCCACCGACCTCCTTAACGCCTTCACCCAGCTTGATATCGGTTCCGCGCCCCGCCATATTCGTGGCAATGGTCACTGCCGACCGCTCTCCGGCGCGGGCAACGATCTCCGCTTCCCGCTGATGCTGTTTGGCATTCAAAACATTGTGCGGAATACCCCGGCGCTTCAGCATCCGGCTGATGGTTTCCGAAACCTCCACGCTGATGGTTCCCACCAGCACCGGCTGACCGCGGTGGTAGGACTCCTCGATTTCATCCAGGATGGCGTTGTATTTTTCCCGCCGGGTCTTATACACCTGATCCTCATAATCCTTCCGGATACAGGGCTTATTCGTGGGAATGGCTACGACGCCCAGCTTATAAATATCCTCGAACTCGGCTGCCTCGGTCAGCGCCGTACCGGTCATACCGGCAAGTTTATCGTACATGCGGAAATAATTTTGAATCGTAATGGTGGCAAAGGTCTGCGTTTCCGCCTCCACCTGCACCTTTTCCTTCGCCTCAATTGCCTGGTGCAGACCGTCGCTGTAGCGCCGCCCGGGTAATATGCGACCGGTAAACTCATCGACAATCAGCACCTTGCCGTCCTGAACGACGTACTCCACATCCTTTTCATACAATGTATACGCCCTCAGCAGCTGGGAAATATTATGGAACCGGTCTGAAATCTCCGAATGTCTCTGATCCAGTTCCATCTTTTTTCGCTCTTTTTCAGCATCGCTCAGTGAATCATCTTCATCGATTCCAACAAATTCTTCCGCAATATCCGGAATCACCAGCTCGTCTACCTTGACGCCCAGCAGAGCGGCTAACTTTTCCTCCCCCTTGGGGGTCAGGGTGATATTGTGCTGCTTTTCCTCAACGTAATAATAGAGGTCTTCGAAAAATTCATCCTGACTGATAGACTGACCGGTTTTCGCATTGGTCAACAATAAAAATTCCCGTTCGCCCTGCTGGAGCAGCCGCTGATAACCGGGGTCTTCCAGCAATTTCCGCAGTCGCCGGTTCTTGGGCATGCCCTGGGAAGCCACATACAGTTTGCGGGCAATTTCATCCGGTTTTTTCACATCTTCAATATTATCGGGCAGCTCGGCTAAAATCCGGGTCACATTTTCCCGCTGGTGGCGGACCAGGCTGGCTACCGCCGGATTCAGGCTGTCAAATTTTTCATGGCGGGAGCTGGTGACCGGTCCGGAGATGATCAGCGGCGTGCGCGCCTCATCTATCAGGATGTTGTCCACCTCATCGACAATACAGTAAAAATATTCCCGCTGAACCTGATCTTCTGCCGATATTGCCATATTATCCCGCAGATAATCAAACCCGAATTCATTGTTGGTTCCGTAGGTAATATCCCGGCTGTACATCTCCTTGCGTTCTTCGTTATCCATACTGTTGAGAATGCATCCGACCGTCAGTCCCAGTTCCGTGTAAATTCGTCCCATCCATTCGCTGTCACGCTGCGCCAGATAGTCATTCACCGTCACCAGATGAACGCCCCGCCCGGTCAGTGCATTCAGGTAAACCGGCATGGTCGCAACCAGGGTTTTCCCTTCACCGGTCTTCATCTCGGCAATTTTACCCTGATGCAGGACGATCCCGCCGATGATCTGTACGTCGTAGGGAATCATCTCCCAGCGAATTTTCTGACCGACAATCGTCCACTCCTGACCAACCAGCCGGCGGCAGACCTCTTTCACCATGGCAAAGGCTTCGGGCAGAATCTCATCCAGCACCTCCTGTTCAGCCTTGATGGTCCGTTTATGCCGCTCATCCCGGGTCAGGCTGGAATCCGCCAGCTCCGCTTCCGCCGCTTCCCGGGCATCGCGAACCATCTGTTGGAATTCCGCCGTTCGCCGGCGGAGTTCCTCCGCTGTTTTGGTCTCCAGCGTCGGATAAATACGGTTGATTTCATCCACAATGGGGAGCATCTTCTTGATTTCCCGGTCAGAAGATGTCCCGAAAATTGATGTCAACAGTGAACCGATACCCATTGTACTCCCTGTATCTTGGCATTCATACTTAATTGCTCATATGTCCGGCACTTCCACAGACCGCAATGATTATATCGGAAAGGATAATTACTCTTTTAACCAGGACTGTTCGTTAATCATATGCAGCACGGCATCCAGTATGCCATTGACAAAAGCGCTGCTGTCGTCTGTGGAAAACTTCTTCGCTATCTCAATAGCCTCGGAAATCGAAACCTTCGGCGGTATATCGTCAAAATATAAAAACTCACAGATCGCCATCCGGATAATCAAACGGTCAATTACGGCAATCCGTTCAAATTCCCAGTTTTCCGACTTGGTCTTGATATAGTGATCTAAATCTTTTTTATAGAGCGTGGTTTTTTCAAATAATTCACGGGCAAAGGGCTTTAACTCCTCCGAAAGCTCCTCTGAATTGTCAATGATATTGGTGCCGACGAACTTGATGCTGTCTCCGCTTAATTCCTGAGCATAAATGGCTTGCAGAGCCACTTCACGGGCGAGTCGTCTTTCTCTCATTTTCAACTAACCTTCTTCAAATACAAAGAACTCACGTTCCAATTTACATCTTTTTTTCCATCTTAAACACAATTAATTCGGGAATTTTCAGCAAGCACCCATCATCCTGAGTTCAAACCAGTTCAATTGAAAAGTGTTCCCAGAAAATCCGATCGTCCTTTCTTTTGTAAAATCACTTAATTTTACGTAATATGTTTACCGGTTTATAATTAATGGTACTATTTTGACCCTATCCTGATTCCATTATTCAAAATATCATGAGGTGATCTCCAATGAAATCCTTTATTATTCCTGCCTGCTTGCTGTTTTTTCAAACAATCGCCGGCGCCGAATCGACCAGTGAATTGCCGGTTGTTGCACAGGTCGATCTGAACCGCTATCTGGGAAAGTGGTATGAAATCGCCACCATTCCCATGCGCTTCCAACAGGGCTGCACCTGTGTCACCGCCGAATACAGCCTGAAAGACAACGGTCGGATCAAAGTGGTCAACAGCTGTCATAAAGACAGCCCGGACGGTCCTCTAAAATCCGTCACCGGACAAGCCAAAGTGGTCGAAGGCTCTAATAATGCGAAACTGAAGGTTAGTTTCTTTTGGCCTTTCTGGGGCGATTATTGGGTAATTAATCTCGATCAGGAAAATTATCAGTGGGCAGTGGTCAGCGGTCAGTCCCGTGAAACTCTCTGGATTCTGTCGCGTACCCCCTGGATGGATGATGCGCTTTACGAAAAATTAGTCGAATTCTGCAAATCGGTCGGATTGAACACGGACCTGCTTGTAAAAACAGACCAATCCTGTTTTAATTAAGTCATCTGTTCCAGACAGACAGATTGTAGAGGCATTTCATGAAATTGCTCCTACTTTAAGGCATTTTTCATGAGCAGCATCTCCACGGGTGTGAGATGCTGCTTTTTATTATTACACTCTTTACAACAAGGCACGATATTGGCTTTGGTGCTCTTGCCTCCCCGGGCAAGCGGTACAATGTGATCCATGGTCAGTTCATCCCTGGGAAATTTCCTGCCACAATAATGACAAATGCCTTTGTTCAGCCTGTTCTGCCACCATTGACTCTTGCGCAGCTCTTTGGCTTTCGCCCGCTCCCGGGCAATATGCTGTTCGTCTTTTTGGATATCTACCCAGTCGCTCATTCCTGCCGGGACTCCCGCACAATCCGAACACCGGAGCTGGTGCCGATCCGGTTCGCACCCGCCGCAACCATCCGGATTGCATCTTTATAGCTTCGTATCCCGCCGGAAGCCTTCACGCCCAACTCGTTTCCGACGGTCGCGCGCATCAATTGAACATCCGCAACCGTTGCTCCGGCTTGACTGAAACCGGTGGAGGTCTTAACAAAACCGGCTCCTGCCCGCTTCGCCAGTTCGCAGGCTCTGACTTTTTCCGCGTCTGTCAATAACGCCGTCTCGATAATTACCTTGACAAGGTAATCTCCTGCCGCCTCGACAACCGCCTGAATGTCTTCCCGGACGTACTCCTCATTACCGGATTTCAGCATGCCGATATTGATAACCATGTCAATTTCCTTGGCACCGTCGCCAATGGCAAACTCCGTCTCGATCTCCTTCGTTGAAATCAGATTGGCTCCCAGCGGAAATCCCACCACACAGGCGACCGGAACAGTACTCTTTTCCAGCCGTTCCACGCAGTAAGCCACATTTGCCGGATTGACACAGACTGCGGCAAAAGAGTACTCCACGGCTTCCCGACAGAGTTGATCCAGATCGGACATCGTTGCATCAGAACGCAGGAGGGTATGATCGATAACAGTTGCAATATTTTTTTCAGCAGCGTCCATCGAAACTACGGTAGCGCTTTTTTTCATTCTGAAATTCCTAATTTGAGAGTGACGTAAAATAGGTAATAAACGGCGCGGCAGTCTGCTGGGCGAGATCAACAGTATTTGCTTCGGCGTAGATACGGATTATCGGCTCCGTATTTGACGACCGCAGATGCACCCAGCGGTCGTTCCAGATGAATTTAATTCCATCCTGAAGGTCGATTCTATCTGGATCAGCCAGTTTTTTTAAATCCTCAATTACATCGTAAAGTTCCAAATTCCCCCTCGGAACCCGCTCTTTTATCATTACATAGCGGGGTAAATTCTGCATCAATCGCGACAACGGGACCGCTTCTTCTGCCAGGAGCTGCAAAATCAGTGCAGCTGCCACCAGCGAATCCCGCCCAAGATGGGCTTCGGGTAACAGCACACCGCCGTTTCCCTCGCCCCCGATGGCGGCATCAATCTCCCGCATCTTTTTTGCCACATTGATCTCGCCGACGGCAGTGCGGACCACGGAAGCCCCGAATTCCCGGGCAACATCCTCCACCGCCATAGTCGTAGAGAGATTCGTCACGACTTTCTGATCAAGATGCGGAAATTTCGACAGTACCAGCTTCGCCGCCAGCACCAGGGTGTATTCCTCCGAAATTGGTTCGCCGAGATCTGACACGACAGCCAGCCTGTCTCCGTCGGGATCAATGGCAAAACCGAGGTCGGCTCCGGATTGTTCAACCGCCCGATTCAGTTCTGTCAGATTCTCCGGTAACGGCTCCGGATTCCGCGGAAAGGGGTGATCTGCATTGCAATTCAGCTCAATCACCTCGCAGCCCAGGCGCCGCAGAAGTTCGGGTACGGCACGATAAGCAGCACCGTTGACGGCATCGACAACAATTTTGAATCCGGCAGTACGAATCAGCGATTCATCCAGATACGGCAGTGCCAGCACTGCTTCAATATGATCGTCAACCGCGCGATGATAGGTTTCAATTGCACCATTACCCTTTCGAACAGAAACTTCTTTATGTAATTCAATTCTCCGCTCTTTCAATTGTCTCATCTGCCCGGCATCCAGAAAAATTCCGTCGCTCCCGATGAATTTCAAACCGTTCCAGGGCAGCGGATTATGGCTGGCAGTAATGACAATACCACCGGCGGCTTGCTGATCTTCCACCGCATACTGAACAGTGGGCGTCGGGCAGATGCCAAGATCGACAGCCGTTCTGCCGGCATTTTTCAACGCATTCAGAAGAGCGCTTTTAATCGGAATACCGTTTTGGCGGGTATCGCGTCCCACCAGTATTTTGCCCGGCTGGCACACCCCCGCAAAGGCGTAAGCATAGGCGCAAATAAAACTCTCCGTCAATTCGGACTCGGTTCCCCGAACACCTGACAGGCTTTCAATCAACATGCAATCTCTCCAGACAAAAAATCCAACCAAATGGATTGGTGGATTGGTGACGTGGTATCAACAGTCCTTCTGCTCCGGCAACCATCAGCGCCTCGGCTGACGGGCATCACGGGCATGGCGTTTTCTGGCTTTCGCCTGTTTCATCCGTCTTTCTGTGCTGGGCTTCATGTAATGGGCATTCTTCTTGAGGTCTTTTAAAATCCCGGCTTTTTCGAATTTCTTTTTAAACCGTCGTAATGCCTTCTCCAGCGGCTCGTTATTTCGGACAGTAATCTGAATCATTCAATAAATTATTTTAACCTAAATATGCCCGCAATTTATGACTGCGCGACTTGTGACGCAAACGCCGGATCGCCTTTTCCTTAATCTGCCGGACTCTTTCCCGTGTTAGATTAAATTCTTCACCAATCTCGTTTAACGTCAGTGCGTAATCACGGTCGATACCGAAATACATCTTGATCACTTCCCGTTCACGCTCCTTCAACGTCCCCAACGCCGACCGGATTTCCTGCTTTAGCGATTCACCCATCAGATGGTAGTCGGGGGTCGGCTGAGCATCGTCGCTGATGACATCAATCAATGAATTTTTCTCACCGTCCCGAAAGGGTGCATTCAGGGAGTGATGCCGCCGCGAGATCCGAATTGCATCGGAAACTTCGTCGGTTTTCATGTCCAGTCCTTCGGCGATCTCATCCTGGCTGGGCGCCCGCTCATGTTGTCGTTCCAGCACTTCAGCCTCTTTGGTAATTTTTCCAATCGTACCGACCCGGTTGAGTGGTAGCCGCACAATCCGCGAATGTTCCGCCAATGCCTGCAGGATGGACTGGCGGATCCACCAGACGGCATAGGAAATAAATTTGAAACCACGGGTTTCGTCAAAGCGTTCAGCGGCTTTTATCAGCCCTAAATTACCCTCATTAATCAGATCGGTCAGTGGAAGTCCCTGCCCCTGATAATCCTTGGCAACACTGACGACAAACCGCAAATTGCATTCGGTCAGTTTCTTCAGCGCCTCGCGGTCACCTTTCTTTACCCGCTGGGCAAGCTCAACCTCCTCTTCGGGACTCAGGGGATTATACTTCCCGATTTCCTCCAGATATTTGCTCAGTGCTCTATTGGAATCAGATGCCATCTAACACATTTCCTGAGTTTGCGATCCACATTTTGTCTCATTTCCCTCCATCGGCAGTTTTAAGATACACTTTTTTAGTTATTTTGTCAACAAAGCCGGCGACATTAAACTTGACTTTATTTCTATGATAAAATAACTTAGCAGGCTTTTTCATCCGATCGAACGACCTGATAAATGGATGTGGTAACCAAAGAAGAAACAGCATCCAATTCAACCGTTCTGGAACATTCAACTGATATGAATAAAATCACCGATTTAGCGATAATTCGAACTCATCTGGCTAACGAGCGAATACTTTTGGCATACATCCGAACTGCGCTGGCGTTCGTGATGCTGGGTCTGGGAATAATCAGGCTGTTCGATGGTGACATCTATCTGCGGGTTGGCGAGATTGGCATCGTGATCGGCAGCATCGTTTTTATTATCGGCGCCATTCATTTTCTACGGGAACGAGGCACCATCAGACGGATAAATACCGATTAATTGATAAGCGATGATAAATTTTTAGACGGTGATCCTCCGGGAGCTTCCAGGCAACCGATTCGTCGCGAAAGTCGCCGGTTCTTTTCAAAATTGATTCTTCTTATACGGGGCATAGCCCCGATCTTTCGGGATAAACTCCGTCCGGTTAGCGCGTCCCGACCTGTCGGGAAAGTCGCCGGTTCTTTTCAAAATTGATTCTTCTTATACGGGGCATAGC
>JBNGDF010000015.1:32914-44100 GCA_049975265.1 Fidelibacterota bacterium
AAAACTCACCTTCTTGAATCCAGTCAATAATCCGCTGTTCATTCCTACCTATTTTTGGATATCCTTATAAAGTCGCCGCATAATCTCAAACGCCTGTTTCTTTTTTCCATCAGGTGAAATCAATCCCTTGCGGTTCCAGTAATCCTGAATGTGGGGCAACAGTCGTCTGGGTGACTGAAAATCCATCAGGATCCAGGGTGATGTACCCCGCAGGAAAGGAATCCGGGCAAACATTTTCACATGGTGATTGTACACACTCGCCTGATATTCCTCTGTCCAGACGGTCAGAGAGTCGCCATGCAGTCCCTGTTTTGCCCCGGCACCAAATTCACTGATGATAAACGGTTTGGAATAGACCGTTCGCCAGGATATTCGGTCAGCCTTTTCCGGTAACCCGTCATACCATCCGATGTAACGGTTTATTGCTACGACATCCAGATATCGTCCCAGGGGATCATCAATCATCAGAGTATTTTCATCAAGATAATGCACTTCCAGAGCAGCCGTTACCAGACGGCTGGAATCCATCATCCGGGCTTGTTCGATTAGTCTGGACAAAAATATCAACCTGGCTTCGCCGATCGGCGTTTCATTCGCTACCGACCAGAGAATAATTGCAGCCCTGTTCTTATCTCGTGCAATCATTTCCGCCATTTGATTTTGCGCATTTTTAAGAGTGTTTTCATTATCCCACTGAATCGTCCAGTACACCGGTATTTCCGACCACACCAGGAGTCCAATTTCATCTGCTAGACGAACCATATGTTCATTGTGTGGATAATGGGCTAATCGCACATAATTGGCGTTCATTTCTTTCGCCCAACCAAGCAGAATTTCAGCATCTTTTAGTGAATTTGCCCGCCCCGGTCGCATGGGAGCCTGTTCATGAATACAGACGCCTCTCAGGAATATCGGAATACCATTCAATAAAATATCCATCCCCTGCACTTCAACCGTACGAAAACCGATCCTGTCCATAATTTTATCAGTCTCGGTTATTATCTCGACCTGGTACAGCTTCGGATTTTCCGGAAACCATAATACTGGATTGGCTGCAAATTCGAAATGTGCAAAACCACTATTATCTGTTTTAAAAGGTTTATCAACGCCAATTTCTGGAATCCGGACTCTGCCTTTCTGGTTTAATTGAACTCCATCCAATTGAATCCAAACGGCAATTCTGTCCTTTGTTCCTTGTTTTAACCGGATAAAATAGTCCCGGATATAGGTCACCTGAGTTTCGATCAACATGACATCCCGGGTCAGCCCGCCATAATTCCACCAGTCCATATTCAATGTCGGTACACCATCAGGCTGGCGTTTATTATCAACTTTAACAATCAGAAAATTATCTCTTTCTTTGACAATATCGGTAATCTCAAAATTAAATGGCGTAAAGCCGCCAGTATGCCGCCCTAATATTTGACCATTCAGATAAACGACCGCCTCATAATTCGCCGCTCCGAAATAGACAAAAAGGCGCTTATCCGGCTTGGCAGTATAATCAAAATCCTTTTTGTACCAAATTGTCCCTTCATAAAAAAACAGTCTCTCCCGCTGGGAATTCCAGTCACCCGGCACTTTCAATGAATCCGAAGTGTCAAAATCATATTCAACCCGCTCAATTTTTGAAGCAGGTTTTTGATTAACGAAAAAACCGTTTTGAAGCGGTTGATAACGATAACTGTAATAACCGGTTTCATACGGATCAACGATTATCTGCCAGACGCCGTTCAACGAAATCGTCTTGCGTCCCATTACATTGGTGATAAGATTGCACTCCTGCGAAAAACCGATTATACTGTTCAGGAGTAAAATGTAAAAAATAAAAAGATTTCCAATCTGAACCTTCACAATACCCGCTGCCTTTCTGAATGAGGATTTTGATTATGTGTCATCATATTATCCTGTGCAATTCACCAACTCCGGTTTTTTTTTAATTTACAACAATGATACCAAGATACTTTCAATTAATTTTTTTATTACCTATTTTGTTTATATGATTACCATACATCGAATCACTTTTATCATAATTTCGGGTATTGTTCTGCCGTTTTCCATCGGGTGGGGATTTGAAATCCGGGATGGCTGGTACTATGTTAACGGAGAGAAGTTTTTCATAAAGGGAATCGGCTATGAAACCCATACCCGCCCCGGTCAGGTGCCCTGGCAATATGATTTTAATGCCGATTTAATCCGATCTGATCTTCAACGAATGAGAAACGCGGGTTTTAATACGATTCGAACCTGGGGGGCATTATCGGAGGAAGAATTGGTCATAGTGCAGGAATCGGGATTGAAAATTCTTTTTGGTATCTGGATTGATCCCCATGGCGATTATAGTGATCCGGGATTCAGGAACAGCTCTATCCAACATATTTCCGAAGTCCTCGCCTATACTAAAAACTACTCCTGCATTCTCGCCTACATCATTATGAATGAACCCCTGGTCACAGATATCCTCGCGGGTGGTCCGGAAAATCTGGTCTCACTTTGGGATGAATGCATTGATCTTATTCACCAGCATCACCCCGGCGTACCGGTGACAATTTCCAATACGGCTGTGGGAGATTACATCCGCAGTGATCTGTTTCAGATTGGCGCTTACAATCTCTATATCTACAATCCCGTTCTCATCAGTCACTCCCACGGTTACGCCGGATACTGTGAATTTATCAGGGAGCACCGCTCTCAAAATATGCCTTTCATAATCACTGAATACGGCTTGTCCGTCTCACCCGGCAGCGTTGGAGATACCTATGGATATGGCGGCAACACTTTTGAGCAGCAGGAAGCAGGAAATTTGCTTATGTATCGAGAATTAATTGATGGCGGCGCTCAGGGTGGCTGTGTCTTTCAGTATCATGATGGCTGGTGGAAAGGCGGAGATGAAAATAGTCACGACATCAATCCGGAAGAGTGGTTTGGACTGATAGAATTTGACAGCAATCCGGGCAATATGGAGGGAACTCCCCGACCGGTCTGGGAAGCCTATACTGCTTACAATCGGGCAATTGTCTGGCAACCCAAAAATCAACAGATTTACGTCCAGTCAGTTCCGATTGAACTTTTTATGACCGACACTATTGCACGGGTAACGATAGAAATCAACGGCGATGCTATTGCTGATTTCGTTCCCGCTAACCCGTACTATTGCACAGAGATTACACCGGTTGTTATGGACAGTGTCAGGGATATCATCGTTATGATCAAATTTTTTAATCAGAACAACAGTTTGATCAAAATGGAATCAATCAGTGCGCTGCTGATCAAATCTGCTGTCAGTCTGCCGTCTTTGAAAATCACTCTCCTGCCAGAGAATTTAGCCTCCTCCAATCAGCTCCACATAATTCTGGATGTAACGAAGAATCCTTTATTCACAATTCAGGACAACCGGTTAGATTATGCCTATTTTCCGCATATCGGTTTTTCAACGGGTGAAGCGCGAATGACCACTATTCCTGATGATAGCAGCTCCTGGCGGTTTACCGATTTTTTTGCATCGGGCAATGATGTGATGGTCGCAACCTTTGGCGCCGGATTCACCATCGAATATGGAAGCTTTGAAAAGCGCGTATATGCACAGAAAATAATCTACCGTGATAACTGGGCGCAAGCTATCGCCGCACCGGTAACCGTTTCAGAGACAATTGATCCTGTTTCGCTGCCTGCCGATATAAATATCTCCCTGTACAATTTTCCCAATCCCTTTAATTCCTCAACGACGATTTCATTCAATCTATCTCAACCGGATTTTATAAACATTTCCCTGATTGACCTTACCGGTCAATTGGTAGCAACCCCAGTTAATTCATTCATGAACAGGGGCAATTATCGGGTGGTATGGGATGCCGGAGTCGTACCCAGCGGTATTTATCTCATTCTCATGCAAACTCCGCAACATACAATTACTCATAAAATCGTACTCTTAAAATAGCCTTAACCGCAGTTCTGTTCCAAGAATGATAAAACCCGGATTATCATTCTGATAACAATTTGTCTGTTTAACCATCAAACAGACCCGATAAATACCTGACATTCCCGGTAATCTGTACAATTTTCACCCTTATCAATCCCGGGAATATTTTTATGCCGATTATGGCCCGGTTTTTGACTATGCAGTGGCGATGAGTTTAAAATTATTAAAGCGAACACTGAATCCCAATTACAATTATTAGAGAGGTTGCCAGTATGAATTTTTCACCCCTGGATTATGTTATTTTTATCGGTTATATCCTATTTATAGTTGGACTGGGACTGTGGGTTTCCCGGGAAAAGAAGGGTCATGAAAAAAATTCCAGTGACTATTTTTTAGCCAGCAAAGCCCTGCCCTGGTGGACGATTGGCGCCTCACTCATTGCCGCCAATATTTCCGCCGAACAGTTTATCGGCATGTCGGGCTCCGGTTTTGTAATCGGTCTGGGGATTGCCACCTATGAATGGACCGCCGCCATCACCCTGATCATGGTGGCGAAATTCTTTCTGCCGATTTTTCTTAAAGAGGGTATCTATACCATGCCGCAACTGCTGGAAATTCGCTATGATCGCCGGGTGCGTACCGGCCTGGCTGTCTTTTGGCTCCTGCTTTATGTTTTTGTAAACCTAACATCTGTTCTCTATCTTGGTGCTTTGGCTCTGCGAACTATTATGGGCGTTCCGCTGATGTGTGGCATTATCGGGCTGGCTGTTTTTTCAGCTCTGTATACTATTTACGGCGGTCTGAAGGCAGTTGCCTGGACTGACGTGGTACAGGTCTCAGTGCTGATTATCGGCGGACTTGTGACAACCTTTTTTGCTCTGAATGCCGTCAGTGGCGGCAGTGGCGTCCTGGCAGGTTTTAGCGACCTGCTACAACAGGCACCGGAAAAATTTGACATGATCCTTGATAAAACCAATCCCAATTACAAAGAGCTGCCCGGTCTCGGTGTTCTTCTGGGTGGAATGTGGATGGCGCACTTTTTCTACTGGGGCTGTAATCAGTACATCACCCAGCGGGCGCTGGCAGCCAAGAATATCAAAGAGGCACAGCGCGGCTTGATGTTTGGTGGTTACCTGAAAATTCTCACACCTTTAATTGTGGTCATTCCCGGCATTGTTGCCTTTGCACTAAAAGCCGATATTGCCAAACCCGATGAAGCCTATCCCTGGCTGCTGAGCAATTTCGTACCAACGGGGCTGAAAGGGCTGGCATTCGCCGCCCTGATTGCCGCCATCGTCTCTTCCCTGAGTTCCATGGTCAACAGCACCGCCACCATTTTCTCCATGGACATTTACAAGCAAATTATCAAAAAAGATGCTTCCGAGCGGCAACTGGTGCTTACCGGACGCCTTGCCAGTGCTGTAGCCCTGATTATTGCCGTTCTAATCGCACCGACCCTGACGAATCTGGAACAGGCTTTCCAGTTCATTCAGGAATTCACCGGCTTTATCAGCCCCGGAATCTTTGCGATTTTTATTTTCGGGCTGTTCTGGAAAAAAGCCACCGCCAATTCGGCGCTTTGGGCGGCAGCATTGACGATTCCGCTGTCCCTGGGCATTAAAATACTGATCCCGGCGCTACCGTTTTTGAACCGGATGGGCGTCGTGTTTCTAATTCTGAGTGCCATTGTTGTTGTCATTACATTGCTGGAATCCCGGGAAGACTCGCCGAAAGCGATCAAGGTTGAAAAGGGTCTGTTTCATACCGATACCGTCTTTAATGTCGGAGCGATCGGTATTTTTGCAATTCTGGCGGTTTTATATACAATTTGGTGGTAGGAGGTGTTTTTCCGATAAAATTAACGGTCATAAATAACCTGTTTTCCGGCTAAAATATGAAATGTCATTTCATCCTGTGTTTTGCAGTTTGCGGCCTATTAACGATGTGCCCGTCAAATTCGGCAACCAAGCCGGAGAACAAAGATAATACTCCGGCTGATCCTTTTGAAATCAATGCCCATTTGTTTCCCGGAATTAATCTCGGCAATGCCCTCGAGGCGCCGCAGGAAGGGGACTGGGGTGTCACTATCCAGGATGAATATTTCCGGATAATTAAAGAAGCCGGTTTTCGGCATGTCCGCATCCCGATCCGCTGGTCAGCCCATGCGCAAGTTGATAGTCCCTATACCATTGAGATTGGCTTTATAAACCGGGTAAAACATGTTGTCGATGTTGCCCTTGCCCAAGAGTTGTATACGGTTATTAATATCCATCATTACGAAGAGATTTTCCAAAATCCTTCTGGTGAGAAGGATCACTTTTTAACCTTATGGCGACAAATCAGTACAATTTTCCAGGATTATCCCCCCCAACTGCTATTTGAAATATTAAATGAACCCCATGATAATCTGACGCCGTCTCTCTGGAATCAGTATTTCCCTGCAGCATTAGAGATCATCCGTACAACCAATCCCGGGCGGACTGTGATTGTCGGCACGGCGAATTGGGGTGGAATCAGCGCCCTAGAAGCACTTGAGATCCCCGCAAATGAACAAAACCTGATCGTCACAATTCATTATTATGAACCGTTCCAGTTCACCCACCAGGGAGCGGAGTGGGTTGCCGGTTCCGACGCCTATCTGGGGACAACCTGGTCTGCCTCTCTAAATCAGGTTTCAGAGATGAAAAATCATTTTGACCAAATTAAAGCCTGGGCGGATGCTCAAAACCGTCCGATCTATATTGGTGAATTCGGCGCCTATAGTCGCGCCGATATCAATTCCCGCAGGCTCTGGACCGGCTATGTCGTCAATCTGTGCCAGCAATACAATTTCAGCTGGGCATACTGGGAATTTTGCGCCGGTTTCGGGGCTTACAACCGCACAACCGGCGCCTGGAACACCCAACTGCTCGGCGCCCTGATTCAAACGCCCTGAGATCTATTTTAAATAGAGCATCGGTTTGACGGTCTGTTGCACCGAATTTAAATTCAACTGGTAAAAATAGATGCCGACGCCAACCCGTTTTCCGCGCCGGTTGGTACCGTCCCAGACAATTTCAGTTAGCCCGGCAGGGAGCAGGTCCGCAACCAATTCCGTAATTATGGCACCTTTCAAATCAAATACCAACAACTGGACATTTTCCGGTCGTGTCAGAATAATCGGAATGGTGGTGTGATCGTTGAAAGGATTGGGATAATTTTTCCCGATATAAAGATGAGGCGTTAACTTCTCAATAACGGAATTATCCACCAGGGTAAAAACCATTTTTCGCAAATTGAATCCACCCTTGATAAAATTCAGTTTAAGAGTGTGATTCCCGCTTGGCAACTCCAGCGATTCGATGCTAATAGTCTGCCAGTTTTGCCAATCACCGGTACTGGGAATATTCAACGATTCGATCATTACCTGACCATCCAGTAACACCTGTATATTTCCCGTTCCGGTGAGGCTGGCAATTTGAAAACCAAGGTTATATTTCCCCCCATAGACAATCGTCACAGTATAATTCAGCCATTCCCCGTCTTCAATCCAGCCGATGTTGTACAAGCCGTTGTTTAATTCAATATCCACACCATCGTTCCGATATGAATACCCGCGATTCCAGGGTTGGTCGGCATCCCAGCGGACTTTCTTATAATCCGCATCAAAATAGGCAATCCCGTTAGTGCCAAGATCATAATTTGCCGCTTCAATGGTTCCGGGGATTATATTCAAACTATAAGGTTTTGAAACGGTACCAAATTCCGGATCCATTATGGCGGCGATAACATCCGGTCGAACGGTACAACTTTCCAGCCTTAGACTGTTTGCCATACCGGTCATTGCTGAGACGGCAAAAGAGCCGGACGGCTTTGCCGCATTACCATTCCAATAGTCAATAATTTGCTGATATTCAGGAGTAATAGTTGCCGATAGCGGGCTTGTGATCGTTTCAAATTTCTTATGCGCCCACCAGTTCCAACCGATGCTCTGCTGCTCCATCAACCGGACTGTTTCATAATACCACCCGTTGGAATTTTCACCGGTTTCGCCCAGCCAGAGTGGTGTCACCGTCTGGGTTCGCAGGTTTCGGTATTGCTGAATGGAACCGAGGTCGGTTTCGTTCCAGTATTTATGAAACGTCCAGACCATATTATCGTCAAAGCGGGGCGGCAAGCCGCTAAAGTCTGTCGCATACCAGTTGCCCTCAATAAAGAGAATGTGGTTGCTGTCAATTCTACGAACAGCCTCTGTCAGCCGGACAAAGAATGCCCGGAAATCCGCGGTGCTGTAGCCGTCCGGCAGAACCGGTTCATTCAGCAGATCGTAACCAATAATCCACTCTTCATCTTTGTATCGTTCGGCAATCCGTTTCCAGATTTCCACGGTTCTATCCTGGTTTGCCGTTTCGGTCCAGAGTTTTGCTTCTCCGTCACTGTCACTGATGTTTCCGGCGTTTTGACCGCCGGGCGCACAGTGCATATCGAGAATCAGGTACAGACCGTGGCGCTTGCACCAGACCAGCAGCGTATCAATGATTTCAAAGCCGTCATCAATAAATACACCCGGCGAATCAATCGGCGAGAAAAACTCATAATGAAAGGGCAGACGAATATGATTAAAGCCCCAGTCAGCAATCAATTTAATATCGGCTTCAGTGACATAATTCGCGCGGTACAATTGGAAGAATTTTTCCGTTTCCTCTTCACCAATGACATCAATAATCTGATTTCTGATATACGACGGTGAACCGTGACCGGGTGTATGCAGCATATACCCTTCCGGGACCAGCCAGCCGCCCAGTCCATAGCCTTTCAGAATGAATTGATTCCCGTCAGAATCAACAATATCAAATCCCAAAGTCTTGAAAAAACCGGCACGAGCCTGCAGGCTGATCAATATCATTAGTACAATTCTTACTATTTTTTTCATTTGCTTTTATCCTTAACGTAAAAACAGACACTTTTTTACTTCATGAGCACTCTCTGAGGCTAGCTGAACAAAATAAATCCCCGAACTCACCGTCGAACCCTTCATATTCTTTCCGTCCCAAACAAGCTGATGGTTTCCTGCCGTCAAAGGCTGTTTTATTGCCCGGATCAGGCGTCCGTTGAGATCATAAATCAGCAACTCAATTTGCCGGGAATCCGGCAGGCTGATTTCGATTAATGTTCGGGAATTAAACGGATTCGGGTAAATCCGTGTCAGGTGGCATTTTTCAGGAATGATGGTGGTTACCACCGTATTTTCTTCAATCTGATCACCAAACGCTTCAATCCCGAACCAGACCGTGGGCTGCTGCAACTGACTGAGTAAAATGCTGAATTGCCCGTCTCCATCCGGTAAGATGGTTGTCGGATAACCGTTTTCCATCCCGGTACCATCCAGTCCAAAAACATGCAGCGAGTCGGCAATGATGTTCAACTTCACAGAAACAATCACCGGCTCAATTTCCGTCGGCGCATGACCCCAGTTATCGTGAAAGGTCTGTATTCCATCCCACAGCATGCCCTGATTCTGTATGCGGGTAGAAAGCGTTATTAGCGACGTTTTCGATATCCTCAACGGGCGATCCTGCAATGAAATCCAGGTCAGCGTGGCGACATTACCGGCACCAACCAGTTCCAGGTCACCTACGGTCAGATTTTGATAATCATGCAGCCAGCCGGTCAGACCGATAAATTTTGGTGTATTAACCGTAAAGAGATCGTTGCCCCAGATTAATTCACCGGTATCTGTCGCCAGCGGAAACGCCGGTGTATAATTCACAGGCTTGATTCCCTGTGGTGCCTCAAAGCTCTCAATCCTCAGAGCATGTTGCAATGCCAGAGACTGAGAAACCGGAAAATGACCGGTCCAGGAACCGCCATCATTTTTGGGAGCCAGCAAAATATCATCGGGATGGTAGCTGATTGTTATAACCTCATTAGCGGGCTGAACACAGGCAGTGCGAAAGGCTTTGGCACAGGACGGCAGCAACGCCATCATCACCGTATTGCGGTGAATACTGAAATAGCTGCTGATAAAATCGGTTTCCCAATCATCTGACGAATTGCCGTTATAATCAAACAGCATTAAGCCATCAATATCATGAAATCCGGCATAGGCGGCTGCCATCAGAACTCCCTCAGTCTGGAACCGGTTCGGGAAGGGATGATTATACTCGCTGACGGTATAGGGTTTGCCCTGAAGCGGAACACCACCAAATAAGGCACTAATCGTTCCACCGGTTTTACTGGTGAGCATTGAAGTATTGTTGATCAGCCAGTCGGTACCTGACCAGGGCTCATTGGGAAACTGCGGATGGTCCCAGTAGGCGTGATTATCCACATAATCCAGATGAGCCTGACTTACAAGATCGCCGACCCCCACATTCCAGTTCGTTCCGGTGATTGGTACCCGAACACCCAGGTCGCTTTTTAGAAACGTCGCCATTTCGTTAAAAAATGCATCCTGCAGTCCGATGTAAAAGGAAGAAATATCCCGTACCCTGGCATCGGTGTAACGAAGGCATTCACGGTAAGCAATCCGGCGCACATTCCGGTTCTCCAGTGTTTCGCCATCCTCCAGCCCCACAACCGCCGGCTTTCCGAAAAATATATTATCAAACCAGAAAGAGCCGCCGGTGAGACCAAAACTGAATGCCAGGCGGGCGTTGTCGGTACAGGTCGCAGGCGCCCGGAAGGTGAATTGAAATTCACACCATTCCGTTGTTACCTGGAATTTCTTCCCGCCGAACCAGGTCCATGGGCTGGAATTTTGGAGAATTGCCAATTCAATTTCCCGCATCGCATCAGCACGGGCAACAAAGGAGACCAGATAGACCGAATCCTGCCAGACCGTCAGCGCCGGCTGTTTCCATTGCAGATGCCAGCTTTCGGTTCCCGGTTGCAGAATCGTAATCCGGGCGCATTGCTCACCCTCATAAGCATCGGCGTCCCGTGTCATCAGTGCATTGGCATTGTTATGCAGTTCCAGCTCCCAGTTGCCCGTCAGCGGCTGCGTTTCAAAGCCACTATCTGGAATCTGATTGACGCAGGCAGCTGAATCAACACCCATATTCCACGCCGCATTTAAGGCTTCGTCCGTCCCGTACTTTGCGGTCAGAAAATCCAGCCAGCGATCATCCAGCAGCTGTGCGTGACGCCGGGTCAGTTTACCACCCGAACTGAAATGCTTCAACCCATCATCCCGCCACATGCGGTAAAGGGAATTTTCATTGACAATCTCCACCATCGCCATCACCGGATCGTCAACCAGCGCCAGCCCGGTATAGGGATTGACATG
>JBNGDF010000015.1:44200-59210 GCA_049975265.1 Fidelibacterota bacterium
TGCTCCAGGGATTGTCCATGTGGTGAAAGCGGACCAGGTTTATTCCCATCTTGCGCATCCGACCGGCAATCAGACCGGCTTTGGTTTTGGTCGGGAAAGCGCCATCCGCCGCCAGATTCACGCCCAGAAACCGAATCCGGCGATCCTTCACCGCAAAATGTCCTTCGCTATTGATTCTGATATACTCATCGGCTGCAATCGGATTAACCGGAAAAGAGGGCAGAAATTTCTGCGTGCTGGAGTCATCTGCAGGGAGATAAAACGGAAAACCGTTTTCGAAATTTTGCGCCATGCCCGGCTGAGCGATAAGCAACAGGACAAAGAGAAAAAATACGCCCACAGGATGTTGATTCTTCATTTCAGTAGCTTAATCCATAGCCATATTCGTAGAGCGGTTCATATTCGGCATCACCGACATTCAGGGGAATCTGATCCATACTTCGCGGCCAGGAATGAGACAACCTACCCGTCGGTGCATAGTCGCCAAACAACACATCGGCGACGCCAGCACCTTCGGTACCCGGCAGCCAGGCAGCCACAATTCCGTCGCATAGTAGAATTAAATTATCCAAAATCAATGGTCGCCCTGAGATAATCACCACCACAGTGGGGATCCCCGCTGATCTTAAATTTATGACCGTTGTAATATCCTGTTGGGAAAAGTTCAAATCACTGCGATCGCCAACCCCTTCGGCATAGGGCGTCTCGCCAATCACAGCGATCGCCAGCTCGGCATCACCCGCCCCGAGCCCGTCCAGCGAGTAGGTCACGTTAATGGAATCAGCAGCCCGCTGCCGGATGGCTTCCAGAATCGTGGTGCCAATTGTTATGGTACCCGAGCTGCCCTGCCAGGAGATTGTCCAGCCGCCGCACTGATTGCCGATATCATCGGCGTTTTTCCCGGCGACATGAATGTGCCGCACCCGATGGCTGACAGGCAGCACCTGATTATCATTTTTCAATAAAACCAGCGACTGGCGGACACACTCCCTGGCGATGTCCCGATGTGCTTGCGAACCGATTCCGGCTGTCAAAGACCGGTCGGCGAAGGGATGTTCGAACAGTCCCAGCGCAAACTTCTGCCGCAGAATCCGGCACACGGCATCGTCTATCCGCTCCTGAGAGATTTTCCCCTGATCAACCAGTTGGAGCGTAACTGCCATAAATTCCTGATAGCGTTGGGGCAGCATCACCATATCAATTCCGGCATTGATCGCAGTTTCAATGTCACTGCTGAACCCCCCCGGCAGCTGATCAATCCCGCTCCAATCGGACACCAGAAATCCATTAAAACCCAGCTCATCCTTCAGTACCGTCGTCAGCCAGTAGGAGTTACCGTGCATCTTTTCACCATTCCAGCTGCTGTAAGATGCCATAATCGAGCCGGCACCGGCGTTAATTGCGGCTATATAACCGGGCAGGTGAATCTGGCGCATGGTGGTTTCATCGGCTTCAGTATTGCCCTGATCGTGTCCACCGGTAGTGCCGCCGTCGCCCAGAAAATGTTTGGGACAGGCTAAAATGGCAGAATTATCCGCCAGATCACCGCCCTGATAACCGGTAACTGCGGCAGCCGCCATCATCTCCGCCAGCTCCGGTGTTTCTCCGAAACCCTCATACGTCCGTCCCCAGCGTTCATCCCGCACCACGGCGATACAGGGTGAAAAAGTCCAGCGAATACCGGTTCCCGCGACCTCCTCCGCCGTCGCCCGGGCAGCCCGCTGTACCAGATCAGGATTTCGGGTACAACCCAATCCGATATTATGAGGAAAAATGACCGCACCGTAGACATTATTATGACCGTGAACCGCATCAATTCCATAGAGAATAGGAATTCCCAGGCGGGAGTTCAGAGCCTGAAGCTGAAACCGGTCCACCATATCCGCCCAGGCGGAAGGCTGATTGACCGCCGGCACAGACCCTCCGCCGCTGAGAATGCTGCCGATTCCGTAGGTCTGGATATCCACTTCATTCTGTAAAAAACCGCGGTCAATCTGGATCATCTGCCCGATCTTTTCAGCCAGTGTCATGCGGGACAGAAGATCGGCAACCCGTTCCTCAATGCCAAAGTCCGGGTTTTTATATATTTCTGAATATTTTACACTGCTCACCGGCTCTTTTTCACAGCCTGTCATTAAGAGTAACAAAACGGTAAACAGAGCAACAAGGGCTGGATCTTTCCGACATTCACTTCTTTTGGAATACCCGCACATAATCCACTTCCATGCGCTGCGGAAAGCTTGTTGTGTCATCGGGATTCCCCGGCCAGTTGCCCCCGACCGCTACATTCAATAACAGATGAAAGCGCTGGTCGAAGGGCGCCGGATAGGCATAGCCGGTCGAATACCAGGAAGTCTGGGTCTGATAAAGGATATCATCAACATACCAGCGAAATTGGGTACTATCCCAATCAAGGGTGAAGGTATGAAAATCGGTGGTAAATGAGCCTCCGGACAACGAATAGGCATCACCGGTATGGACATTATTCGGCCATTCCCCACCATAGTGCAGCGTGCCGTAAACCTTTTGAGGTTCGTGACCGAGCAATTCCATAATGTCGATCTCGCCGCTGGCAGCCCAGCCACCATAAACCCAATCGGTTGGCAGCATCCAGATTGCCGGCCAGAGTCCCTGTCCTGAAGGTAATTTGGCACGAATTTCAAAGCGCCCGTATTTCCAATCCCCCCGGTTCCTGGTCCGCAAACGGGCGGATGTGTATTCGCGGGTTCCTTCCGGTCCCGTATAATGTTCCTTTAACGCCTGAATCACCAGAGCTGAATCCTCGACCCAGGAATTTTGCGACCGCTCCGTATAATATTGCAATTCGTTGTTACCACCACCCTGAGCATTGACTTCGTGTTCCCACTTTGTCAGGTCAATCGCAGCCCCGTCAAATTCATCATGCCAGACCAGTTTATAGCCTTCGGGTACCGGAATAGGATCGGCTCCAGGCGAATTGTCGTGATTTTCAGCTATGTCAGCACAACCCAACATCAGGAAGAAGACCAGCAACCAGAGCGCAGTCAGTCTGAGTTTCATCATCATCTTATTCCATTATTGTGCATTTGGTTTTCATAACATCTGTAGAATTTCCACCAACCATGATCTCAAATTCACCAGGCTCTACGACAAATTCATAATTATCATTATAAAATCCAAAAGCCTTATCATCAAGTGTAAAAGTAATTTCTTGGCTCTCGCCTGCTTTCAATTCCACTTTTTCAAACGCCTTTAGCTCTTTTACCGGTCGGGCAATAGAGGCGACAAGGTCGCAGACATACAGCTGCACCACCGCTTTGCCATTAAATTTTCCCGTATTTTTCAGCGTGATACTTACCCGCAGCGTCTCCCCGATTCTGATGGCAGGCTGATTCAATTTCAGATTTGCATATTCAAAATCTGTATAACTCAGACCGTAGCCAAAAGGATAAAGCGGTTCTTTGGGACCATCGATATATTTTGACACAAAACCTTGTTGATCATCCAGCTGCGGTCTGCCGGTATTCAGTTCGTTATAAACCAGCGGCTCCTGACCAACGTGATACGGAAAAGTCACCGGCAATTTTCCCGAAGGAACGACATCACCAAATAAAATATCGGCAATGGCATTGCCCGATTCGCTCCCTGCCTCCCAGCTCATTAATATTGCAGGAACATTTTCAGCGAGCCAGGGAATGGTTAGCGGACGTCCACCGAACAGGACCACTACCACCGGTTTTCCCAGCCTGTTCAACTCCTGTAATAGCTCCAGCTGCCTTCCCGGAAGTCCAATATCCATACGGCTGCGGGCTTCGCCGGACATCATGGCGGTTTCACCGACGGCAGCAATAATGACCTCCGATCGGCGGGCTGCTTTGATCACGCTTTTAAAATCAATTCTCCCGTCATTATTAAAATCAACTTTCCCGTCAAAACTACGGACATTGTTGTTGTCAATTTCAAGACCTTTAACGAAATGAATACGGGTTCCCGGTAAAACTTTCGTCTGTATACCTTCCAAAAGTGAGACCGCATTGTCAGTCCCCGCCTGGCAACGCCAGTTACCCAGCGGCGCATCCTTGTCATTTGACAACGGTCCAACAACCGCGATAGATTTAATATCTTTCGCCAGCGGTAGGAGATTGTTACTGTTTTTCAGCAGTACCATTGATTCTGCCGCAATTTCCCGTGCAAGCGCCCGATTCTCATCTGTCAGCAGCTGCGTTCTTTCACGCTCTTCCGAACAGTATTTATAGGGATCCTCAAACAGCCCCAGCTGATATTTAATTGTCAGGATACGCCGCACGGATTCATCAATCAGGGCTTCATCAACTTTTCCTTCACGCACAAGGCTCTCCAGATGGCGCCGGTATGCAAAGGATTCCATGTCCATATCGGTCATCCCCGAAACCGCTATTTCAGCCGCCTGTCGCAGATCTGTCGCCACACCGTGGTCAATCAGCTCTGCGATGGAGGACCAATCCGACACCACGAATCCATCAAATCCCCATTTTCCTTTTAAAATATCATTCACCAGGAAGCGGTTTCCGGTAGCCGGAACTCCATTGAGAGTATTGAAGGCGTTCATGAAGGTGACAACACCGGCATCAACGGCGGCTTTAAACGGTGGAAGATAAATGTTAAAAATCGAGTAGGGTGACAGTTCAACGGCATTGTAATCCCGTCCGGCGCGGGCAGCACCATAGGCGGCGTAGTGCTTGGCACAAGCGGCAATGGTATTTTCCATACCCAGATCATTTCCCTGATATCCACGTATCTGGGCGCTAACCATTTGAGAAGCCAGAAAGGGGTCCTCGCCGGCTCCCTCCATGATCCTGCCCCAACGGGCATCGGGCGAAATATCCGACATGGGAGCAAACGTCCAGTGTATCCCCGAGGCGGCGGCTTCCGCAGCTGCAACCGCTGCCGCCTTTTCTGCCAGTTCCGGATTCCAGGTTGCCGCCATTGCCAGTGGAACCGGAAAAGCGGTTTTAAATCCGTGAATTACATCTATCCCAAAAATTAACGGTATATGCAGACGGCTGCTATCCACGGCTAATTGCTGAGCGGCACGGGTCGCCGCAGCACCAACGACATTCAGCATGGAGCCAACATTCCCATTTTTTATATCATTATAACGATAGGCTTTGGCATCATCCACCGGTTTTGGACCGGTAATGTCCCACTCATTACTGTACTGGTTCATCTGTCCGATTTTTTCAGTCAGTGTCATCCGGGATAAGAGAGCCTCCACTTTTGTGGCGATTTCTTCCGGGGACAGCACCTGCCCTGACATCGTTACGGTTGCTAATCCCAGAATGAGCGGTATCCAGATAAAAGTTTTCATAATAGCCAGTATCCTTCTTTGTTTAATTATTTCACCAATATCATCTTGCGTGTCTCTGAAAAAGACATCCCGGCATTGCTGGCATCCATACGATAAAAATAGAGACCACCCGCCATATCACCTGCCTGCCATCGGGCAATATAACTGCCAGGATTCAAATAATTATCCACAATACAGGCGATCTCATTGCCCAGCAGATCAAATATTTTAATCGTAATATCCGCCGGACTCATAATACGGTACTCAATCGTCGTGGCCGGATTGAAGGGGTTGGGGTAATTCTGACTCAGATAAAACCGAGCCGGAATGCCGGTTTCAGATTGTCCCGTTTTGCTCCCATATTGGTTGATGATAATTCCATTTAACAGGGTAAAATCTTTATTGTCCGCCAGATGAATATCGAGAATACCGTCACTGACATAGACTTCGGACACTTCCAGATAGAATGCGGCATGTGCTCCGGCGGCGGCAAACAGGTCCAGATCACGAACCACATATTCGCCCTCCACATTAATATCCATTAACCGGCAATCCGGGGCGTTGAAATAGTTTTCCGCCAGCATCAGGGAGACAGCGTATGTCCCGGCGGGCAGACGAACCTGATATTTGACAATACCGTGTTGCTCGGTCTGAAAAACCAAATCATCGGTGGTTCCGGAAACAGGCTGTCCGTAATAGCTGCCCGGCGTACCGCCTATTTGTCCATAATCCCCTTCATGAGTCCAGTTCTGATCCGCCAGCCAGTCACCATAAGCGTCGCCACCAACATTTATTTTCAGCGGATATTGCCAGCGGGGCGGTGTCTGAATCGGAACTGACTGTCCGAGTAAGGTGTTCGCCGGAGCCGCCAGATCTTTAATCCCCAGCACGACTAAACTGTGGCTTGAGTTTTCATCAAATCCCTCAACAATCAGTTTCACATGTCGGTGATTGCGTTGCTGAATCGCTTTTACAACCGTAACACCCGAAATCATATAATTCCCGACTTTCTCCGCACTCTCCCGAGTGATCTCTTCTGAAAAAGCCACGAGCACTGTGTCATTCTGATAACGGGCGTATTCCGCAAAGGGTTTGTTTTTGTCGGTATAACCGGTGTTGATCGCATCGGTCAGACATAAAATCATTTTCCCATCCATGAACACACAATTTTCTGGGATAAAATCGCTGTTATTACCATTCCAGGTATGAGAGGCTTTTGCCCAGCGATTGGTATCCCAGCTTTCAAAGTCATCCCGCCATTGAAAGGTAAAATTATTTTCCGTCCCTACATTTCCCGAATCGGGGGTATAGGAAGCATAACTGACCCAGTCATAATAGGCAAAAAAAGGCAGCATGCGGGTATCCAGGGTCCCAACCCATGAGCTATACGCCGGCGGCCAGATGTTCATCATGATTTTCTGAGCCCGGTTCAGTGCGGTAATATGATCACCGGTCTGACGGTGAACTTCCTCACCTTCGACAAACCAGGCAACATAATCGGGGGTCCATTCGATGGCATAAGTGTGAAAATCAGCGGTCGGGTCAAAATTTACCCACTGGTGATGTTCGTGATTCGCCTGACCCGGTGTAATCGGATTAAACTGTACATCATCGGTATAACGACCAAGAATTTCAATATCCAATTCGTTCCATTCACTGATACCACCACTGCCCAACTCGTGATAGGTGAAAAAAGTGGCGGTCTGCCCCGCTCCGTAGGAGGCTTTGTAATTGACCTCAAAACGACCATAGATATAGCTGCTTTTTGTCCGTAATTCAGCCCCTCTGAAATCTTTGCCATATACAAAGACCGGCAGGATCAGGAATAAAATAACGTATTTTCTCATGGGATAATCCACCTACTCCGCTACGATTAAGCGGCTGCCATAATCCAATTTATCATCGGTCGTCAAGAGCGGAAAGGACGGGGTGATAATCGGATAAGCAACCCCTTTTTGAATTGCAAAGAGATCAATATTGGTCAATTGTATTTTTTCAAAAGCATCCGTGTTAATCTGAATCATATCGTTGTACTTAATCTGCAGACTGTCAATGATCGGATTCAGGATTGTGTCAATAACCTTGATATAATTTTTACCGAATTCAGACCTGGCACCGAATTGATCCAGGTATCGGTTGCGCTGATATATGGCGAGCAAATTATCCTGCCACAGAGCCGCATAATTCCGGACTTCCGGCAATTTATCGTAACCAGCCTGATATGCGGCGGCATTAATCTGTAAATCTCTGAGCAGATCGGCAATCGCCAATTTCAGCTGTTCCGGAAATTCACGCCGGCTGATCTGTCGCTTCCGGAAAACCAGCGGATGCGACTGAATCGCCTTTTCCAGGTCCGCCACCGTCCAAACCGTTCCGTCGAATTCCATCAGCGGTTCATCCCGAATCTGTTCAATACCGGCGCTCCAGGATGGATCGAGTTCGATTTCCGAATCGGAACCCCAAAAACGTTGATTGAAAGCCTGCTTCTTTTCATCCAGGCTTTTCAGATAAACGGGCGCCAGGATTTCCGCCAACCGGAAAAAGGTTCGCTCCCGTAATTCCATCTTTTTCCCCTGCATAAGTCGCGCCACTTCGGCTGCATAGACCCGGTTCGCAGCCTGAGTTTTCAATTTGTCGTATACATCCTGATAGCGTTGTCGGATGTCCCGCTCACTGACAGCCGGCTCGGTCGTCCAGCCGCTGATTTGTATGATCATCCAGCTGCCGTCGGGATTTTGAAGCGGTCCAAGCAGCTGGTTCTTAGTCAGCGGTTCAGAATAAAAAATCTCCTGATATTCATCACTAAGATCATCCTTAAAACTGATTTCGCGTTGTGGAATCGGTTCACCATCCAAAAGGTCGGCTGCCAGCAAATCAAAAGGAATATTTTCTGCTCTATTCAGATGAATCAATTGTGCCGCGGTTGCCTTGTCTGGCAAGCGCAGATAATGCACCCGGTATTTCCGACCTGCCAGCTGATAAACCTTATTCACCAATGCCGTATCGGGCTCCGTTTTTTCCCACGCCTTCCGCAGGTAATACAGCTGCCGCATAGCCTGCTCCCGGCGCCCCCGGATATAATCCTGAAATTCCTCATTTTGGGTTAGTTCATTATCCCCGCCCGCTTCCAACGCCAGCAATTTTTCGGCAATCAGCGAATTGAGTACGATTTTTCGGTGAATATAATTCTCCTGCCGGCAATACGCTGGTCGGATGGTATATTCCGCCCGGCGGATAAATTCATCCACACTTATTGTTTTATCACCAATTCTGGCAAGAATCATCTCTCCGGGTTGATCGGGGGCTTTTCTCCCACACGAGGCAATAATTAAAACGGAACCCAATACAATCAATTGCAGAATACTAATCATAGACGATCTTTTTGTTCTAACCAATATATTATTCACTTTATAATTCCCCTTATTTTGCCAAAAGAAGCTTAATCGTTTCCTGCCGGCTGCCAGCTACCATACGACACAAATATATACCACCGGGTACAATTCGACCCCATTCATCCCTACCATCCCATATGGTCTTATGAACACCACTCTCAGCCCTGCCGTCAATAAGAGTATTCAATTTGCGACCTAACAAATCATAAATGATAATCTTTGCTCGGCTCGGCTCTGCCAAATGGTAAGTTATTGTGGCGCTGAGGTTGAACGGATTAGGATAAGCTTGTAACAAAATTCCAGATTCCGCAACCGTCGTTTTACTTTGAGGCTGATTTTTCGGAGGTTTTGCCAGCTTATTTTGATGAAATGCAAGGATGTTTTCCTTGACTGTTTTTGTTTCCACGTCTGGATATTTATCAGTCATAATGTTAAAAACTTTAACGGCTTTATCAATATCTTTCCTTTTCTCAAGTAAATCTATCCCCAAGTCCAGCAAAATTTCACGACCAAACAGACTCGTATCGGGTACCGACAGCGCCAGATCAAGCGCTTTTCGAGTTTCTCCTCTATAAAGATTAAGTTTCATCAACCAACGTACTGCCTCATAGTTTGCCGTATAATGGCTGCTTTTGTCTTTCATTATGGAAATAAGATTTTCTTCCTCGTCAGCAAGCATACCTTCACGATAGGCGGATTTCATCGCCAGGAATAAGGCTTCTGCGGGCTGATTATACGACCTGTGACTTTGAAATGCAGATTTGGCAAGTTCTTTAGCTTCGGCATAATCATTTTCTCTATAAGCTTGCCATGCCTGGTATAAAACATCGGTAAACTCTTTTGATAATGACCATGACGGGCCTACGGGATCTGGCGCTGAACCTAAAACAGGTTGATAATAGACAGTGTAACCACCAACCAATGGATCTAATCCACCCCAATAATTATTTTGGGCACCGATAGAATGACCCGATGAATTATAAATATGATACGGAGTAGTATAGGCCGGGCGCTCAATCCAATTACAACCATAAGCATAAGCGGGATACCCACCGAGAATATAAGCGCTTATATAAGTAATATTATTTTCAAATTTATTTCGCCCACACATCTGGTAGTTAAAGCAGGTTGAGCCACTACCCATATTCTCATGACCGTAATAGGGACCGTTATAGGGAGTGGTACTACCCAAATTGCATCTCATTACAACGCCATCCCCATTGCCTGTAGTAATTATAGGTGCAATTGTTTTAGCCTGAATATAACAATCTTCAATCCATGGATTACTATCTTCTGTTATTCTTATGCCTGTATAGTGAGCCTGAATGTCATTCTTCTTTAGTAACATTGCACAACTTCCGCCAACTATAATGCCGTAATCGCAATCTTTAATCTGGCAATTTTTGATGTAGGAACTTGATGAACCATCCACATCTATACCGTACCATCGTCCGCTGCCGCTTGATTGAAAAGTGGCGCCGTCAGCTTCTATTTTGCCGTGGACTGTGATATTGTAATTGCCTTTAAATGTGATTTCTGTCCCAGGGTGTATTTTAAGAGTATGTCCAGATTGAATATTAATATTTTCATCAACCTCAATACACTCTCCACCCCATGTTAATTCATTATCATCAGCAGATTCAAGATTCAGATTATTTTCAATATCATTGTCTCTCATTTGTGGATACTGTCTGTATGGCTGGTTTGGTGGATAATAGGGACCATAGTAACTCTCTACGAAATCATGCGTCCGCCACTGGGCATATGCATACAGGTCTTCTGCAGAGACCACACCATCTGGATCAGCGTTGTTATTTTCCAATCCTTTCAACAAATAATAAGTAAAAGCCCCGTGTTCCAATGGAGGAGGTTCCGCAGCAAATTCCGCTGCCATACATGCAGTAGAAACGACACCTTTTGACATCGGATTGGGTGTATCAATTCCTCCTGTAGCAAACAGACCAGATCCACATGCATCCAGAAAACAACAGTACTGATCATAGGAACCACCGAACCAACTTTGGAGTTCTGAGGGCTTAATCCGTACTGGATAACCGTAAGGATCCCTTGAATCATGAGGCAACAGACCATCTTCCCAATCATCACCTCCAAAAACGGCCCAGAGTTCGTACGAATCCCCGTGTCCAGAAAAAAAGAACAGACTGGTATACCCTGTGGTACGGTGCATGGCCTTAATTTTGGTTTTGATATCATTTTTTTTAGCAAATTCATTAGTCACCAGTTCCATGTTGCTGTAGCTCCAGCCCTGATAAATATAAAGATAGTCCCGCATCCTTTCTGCATCAGCAACGCAATAATTCAGATCGTAGTAAAATTCTTCGTATTCGTTGATGCCCACCAGAACCGCTTCGAACTGGGTGGCTCGAATTAATCCGACAGGTAACACCATGAAAAGGACAGATAAAACTATGAAAAACTTTTTCCACATGATTCAACCCTCCTAATTTGGACTCTTTGTTCTTGTTTTTTTGACCTGGTGTGGGCTCTGCCGGATAAAAGGTGGATACAGTCCGACCGTTTGCGCTTTTGATTTCGTCCCGACAGTAGCTTTTTCCGTTCTTTGAAAAGGTTAGCACTTGACTATCACGGAGTGCCTTGGTTTGGTCTGATTTTGTAGGATCCCCGTAGCGAAATCCGTCATTGCCTTCTACCTTCAGTCCGGCTGTCCGCAGAGCCATGAACCCACCCTGTTCGAACGTGGAAAGCAGAGGCACTTCCACTACATTATTCCTTTTACCCCATTTCATATGGAACTTCTCTTTACTGGCGCAAAGAATCACGCATTCGCCGGGGACAAGCACAATCTCTTCTTCCGGCATGTTACATCTGGGTATAATACTGATCGCCCGGATATTGGAAAGCCGAAACCCGCCAAGCCGGAGTGTTTCATCTGTGGGGTTATATACTTCCACCCAGCTCTTTTCAGGATGTTTATCATCAAGGTAAACCTCGCTGAAAATCAGGCCCTTTCCATACTCCTGGGCTGACAATGAAAGATTCACTAAGAGAAGCAATCCGATTACAAACAGAAAATATTTGTTTTTGATTGAGATATTCATGTTAAACCTCCAATTTGATTGCTTTAAAAACTATGTTACATTCAACAAAAAGTATCTGTTTATGCGTCATCCTTCCATCAGTAGAAAGATGACGCATAATGGAGGAATTCTAAAACCCTCCCTCGCTGTTCTCTTCTGGAATGAGGATTCATAGTATTCCTTCTTCTATTATCACCACGAAACCGTCACACCCCTTGCTTCGAGTGCAGGGATGTATTCGTTGATAGATTTCTCATTCAGAGGATTGTTATCTAGAGACACTAAATCCCCTCTACCCAAGCCAGTATTGTCTACCAGCGGTAGAATATCTGTGATTTGATTGGAAGATAAAACGAGCATTTGCAGGTTCACACAGTACTCAAGCGCTGAGATATCTTCAATCTGGTTGTCTTCAAGATAACATCTTTCCAGTTTTGTCATTCCTGCAAGAGCCGAAATGTCAGTTACTTGGTTTAACATTAAATTTATCAACTTTAAATTAGTTGAATTTTGAAGAGGTGTGATATCTTGAATTTGACAATTTGTGAGCCAGAGAATTTCCAACTTATTCAATCCAGCCATAGCAGAAATATCAACAATCGGATTAGGACCCAGCCATAACTCTTCCAGATCCGGCATATTGGCCACAACTGAAATGTCACTAACGGAATTGATCCTAACATTCAAATAGGTTAATTTTGTCAGATTTTCTAAACACGAAATATCTGTAATGTAATTGCCATCCAGATTCAGGTGTTTCAGATTGACCATGCCTGTAAGGGGTGTCACATCAGTGATACCCCAGTTCTGGTCAAGATCCATTCGAATCATTTTGGTAAGATTGGCCAAAGGTGTTAAATCTTTAATCCTTTGAAGTGGCATTCCGAGGAACAACAAGTTGCTACAATTCTCAATTCCACTTAAAGATGTAATCCGATCTGTGATGATACAATTCATCATGAGTGTATCTAATGACTGGAAGTCTGTTTGGGTAAGCGTCTCTGTAGGCTTTTTCAATGTGTAACGTACTTTCACTTCCAATTTAGGATCTTCAAACGCCGATTCTTCTCTGGGTAAAACGGTTACTTGCCATCTTCCTGTGGTGTCATTTTTGCTTTGCGTACTCACCACAAGTGTGAATCTATATATACCTACCTTTACAAAGCCAATCGGTTGACTGGACAAATAATAATCATCCATTAAAAATACCTCTGCAGGATTGGTAGAGTCCTGACTCCATTCGTACCAGGTAATCGGTTCACCATTCAAAGTTCCATTGCATGTATCTTCCAACACAACGTAGTTCCCCACCCGCACGATCTGTTCAAAACCGGTAATGTCTATAGGGGATATGGAGGGAGGCTCCACAGGTGGTTCTTTCTCACAACCGCATGAAAGAAAAAATAAAGTTATGACGCCTGCATATTTTCGTACCACTTGTAAAATGTTCATACTTGACCTTTAATTTTTTCCAATAAGTAGCATAAATCTAAATAAAATTTGATATTTATCCTTCTCCTTATTACCACCACGAAACCGTTACACCCCGTGCTTCAAGTGCAGGGATGTATTCATTGATAGATTTCTCATTCAGAGGATTGTTAGATAGATATACCATATCACCTGCTCCCAGACCAGTGTTATTTACCAGAGGCAAAATATCAGTCACCTGGTTGAAGCTTATTCCTATTACTTTTAAATTTGTTAAGTTTTGAAGAGGTGAAATATCACTTATATCACAATCTGCCAACCAAATAGATTTCAATTTTTTTAAATCAGCTAATACATCAATGCTACCAATAGGATTAGAGCGTAACCAAAGTTCTTCCAAATCCGGCATGTTGACTACTACAGCAATGCTGTTAATATAAGTATCCCCTACCCACAAATAGGTTAGTTTTGTCAGATTCTCTAAACATGAAATATCCCTAATATTATTTGACTCAAGACTCAAATGTTTTAGATTTACTAATCTTGAAAGGGGAGTTACATCTGTAATGTCTCCGTTACAGTTAAGATTCAATCGAACAATTTTGGTTAAATCGGTCAACGGAGATAGATCTATAATGTTTTGGCGCAGCATTCTGAGAGACAACAGGTTGCTGCAATTCTCGATGCCATTTAAAGATGTAATACGATCTGTATTGATACAATTCTCTACCAATGTATCTAATAACAGGAAGTCTGTCCGAGTAAGCATGTCTGTGGGTTTTTTTAAAGTATAACGCACTTTCACTTCCAGATTAAGATCTTCGAACACCGATTCTTCTTGAGGAAATACAGTCACCTGCCATGTTCCTATTGTGTCAATTTGGGTTTGCGTACTTACTACGAGTGTGAATCTGTAAACACCTTCCTTCACAAAGCCAACCGGTTGCGTCAGCTTTCTCACATCATTGTCTAAAGGCAGGTAGGAAGGTAAAGACACTCGTGCAGGATTAGTGGGATCCTGACTCCATTCATACCGGATGATCGGTTCCCCATTCAAAGTTCCATTGCAGGTATCTTCCAAAACCGCATAATTTCCCACCCGTACGGTTTGCTCAAAACCGATAATGTCTATAGAGGGTATGGGGAGCGGCTCCACAGGTGGTTTTTTCTCACAACCGCATGAAAGAAAAAGAAGGAATAAAGTCCATACCACAGCATGTAGTCGTATTTCCTGACGTTGCTCGGGAGTCATCTTTCGCCAATCGTATATAATTGATTTTCTCCTATTTTTCATTGCCACTCTCAAAGAATAAGGTCAACAGAACTGCAGCCCGCTCACCTTACCAGAATCATCTTTTTCGTTTGGGTAAAGCTTCCCATCTTCACTAAAATCTTTTTTACAAATTTGCCATTTGAAGGAATTTTCGTCAATTTTCATATCGATTCAATGAATCACTAACATTTTCCTTCTGGCTGTGAAGTCTGGATATCGCAATTCATAGAAATAAACGCCAGTAGGTACATCCAGTCCGCTGGAGCTATCCCTTCCATCCCAGGTAACCGAATAACTCCCTGGACTCATTACTTTTGACAACAAGACTTTAATCTCTCTGCCCAACGCTGATGTTCGCCTATAACAATCTCTTTATATCCATCATTATTTATATCTCCAGCAAAGTCAACTGAACAGCCAAAATAGTGGTGAGGAGTTTGTCCTTCAATTTGATAATCTGGTATTGTATCAGGATTTGTGTTTAAGTAATATACAAAACTAAAATTATTCAATAAAGTCCAAATCTCGCTTCCTACATTGTCACAGTATT
>JBNGDF010000016.1:0-56910 GCA_049975265.1 Fidelibacterota bacterium
GTTGTGCAAAGAACCACTGTTAGAAAAAGTGTAACCCATGTTATGCTACGTAACAGTTATGAGAAATCCAGTACTATTATTACTTCCAATAAGGCATTTACCGACTGGACCGAAATGTTCCATGACCCCGTCATCGTAACGGCAATATTGGATCGTCTGTTGCATCATAGCGTTGTGATTAATATCCGTGGAAACAGCTATAGATTGAAAGAAAAAGTAGAAAAGGAAATTGTTAATATGAAAAAATCAGAGGGCTAAAGTGGTACACTTTTCACGACCACTTTTGGTACACTTCCTCACGACCCTTGACAATGTCAAGAAAAAAGAGATCATAAACCGGATTTACAGCATAATCCCGTGAATAATCTATGTAAACATAAAAACCGGGAATCCTATATAATTTTTTGAACCAAGACCTTCGGAAAACCGCTACCCTTAGCCCTTCGCCCGTTTACTGACCTTCCGAAGGTTGGAATGAAGTTTTGAATTTTTTATTTGAAACTTCGCTCAATCAGGTGGCGGAGTTTTGCATAGATCTGTTCCGGTGTGATGTTTCGCATGCAGCGGAAATGCTGTTGGGGGCATTTTTCGTGACCGATGTGGGAACAGGGGCGGCAGGTCACCGAATTGTCTTCCATGATTTCAGCGCGGGGATTTTCCGGGTAAAAGCCGAATTGCCGGACGGTGCTGCCGAAGATGGCGATCTGGGGTTTGCCCAGCAGGGCGGCGATATGCATGGGGGCGGAGTCGTTGCTGATGGTCAGGTGGCAGAGTGACACCAGGGTGAAGTTTTCGCTGAGGGTGTATTTACCGCTGGTGTCGGTAATCTGGTGGGGAGCGATGGCGGCTAGGCGCTGATTGTCCGCCGCTTCCGCCCGACTGCCGCCGAGAATGACGGCATAATCGGTTTCTCCCAGGATCAGGGTGATCAGTTTTTGATAGTATTCCGGGAGCCAGCGTTTGGTGAAATGCCGGGCGCCGGGATAGATGAGAATTGAGCGACGCTGCTCCGCCAGCGCCGGGATGTCGGCTTTCAGCCGGGCAATGACGCCGGGATCGTGCCGGGGGTCGGTAATCCGGAAAACGGCGCCGCCGGGGTTCAGTGGAATTATGCTGAGATAGCGTCGCCATACCGGCGGGTAGTGAAAGACATTCCAGCGCCATTTCACGAAGCAGAAGCGCCGGAGGTGATGTTTGGCAAAACGCCGGACTGAACCCTTTTGCAGCAGGGTCAGTTGCAGGGTGCGCAGGTTGTTTTGCAGATCGATGATCAGCGGGTATTGCTGTTCCCGGATTATCCGCCGGATGCGCCGGTTTTCGCTGCCGGTTTTGGATTTGTCATAAGCAATAATATTCCGCAGCAGATGGCGTACCGGCGTTAGCACGTCCTGATATTCCCGGGCGATGACAAAATCAATGGCGGTGTCAGGATAGCTACGCTTCAGCTCCTGAATTGTGGGCAGAGTCAGCAGAATATCGCCGATGGAGGAGAGTCGAATCAGCAGAATCTGGGAAGGGGTTTCCATGGCGTGTCGGGTTACTGCAGGTCGAGGATATATTTATGCAGGGTCGGGACGGTTTCGGCGTGATTCCCCCGGATATCGAATCCCTGACCACCGAGCACCTGCGGCCACTCCACGATGCGGGTGCGGGGGCGGTACATGTTCAGGAAATCGAAATTGGCGGTGGTGAAATTGCGCACGTCGTAATTCAGGTTCCGCACTATGGTTAGGGCTTTCAGAAAGACCTCCGGCAGGTTGACCGCCGAACCGATATTCAGGAGGACGCCGCCGGTCAGGCGGGCGACGCTTTCGATCAGGCGCTGAAAGTCGATGAAGGAGGTTTTGCCCAGGGCTGCGCCGTCGCAGTCGGGGTGCTGATGGATAATATCGCCGCCGATGGCAATATGGACGGTGCCGGGGATGTTCCGGATCATGGCATTGTAGAGGATATTCAGGTTTTTGTGGGGGAAGTCCAGTTCGGCGACCTTGCGCCCGATGGAGAGACCGTAACCTTCATTTTTTTTGTAGCCGCTGTTCAGGGCGGCGTTCATATAGGTCAGTGTCTCGGTCGCCATGCCGAAACTGCCGTCCTTCAGTCCGTTGGGTACGTCTTCGGAAGTGGCGCCGATCATGGCGATTTCGAAGTCGTGGATCGAGGCACCGCCGTTCATGGCGATGTGATCTATAATACCGCGACGGATCAGGTCAATCAGAAGCGCCGAGCAGCCGACCTTGACCACGGCGCCGCCGATCATGGCGATCACTTTTGCGTCGTTGGCTTTGGCGTCGGCGATCAGGCGTGCCAGCCGGCGGAGCTCTTCACTCTGCAGGTCAATGCCCGAATCCGGCGGAATCATGTCTTTGATGCTGAACTTGTTGCGACGCTCATTGATCGGGTGGGTTTTTATTTTACGGTAGTCAATCACACTGTCCTTTCGGGCTTTAGTTGGTTATTAAAATAGAGAATTATTGGAAGTTTTCCAAGATGGTTATAGCGGGGCGGTTCGATGGTCGTTGCGGGCAGGCGGACGTGGACTGATGCCGGTGCAGGGTAACATTCCGGGTGGAATTATATCTAATAATAAATGTTATGAAAAGAAGAGACATGCTCAAAAAAGATAAAGTGGTTGTTGAGATTGGCGGAATGCACTGTGCTATGTGCGTCAGGACCGTGGAGCGGGCGCTGCGCGGGCTGGCGGGCATTTATGAAGCGAGTGTCAATCTGGCGACGGAGAAGGCGCAGCTTATCTATGATCCCGGACAGGTGACGTTGACCGATATTCGGAAAGCGATTGAGGCGACGGGCTACCGCTATCTCGGCAGTGACCGGGATTCCGGCGCAGCGGTTCAAAAAAAAAGCTCCGTTGAGGAGCTGAAAGAGCAGCGCCGGCGTTTTACCCTGGGATTCGCGGTTGCCGTTCCGCTCATGTTGCTGATGTGGCTGCCCGTGCGGCTGCCGCAATACTGGTCCTTTCTGCTGTTTGGGGTGGTTTCGCCGGTCTTCTTTTATATCGGCTATCCTATCTTCAGGGCGGCGGTTCAGGCTTTGCGGCACCGGTCATTGAACATGGATGTCATGTACGCCATGGGGATGGGTGTAGCCTATATCTCCAGCGTTTTGGCGACCTTTGGAATCGGGCTGTCCCGGGAATTTATGTTCTATGAAACCGCCCTGATGCTGGCGACCTTTCTGACGCTGGGGCGTTATCTGGAAGCCCGGGCGAAAAGCAGGACGTCGGAGTCCATTCAGAAGCTGATCGAGCTCCAACCCCCATCAGCGACGGTTATCCGAAATAATATCGAGATGGGAATTCCGCTCGGTGAGGTGGTGGCGGGGGATACGGTTGTGGTGAAGCCGGGCGGGAAAATTCCGGTGGATGGGAAAGTGCTCAGCGGCAGCAGCTTTGTGAATGAAGCCATGCTCACCGGAGAGCCGGTTCCGGTGTTCAAGGAAAAGGGCTCAAAGGTGGTGGGCGGCACGGTGAACCAGGATGGGGCGTTTCAGTTCGTTGCCGAGAAGGTGGGCAAAGATACCATGCTGGCGCAGATCATTCGGACGGTTGAGGAGGCGCAGGGCTCGAAGCCGCCGGTGCAGCGGCTGGCAGACCGGGCGGTGAGCTGTTTCATTCCGGTGGTGCTGGCGATTGCCATTGCTGCGTTTCTTTTCTGGTTTTTAATTGCCGGTACCGGATTGCTGTTTGCCCTCACCACGCTGATCGCCGTGCTGGTGATTGCCTGTCCCTGTGCGCTGGGTCTGGCGACGCCGACGGCGGTGATGGTGGGAATCGGGCGCGGCGCCGAGCTGGGGGTGTTGATTAAAAATGGTGAGGTGCTGGAGACCGCCGGCAAACTAGATACCGTGGTATTCGATAAGACCGGCACATTGACCGAGGGCAAGCCGGAGGTGGCAACTGTCATTGTCTATGGGCTGGAGAATGATGAGGTGTTGCGGCTGGCGGCAAGCCTGGAGGCAAAATCCCAGCATCCGCTGGGCAAGGCGATTGTTCAGTATGTCCGGGGAAAAATGGTTGCTCTGGCGGAGGTGGACTCATTTCAGAATTTCGGCGGTAAAGGAATAACCGGGATGCTTGACGGGAAAAACCTGATTGCCGGTAACCGCAAACTATTCCGTGAAAAGAATATCCCTGTTCCGGAAAATGTCCTTACCGATCTGGCACGCTTTGAAAATGAGGGTCATACGGTGGTGATTGTCGGCATGGCAGAACAGATTATCGGGTTGATCGCCATTGCGGACCGGCTGAAGGAGTCCGCCCGGGCGACGGTTCAGGCGTTGCGGAAACGCGGTTTCGAGGTTGGATTGATCACCGGGGACAACTGGCACGCCGGGAATGCGATAGCCCGGGAGCTGGGGCTGGATTTCGTACAAGCCAATGTTCTGCCCGGCGGGAAGGCGGCGGAATTGCAGAAGTTG
The DNA here is from genome assembly GCA_049975265.1 of Fidelibacterota bacterium. GTDB lineage: Bacteria > Fidelibacterota > UBA2242 > UBA2242 > UBA2242 > B118-G9. The sequence continues at coordinate 4,435 of JBNGDF010000016.1, forward strand.
CAGGCGGATGACAAGGTCGTTGCCTTTGTAGGAGACGGCGTTAATGACGCACCGGCGCTGACCCGGGCGGATATCGGGATTGCCATGGCGCAAGGAACCGATATAACGGTGGAAAGTGGCGCCGTGGTGCTGATGTTCGATGATCTGACCGCGGTGGTGACGGCGATTGATCTCAGCCGCAAAGTCCTGCGCCGGATTCGCCAGAACCTCTTCTGGGCGTTTGCCTATAATGCGGCGCTGATTCCGGTGGCGGCGGGCATCCTCTACCCGCTGTTCGGAATTGTCTTCAAGCCGGAACTGGGCGGTCTGGCAATGGCGCTGAGTTCGGTGACAGTGATCAGCCTGTCACTGCTGCTGAAACGGTTCAAGCCGGAGCTGACCGGGTAAAAAGAGAGAATCTCTTTTGGTTTGCTATGTTTAACAGGTGAATTCTGTCATTGATATTGTTATATTACCGACGTTTTTTATAAATCCGGAGAGAAAATGATGACCAAACCGCGCTGTGCCTGGACGGGTCAGGATCCGCTGATGATTGAATATCACGATCAGGAATGGGGTGTGCCCGTTCACGACGACCGGAAGTTGTTCGAATTCATGGTGCTGGACGCTTTTCAGGCGGGGCTGAGCTGGGCGACGATCTTGCGCAAGCGGGAGAATTTCCGGACGGCGCTGGATAATTTTCAGCCGGAGAAGATCGCCCGGTATGATGAGACAAAGATCGCAGAACTGATCCAAGACGCCGGTATTATCCGCAACAAAGCCAAAATTAAGGCAACGGTGAACAATGCCCGGGCGTTTCTGCAGGTCCGGGCGGAATTCGGAACCTTTGATCAGTATATCTGGCGGTTTGTCGGCTATCAGCCGATCGTCAACCGGTGGCAGACGGCGGCGGAAATTCCGGCGACGTCGCCGGAAGCCGAAGCCATGAGCGCAGATCTGAAAAAGCGGGGGTTCGGCTTTGCGGGACCCACGATCTGCTACGCCTTCATGCAGGCGGCGGGCATGGTGAACGATCATGAAGTCGGCTGTTTTCGGTATGCGGAAATTCAACCGATAAGGTAATAAGATGCAACCAGTACTGATTGTCGGAATCATTCTGACGACAGGTTTTTTGATGGGGGAGCTGGCGGCTAAGCTAACTCTTCCGAAGGTGACCGGCTATCTTCTTGCCGGTGTATTGTTGAATCCCGGATTGTCCCATTTTATTCCTGTAACATTTTCTGAAAATACCGATATCGTAACCAATATTTCGCTGGCGTTTATTACTTTTTCGGTGGGTGGTACGCTGCGCTGGAAACGGATAAAGATACTGGGAAAGAGCATCGCCTATATCTCAGTATTTGCGGCACAATTAACTCTGGTAATTGTGGCAGCCGGCAGTCTGCTGCTGGTACCGCACCTGTTACCGGCGAGTCTGTCAGGATGGATAACGGTTTTTCTGCCTCTAAGTCTCCTGTTTGGTGTTTTAGCCGCCCCGACGGACCCTTCTGTGATTTTAGCGGTGGCGCATGAATTCAAAGTGCGGGGTGATGTGAAGGATACGGTATTGGGTGTCACGGCGGTGGATGATGCGCTGGGTATTTTGAATTACAGTATAGTCGTTGCGATTGCGAGTGTGCTGATCAGCCGCCAGCCTTTCGGTATTGTCAATTCCATCCTCGATCCCCTGGTCCGGATCGTCGGTGCCGCCTGTATCGGTATCGGATTTGGTTATCTTTTTAACCGGATTACCCGTTGGATCAGGCGGGAGTCCGAAGGGGTTTTTATTGTCATGCTGCTGGGTCTGATGTTTCTATGTTTCGGGCTGGCGAAGAGTTTGGCGTTTGATGAACTGCTGGCAACCATGATGATGGGATTAACGGTGGTGAATTTCAATCCGATTCAGGCAAAGATATTCAAAATTACGGAGCGGTATACAGAAGAGTTGATTTTTGTGCTGTTTTTTACAGTCAGTGGAATGCAGTTGCAATTCGGCGTTTTGCTGGATTATTTCTGGCTGGTACTCTGGTTTGTGCTGTTGCGGTTGATCGGAAAAGTGGTGGGCAGTTATCTGGGAGCGGTGGTTGCCAAAGCACCGTCGAAGGTAAAAAAATATACTGCCGGCGGTCTGATTCCACAGGGTGGTGTCGTCATCGGACTGGCTCTGATGGTGAAACAGACTGCGGCATTTGCACCGTTTGCCGATATTTTACTGGGTGTTATCATCGGTGCGACGGTTATCCATGAATTGATCGGACCGCTGATTACGGAGTATTCCCTGAAAAGGGCCGGGGAATTGGAAGTGGAGCGTGATGTTTAAATTGCCGTTGAAATACATCCTTCTGGCGGTTTTTGCCTGTCTGCTCTGGTCGACGGCGTTTGTGGGAGTAAAGATCGGGCTGCAGTATGCGCCGCCCTTCGGTTTTGCCGGAATTCGCTTTTTTCTGAGCGGTCTGATCCTGGTTCCCTTTATCGGGAGGCGGCGCAACCTGGCGGTTTTGCGCACCCACTGGCGCTGGATCGTACTGCTGGGATTTATCCAGACTTTTGTGAATTATGCGCTGTTTTATTTTGGAATGACGTTGGTATCCGGCGCTCTGGCGGCGATTGTGATCGGCTCTCAGCCACTGATCTTTGCTCTGGTAGCCCACGTACTGATGAAGGATGATAAAATTACACTGCCAAAGCTGGTCAGTATGCTGATCGGTTTCATCGGGGTGGCGATTATCGGAATCAGCCGGCAGCCGTGGCAGGCAGCCGGGCTGGTGGAATTCGGCGGAGTGCTGTTTTTACTGGCAGCCAGCACGGTGGCGGCAATCGGAAATGTGATGATTTCCAAAAACAACGCCCCGATTCCGCCGGTGGTGCTGAATTCCTTTCAGCTGATCATCGGCGGTTTTCTCTTGATGCTGCTTGCGTTGATTGTCGAAGGGAACCCCTTTCAGCGTTATCCGGCGGACTATTACATGGCGCTGGCTTATCTGGTGGTATTATCGGCGGCGGCGCTGTCAATCTGGTTTTATCTGCTCAGGAAACCGGGCGTGAAGGTCTCCTCCCTGAATCTCTGGAAGTTCATCATTCCGGTGTTTGGTGCAGTGCTGGCGTGGAGCATCTTGCCGGATGAGCAACCCGAGCCGGCAGCGATTCTGGGGATGGTCTTTGTCGCCCTCTCGATTCTCTCCTTCAACCTCTGTAATCTGGTCAGTAAAAGTTGCGATTAATTGCATCAGTGGATTGAAAACTGTTTTTTTTCCTGCTCCGATTACCATAAATTCAAGCCGATATGCAGCAACAATATTGGAGAGATGCAGATGGACAGACAGCAGTTCGAGAGTGTCCTGGATTTTGCCATTGAGCGGGAGAGAGAGGCGGTCAAATTTTACAACGATTTGATCAAAAGGGCGAAATCCTTCGACATTATGGAGGCAATCCGGTCCATTGAGCTGATGGAGCGGGAGCATATCCGGACCATTGAGAACTTGAAAAATCAAGAGATAGAGGACATCGTTATTCAGCCGGTGGATGATCTGAAAATCGGTGAGTATCTCATTTTACCGCAGAATGAGCCGACGGGCGAGTATCAGGACCTGCTTGTTACGGCAATGAAACGAGAGGAGCTCTCCTATAGTCTCTACCGGACGCTGGCGGAAGAGATGGATGATCCGGCGCTTCAGAAACTGTTTCAAAAACTGGCTTCCGAAGAGGCAAAACACAAACTGACCTTTGAAAAGCTCTACGATTCGGACATTTTGAAGGAAAATTTATCCGGTCAGGGACGGGTGTAATGAATCCAAATAGTAAACGAGGCGGCATCAATTTTATGGAAAACCGGCGGAGTGAATGATGGATCAGCTTTTTCAAATCATCGAGAATTCTATCGGCATGAGCCGCGCGGGTCAGGTGAGATTTTTTAATACGATCATCATCATTCTGGTATTATGGTTGATCCGATTCGTCCTGCGGCGGATTATTTACCGGCAGACCGAGGATGTCAAGACACGCTATGTCTGGATGAAGACCATCACCTATGTGACGGTTCTGCTGGGTCTGATCATGATCGGGAGCGTCTGGTTCAAGGGATTCAAGGAGCTGGGAACGTATCTCGGCTTGTTGTCCGCCGGGATTGCGATTGCCCTGAAAGATCCGCTGACCAACATCGCCGGCTGGCTGTTTATTATGTTCCGGCGAACCTTTACGGTGGGCGATCGGGTTCAGATCGGTGAAAAAGCCGGGGATGTGATTGATATCCGTATATTTCAATTTATTTTACTGGAAATCGGCAACTGGGTGGATGCCGATCAGAGCACCGGGCGAGTGATTTACATCCCCAACGGACAGATATTCACCATGCCCGTAGCCAATTACAGTAAGGGCTTTCAGTATATCTGGGACGAGGTGAATGTACTGGTAACCTTTGAAAGCGACTGGAAAAAGGCGAAGGATATTATGCTGGAAATCGCCAAAAAGAACGCCGAGCACCTCAGTAAATCGGCTGAGCGGAGGGTTAGAGAGGCGAGCAAAAAGTATATGATATTCTATAAGAATCTCACCCCTACCGTCTATACGGCGGTGAAGGACTCCGGCGTTCAGCTGACGATTCGTTATCTCTGCGAACCGAAAAACCGGCGCGGTACACAACATGCAATCTGGGAGGAGATTCTGGAGAATTTTACCCGGGAGAAAAAGATTGATTTTGCTTATCCGACGACCCGTTTTTACGACAATACCACCGAAGGAAAGCAGGTCCGGCAAGCACCTTCCGGCACACGGAGGTCTGTAAAAACAACGGATAAGCAAAAGCGGCAGTAAATCCGCGTCCCGGTTTGATATCTTCTGAAGGGGAAAAAACCAGTGACTGTAATTACCCGACCGGTCCAGAACCGGCGAGACTTGAAAAAATTCATTGCCTTTCCTTTTGAAATCTATCGGAAAAATCCTTTTTGGGTGCCGCCGTTACGCAAAGGTCTTCTGGAGACACTGGACCGGGAGGGGAACCCGGCGTTTGAGACCTGCGATGCGGAATTCTGGCTGGCGTATCAAGACGGCAAAATTGTCGGTCGTATCGCCGGAATCATCAATCATCGGCTGAACAGCTACACAGGAAAGCGCCAGGCGCGCTTTGGCTGGATCGATTTTATTGAAGATATTGAAGTCTGTGCCGAGCTGCTGCGAACGGTGGAAGAGTGGGCGCGCCGGCATCATTGCGAAAGCCTGCACGGTCCGCTGGGTTTTAACGACCTGGACCCGTCGGGGATGCTGGTGGAGGGATTCGATGAACCGGGGACAATGGCGACTATTTACAACTATGCCTATTACCCGGAGTATCTGGAGCGTCTCGGTTTCCAAAAAGAGGTGGACTGGGTGGAATATCAGATCATTGCACCCAGAGAGATTCCGCCGCAGATTGACCAGTTTGCCGGTCGGATCGCCCGTCAGAACGGTCTACAGATAATTAATCTGAAATCCCGGAGCGATATTAAAAAATATGCCCGGGAAGTTTTTGACCTGTTTCAGGAGACGTATAAAGTACTCTACGGTTTTGTTCCGCTTAGTGCCGGTCAGGTGGATGATGTGGTGGCGAAATATTTTACCTATATCCAGCCCGATTTTGTGGCGCTGGTGGCTGATGAAGGCGGCAATCTGGTGGCTTTCGGCATCACGATGCCGTCATTGACAAAGGCGTTACAGAGATCAAAGGGGCGACTGTTGCCGTTCGGGTGGTGGCATTTTTACCGGGCGCTGAAACGCTGCAGGGTGGTGGATTTTTACCTCATCGGGGTGAAGCAGGAGTTGCAGGGCAAAGGCGTTCCGGCGCTGATTTTGAACCATCTGGGGCACAAGTTTATCGATAGAGGCATTCAGTTTGCCGAATCCAATCCGGAGCTGGAGGATAACCGGCGGGTTCAGACTCAGTGGAAGTTTTTTGAGCGGCGCCGGCACAAGCGGCGACGCTGCTATTTTAAGTTTTTGTGATTCAGAATAATATTTAATACGAGAAAGAGAACCGCTGAAACGGTATCTGCAAATAGCTACATCCTTTCTGACTATGCTGTGTATCGGAGGCGTTTATGCCTGGAGTATTTATATGCCGCCGCTAATCAATGAGCACAGTTTACTGACAGCCCAGACCCAATTGGTCTTCGGTTTAACCGTTGCCGTATTTGCTTTGATGATGATTGTTGCCGGTCTGATGGAGAGGAGGCGAGGTCCCCGAATAACGGCTATCATCGGTGCGGCACTCTATACTGCCGGATATATCGTTGCCTCATTTTCGGGTGGTAGTTTTGGATTGTTGCTGGTCGCGATCGGAATTCTGTCAGGATCCGGAATTGCATTTGGTTATGTTACCTCCCTTGCAACCCCCATCAAGTGGTTTCCCGGTTATAAAGGGTTGATAACCGGCATATCGGTAGCCGGTTTCGGCGGCGGGGCAATCTTATTATCGTGGCTGACCGGGAATATGCTGAATAGCGGGGTACCGGTGTTACAGGTCTTCAGAATCGTCGGTATCAGCTACGGCATTGTGCTGTTTCTCAGTGCTTTACTATTTTCGGTTCCTGAAAAAAACGGCGCAATATCGGATCGAATTTCTCTGTCAAACAGGGGGCTGTTGCGGGAGACGACGGTATGGGCGTTGTTCTTGACGATGTTTGCCGGTACCTTTGCCGGATTGCTGGTGATCGGTAACCTGAAGCCGATCGGGTTGCACTACGGCATTTCTGAAATCCAGGCAACCAGTGCCATTAGTTTTCTGGCGGTTGGGAATATGACGGGGCGGGTTGTCTGGGGTTTTATTTCTGATAAACTGGGCGGTCGGCGTTCGATTATCCTGGCACTGACTCTTTTGACCCTGTTTACCCTGTTAATAATACCCGCATCGCGATCGGATATATTCTTTTTATTCATTCCTTTTCTGGTGGGATTTGGATTTGGGGCTAATTTTGTTCTCTTTGCTGCCGAAGTGGTGCTTCTTTACGGATCTGACAAACTGGGTACGGTATATCCCTATGTATTTCTCAGCTACGGTTTAGCCGGAATCCTCGGACCCTCTTTTGGTGGTTGGCTGTACGATGTGAGCCGGTCATATACGGCGGCTATCTTTTTGGCGGCGATTATCTGCATCCTGGGTGTTACTGCCTTTTGGTATTTGGTTCCCGCACGAAAGCGGGATTGAGGGATATTATCCCCATCTATTTTCTCTTATTCTTCACACTATTTAGTTGCACATGCAACTAAATAGTGCTATATTTGCGCCCTGGTTTGATGATGAAGGATCAAAGTGGCAATAACAATCACATTTTAGCCGACGATCGGGTGGGGCGTCTGCTGGTCAGTCTTTCCACGCCGGCAATGATCGGAATGTTCGTCACGGCGCTGTACAATGTGGTGGACACCATTTTTGTCGGTCGCGGTGTCGGACCTATGGCGATTGCGGGTATCACCATTGTTTTCCCAATCCAGATGGTGGTGATGGCGGTGGCGATGATGATCGGCATCGGCGGAGCCTCTGTGATTTCCCGGGCGCTGGGTGCGGGTGATTTTGAAAAAGCGAATACCACCTTCGGCAATGTACTGCTCTCCATCGTCATTTTCAGTGCGACTCTATCGTTTTTGGGTAATCTATTTATTGATCAGCTGCTGGCGCTGTTTGGGGCGTCGAAGACTATTCTGCCCTATGCCCGGGATTATGCCCGGATCATTCTGCTGGGCACGGTCTTTTTATCCTTTGCCATGTCGAGCAACAACGTGATTCGTTCGGAGGGGCGTGCGAAAGTGGCAATGACGACGATGCTGATCTCGGCGATCCTGAATATTATCCTGGATCCGATTTTTATTTTTGTTTTTAAGTGGGGCATTAAGGGCGCAGCGGCGGCGACAGTGATATCCCAGATGGCGACGGTCTTTTATCTCGTCTACTATTTTCAGTCCGGGAAAAGCAGTTTGACCCTGCATCTGCGGAATCTGCGCTGGCAGAAAGCGATTATGCGGGAGGTGGTTGCGGTGGGTTCGCCCTCACTGCTGCGGCAGCTCTCCACCAGCGTCCTGGTGATTGTTGTCAACAACACCCTGCGGGTATACGGTGGTGATTTTTCCATTGCGCTGTTTGGCATTATGCATCGTATGTTAATGTTTGTCAGCATGCCGCTGTTCGGAATTGCGCAGGGGATGCAGCCGATCGTGGGATTTAACTACGGTGCCCGGCGTTTTGACAAAGCCAGACGAGTCCTGGCGTTGTCCATAAAAGCCAGCACGGCGGTTTCGGTTGCCGGACTGTGCCTGCTGTTCGCCTTTCCGGGGGCGATCATTTCGATTTTTACAAACAATGCCGAGCTGATCCGGATGGGCATTCCGGCGGTACGGATTTTCATTGTGGCGCTGCCGGTATTCGGCTTTGTGACGGTTGGTTCGACGCTCTTTCAGGCGATCGGCAAAGCCAAACAGGCGCTCTTTCTGACGGTTAGCCGCCAGCTGGTACTGATCGGGCTGGTGTTGATCCTGCCCCGCCTGTTTGATTTGACCGGGGTCTGGATGACCTTTCCCATAACGGATGTAATCATCTTTTTGGCGACGTTGTGGCTCTACATTCCACAAATGCGGGAGTTTGATCTCCGGATAAAGACGCCGCAGGGAGATGAACGATGAGAGACAGTCCCTCCATTTCCCGCTATTTATCCTGTCTGTATCGCCATACCCAGATGTATTTTGACCGCATGTTACAGCCCTACGGGATCAGCTACGGCAGCCTTGCGATTCTGATGGTACTCTTTCATCATGACGGTATTCATCAGGAGGAGATCAGTCAGAAGCTGTCCATCGACAAAGGCACCACTGCCCGGGCGATTCAGAAGATGAAGGAGTTGCAATATATCAAGCGCGTGGTGGATCAGAGTGATCGCCGGGCGTACCAGATTTTTCTGACGGCAAAAGGGGCGGCACTGAAGCCCGAATTGAAGCGTTTGTCACGGGAATGGGCTGCCCGCCTGACGAGGGGCTTTACCGAAGCAGAGATTGAGCAGAGTTTTCGATTGCTGGAAAAAATGAGTCAGAACGCCCGGCATTTTAAAGAGGAGCTCTGACGGCTCTTCCGGTGCCCTTTTCGCTTCACAGGCGGGTCCGATAATTTTGTTTGGAATTGACTGAAAATTGGCGTATTATTGCGCGTTTTTTTACCTGATTCACGAGGGGTAAATCCCGCTGTGCAATCACGGTACGGCGTCGTTGAAAACCATTATAGGGGGATTTATGCGCAATGGAAAAAGAACCGAGAGCCTACGGACCGCACTTAATGCTGGATTTGAATGATTGCAATCCGGAGATACTTGACAATCTGGATGCCTGTTTTTATCTTCTGAATGAACTACCGGCAATGATTGGAATGACCAAAATAACCCGACCCTATGTTTTTCGTTATGAAGGTTCCACCGTTGATGACGATGGAATCACCGGGGTTGTGATTATTGCGGAAAGTCATATATCATTGCACACCTACCCGAAGAAAAATTTTGTGTTTGTCGATCTGTTTTCCTGCAAGGATTTCGATGTTGAAACGGCGCGAAAATATGTGATTCAGTATTTCCAATCGAAATCACCGAAAACCTTTTTGCAAATCCGCGGAACGGAGTTTCCTGACGCCGGAAACAGCCGCAATTGAGATGATGAAAAAAAACCAGAAGCACGCTCCCGGCGCCTTCGGCGGTCTGGAGCCGCCCGATTGTGATTACAGGACAGCGGCGATTGCGGTGTTACCCATTCCTTATGACGGTACCTCAACCTGGATAAAGGGTGCCGATCGGGGTCCGGCGGCGTTGCTGGAAGCCTCTGCCATTATGGAGCTTTATGACATTGAAACCGACAGCGAGGTTTATCAAAGGGGAATTACGACGCTTCCGCCGGTGCAATGTCCTGCCGATCCCGAAGAAGTGGTCCGGCGGGTTTATTCCGTTGCGCAAAGGATTATCGCTGATGGGAAGTTTTTCGTGGGTGTCGGCGGTGAGCATTCGGTAAGCAGCGGATTGGTCAGAGCGGTGCATGAAAGATTTAACGAGTTATCCGTTTTGCAGCTGGATGCCCATTCCGACCTGCGGGAGGAGTACAACAGCAGTCCCTTTAATCACGCCTGTGTGATGGCGCGGATTAAGGAGTACTGTCCCATCGTCCAGGTGGGGGTCCGTAGTATGGACAGCTCGGAGAGGAAAAATCTGGACCTCGACCGGGTTCTGTTTGCCCATGAATGGTTCAATCACCCCGATCCGGTCGGCTGGATCAATGCCCGCCTGAGTGAAAATGTCTACCTCACGATTGACCTCGATGTCTTCGATCCGGCGGTGATGCCCTCTACCGGGACACCGGAACCGGGTGGGCTCTGGTGGTACGACGTGATGCGGATCATCAGCGGTGTTGCGGCACAGAAAAATATCGTCGGGTTTGATGTGGTGGAGCTCTGCCCAGATCCGACCAACAAAGCGCCGGATTTCATGGCAGCCAAACTGATTTACCGGACATTGAGTATGATTTTTATAAGGGAGAAACAGCAATGAAAAAACAGGATTATTTAAAGGAAACCATTCGTCATATCGATATAAAAGCATTTGATGCCCGACCGATTATCGACAGCTATCGGCAGATGGCATTTCAGGCGCGCAATCTGGCAACGGCGGCGAATATCTACAGCCGGATGCTGCAGGATAAGGATTGCCGGGTTTTTCTGACGCTGGCGGGTTCGCTCTTTAGCGCCGGGTTGAAAAATGTAGTGGTCGATATGATTGAAAGCAATATGGTGGACGTCATTGTGTCGACGGGTGCAATCATTGTGGATCAGGATTTTTTCGAGGCGCTGGGCTACAAACATTATATCGGGACACCTTTTGTCAATGATGCCGAATTGCGGGAGCTGATGATTGACCGGATTTATGATACCTATATTGATGAAGAGGAGCTACGGGTCTGTGATATGACCGTGGCGGAGATCGCCGACAGTCTCGAGCCGCGCCCCTACTCATCCCGGGAATTCATTTACGAAATGGGCAAATATTTGGACAGACGGGGTCTGAAAACCGATAAATCGGTAATCCATGCAGCGTATCAAAAGGGCGTGCCCATCTTTGTACCGGCTTTTTCCGACTGTTCCGCCGGATTCGGATTGATTCAGCATCAATGGCATCATAAAGAGAGCTATGTCAGTATTGATTCCGCCCGGGATTTTCTGGAATTGACGCAGATCAAATTGGACTGTGCCGAAAGCGGAATTCTAATGATCGGTGGAGGTGTGCCGAAAAATTTCACCCAGGATGTGGTGGTTGCCACGGAAGTGCTGGAGCAGGACCGACCGATGCACAAATATGCGATTCAGCTGACGGTGGCGGATGAGCGCGATGGCGCCCTGTCCGGTTCGACGCTGAAGGAAGCCAGCTCCTGGGGTAAGGTGGATACCACCTACGAACAGATGGTCTTTGGCGAAGCCACGATCACCCTGCCGCTATTGATCAGTGATGCATATCATCGCGGCGGTTGGAAGCAGCGTCAGCCGGCGAATTTTCAGAGACGGTTTCTCAGGGAATAAATTGCGACGGCAAATTTTTCAATAAGAACACAAGTGTGCAAAATATCGGTATGTACCCACAGACCGGCCATAAATAAAAGCGGGCTCAAATATTTGAACCCGACGTCTTGAACTTAGCGATTAAATATATGCTCGATGCATTTCTGTCTTTATGACGAATATCACAGAATTGCGGCATTTGCCTGTGAAATATGGCAGGTTTTTTTTTCAAGAATCCGGAGACCGGATAGATATTTTTAATGGAATTTGCCCGCAAAGTAGTGTAACATTACAAGTGGATATAGTAGAGATCAGACCCGGTTGGAATGGGAACTAAAAGTGCTTTTATTCGTCTATAAAACGTTGCTTCCATGAAATGCAAGTATTGCGGGAGGAAAATATGTCAGTTCAGCGGTTTTTTCTGACGGGGGTTGTTCTATTCGCCGGGCTGTTTGGCGGATTTGGAATTGCCGATGAGAATTTGCGGGTCGCGGTGCTGGATTTCCAAAATCAGACCGGACAGTCGGAACTAAATTACCTGGAAGCCGCCATTCCCAGTATCATGATTACCGATTTAAGTACTTGTGAAAAAATTACCCTCGTCGAGCGAGCCCGCCTGCAGGAAATTTTGAACGAGATGCAGCTGGCTCTCTCGGGTGTTGTCAATGATGAGCAGGCAACCGAGATCGGCGAACTCGCCGGCGCCGATGCGATTCTGACAGGCAGTATTACGGTGGGAGGTCAGGTTTTCCGGATTGATGGGCGACTGGTTGATGTAGTCAGCGGGCAGGTGATTCTGGCGGAAAAGAGAAGCTGGCTCTCGGATGATGAGATTCTGCTGGCGGTGGATGAACTGGCGGAACAGATCATCTGCAAGTTGACCGGTGTGGAGATGGATGTGCGCGGAGATTTTATCTATGAACCGCTGAGTGTAATCGAAGACCATGTTTTGAAAATAGAGACGGCGCTGGATCAGCCGGTCTGGCTGAACGGCAGCGGTGAAGTGGTCTTTTTGCAGGTGGATATCTATTCTAAAGAGGTGCCGGCAAGGGAGCGCATACCGCTGAATCTGGCGCTGGTGATCGATCGCAGCGGCAGTATGGCATCTGGGCGCAAACTGGATTACGCCAGGAATTCGGCGAAGTTTATTCTGGAAAACCTGGCGAAGGATGATATCATTTCCATTGTAACCTACGGATCGAAGGTTCAGCTGGTGGTGCCGGCTCAAAAAGCAACCGGGAAGCGCAAAATGATCCAACTGATTGACCAGATAACCGCCGGCGGTGCGACCAATCTAAGCGGCGGAATGCTGGAAGGCTATTCGCAGGTGGCGAAAAATCTGAAGACCGGACAGGTAAACCGGGTGCTTTTGCTCTCCGACGGTCTGGCGAATGAGGGCATCACCCGAGCGGATAAACTTTCGGAAATCTGTTATGAAAAGTCGCTGCAGGGCATGTCGATTTCCACCTTCGGCGTCGGGGCGGATTACGATGAGGACCTGCTGCTGGGACTGGCGGAACTGGGAGTAGGGAATTATTACTATATCTATTCCCCTGAAGAGATTCCCACGATCTTTGCCCATGAGATGTCGGGTCTGCTGGCTGTAGCGGCTCAGAATGTTAAAATCCGGGTCCGGACTCCCGCCGATGTCAAAGTGATGGACATTCCCGGTTATCTGTGGGAAACGCAAAACCACCTGACGGAAATAGCTCTGGGAGACATCTTTTCCAACGACCATTTTTCACTTACGCTTGAATTGCAGCTGCCGCGCACGATTCCCGACTCGCTTTGTCTGGCGAATGTGGTATTGCAGTACGATGATGTGGTCAACAAGGGGGAACGTATCACCGCCAACGCGCCGGTGTATATCCGCGCCACCAACGAACCCGAACAGCGGGAATATTATCGCAATCCTTATGTGGGCGAACGTTTAACTCTGATGAATACCACGCAACAGTTGCAGACGATCGTTCAGCAGGCGAATCAGAGCAATCTTGCCGATGTTCGTCAGTCGCTGGCGAAACAGGCGGTACAGGTCGCTGATTTGGCGCGGGAATACAAAAGCACCGACCTAAAGAAGCAGATTCTGACGATTCATAAATATTCCCAGCAGTTTGCCGCGGCGGAAACAGAGGCGCTGGAACGGAATAAACCAGGCAGCCCCGGACGAACAGGTAGCTCAAAAGATAACCTGGAGATTTTGAAGAAAGCGGCGAAATACGATGCCTATCAGGTGCGCAAGAAGAACGAAGTAATTCCGATTGTTCACCCGGTACGCAAGCCGCAGACCAATTTAGAAAAACAGGAAAATGAAACGGGAGAGATTTCCGAACCGTCGGAACCGATTTTCGAGCCTTTACCGGAGTCGGTTCATAAACCGCTGGATGATTTGCAGATTCAGCGAGGTACCGGTACTGAATCCGGTAAGGTAGAGACCCGAAAACAACCGAAGGAGATTAAACCGGCACCGGTTCCGGATAAGCCGGCAAAGCAACCGGAAAGTAAGACCCGCAAGGAAATCAGGAAAACACCGAAAATCCGTAAACCGGTCAAGGAAACAAAGCCGAAAACTACGGAACCAAAAACAGAATCAACGAAGGAAATACCCTCCGAAAAACCTGTTGAAAAACCTGTTGAAAAACCGGTCGCTCCGAAGGACATTAAGCAGAGAAAATAGGTCGCGCTTTTACCCTGTCCGGCGAATATTTTTTGTCCGTCTGAGATTTCTATGAAAAAATCCTTCGCAGGAATAGATTGCCAGGGCGATCCAGATAAAGATAAAGCCCAGCAACCGGGCCGCTGACAGCGGTTCGTGGTAGACCAGGAAACCGATGAAAAAATTGAGCGTCGGAGTAATATACTGAATGAAGCCGACCATGTTCAGCGGGATTCGCCGGGCACCGGCGGCGAACAGAATCAGCGGGACCGCCGTTACGGCGCCGGAAAAGACAAGCAGCAGAGATGTGGACCAACCGGTATAGACGAAGGCACTCTGACCGGCAATTCCCAAATAAATAATGAAACCGAGGGCGGGAATGATCATAAAGGTGGTTTCCAGATTGAGTCCCTCGACGGAGTTCAGGCGGGCGGTTTTACGCAACAGCCCGTAACAGCCGAATGTCAGTGCCAGGCTTAATGCGATCCAGGGAAATTTGCCATATCCGAAGGTCAAATAGACGACTCCAACAGCGGCGATGAACACCGCCAGAATCTGACCGGTGCGCAGTTTTTCTTTCAGAAAAATCACTCCCAGCAGTATGCTGACGAGGGGATTGATGAAATAGCCGAGGCTTGCATCCAGGATGAAACCGGAATTGACCGCCCAGATGAAGATAAACCAATTCGCTGCCAGAATAGCGGCGCTGAGCAGGTAAAAGAGCAAGGAATGCGGATTTCGGCGGAAGTGAGCAAACCATTGCCAGCGTCTCCTCAGGGACAGCAAACCCGTGGTGAAAGCCAGTGACCAGAGCATCCGGTGACAGAGAATTTCATAAGCCGGGACGTGGTCCAGCAGCTTCCAGTAAAAGGGCAGAATCCCCCAGAGGGTATAGGCGGCAATGGCGAGAATAATTCCCTTTTTCATCCAATGGAACGGGTAAAAAATGAAAAGTGATTCGGTTTAGACAAAAGATTTTACCACATCGCCCAGAATCCGGATGCCTTTGTGAATTGTCCCGGCGTCACACATGGAAAAGTTCAGGCGCATGGTCTCTAGTCCCTCGTTGGGGCTGGTAAAGAAATAGCGACCCGGCACATAGGCGACATTCTGCTCCACGGCTTTGTAATAACAGGCTTCCGCATCGAATCCTGGGGGACCGGCGACCCAGATGAACATTCCGCCATCCGGCTTTGACCAGTTGAAAGAGGCGGGCAGATAGTCTGCCAGCGCCTCCAGAATCGCCTCCTGTTTGGGGCGATAAAGTGCGATAATCTTTTTGATCTGTTTTTCCAGATGACCGCCGCTCAGGTATTCCGCCGCAATTGCCTGGGCGTAGGTGCCGGTATGCAGATCGACGCCCTGCTTGGCGCGGATCAGCCAGGTTTTCAATTCCGGTGGCGCCACATAAAAGCCGATCCGGAAACCGGGCGCGAGGATTTTCGAAACCGTGCTGGTATAGATTACATGTTCCGGCGCCAGGGCTTGCAGCGGCGTGACCGCTTCACCGCAGTAGCGCAGATCGCTGTAGGGGTCATCTTCGATCAAAAGGGCTTCGTATTTGTGAAGAATTTCGGCAATTTGTACCCGGCGGTCCAGCGGCAGGGTCCGTCCTGTCGGATTCTGAAAAGTGGGAACCAGGTAGACCAGTTTGACAGGTTGAGTCTTCAGGATTTCTTCCAAATGCTCCGGAATGATTCCATTGTCGTCGGTTTTGATGCAGACATATTCGGGACCGTAGGAGTTGAACGCCTGCAGCGCTCCGACATAGGTGGGCGCTTCGACGGCGATTTTGTCGCCTTCGGAAATGAAGACTTTGCCGATGCCGTCAAGGAGTCCCTGGGAACCGCTGGTGATACAGACATCCTCGGTAGTCACGTTGATCTCTTTTTCCTTTAAATAATCCGCCAACGCCGAACGCAGGGGTTCGAATCCCTCGGTGTTGCTGTATTGAAAGGCTTTCGAACCATATTTTTTAATCACCAGAGCGGCGAGTTTTTCAATAATCTCCAACGGAAAACTGTCCGGGGAGGGTAATCCGCCCGCCAGCGAGATCATGCCAGGCTTGGAGATAATTTTTAATATTTCACGGATGACGCTGGCTTTGATATTGACCGTGCGTTTGGCGAGAAATTTTTGATAATCCATCTGATTGCCCCTGATAAATTTTTATTATTTTGCTGCTTCAAACATCTTTTGATAGTTGCCAATCTTGCCAGTAAGGTTGGGTTCGGCTGAAATTTTCAAGAGTCGCTCCGAAATTCCATCAGTCTGGATTGTAAATTTGGACTATTGGAAGTACAATTTCAATGATTTTTCCGACTGGTGGGAAAATTATTCTGATCAATTTGAAATGAATTAAACCGGTTCAGACACAGGATAAAAAGTTAAAAAAACGACTTTCATTTATGCCATTTTCCTTTTAAAATAGGGTGTTTGGTACGGTTTTTCGGAAATACGGTGATGATGAGAGAAGTAAATATAGTTTGGCTGCACAAACGGATGTTTCCGAAAATACCCCTGCTGAGATTATGGACACTTTCCCGATTTTCCGGGCGGGGTATAATTTCCGTTGGTTATTCTGCAAGAGGAAGAGGAATAAAAACAGACACCGATACGGCGTTTTTCAGTAGGACGACAACAATAGAGAGGTAGCATTATGTCCACTTTACATACTTTGGATTGGATTATTATTGCAGGCTATTTTGCCATTATTCTCGGACTTGCCTGGTGGGTTATCCGACAGAAACAGGACACCTCCACCGATTACTTTCTGGCGGGCAGACATCTGGGCTGGTTCATTGTAGGTGCCTCTATCTTTGCGTCCAATATCGGCTCTGAACATCTGGTCGGTCTGGCGGGGTCCGGTGCCACCGACGGTGTGGCGATGGCGCATTATGAGTTGCATGCCTGGTGCCTGCTGGTGCTGGGCTGGGTGATGGTGCCCTTTTATATGCGTTCCAAAGTTTTTACCATGCCGGAATTTCTGGAAAGGCGCTTTTCGCCCATCGCCCGGACGACTCTCTCCCTGATTTCGCTGGTCGCCTATGTGCTGACAAAGATAGCAGTGGGTATTTTCGCTGGCGGGATTGTTTTTAGTGTGCTCTTACCGGAAATGCATCTCTGGGGTCTGGACAGTTTCTGGATCGGGTCCATTCTGGTTATTTTATTGACAGGAATATATACAATTCTGGGCGGATTGCGGGCGGTTGCCTACACCGAGGCGCTGCAGACGGTCATTTTGATTTTCGGTTCGATTATGGTGACCCTGTTCGGTTTACACGGTCTGGGCGGCTGGAGTGTGCTGCGTGATGTCCTCGGTTCCGATGCATTCAATCTCTGGAAGCCGCTGGTACCTGCCGGTATTGAAGGGACCTGGGCGCCGGTCCGCGAAACCGGTCGGATAGCCTGGTATTTTAATGACAATTATCCCTGGCTGGGGATGCTGTTCTGTGCGCCGATTATCGGTCTCTGGTACTGGACGACCGATCAGTATATCGTTCAGCGGGCACTGGGTGCGCCCAATGAAAAAGAGGCTCGCCGCGGCTCAATTGCGGCTGGATTTTTGAAACTGCTTCCGGTGTTTATTTTCATCATTCCCGGAATGATCGCCATGGCGTTGGCTAAATCCGGAATCAGCCCGGAGATTCAAAGCCAGATGCTGGATGCCAACGGTGAGATTATCAGAGAGAATTCCCAAAGCGCCTTTCCATTGCTGGTTGCCTATATTCTGCCGGTGGGTGTCCGCGGGATTGTGGTTGCCGGTCTGCTGGCGGCTCTGATGAGCTCGCTGGCGGGTGTTTTCAATGCTTCCGCGACACTCTTTACCATTGATTTTTATTCCCGCCTCAGGCCCGAAGCCAGCCAGGCGAAACTGGTCTGGATCGGACGGGTAGCAACTGCTGTCATGGTGCTGATCGGCTTGATCTGGATTCCGGTTATCAAAGGCGGCAAGGGTCTTTACGACTATTTACAGGGCGTGCAGTCCTACCTGGCTCCGCCGATCGCCGTGGTCTTTTTTATGGGCGTTTTTTGGAAGCGGATGAATGCCAAGGGCTGTATGGCGACTCTGATTACCGGTTTTGCCATGGGACTCTTCCGGCTCGCCGTTGATACACCGGTGGCGCTTTTTGGGGCTTATGAGTATACCGAAGGTTCCTTTTTCTGGGTCATAAACAACATTTTTTTCCAGTATTACAGCCTGTTAATTACAGTTGTCTGTATTGGCGTAATGATTGCCGTCAGTTTGGCAACCAATGAACCGGCGTATGAGAAGATCAGTGGTCTGACGTACGGCACCATAACCGATGATCACCGGCGGGAATCCCGCTCCAGCTGGTCAGTCGGCGATGTGATTGCGTCGGTGGTGTTGGTCATCCTGATTGTGTTGATTTATATGAGTTTTACCGGTTGAACGATTTGAACGGAATTGTTTATGAATAAATATGTCATTGGTCTGGATTTCGGCACTAATTCCTGCCGCTCACTAATCGTTGATATTTCCGACGGGCGGGAGCTGGCGAGTCATGTTTTTGACTATCCCTCGGGTGAAGCCGGGATTATTACTGACCCTGCAAATCCCAATCTGGCGCGCCAAAATCCGGCTGATTATCTGCGGGGAATAGAAACGGTAATTCCGGCGGCTCTTCAGAAAGCAACCGATGCGGACCCCGGTTTTGATTCGCAGAATGTCATCGGCATCGGGGTTGATACAACCGGCAGCAGCCCGATGCCGGTGAACCCCGCGGGGCAACCACTCTGTTTTCAGGAGGAATTTCGCCACCATCCGGCGGCGATGGTTTGGCTCTGGAAGGATCATACAAGTCATGCCGAAGCCAGCCGGATAACCGCCAAAGCCGCCCAAATCCGACCGCAGTACCTGGCGAATATCGGCGGTGTTTACTCTTCTGAATGGTACTGGAGTAAGCTGTGGCATTTGCAGGAAGAGGCTCCGGAGGTTTTCGAAAATGCTTACAGCTTTGTTGAGATTTGTGACTGGATTCCGGCGGTGCTGACCGGAAATACCGATCCCAACCGGCTGAAGCGCAGCGTCTGCGCCGCCGGTCATAAAGCCCTGTTCAACGAAAAATGGGGCGGTTTACCGGATAAAGATTTTCTGGGTGAACTGGCGCCGGAGCTCGCCGATTTTTCCGATCAACTGTATCAAACCGCCTATTCGGCGGAAGAGCAGGTCGGATACCTGTCGGCGGAATGGGCGATAAAACTGAATCTCTCAACCGATGTCGTTGTTGCTGTGGGGGCATTTGATGCTCATATGGGCGCCGTGGGTGCGGGGATTCACCCGGGTGCGCTGGTTAAGATACTCGGCACCAGTACCTGTGATATTATGATTCAACCGAATCGTCTGCCGCTGCAGGATATTCCCGGAGTTTGCGGGATCGTCGATGGGTCGGTGATGAGCGGTTACTACGGAATTGAGGCGGGTCAATCGGCAGTGGGCGATATATTTCTCTGGTTTGTCCGGCATCTGGTTCCCGATTCCTACGGTCAGACGTTGGCACAAAAGTTTCACCGACTCGAGGCGGAAGCCGCCTCGCTGAACCCCGGTGAGAGCGGTTTACTGGCGCTGGACTGGAATAACGGTAACCGAACCGTTCTGGTGGATGTCCGGCTGACGGGATTGCTTTTAGGTCAGACATTGCATACCCGGGCGCATGAGATTTACCGTGCTCTGGTGGAAGCCACGGCTTTTGGTGCCCTGAAAATCATCGACCGGCTGGAGGAGTACGGTGTGGCGGTGCATGAGGTCATCGGTTGTGGCGGGCTGGCATATAAAAATCCGCTTCTAATGCAGATTTATGCCGATGTAATCGGGCGACCGATGATTGTATCCCGGAGTGAGCAGACACCGGCATTGGGTGCCGCCATTTTCGCAGCGGTAGCCGCCGGTAAGGAAAGGGGCGGATTCGACGATATTTCTGCAGCCCAGAAACGCATGACCGGCTTTGGGAAAGTCTATCGCCCGGTTGCTGAACACCATACTGTTTATCAGGAATTATACCGGTTGTACTGCCAGCTGCATGACGGATTTGGTACAACCGGCTGGTCCGGACAGATGGCAAACGTCATGAAAGATTTGTTGGCAATCCGTGACCGGATTCGGGAGAGTAAAAGGAATGCTTGAAAAACTAAAACAGGAGGTCCTGCAAGCCAATCTTGATTTGTGTAGATACAACCTGGTGACACTGACCTGGGGCAATGTCAGCGGAATTGACCGGGAGAGCGGGCGGATTGTGATCAAGCCTAGTGGTATCCCGTATGAAAAATTGACCGTCGATGATATGGTGGTGGTGGATCCGGACGGTACCGTTCTTGAAGGGAAATGGCGTCCGTCTTCCGACACACCGACGCACCTGGTATTATACAGAGCATTTCAAAGCATCGGTGGAATCGCGCATGCCCACAGCGAATATGCCGGCTCCTTTGCCCAGGCTTGTCAAGAAATTCCCTGCTACGGTACGACTCACGCAGATCATTTTTCCGGTACAATCCCGGTATCACGGTTTCCGACCGGGTCGGAAATCCGCAGCGGATACGAAGCCTCTGTGGGAGAGGTGATTGTTGAACGATTTAAGGATGTGGATCCGCTGGCGATCCCGGCAGTCTTGGTTGCCGGGCATGCCCCGTTCACCTGGGGCAAAACACCTGCTGAGGCGGTCCAACACTGCCTAATCCTGGAGACAGTCGCAAAAATGGCATTGAACACGCTAATTTTACATCCGGATATTCAGGAATTACCGGAACATATTCTCGCGAAACACTATGCCCGCAAGCACGGACCGAACGCCTATTACGGTCAGCAAAACCTAAGGAAAAAAAGGGGAAAAGTCGTGAAAACATTTGATCCTTATGAAATCTGGTTCGTAACCGGCAGTCAGCAGCTGTACGGCGATGAAACTTTAAGAAAGGTTGCTGAGCACTCCGGGCAGATCGCCGCCGCTCTGTCTGCGGCAGAGACCATTCCGGTACAGGTCCTTTCCAAACCGGTTTTAACAACGCCGGAGTCGATTCGGCGCCTGATGCTGGACGCCAACAGCGCACCTGATTGTATCGGTCTGATTCTCTGGATGCACACCTTTTCACCGGCAAAAATGTGGATCGCCGGACTGAAAGCTCTCCAGAAACCCTTTCTGCACCTGCACACCCAGTTCAATCGCGACATCCCCTGGGCGCAGATTGATATGGATTTTATGAATCTGAACCAGTCGGCGCATGGGGGGCGGGAATTCGGCTACATCTGCAGCCGTTTGAAAAAGTCCCGCAAGGTGGTGGTCGGACACTGGCAAGATGGAACAGTACGTGGGAAGATTAATATCTGGATGCGGGCGGCGGCAGCCTGGCAGGACAGCCAGAACGGTAAGATTGCCCGCTTTGGAGATAATATGCGGGGAGTTGCCGTCACTGAAGGCGACAAGCTCGAAGCGCAACTGCGGTTTGGCTATACCGTTGATGGCTATGGCGTCGGTGATTTGGTGGAAGTTATGAACAGTATCGGCGATAGTGATATTGACCGGTTGATTGATGAATACAATGATTTATATATTGTTGCGGCAGAAGCCCGGAAAGGGGGCACGAAGTATGCGAATTTGCGGGATGCCGCCCGAATAGAACTGGGGCTCCGCCGATTTCTGATAGAGGGTAAATTCAGCGGCTTCACCACTACTTTCGAAAACCTGCATGGCTTGAAGCAGCTGCCGGGACTGGCGGTTCAGCGGCTGATGGGTGCGGGATATGGATTCGGCGCTGAAGGTGACTGGAAAGTCGCTGCACTGGTGCGGGCAATGAAGGTCATGGCGAAAGGTCTGAACCGCGGAACCTCGTTCATGGAAGACTATACCTATCACTTCGATCCCGCCGGCATGAAAGTGCTGGGCGCCCACATGCTGGAGGTCTGCGAATCCATTGCTTCCGAAAAGCCCCGCCTCGCGGTGCATCCGCTGTCTATCGGCGGTAAAAACGATCCGCCGCGACTAGTTTTTAATACCGCTCCCGGTCCGGCTTTGAATGTATCGTTGATTGATCTGGGAAATCGTTTTCGATTCATCCTGAATGAAGTTGAGGTTGTCACTCCCAATGCCGATCTGCCGAAGCTGCCGGTGGCGCGGGTACTCTGGCAACCCAAACCGAATCTGCAGGTCGCCGCCCAGTGCTGGATATTAGCCGGTGGAGCGCACCATACCGGCTTCAGTCAGGCGCTGAGTGCGGAGCATATCCGGGATTTCGCCGAAATCGCCAATGTAGAATTGCTGGAAATCAACGATACGACAAAACCCGGCGATTTCAGCGACAGGATTCGCTGGAACGATATTTCCTATCGCTGGTAAATTGGGGTGTAAGAGGCGTGGTATATTTTCCCGGATTTTATAGATTACAGGTATGAATCGAATCGTCTGGAAATACTGGCGCTATTTTTTATTCGTCTTTATTCTGCTGCTGGCTTGGAGCGCCTTTTTGAACACCACCATGGTGACGGCGAGCGGAGCAGGTCGCTATTTTGAAGCACTTTATTATTCATTGACTCTGTTTATTATCGGTGGAATTGATATCGGGATGCCCACCGGCGGTGGTTCCGGGATTATTACTTTGTTGTGGATTTGCTATTTTCTGGCGCCGCTGCTGACCTTCAGCGCCGTTTATCAGGTTATTCAGGAAAAGTTGCTCAGCCGCTTTTCGCCGCGCTGGAAACATCACTCGGTGATTTGCGGACTGGGGCGCAACGGTCGGTTGATTTATGATTTGATTAAGGAGCACGCCCCGCCGGGACATCGGATTGTCGTCATCGAACGTGATCCGAACAATTCCCGCAGCGTTTTTCTGCAAAAGAGTAAAACCACCTGGTGGCTGAAGGATGACTTTACACAGCTGGCTGTTCTGCGCCGGGCGAATGTCAACCGGGCGCGGCGGGTCTATATTACCACCAATCAGGATATTACTAACCTGAATACCCTGGTGTTGATTCAGGCAATGCCAAACCGCCACCGACATCAGCAGACCTTTTTCCACCTGGGTAATCTGGGGCTGCATGAGCTCTGGCAGCAGACCATTCTGAAGGATCCGCTCTATGCCGGTGTGAAAATTTTTAACGGTTATCAGGTGGTCACTCGGCGCTTATATCAGCATTGGGTTCTGGGAAAAAATTACCTGCATCCCCGGGGAAATATCTTCATTATCCTTGGTTACGGACGCTTTGGTCAGATGCTTTTTTATCATTTAGCCAATGACAAGGAGCGGCAGAGCCATGATGATATTGTGGTGGTCGCCAGCCGGATGAATATTGATCTGCGGCAGCAGAAATTTCAGGAGGCGCAGCGTCAGGCGGTGATGGGCTGTTTTATTCATAATCCCATCGAAGGGGATATCCACGCCTCAGAAATCTGGGAGATGCTGGCGGGTAAAGTCCGGGATAGCCGCAAGAATGCGATTGTATTTCTCTGCCGGGATGGCGATATGGAAAACCTGGAACTGGCGGTCAACATGAAGCTGGGCGGTCCGCCGGAGCTGCGGAGAGCCACCATCTTCTGCCGGCTTTACAGCAACACCGCCGGCGAGATCAATGACATCCTCGAAAAAAGCATCACGCCTGATCAATCCCGGGACATCGTGGTTTTTCCCATGCAATCAGAACTGAAAGAGGCATTTCATGAGGAGCTGTTTCATTAGCAGGGTCCCCCTTATCCGTTCCGGGACATTAAAAGCGACCTGGTAACCCCAAAGTCCTTCGCTCCTGAAAGTATGGCTGTTCCCGATCTGTCATTGATTTTAAACTTATAATTAAATAGCTTATAATGATTATATAATTTTATATTCTGTTGGATTGAAAATAACTAAAGAGTGAAAAGAAGAACGGAGCAACTATGAAAAATGGATTAATAACGATGCTTGTAGCCGCCTTGCTGATAGTGACATCGGCGGAGGAGCAGCCCATCGGTCGGCAAAAATCGGTGACCGGCAATTTCGGAACTACCCAGACCAGCTTTGACAACTGGACCGCCGGAGGTGAAAATACCTTTGCCTGGCAGGTCAATCTGAATGCCAAATTCGTCAATAATCAGCCGAAGTGGAACTGGACAAACAGCGGTAAATTTGCCTTTGGAAAAAGCCGGATCGGCGAACAGGAAGCCCGGAAGTCGGTGGATGAAATCAAGCTGGAAAGTGTCTATATCTACAAACTGGGCATTCCGGTGAACCCCTATGCCGCTGTTAAGGGAGAAACCCAGTTTGCCTACGGGTATAAATACACGGATACTTCGGCGGTGGAGATTTCCAATTTCCTTGATCCGGGATACTTTACGGAAAGCATCGGTGCCGGCTATGCGCCGTCGGAACAGTTGAGCACCCGGCTGGGTGTAGCCCTGAAGCAGACGGTGACGCGGGATTTCCCGGTACCCTATTCAGACGATCCTGAGACGGATAATGAACAGGAAACCTTTAGAAATGAAGCCGGTCTGGAATCGGTGACTGATTTTTCCCAAAAATTTCGGGACAATCTGCTGTTTACGTCGAATCTGGTTATTTTTTCGAATTTGCAGGCGATTAATCAGGTAGATGTAAAATGGGATAATGTACTCACCGCCAGCATTACGAAATATGTCAACGTCACCTTCAATTTAAAACTGTTTTACGATCACGATCTGTCGGTCAGACGTCAGATCATGCAATCGCTCTCGCTGGGACTGACATATACCTTTATATAAATTAAAATTTTACGGGAGGGAATTTTCAGATGAAAACATTGATCGTGTATGCTAGCAAGCATGGCTGCGCCAAGCGGGCGGCTGAA
The DNA here is from genome assembly GCA_049975265.1 of Fidelibacterota bacterium. GTDB lineage: Bacteria > Fidelibacterota > UBA2242 > UBA2242 > UBA2242 > B118-G9. Next base: position 29,410 of record JBNGDF010000016.1, read on the forward strand.
AAGGTCGGTGAAGCTCTTGGCAAAGATGCCGACGTTCTGGATGTGCGCAATGTGACCCGGATTGACCTGGAGGATTATGAAAAAGTTATAATCGGTGGTTCGATTCGGGCAGGAAAAATTCAGGGGCAGATAAAGAGATTCGCGCAGAAATTTACGAATCAACTGCTCGAAAAGAAGATCGGACTGTTTATCTGTCATATGGAAGAGGATCCCGCGAAAGCCGAAAAGGAGCTGTCCGGCAATTTCCCCCAGCCGCTGGTTGAACATGCTACAGCAACGGGTCTGTTCGGCGGGGAATTTGACATGGAGAAGATGAACTGCCTGGAGCGGTTTATCATCAAAAAGGTTGCGCATGTGACCGAAAGCGTTTCCAATATCAATGAGGATAATATCGAAAAATTTATTGCTCTGATGAAAGATTGAAAATGAATCTGAAAAAAGGATTTCAACTTTTCCTGATCGTGCTGCTGGGGCTGCTTCTGATGAGTTGCCGGACAATGCGTGAATATAAGGAAAAAGTTGCCGCCGTTGAGATTGAGGATGTGGACCTCAAAGCTGTTACCGATGGGGAGTATATCGGTGAATATGATGCCAGACTGGTTAAGGCGGTTGTAAAGGTCGTCGTCAGGAATCATCGGATCGAATCAATCGAGCTGATCCGGCATGACAACGGCAGGGGCGCCGCCGCCGAAGTGATTCTGGAGCGGGTTATCTCTGCCCAGAATCTGCGGGTGGACACTATCAGCGGTGCCACCAGCAGCAGCCTGGTCATTCTGGAAGCCATTGAGCAGGCATTGAAAAAGGGTATCTCACCTCAGAGAACCGGATAAGTTTCCCTTTTTACCTTCCGAAGGATTGCAAATCTTTGGAAGGTGAAAGTGCGATGCTTCTGTTATTGCTATTGATTTATTTCCTTTGTCTACTCTCAGCAATTAGGCAGGAACTCCGATAAGATGTCATTTACTTTCAGCGTATACTATACCCCGCTGATCATTGCGGTGGCGCTGTCGCTGTTGACCAGCTTTTACTCCTGGCAATACTGCAGCCGACCCGAAGGTAAGGCGTTGCTGGTACTCTCTTTGTCGATCGTCTGGTGGGCGACACTGAACATTTTTGAGTACGGGTTTGGTGATTTGGCGGTGAAATCCATTTTTGTCAAGCTGGAGTATTTGGGTATTGAAGTGGCACCGGTCGCCTGGATGATTTTTGTGGCGATTTATACCGATCAAGGGAAATGGCTGAACCGGCGGAATCTGTTCCTGTTGGCGATCATACCGGCAATTACGGTCATCATGATATTCACGAATGAATATCACGGATTGATGCGCTATAATGTTGCCCTGGATACCAGCGGTTCTTTTTCTGTAATAACCAAGACCTACGGTGTCTGGTTCTGGGTTTCTGTGATATACCACGATATCATCATGGTGACCGGAGTTGTGTTTATCATCCGGAGGCTGACCCGTCGACCGCACCTGGGATCCCGGCAGCTGATTATTTTGCTGGCGATTGGAATTTTCCCCTGGCTGGGAAATATCCTGTATATCTTTAAACTATTCAGCTGGGCGCGGATTGACTGGACAACGGCGTTTCTGGCACTGTCCGGTGTCGTGATGACCTTCGGGGTTGCCCGCTATCATCTGCTGTCCGTTATCCCCATTGCCCGGGAATTTGTTCTGGAAAAAATTGTGGATGCCATTCTGGTTGTAGATGGACTCAACCGGGTCGTGGATTACAATGAGAGCTGCCGGGCGCTGTTCGGTCTGAGTGAAGAGGTTGCCGTTGTGCGTCTGGATAGAATTCTGAAACCGGAGCACCGGCACCTTTGTAAGTTTGGCGATGAGGACACCTACAGCCAGGAAATCGTTCTGGGAGATGACAGGGACCCGCAGACCTATGAACTTCGGGTGGACAAGCTGTACAATTACCGCCAAAAATTTCGGGGGCGTATCTTCTATTTTCATGACATTACCGACCGGAAGCTTGCTGAACGGGAGCGTGAGAAAATCATTGCCAGGTTGCAGGACGCTCTTGACAAGGTCAAAACGCTGAGCGGCTTTTTACCGATCTGTTCAAACTGTAAAAAAATCCGGGATGACGAAGGTTACTGGAACGAGGTGGAACTCTATATCAGCAAACACTCCAATATTCAGTTCAGTCACGGGCTCTGTGCGGAGTGTATGAAAAAGCTGCATCCGGAAGAGTACAAACGGCTGAAGGAGAAGGGGAAAGTCAGCTGATCTGCCGTTTAGGTGCTTTAATTCTGACTGGATGGCGATAAATGACCGCCAACATCGTTGAGTGTGGTGCTGTTTTCCGGTTTTAGTTCATTCTCGTAATAATGATAAACAATGACATTACCGTGTTTTCTGATGTCGGCATCATCTTCAAAGCGCAAGATTCTTTGCAGAAATCCCATTGCCCAGCGATTTTGGGTAGCATATAACGCAACCATTACCAGATGCCGAATCTGCGGATCAGGATTGGTTCGAAACACATGAATTAAATCAACGACCGCATCATGGCGCAGATTAATGTTATCAGCATATTGAATCACCTGGCACATGGCGGATGTTTTTAAACCTTCGTTGGGGGATGCAATGGCTTGTTCGAGATTACGGCTGATAGCCCTCCAATCATAATTGTTGTTGGCTGTTAATTCGGCAGCATGGACAGATGTCCAGAAACCGATTACAAAGACGAGCAGAGATTTTGAAATGTTGTTCACGGAAACCTCCTTCATTTTAGCAATCAGGTCTTGGACAAAATCCTGATAGATTGGATGTCAAAAAAGGTCAGGGCTCCCGGATTTTGAGATGGAGACTTATATATAAACAGGAAGAATAGACGCCGTTTACAGTGACCGGGTGAGAATATCAGACATTTCCGTTTGGTTCAGCTCAATGGGATTGCCCTGCATGCTGCTGGATTTCCGGGCTTTTTCAATAATCAGTGGAATATCAGTATCGGTTATTCCGTAATATTTCAGTGCTCGGATCGGTAGTTCCTGATACAGATCGCCAAGCCACTCGTTTAAACCGCTTGTGCCCGTTTCAACGGTGATGATCCGGTCAACTTCCGCATAGCGCTTCAGAAAAACTGAATCGGGTTGGCGGCTTTCCAGAGCCCTGATATTGGCGGTTATTACGAAAGGCAGTAGCCGGGCGCAGATCATGCCGTGCGGTGCGTCGAATAGTCCGCCGATGGGTCCGGCGAAGCCATGGACGGCGCCGAGTTTGGCGTTGGCGAGAGCCAGACCGCCGAAGAGACTGGCGAGGCACATATTCGTACGCGCCTCAAGATCACTCCCATGGCGGAAGGCGGTTTTGAGTGAGCGTGCGGCGCACCGGATTCCCTCCCGGCAGATTCCATCCACGAGCGGATTATTGAGTTTGGTGGTATAGGCTTCAATCAATTGCGTCAGGGCGTCCAGTCCGCTGCCGGCGGTTACCTGCGGTGGAACCGTAAGGGTCAATTCGGGGTCCACGATCGCCACGTCGGGGATCATCCAGCGATGACGCAGGCTGACTTTGACCCGGTGTTGGCGGCTCGCCAATACGGCGTTGCGGGTGACTTCGCTGCCGGTTCCGGCGGTGGTGGGCAGTGCAATTAGGGGCAGCGGTCTCTCCTGGAGCGGATTTCCGTTGCCGATAACTTCCAGATAGTCGAAGATATTTCCGGAATTGGTTGCCAGTGCCGCAACTGCCTTGGCGGTATCAATAACGCTGCCGCCGCCGTGGGCAATCAGGACATTGCTTTTTTTCAGTCTGGCTTGTGCGGTTATTTGAGAAATGGTGTCGATGTCCGGTTCGCCGGTCACCGAGGTGTTATGGTAGTGAAGACCAGCCGAATCAAGTCTACGGAACAACCAGTCAGCCCGATGAGGATTTGAACCGGTGACTACCAGAAGATTATTGCCGAGTTCACGGACAATCTCAACAGCCTGGAACCGTTCACCTTTTCCAAAGATAATGCGATCGGCGGTGGAAAATTCGAAGTTCATGGATTTGTTCAGAAAGAGCATAACGTGTCACATTCTTATTAAAGACGTGAGCCTGCACATTTAAAAACTTGCTTTAAAATATAAAAGATTACCGTTGCGATCCGGCAGACTTTCGAAGTTCATGGAGTGCTCATTTAATATGGTTTTATATTGCTCCTCCGTGTAAAGTGTCCCGTGGATTTTACTTTTCGAACCTTCCCGTTCCGGGACAGGAATACTGAAATACATCGGGGCGCCGGATTGCATAACCCGCCGGATTTCCGTCAATACTGAATGAATGTCCGGGAAAAAATTCAGAGAGAGATGACAGAGGAGTACATTGAACTGATCGTCGGCGAAGGGCAGATCGTCGGCGCTGGCGAGGTAGAGCTCAGCGATTTCGAAACCATTTTCCCGGAATCGTTTTTGGGCTTTTTGCAGCAGTCCGGCGCTGGTGTCGATGCCGGTGTATTCATTGTCCCGGGGTACAAAATAGGCAGCATTGCCGGTGCCGGTGCCCAGTTCGAGAATCCGCTTGCCGTGGGTGGCTTGCATCTGCTTGCGAAGAATCTCGTAGTGACGCTCGATATCGCCGCCGAACTTTTTGGGGAATACCGACTTTGCCATACTGCTGTCATAGATAAAGCAGAACAGGTCGCCTAGCCAGGGTCTGTACTTTTTGATCTGTTGCTGTTCATCAACCCAATAAAATATTCCCTTTTTCGAAGTGATGGTCAGGTTTGGTTTCAGTTGAATGGAAGGTTTCACTGGTCATTTTTCCTTTTTTTTATAAATAGCTGATTACATTGATGATAATAAAATTACAGGGCAAATGAAAGTCAACCTTAATGTAAAAAAAATCAACCGGATGATTGTCATATTTTTCAAACCGGTTCGTCCATATGAGTCCGGCAGTTCAGGCAGATTTTACCCCGGTAGATACCGCTGCGTTTACTGGTAATCCGCTTCTGGTAACCGGCGAAACGGTTACCGGTGACAACACCGCAGGAGGGGCAGGCGACCGCCAGTTCCCGCCGGCGGGCTTTTTTATTGATATATTCCCGAAAAATGACACCTTTATCCCGGGCGATCAGCCGGTCAGCTTGCGAAAAATGGGGAATCCCGTGGAGCGTTTGGTTGATCTCCATAGCTGCCAGCTGCATGGGTGCCCCGCAACGCCAGCAGCTGCCGGCAATGATAAAAAGGCGTTTTTCAAACAGCGGACCGCCGCAATTCGGACAGCGGTCACGGAGGCAATACAGCACCAGCGACGGTTTTAGGCGGGGAGATAACCCGATTTTTTCCAGGGCTTCGGCACCGGTGATGCGAAAAATTACCAGCGGGATATTGTGCTGATTGCAGTAGTCGATGATTTTCCGGTCCGGACGGTGACTGACCACAATTTCAATCAAAGCGCGGGGCTGATGATCGGCGCTCAGCAGGCAGATATCCGGGCGACAGCGATCGATCGGTTTCTCAAGGGTTACCTGGCGAACATTTTCCATAAGATTCATATGGTGGTGTTCTGAACAGGCGATACATTTCCATTGGAGATTGATGGGCTGGTTTAAATGAATCGCCGCCAGTAATTTTTCATATATCAGTTGTTTGCCGATGAAATGTAATACCGTTTCGGCGCTGCAGTTGGCGCCGGGATAATGAGCAAAATGATGACTGGTTTTTTCTCCCTTGCGCGCCACCACAGGGGTTTTGCAGACCGGACAATAAGCGTTGCATTTCAGTCCCCGTGCAACGGTCGAGACATGCACCAGAAGACCATCCTTTTCGGCATAGGGAACCCGGACCTGACTGCCGGAAGAATTTTTAGGTGGATTTTCTGGAAGACCGAGTGCCTTTGTCAGATTGGTTTTTAGGGAATTATCAGCCATCATAAAATTTATTTTACATCGTTGAAATATAAGCAGGGATTGGCAACTATCCACGGGGTTTATGGGCGTCTTTGGCATTTCGGGCAGATGTGGGTGCTGCGCTGTCCGACGATAATCCGCCTGATTTTTGTGCCACAGCGCGGGCATTTCTGGTCGGTGCGGTGAAAAACCATCAGATTTCGGGCGTTATTACCGCGGCGGTTTTCAGCAGAGGCAAAGTTTGCTTGTCCGCTGCCCAGCGAGGTGCCCTGATGGTCAATGCCCTGCTGCAGGACAAAACGAATGGCGGCGTGTAAAGCGCGGATTTTGCGGGGTGAGATGGTGGCGGCAATGGTCAAGGGGTGCAACCGGGCTTGCCAGAGGGCTTCATCGGTGTAGATATTTCCCAGACCGGCGATAAAGGTTTGGTCAAGCAGGAGCGGTTTTAGTTGACGCTGTTTTGACCTCAGCATTTTCTGAAAGTGGGCTGGTGTGAATTCGCGGCTCAGTGGCTCCGGACCTAATTGATTCAGGAAAATATGTGGATTTCCGGTCAGGAGCATGCGCCCGAATTTGCGGGTGTCGTGGAAGCGCAGATCGCGATTATCGTTCAAATGCAGAATGACATGTTCATGCCTGTTCCGTGTTGCTGAAGACGGTACCAGATACAGTCTTCCGCTCATGCGCAGGTGGATCAGCAGATGAAAGTTGTTATTCAGGTCGATAACAATGTATTTCGCCCGTCGCCAAAGGCTGAGAATGGTCCGGTTTCGGATTTGGTTGATGAATTCGTCGGGTTGCAGATTTCCGATGGATTTCCGCCATTGGACATCGGCGCCGGTGACGGTTTTTCCGATCAGACCGGCGGCGTCGAGATCACGGACGATGGTTTCAACTTCGGGCAGCTCGGGCATTTTGCATTTCTCTTTTAACGAATCCCTTTCAGGGAAATGGAAATATACGCAAATTACAGGGCGATTAAAAAGATCAATCTTTTGTTTTCGGGAATCCGTTCAGAAACTGTATATTTTTGCTGTATATGACCACAATCCAACGATACAAAACAGTACGGTTTTACATTTCAAGCGGGACCGGTAATTCACTGAGAGTGGCGGACTGGATGCGGCAGGTGGCTGCCAAGCAGGGCGCGGACGTTCAATTGCGTATGATTGATAAAAATCTTCCCAAAATCAAGAAGTCCGATTCAGCCGCCGGTTTGACAGGTATTTTTATGCCGACGCACGGTTTCACGGCTCCCTGGAGCGTCATCAAAGCGACACTGCGTTTGCCGCGAGTCAGAAAAACCCATGCTATTGTGGTTGCAACCCAGGGGCGCCTGCAGTTTAAAAAATGTTTTATTCCGGGTCTGAGCGGCTCGGCGACCTTCCTGATTGCTCTGATTCTGATGCTGAAAGGCTATCGGATCAGGGGTGTTCAGAGCATCAACATGCCTTCCAACTGGATGGCGCTGCACTCAGGACAAAAGCCGGCGAATGTTCAGCGAATTATTGAAAACGCCCGGGTTCCCAGCGAGCACTTCATCAGGAAAATTCTGGCGGGTCAGCGAAGTTGGTTTACGTTTCTCAATGGGATTGAATTCCTGTTAGGCTTACTGCTGGTGCCGGTCAGTATCGGCTATCTGCTGTATGCAAAAACAGCCCTTGCCAAACTTTTTTTTGTGAACCGGAGATGCACCGGTTGCGGATTGTGTGCGGAATATTGCCCGAACGCTGCCATCCTGATGAAAGGGAAAAATCACAAGTATCCCTTTTGGACATTCCACTGTGAGAGTTGCATGCGCTGTATGGCATTTTGTCCTCAGAAAGCGATTGAAGTTCAGCAACTTTCCGCCTTTTTGGTCTGGAAAGTGGTCTCTCTGGCGACTTTTTTCACCGCTTTCGCTTATCTCCGGAAATTGACGGGATTTGATTTGCCAGTGCATAATAAAGTTGTTCTGAGAATCTGGCATTATGGATATTATCTCGGTGTCTGGTATATTTTTTCGAAAATTTTATTCTGGATCAGCAGGATACCGATCATCAACTGTATTTTGAATTTTACGACATTGACGGTTTTTTATCGTCGTTATCGGGAACCTGACACAAATTTTCAAGTTGTGAAAGGGAAGGTTAAATTTTTAAGGAGGAAATAAAGGTGTTAGCTAAGATCAATCCGCAGAGTACCAACGCCTGGAAATTGCTGCAAGCGCATTTTAAGGAGATGCGGGATGTGCACCTGCGGGAGCTGTTTGCGCAGGATCCGGAGCGTTTCGAGCGGTTTTCACTGCGCCATGGGGACATTCTGGTGGATTATTCCAAAAATATCATCACCGCCGAAACCCTGCGCCTGTTGCAGCAGCTGGCAGGGGAAACCCACGTTGCAGAAGCGATTGAGCAGATGTTCGCCGGTGAGCCTATCAACGAAACCGAAGACCGGGCGGTTTTGCACATAGCCTTGCGGAATCTTTCCGGCGAACCGGTCTTTGTCGATGGCGAAGATGTCATGCCGAATGTAAATGCGGTGCTGGATCAGATGAGGATTTTCACAGAGAAAGTTATCTCAGGTAAATGGAGAGGATTTACCAATAAGAGGATCACCGATATTGTCAATATCGGGATCGGCGGCTCGGACCTCGGACCTCGCATGGTGACCGAAGCCTTGAAGCCCTATGCCAATCCGGCTCTGAAGGTGCATTTTGTTTCCAATGTGGACGGTACTCATCTGGCGGAGACATTAAAACCGCTCGATCCGGAGACAACCCTTTTTGTCATTGTATCAAAGACATTTACGACGCAGGAGACCATGACCAACGCCGGAAGTGCGAAGAGGTGGGTGCTGGAAAAACTGGCTGATGAGGCGGCAATTGCCCGACATTTCGTGGCGGTTTCCACCAATGTAGAAACGGTAAAGGCGTTTGGTATCGACCCGGATAATATGTTTCGGTTCTGGGATTGGGTCGGGGGGCGCTATTCGCTCTGGTCGGCGGTGGGATTCTCCATCGCCTGTTCGATTGGTTTCGATCATTTCAGAGAGCTACTGGCGGGTGCCCATGCCATGGACCGGCATTTCCGGGAGAGCCCTTTTGAGCGGAATATTCCGGTGATTCTGGCGCTACTGGGCATCTGGTATCGCAACTTTTTCAATGCCGCCACCTGGGCGATTTTGCCCTATGAGCAGTATTTACAGCACCTGCCGGCGTATCTGCAGCAGCTGGATATGGAGAGCAACGGCAAAGGTGTCGATCGCAATGGCAGGGCAGTCGATTATCAGACCGGACCGATTGTCTGGGGTGAGCCGGGTACGAACGGGCAGCATGCCTTTTATCAATTAATACATCAGGGGACGCAGCTGGTGCCCTGCGATTTTCTGGCGGCTGCCCGGTCACACAACGGGATTGGCGATCACCACTGCAAACTGCTGGCGAATTTTCTGTCCCAGACCGAAGCCCTGATGAAGGGGAAAACGGAATCGGAGGTGCGGGAAGAGCTGCGCGCTGCGGGTCGGGCGGCAGAGAAAATCGATACACTACTCCCTTTTAAGGTTTTTCGGGGGAATGTCCCCAGCAACTCGATACTGTACCGGAAATTAACACCCCGGGTTTTGGGTGGTCTGATTGCCATGTATGAACATAAAATCTTTGTACAGGGGATTATCTGGAATATTTTCTCTTTTGATCAATGGGGTGTCGAGCTGGGGAAGCAGATGGCAGGGGAGATTTTGATGGAACTCGAGACCGATAAGGAGATTCATTCCCACGACAGCTCCACCAATGGTCTGATAAATCAGTATAAAAAGATGCGGAAATAGAGAGGAAAATCTATGATTGAATGGTTTAAGACACTGCATCCGGTGGTTCAGGCGTTGCTGGCAACCTGTTTTACCTGGGGTTTGACGGCGGCGGGAGCCGCGGTGGTATTTCTATTTAAAACGATCAACCAGCGGATTCTGGACGGGATGCTGGGCTTTGCGGCGGGTATAATGATTGCCGCCAGTTACTGGTCGCTTTTGGCACCGGCAATCGAGATGACGGAGGAATCCGGCGGGATTTCCTGGTTGCCGGCGGTTGTGGGCTTTTTGCTGGGCGGCATTTTTCTGCGGATTGTGGATGGCGTGCTGCCGCATCTGCATATCGGTTTTCCCGATGAGGAGAGGGAAGGAATCAAAACCCACTGGCGGCGAAGTGTGTTGCTGGTGCTGGCGATTACGCTGCACAATTTTCCCGAAGGTTTGGCGGTGGGTGTAGCGTTTGGTGCCCTGGGGGCTGATTTTCCGGTGGCTACTCTGGCAGGCGCCGTAACGCTTGCGATTGGGATTGGGATTCAGAATTTACCGGAAGGAACAGCGGTGGCGGTGCCCCTGCGCAGGGAGGGTCTGAGCCGGTTTAAGAGTTTCTGGTACGGGCAGTTGTCGGGAATCGTGGAACCGGTTGCCGGTGTGCTGGGAGCGGCAGCGGTGCTGTTGATGAAGCCGCTTCTGCCCTATGCTCTCGCCTTTGCCGCCGGCGCCATGATCTATGTGGTCATTGAGGAGTTGATTCCCGAATCACAGTTAAAATCCAACAGTGATATCGCAACTTCCGGAGCGATGATTGGTTTTGCCCTGATGATGCTGCTGGATGTAGCCCTGGGTTGATGTATAATTGTCTTTAAATCTGGTTTAATTTCGTAATCCAGATCACAGAATATTCACTGGTAAATCATCATTGGATTTACTATGTGTTTGCCGTCACAGTTTAGATGATCCGGTTTGATTAAATAATGCCATGCGCAGAAAAAACAGACAAACAATGAACATTCAATTCTGTAGGTAAATGGATTTTTTAAGATTAAATTTAGCACCGATTTTTAAGGAACGGTCAATTCATTTTCAAACTTTAAACATCAACAACGTAAAACCAAACAGGAGGAAGTAATGAGAAACGGGTTAATAATTTTAATGGCGGCTGTCCTGCTGGTTTCCTTTGCGTGGGCGGAGGATTCGAACCAGGCGGTGAAGCGGGTGCAGTGGAGCCGCGAAATGACACGACTAACCAAGCCGGAGACAGATCGGGTAAAGTCCGACGCTCCGGTTCAGATTCAAACCAGAAGCGATCGCGCGGAGCTGCAGCGGATTCAAATGAGCAAGACGCAGCGGTTGAAGACAGCCCATAAGGTTCAGAACCGGCTGCAGCCGTTGCAGAGTCCGGCTGTGTTTCAGCCTGTCCCGAAAAGCCGGGTAAAATTCGGACCGGGCTTGGCGAAGTCGGTGATGCCGATTGATACCATGGCACTGCGACCTGGTGAACCGGATACGATCGGTTATATTGCCAGTAGTTCGTTCGTTTTCCAGGTCTTTTCCAGTGATACGGTTGCACTTGAATTCTGGGTTGATAACGGAGACGGTGTATTCGGCTACGACGATTTTTATATCAAAATGGAAACAGAAGACGGTGGTCCGGTCAAGGTCTGGGATGGCGTGGAGTTTGACGAAACGCCAGCCGGAGACGGCATTTTCCAGGCGACGATGAATACATCCAGTTCGTCCGACGGTCCCGAGCCCTTTTTCGGTTTGCAGAACTGCATCGTGTATGTTCTCGGCTGGAATATGCTGGGGACAGAAACGTTCGAAGGAGTTGCCTATGTAGGTGCACCCGATGAAAATACCAGTATCGCCGGGACGGTTACAGTGGAAGATACCGCCGGAGCTGCCAATGTAGTTGTCTGGGCGGCAAAAATGCCGGCAGATTCGTCGTATTATGAATGGGAGCCGGAAGCGTTTTATGTAACCATGACGAATGAGGTTGGAAGTTATTGGATCGAGATTCCGGATATGTATCGGGGTAACTATGTGATCGGAATTGCCGATATCTGGGGCTTATATCCCGGCTATTTTGCAGACCCCGCAGAATTGGATATGTATGTCGGTGGTGATATTGCCGGTGTCAATTTCTCCTTGGTGCAGGGCAATGCGACCATTTCCGGTGTCGTGGAAGATGAAAACGCCATGGGTATCGGCGGTGTCCGGATCGGTGCCTGGGGACCTTACGGTGATGTGGAGGTTGTGACAGAGCCTGATGGTTCATTTTCGATTCCGGCGATGCCCGGCTGGTGGGAAGTGGATATTGAGGATGACGACATCCATGGTCAATATATGTTGTCCTGGGTTAAGTCATTGGAAGTATACGAGGGTGATAATTCCTTGAATTTCACGCTCTATTCACTGAACTCTTCCTTTACGGGTATGGTGACGACCACGACCAGCGCCCCTCTGGCAGATGTGGAGATTTACACCGACATATGGCTGGAGGCGGACGGCGCTTATTACTACAATTGGACCAAGACCGATGCCTCCGGTAACTATGTCCTGAGAGTATCGGATTTATTGCAGGGCATCACCTATGACTGGGGTGAAGGCTGGGTTGATACCAGTTCTTACTGGGTCAGTGCCTGGATGGAAGATGTTCTCTTTACACCGGAGTCCTATCATCATCAATATGCCCCCGCCAGCGGTTTGGATTTTACGGCGATTGTCGCCGATGCATCTCTCAATGGCACGGTCTATGACGCCAACACGTATAATCCTATCTATGATGCCCCGGTGCATGCCTATTTCCAGAACGAAGAAGGGATGTATTTTGATTACTGGGTCAATTCCGATGAAACGGGTTATTATGAATTACCTTTGTTTGGCGGAACAGTAAGCGAGCCCAATTTCTGGACGATTGAAGTCTGGTATCCCCATGAGTGGATGGCACCGTCAGTTTTCGATTCGCTTAGTGTCGTTTCAGGGAATAATTACATCAGAGATTACTATATCAGTCCACCGGTTACGGAAGGCATGATTGAGGGCTATGTCTATGATGAAAATGGGAACGGGATCGGCAATGCCCGGGTCGAAATCTACGGTCCGGATTATTACGAAATCTACACCGATGGAAGTGGCTATTTCTCCGTCAATCATGTACCCTTCGGCATGTACGGTGCCACGGCTTATGCCGAAGGATACGATCCCTATGATATTTACGATTTCTGGGTAGGTCAAAACCCGGTCTACCTGGAATTCTGGATGGGCACGATTGTCGGCAACATCCAGGTCAACGGCTATGTTGTCGACCAGGCGAACCAACCCATCATTGGTGCCCTGATGATGCTGTATAACTGGGAATTTAGCGAGCCTTTCACCATTTTAACCGGTGACAGTGGCAATTTTAACATCAAGGTTAAACCGGGCTGGTACGATTTTCAGGTCGGCGCCAATGGATTTGGAGCCGTCGGACAAAGCCTGGATATTACGAATGATACCACTATGGTTTTCACCTTGAATGGTATGGTGTTGCCCGATACGCTGACCGGCGATGTGATGGATGATATGGGTTACCCGTTGCGTAAGGTATTTGTCTACATGGAAAAATACAATTACGAAAACAGTGAAATCGAGTATATGGGCTATACCTACAGCGATGTCAACGGAAAATACAAACTCGCCTTGCCAAAGGGTGAGATCGACGCCATGTACACCAAGAGCGGTTTTAACCCCGAATGGCGCTTTTATGATTTCCAGGGCAGCACAACGGTGGATCCGGTTATTCTGTATCCCACAATACATGTTTTCGGTCCGGAACTGCTCGATGTTACCGATGTTCCCGAAGATCACGGCAAGCAGGTGCGTCTGACCTGGAAGCGGGCGGAAGGTCTGCAGGGCTCGGTGAGAGAGTATCAGATCTGGCGTGCCATCCAGCCGTTCAATGGTGATCAGCCGACTCCCGAAATGGACTATGCCTGGGACTTTGTCACCACCGTTCCGGTCTGTCCCGAAATGGAGATCTACAACGTCGTGGTTCCGACCCTCTACGATGCTATCGGTAATGATATTCACTGGACCGGCTTCGTGGTAACCGCCATCGGCTGGGACAGCTGGAATTACTGGAATTCCAATCTGCTGGCGGGATATTCGATTGACAATCTGCCGCCGGAGGTTCCGACCGGTCTGGGCGCTCTGCCCGGCAGCGAATCCATTTCGCTGCAGTGGGATGCAGTGACCAGCGAAAAGGTCAAATATTATACGATCTACCGGAAAACCACATCAGCGGATTTTGAATTAGTCGGTTACTCCACAGGGACAGAGTATGTGGATGACAGTGCCGTTCTGTCAGAAACAAATACCTACGTCGTTACGGCAACGGATTTCGGACAGAATGAATCGGCACAGTCGGAGCCGGTTACGGTGAATGCCATCGTGGCAATCGATCAACAGGCTGAAATTCCCACCGAATTCGCCCTGAAACCGAACTATCCGAACCCTTTCAATCCGGAAACGACGATTGAATTTGCACTGCCGAAAACCAGTAAGGTTACTCTGACGATCTACAACCTGACCGGTCAACTGGTTCAGCAGTTGGTTCAGGATGAATTTTCCGCCGGCTACCAGAAGGTTGTCTGGGACGGCAAAGATTATCGCGGACACGCGGTTGGCAGCGGTGTCTATATTTATACGCTGAAAGCCGGTGATTTTCATCAAACCCGCAAGATGATTCTGATGCGCTGATCCCGCTGGGATGACGATAAAAGGGGCGGTTTCAACCGCCCCTTTTTCATATTGAATCTGAGGGTTGGAATGTCTATTTTAGATTTACGTTGGAATATGCGCTGCTGTATCCTTATCACTTTTGTCTTTCTGCTGACGATCCGTGGATTTTCAGCGGACGAATCGGAAATTTTTGCCGAGCGACCTGAAATTTATTTTCGCTTCCTGATTCAATCCCGGGCGGAAATCGGTACGATTACCCGAATCGTATCCATTGATAATGTCGTTGATGATACGGTTTATGCATATGCGAATCGCTCTGAATTTGACCGGTTTAAGGCATTACAAAAGAGCTATGAAATCCTGACGCCGCCGGCGCTCATGCAGAAAATAAAGATGTCTGACAGGGCAATCAAGAGTTACGGCTGGGACAGCTATCCGACCTATCCGGCGTATCGGGATATGATGTACCGGTTTGCCGACGATTATCCGGCAATCTGCCGGATTGACAGCATCGGAGCGTCGGTTCAGGGGCGCGGCATTTTCTTCGCTGTAATCACCGATAATGTCCAAAGCGAAGAAGCCGAGCCGGAAGTCATGTACACCGCGACCATGCACGGTGATGAAACCACCGGCTATATCCTGATGCTGCGCCTGGTGGATTATCTCCTGTCCAATTATGCCATCGATAAACAGGTAACCAGCCTGGTGGATCATCTGGAAATCTGGATCAATCCGCTGGCGAATCCCGATGGTACCTATTTCAACGGCGACTCCACGGTCTTCGGAGCAACCCGTTCTAATGCCAACGGCGTCGATCTGAATCGAAATTTTCCCGATCCGGAGCAGGGCGAACACCCGGATGGTAATGCCTGGCAGCCGGAGACCATCGCCATGATGGAGCTGGCGGAGCGGCAGAATTTTGTCCTCTCGGCTAATTTTCACGGCGGTACGGAGGTGCTGAACTATCCATGGGATTGCAAACCAACACGCCATGCCGATGACGACTGGCTGATCCGGCTCTGTCGGCAATATGCTGATACCGTGCATGCCCATAGTCCGACGGGCTATTTAAGCGATCAGAATAATGGGATCACCAATGGTTACGAATGGTGCGAGATTCACGGTGGTCGTCAGGATTACATGACCTACTATCAGCATGGGCGGGAAGTGACGATTGAGATTTCCGATATAAAAATGCCCGCGGCGACAGATATCGGGCTGTATTGGGAGTATAACCGCGCCGCCCTGCTGAACTATCTGGCGGCGGCGCTGTCCGGAATTCGCGGGGAGATTCGCGCCGATGATTTAAATACGCTACGGATCAGCATAGTCGGGCATGAACAGGATAATTCCTGGGCGATTCCCGACCGGGATTTCGGCGATTTTTACCGCTTCTGCCTGCCGGGAGTCTACTCGCTGCAAATTACAGACGGAGCGGCATCGGTACTGTTTGAAACTGTCAGTGTGAGGGAATCGCAGGCGACCCGGATTCATATGAAAATCGGGGCTGCGGCACCCGGCGATGTGAATGCCGATGGTTCGATGGATGTGGCGGATGTCGTTCTGATTCGCAATTATATTGACGGACGTCTGCAGCCGGACAGTGAAGCGGCGGAAGCCGCGGACTGGAACGGCGATGGCATCATTGACCGGGTGGATTTGGAACGGATTCTCCAGTTTCTGGAATACCTGGTTCCCTGAAATTATTGCTTTACTATTTCCGTGCGATTGTGTAATCTAAGAGTGCAATGCTAAATCTGAAGATCAAATTTAATAATTAGGTGATGAAAAAGGTCATTGCTATCATTGCCGGTTTTATATTCCTCATGGGATGTGCGGCGCATCCGACCATCAGCCCGATTCCATTGAAGGAGGATGAGGTGCAGACCGCCATTACCTTCTCCTACGAAAACATATTGCCGGTTTTTGTCTATCGCCGGGGCATCAGCGATGTCAGCGACTACGGTATTCGTATCGGTTTACCAATCTATGGTTCCGGGATTGATTATTCCCATACGGTTTTTCAACGGGGAGATTTTTACGACATTATCAATTTTGCCTTTTCGCTGACGCCCAATTCCAGTTTTGATATGACCTATTACAGCGTCCGCACCTTTCCGATCAAGCCGGGCAACGCTCTCTATTCCGGTTTCCGGGCAATGTACATTCCCAAAGGAATTAACGGGAATGAGAGCATCCGGGTCGGTGCACTCCTGGGGCTGCTGATCAGCCAAAAGGTCGGCATCGAACTGGGCTATTTTCACGATCTGGACAAAGGGCAGCCAATCGAGAAGATTCTCTCAATGGAGCCGGACAACGATCCCCGCTATCCAGCGATTACGGATTTTGGATTTCCCTCGGAAAATTCCCGGCTCGTCGGACTCTCCCTGCAGGTCTCGCTGAGCACCGCCGTTTTTCAGAAAAAGCAGTAATCCCCGCATTATATCACAGATTTTCGGATCATTATTCCGTAAATTATCAGGGTCAATTGATTTTTCGTAATGCAGAAATACAGCCGTCATATATTCATTGTAATTCTCATCGTCTGTCAGCAGCTCGGGGCAGTTTCGATCAATGCCCGCCGCTCTTACGATTTGGCACTGCGGGAGCCGAACGCTTCGGAAATAACGCTTACATTTTCCATTGCCGACATTTTACTGGCACCTGTAGATATTGACGGTAATACCTTTACCGCAGTACAAATTCCCGAAACCTATGCCTGCCACGTCGTCGGCGCTCCGCAACTGCCCCTGGTCCGGAAATTGATCAGAATACCGAAAAACAGCCGCATTGAGACCGATGTCGTCGTTCATTCGGAGGAGCTGATCGATCTATCGTCCGCGGGTTATCCCGATCCGATAATTCCGGTACAGCCCTACCGGCGCAAATCCACCCCGAAACGGGAACCCTTTGCAATGGACCAGACAATATATCAAGATGATGAATATTACACTCCGGCGACAACCGATGTGCATACGCCGTTCAATCTGGGCGGAATCCGGGCGGTAGCGCTGGATTTTTTCCCGGTCTCCTATAATCCGGTTGAGCACAGATTGAAAGTGATTACCGAAGCAACAGTGACAGTCCGTATCATTGAAGAGTCGGTTCTGCGCAAAGCCCTGAAAAAACCGGCGGTCCACCCCGAAATTGAACGCATCGCCCGAAAAGTGCTGATCAATTACGATAAAGAGGATACGCTGCTGAAAGCCGTTTTATACCCGAATATTCTGGTGATCACCGGGGACCGATTTCAGGATAATCCCGATTTACGTGCCTATCTCGGCTGGAAACGGCAGAGCGGTTTTAATCTGGACGTCCGGTCGGTTTCGGCGCTGGGTGGAACGGCGGAGTCGATTCGCGATTCGATCCGAATCCGGTCCAGGTCTGCAACACCGCCGACGCATGTTCTGCTGGTGGGTGATGTTGCCGATGTACCAACCTGGACAGGTTTGGCGGCTCGCACGGAAACCGATGCGCCGTATGTCCGGCTGGACGACGATTATATCCCTGACCTGCTGATCGGTCGTTTTGCGGCTGCCGATGATGCCGGTCTGGCGGCTATGATTGGAAAGTCCCTGGCGTATGAACAGTGCCGTGTGAGCAATATCGGGGCGTTTAACCAGGTGACCTTCATTGCCTCAGACGATCCGGATTTCTGGGAAGTTGCGGAAGCGTCCCATGATTATGTAATCGGCACTTATCTGAATAACCGGGGTATTGGCAGTACTCATCTCAAGGGTTATTCTGGTGCCGGTACTGCCGATATTCTCGCGGCTCTGAATGCAGGTAATACCATCTGCCACTACTCCGGTCATGGTCTCGCCGATCGTTGGCAGGGACCCCAGTTTTTAAAGGGAAATATCGGAGAAATCAGTAGCGGAACACTGCCGATGCTGGTGATCAGCAATGCCTGTCTGACCGGTAGTTTTGCGGAAACGGAGTGCTTCGGCGAGAGCTGGATACGGACCACTGACCGGGGTGCGTTCGCCTTTATCGGTGCCTCCAATTCCACTTACTGGGAACAGGACGACATCATGGAACGGGCAATGTATGACGGCTATTTCCGGGATGGTGAAACCGGTGTCGGCGGGATGCTGTACCAGGGACTACTGGAGGTTTATATGGCGACGTTGGCGATGAATGATACGACAACGTTTCAATATTATTACGATGTTTATAATATTCTAGGCGATCCGTCAATTAAATCCCGGATAGGGATTCCCGCTCAGACAGTGGCGAGCTACCGTCCCGTGGTCGAAATGACGGAGGATCAATTCTCATTATCCGTAATGAATGATGACGGGTGGTTGACGAATGCCGTTGTTACACTGGTACAGAACGAAAGACTGATCGCCCGTGGTGAAACCGGCAGTGACGGACCGCTGGTTCTGCCGGTAAACCGCAGCTTGTTGCAGATGGGCGACATTCTCCTGACGGTTACCCATGACGAGCAGATTCCGCTGATCGATACACTGACGGTGGTTTCACCGCTGACCATTGGGATCGAACCGGCGTCCGTCACGGTGGGACAGGAAGCCCTTGTCACGGTCACCGTTCAGGATGAAAATGCAAACCCTGTCGAAGGGGCGGAGATTATTCTGGCAGGCTGGACGGTGGATAGCGACAGCCTCTTGGGAATGACCGATTCCACGGGGCTGCTGGAATTTAATTTTCGCCCGAAATACGGTGAAAATCTGCTGATCAGCGGTCGTCTGCCGGATGAAACCCATAACGCCTTCATTGAGACGCTGGCAGTGACAGGTGCGATGAGCTTTTCGAATCCCGGGATTTCTGCCGGCGTCAATCAATTTGGGATCGAGGGGTCTCTGATTCCAAATCAGGTAGGACAGGTCCTGGGAATTGCCGCCGAAGAGGAATTCGGACTTTCAATCCGGGGTTGCGGTGTTGATACATTCAGCGTTAGCTCTTCTCTGGAGGTTATTCCAAAGGCTGTCGGTCAGCTGCGGGTGGCGCTGCTGAAACCGGGTTTTACTGTTTACGAAAATCTGATAAGCGTTCAAAGAGCCTACGGTACTCTGGTCTGCTATGTGCATAATGCCGATCTGGCGCCTTTGGAGGAGGTCGGGATTACCGGATACCGCTTGCCCGATATGCTGAATCCCATTTTTTACGGAATTACAGATTCTAACGGCGAATTCCGCTACAGTCCGACCTTAGAAGTGGGCTATTACCGCCTGACGGCGGAGAAGTTCGGCTATTTCGATTGGGTGCGGGATGATACGGTAAAAATTGATTCAAACCAGTTTTTCATCGCGCTGCCTGAAACGCCGCGGACTGCTGTCAGCGGACAGGTGACCGGCGGCACGGTGCAACGACCGCTGGATGCCGTTCTGATGATTGATGAATATTCCACCGGCAGTGCAAAATATTATGATTCCCTGGAGGTTTCTGCATCCGACAATGGCTGTTATGAGATAGCTCTGCCCCGCGGGGATTTTGAATTCACAGCCTCGTCCCGGCGGTTCATTTCCCGGAAAGTACCGGTCACTGTTGGTGATCAGGCGCTGGAGCTGAATTTCAACCTGGATACCACCCGGGCGAGTATCCTGTTGATTGACGATGACAGCGGCAAGCGCTCTATCGATAAAATCAGTAATTATACGGTGTCCGAAAAAGCCGGCAAGGGCGCCGGCGCCGTAACTATAGACAGCCTGTTGAGAGCGGCGGGATTTTATGTTTTTCGGACAAGCTATACGAGCAGTCTGTATCAGGTGCTGGATAGCTATGATCTGGTAATATCTTCATCCGGGTCCAATGCCGATCCGGTTTTCAGCAGCGGATATCGTACGTTTCTGGAGTCCTATATTACCGGCGGCGGACGTCTTCTGATCGAAGGCGGAGAGTTGGGGTACGATGCCGTAAAAATTCCGGGCTATCCCGACTTTGCGAAAAATGTTTTGCATATTTCCGGCTGGGAAGAGGATCAGGCGGGACCGCTTTACCGGCTGGAATCTGACCATGAATTGGTGACAACTCCTCAGCCGCTGTCCTCTCAGTACGATATTCTCTATACAGGTTATGGAGATGAAGATGCCTGTATTCCCGCAGCGGACGCGGCGATTCTCTATTACAATCTCCGTCCGAACTATGGGGGGATTATTGTTTATGAAGACCCGAAAAACAGCCTGGGCAGCCGGATTGTATTCTATACATTCGCTTTTGATAAACTGCTCGATTCCGAGGGGCGTCGGCAATTACTCGAAAACACGGTTACCTATCTTCTGCGGGATCCCCGGTATGCAAAGGGTGATATCAACACCGATGGCTGGATCAATATTCTCGATCTGACCCGTATGATAAATATTATTCTGGGAACCGCGAAGGAGGTTGCCGAATCTGAATTATGGGCGGCGGATTTGAACGGCGATGATGCCATAAATGTCCTGGATCTGGTCTGGACGATTAATATTATTCTTGAAAAAGAGGGCTTTGCAAAACCGACAAGCTCCAAAAACGGCAGCCTGGAGTTGAGTAGCAGAGACCAGCAGCTTTTTTATCAGTGCAGTGGAGCGGTTGCTGCATTGCAGATCGAATTTACGTCAGGTTGTCCGCTGGAACTGGCGGAAGATTTTAAGACCGGCGCCGATGTTTCCATCCAGCAGCAGAACAATATCCTGCTGGTCTACAGTCAAACCGGCGCGGCGATTCTTGACGATAGCGGTATTCTCGGCAGAATGGCTGATCCGGAAAAAATCGTCAGCATTTTGGCTGTCAACCGATCGGGTGAGGCGGTTGAAGTTGAACTGAATTCAATTCCGGAACGATTTAGGCTTTACTGCAACTACCCGAATCCGTTTAATGCCGAGACCGTTTTTCGCTTTGATCTGCCGGAGGATACACATGTGTCTCTGGAAATTTACGACGTCTTGGGACACCGGGTTGCCACATTAATTCACGATAGAAAAAAACCCGGTCGTTATGAATTTCGCTGGAACGGGAAAAATTCCCAAAGTCAGAATTTAGCGTCCGGTATCTATTTTTACTGTCTGCATGCCGGCGATTTTGTGCAGATGCGTAAAATGATGCTGATGAAGTAGTGTGACTATTGAACTTTTTTTGTCATCAAATTGTTATTGTAGAAGTGGTTTGTTTGGAAACTTTCGTCGGTTCGTTGAGTAAAACGGAATAAAATTGACAGGAGGAATGAATACATGAATCGAAAGCGACTAGCCCTGCTAACCGGCTCCATTTTATTGCTGATTGTTGGAGTGGTCATTGGTGTAATGTTTTTTGGCAATTCGCCGGAGAAAATTGTCCTTTATGAGAGTCACAATAGAGATTCCGACGCTCCGGTAATACGCCCGGCGGCTTATGTTTCCACAGATGGTAAGCAACTGCCCTCGGTGGTGGACTTAAATGAAGCCTTTGTTCACATTGCGGAACATGTTAATCCGTCGGTGGTGACGATTACCACGACGAAGGTTGTCAAGCTGCGCAGCAGCCAGCTCTTTCCCGGATTTGACGATGAACTCTTCTACCGCTTTTTTGGGATTCCGCCGAAAACCGAGCGCCGCAGTACCGCCCTGGGTTCCGGTGTCATTGTCGACAGTAAGGGCTACATATTGACCAATAATCATGTGGTCGAGCAGGGCGAAGAGATTATGGTACGTCTGATTGATAACCGTGAATTCAAGGCGGAAATCATCGGTACGGATCCAAAGAGTGATCTGGCGGTGATAAAAATCGATGCCGACGACCTGCACCCGATCGTGCTGGGTGATTCTGATGAACTGCGGGTCGGCGAATGGGTGCTGGCGATCGGTTCGCCCTTTTCGGAAAATCTCGACCATACAGTCACCGCCGGAATCGTCAGCGCCAAGGGGCGCAGTGATATTTTGAGAAACGACATCTATCAGAGCTTCATTCAGACCGATGCCGCCATCAATCCGGGCAACAGCGGCGGCGCGCTGGTGAATATCCGCGGTGAACTGGTGGGTATCAATACGGCAATCGTTTCCAGCGGTACCGCCGGCAATCTGGGGATTGGTTTTGCTATTCCGGTGAACATGGCAAAAAAGGTGCTCCATGATCTGCTTGAACATGGCAAGGTTATCCGTGCCTGGCTGGGTGTCACCATTCAGAATATTGATGACCGCACCGCCAAGGCGATGAAGTTAAACGACAGAAACGGTGTCCTTGTGGGTAGTGTCGTCAAGGACGGACCCGCCGATCGAGCCGGACTGGAGATTGGCGACGTAATCATTGAATTTAACGGAACCCGGGTAAAAAACGTCAGTCATCTGCAGCTTCTGGTGTCCAATTCGGAAGTCGGCAAAGAGCATGACGTGGTTATTATCCGCGGTAAGAAAACCAAAACAATTAAGGTCAAACTGGAAGAGATGCCCGATGATCTTGCCGGACGGTCGGTCAAATCCCCGGAGTCTACATCAAAACTGGGGCTCATGGTGGAGGAACTGACCCCCTATCTAGCCCGGCAGTACGGCATAGATGAAGACGAACAGGGTGTCCTGGTCACCGCTGTGGATCGGGACAGCGAAGCCGGACGGGCGTTGCGACCAGGCGATTTGATCCAGCGGATCGGTGAACGCAATATCCGGAATATAGTTGACTATCATAAGGCGCTGGAAGAATCCGCCGGTGAATATATCCTGGTGCTGGTCAAGCGCAAAGACACGACCTTTTTCGTGACCCTGAAGATCGAAGAATAGACAGCGGAATAGAATCAAAAAAAGCAGGTTTTCGGAAGCGAAAGCCTGCTTTTTCTGTTTTGGCAAATTCTCAGTCCTGACGGGTGAAGAGGTAGCAGGAATGAACCCCGGCATAACTCATAGCGGTCTTCCTGTGGTTCCCAATTTGAACCTGGGAGTGAGGGAAGCCTCTGAAAAGAACCCCTACTTCATCAGCACCATCTTCCTGACTTGCTGAAACTCCCCCGCTCTGATCTGATAGAGATAGACTCCTGAAGGAAACAAAGATGCGTCCCACCGGATGTCATAGTGTCCGGCATTCTGATTCTGATTAATTAACGTTTCGATTAACCGGCCGGAAATATCGAATATCGATATCTCCACATGAGAATCTTCGGGAATCGTATATGAAATTGTCGTCGTTGGATTGAATGGATTGGGGTAGGACGACAGCAAATGATATTTTTCAGGATGGACTGCATCATCGTTAATTGGCGGTAAATCCGGAAATTGCTCTCTGACGTTTTCTGCAGCATCGGAATCAGGATATTTTTCAAGAATTGTTTTAAAGCAATTGCTCAAAGAGGCATGTGTGTTTTTTCCCAATCCAAAATTCTGGTTTTCGACCTCAGTACTGATTAAACCCTGTTCATACAATGACCAAGCCGCACTTTCTTCAAGACCCTGTTTCGACATATATCCTGCAACAACATGCTTTGATCTATTTAATGCTTCTGCGTAATGATGTTGTTTTGACAATAATGTCACTGAATAGTCTTGTGCTACCAGGCCAGCAAGAGATTCCGGATATTTTCCTGTTAAGATATCCAATTTCTTTACGATATCTTCTTTTTTATCGATTTTGTTCCATATTCTTAAAAGGCTACTAATTGCAGGAAATACAATGTCATCATTTGGTGCCTCATGAAATAGTTCTTCAAGATATGACTCTGCCTCTTGATATTTCTCTTCATACTCATTTATATGGGCTAATCTTAATAGCTCAGATGCGAAGCTAAATGTCCCGCTTACTGATTTAGACATCTGATATCCTAAAGAACTGATTGTCGGATCAGTATCAACATTCCCGGAATTTGTCAGAGAACTCCATGAATTAACTTCAGCGGGAACAGTGTAACTGCTGTAATTTTTAATATGATATGTACTTGAACCAAGAATAAACGCATTAAAACCACCAAATATACCAAATTTAGTTCGTATATATGTACCAAGATCCACATACCCTGTCGAAGTAATGCAAACTCCATATAGCCCATTGTCGGAAATTGTATTATTGACTTCATAAGTTTCAAAGCCATTTAACTCCATTGTTCTCATACACGATGAAGTACTGGATATATTGGTGACATAAATGCCGTAGTAATTCTCAATTATATCACAGCTGGAAAAATATCCCTGGGCACGATTGAAATACATTCCGTAATAATTATCTTGAATATTGTTGTTGATAAGGTTTACATCACTTGTGTAATATAGCTTAATACCGTATCGATTATTGATATAGTCACAATTTTGAATTATTATATCTTCAGAATAATTTCCGTAAAACGCATTGTAGTTTTCTTCAAAATGTGAATGGTTAATTTCTCCATCTGTGCAATGATCCGCATAAATGGCATGATTAGCACCGTATACTTCCAGATAATCTATGTTAAAAACACCGTAATCATATATTCTTACTCCGTCCCAATAACGCTAATAAGTACTACTCGGATCATCACGAGTAAATATAACGGGATATTCTGAAGTCCCATTAACTACAATATCACCATATACATGAAGCTGCTTCGCTGAAGCAAATTTAAATGTTACTCCATTTTCAACTGTTAATGTCACATCTTTTTTTACAGTAATATCTTCCTCGACATATATCTCAATCCCATTATGGATAGTTGTGTTACCGCATATTAATGTATTTTCATCCCATGTTTGATTAACACTAATATCACCAAATACTGACTTTGGATAATAATTAATGGTTAAATTACCATCTTCATCTTCATCAGTAATTAATATTGAAACCGTAGTTGATGGAGGATTTGTACAAGGAGTAAATGAATTTCTTTCAGTATAGTTAAATAAATCTTCTTGATCGCCTAGAAAATCAGGATGTGATTTTTTTCCAGCTGTTGTATATACATCTTTCAAGAGCAACTCATTCTTCCCGGACACTGGGTTTTCATTTGTCTGTTGAAATGGATACACATATACCGATCCACTCTTCAGCCAATCCCATTTGCCCTCTGCAGACTCAAGCTGTGTATAATAAATATCATTGTATATTTTACTTATTAATAGTCCATGACCTGGGGTCATTAATTCACCATAAGGATTTAACCATTGTGAATCATAAAAACTTGATCCAGTTCTGTTCTCTATGATATAATGATAGTATGATCCCGGTATTGGAACACTGTAAATATCATTATCTGATATTGCATCAGTAATTTCAAATGATGAAGTTGGTGTTTTATAACTAATCCACCCAAGTTTTTCTCTTTCGAAGCCAGTCATACATCCAACACCATAATCCATTAATCCCCAACGTCTATGAGGATAATGTATTGCCCCAAATAAATAATGTCCAAATTCATGAATTAAGGTATTCATTTGATCTAGGCTATACATATCCTTTTGAATCGTACCGGAACCGGGAAAACCGGATTCAATTTGAACTCCATCAAACGTTAAAAAGTCTCCTGAGGGAAATGATGAAAACTTAC
Organism: Fidelibacterota bacterium; assembly: GCA_049975265.1. Classification (GTDB taxonomy): domain Bacteria; phylum Fidelibacterota; class UBA2242; order UBA2242; family UBA2242; genus B118-G9. The sequence continues at coordinate 55,178 of JBNGDF010000016.1, forward strand.
CGGATAATGATGCAATACCAGAATACCCACTACCTGCCGCATCAAGATTACCAGAACTAAATGTCCGGAAACACAATAAAATCATATCCACTATTCCATCATCATCTGTAGAACCATCATAGCGAGAAATTCCATCTGGACCATCATTGTCATATTTTGAATAGTTTATATATGGATCTAATTCAGTTAATATTTCTTCTGCTACATAGTGAATTCCTTTAGAATTGCTGCGATAATAATACGACTGAGGATGTAACGGAATGTATAAATTCTCATATACATCACCAATCACATGATATTCTCCACTTGACATTTCATGATAATAACCACTCATACTAGGATGTGAATATTGAGTTAATACTGTCGAAGATACAATATCACCAGCCCAAGTTGGAAGAGTATTAAGAGTATGAGGCCATAAATCAGTGATTGGAGATTCTTCCAAAATATCATCTGAAAATTTGATAAATATTACTAAAACTTTCATTACACCTGACGATCTAATATATGGAGGAGTCCACGTTGCCTTACTACTTTTTACTACTAAATCGCTTTCTTCGTCAGGTACTTCTCCGTTTAAAAGTAATGTGAGAAAAATAAGAATAATGAGGAAAAACAATGTTTTACTTTTCATAATAATACCCCTTATTTTAACAATGTCATTTTATTCGTAAATAGACCATAATCGGTTTTAAGATGAATTATGTATATTCCTACTGAACAAAAATTACCACTATCATCAAGACCGTCCCAATAGATCCTATAATTTCCACTTTCCTGAAATGAGATTATGAGTGTTTTGATTAATTTTCCACATATATTATATATACATAGTGATATATTTGAATCTCTTGAAATAGTGTACGTAATAGTTGTTTGGATATTAAAGGGATTCGGATAATTACGGATATAATTATATTCCTTAGGAATTTGTTCTTCATTTAGATAAATACCTGTTTTGACAGTTGAGGTATCTCCAATTAGCAAACCGTTTATATACGCACCCCGGAGTTTTCTAACACCTCCTCCCTCATAATATTCTTCAAAAAGACCAACAGTTTCATTAAAAAGAAGGCTTGTCTGCGTTAAATAATCCCAATAGTAAGAAATGTTTTTACCTAAACTGTCATACCAAATATTTTCAACCAACCAATATCCATCTACATCCCAAATATCTGTTTTGAATGTATCACCAACTTCGACATTCAGTTTTAAATATAATTGATCTCTATGTTCAAGTGGAAGTGTATTATCAAAATAATAATGGTATATATTTCCATTAGTATCAACTCTTTCATAGGTATAATAAGAAAAGGGTGTAACAAAAAGATTCTGATTTAAGATTTTCTTATAGATGATTTGATTTGGTAGTGTTGTATCAGATATTACAGTTTTTGTTTCTATGTCAATTAATACATCATACTGCATATATAGTTCATACACCCAGTAATCACCATCATGAAAAGCATATAATTCAGTCCCTATTAATCCGTTATTTTGCTGAGCGAAAGCAATACATTCAGGCAAAATTAACGTTAATATAAGTGGAAATATTAAAATTGACTTTTTATAACTCATATTCGCTCCTTTTGTTCATCCTAATTTACCGAATAAATTAAGATGAAACAGCATCTGCAATTGTGGATGTCTCAGCCCCGCACAGAAGCCGCTACTTTTGTGCGGGGTTCTCTTTTTGGTCCTGACTTCATTTCACACTCTCCTTTCATGTTTCC
>JBNGDF010000017.1:0-52111 GCA_049975265.1 Fidelibacterota bacterium
CTCCTCATGTGCCGCCTGCGCGATGCCCAGCGCCTGCGCCGCCACCGCCAGCCGGGCGCCGTTCATCAGACTCATGACATACTTGATCAGACCAAATTTACGTTTGCCCACCAGCTCGGCTTTTGCCATATTGAACTGCAATTCACAGGTGGGTGAACCGTGAATGCCGTGTTTGTTTTCAATTCGTCGCACGACCAGATTATCGTCCCGGTAGCGCTCATAGAGAAACAGGCTCAGCCCGCGTCCCCCTTTGGAGCCCTCTTCAGAGCGCGCCAGCACCAGTGACACCTCACCACAGCCGTTGGTGATGAAGCGCTTGACTCCGTCGAGATACCACTGCCCGTCTTTCTCAATTGCCCGCAGCGACACCGCCTGCAGATCGCTGCCGGCATCGGGTTCGGTGAGTGCCATGGAGCCGCTGACCTCGCCCGTACAGAATTTCGGTAACACCCGTGCTTTCTGGGCTTCGTCACCGAATTTATTGATCGTCACCGCAATGTCCTGCAGCCCGAAGAGGTTCATCAGGCTGGCATCCGCCTGGGAAACCATCTCCACAATCATCGTATTCACCGTCACCGGCAGGTTCAGACCACCATACCGGCGTGGCAGCGTTCCGCCCAGATAGCCGGCATCGGAAAGCACTTTCATATTCTCCTGCGTCTCCGGTGCCCAGCTAACCAGACCGTCCCGGTAGGTTGGTCCCTGTTCGTCCACGGCGGCGGCACGGGGTACGATGAAATTGGCGCAGATATCGCCGGCGTTTTTCAGCACCATATCGTACCAGGCGCGGGCTTCCGCATAGGAGCGCAGTGCTTCGGGACCCTGATCCTGAAATTCGTTTTCCAGCTTCCTGACAATCTCCTGCAGGTCGATATTGTCGAGATAAAATTTCCGGTTCGCGGTGTAATAATTTTCCATCACACTTCCTCCTTCAGATAGCGCAGCATTACCGGAATTACTTCGGTAAGATCGCCGACAATACCCATGTGCGCAATCTGGAAAATCGGGGCTTCCGGGTCTTTATTAATTGCCAGAATTTTCTGAGATTCCTCCATGCCGGCACGATGCTGAATCTGTCCGGAAATGCCACAGGCGATATAGAGTTTCGGGCGCACCACCGAGCCGGTCTGTCCCACTTGGTGATCCTTTTCGATAAATCCAAAATCCACCGCTGCGCGGCTGGCGCCTACTTCACCACCCAGCGCCTTTGCCAATTCCCGGATCAACCGAAAATTCTCGCGGCTGCCGACACCGGCGCCACCGGAAACGACAATATTCGCCGAGGTCAAATCGATCTTTTTAACTTTCGGAATGATCTCCAGGAATTCGCTCATTAGCCAGATGTCATTGAAATCAACGGTAAACGCCTCCATCCGGACCGGATTGTGCAATCGCTCCTCCGGCACCAGCATGACACCCTCCCGCACCGTTGCCATCATCGGTCGGTGATCGGGGGTTACGATAGTCGCCAGAATGTTGCCGCCGAACGCCGGGCGCACCTGGTACAGAATCCTGCCTTTATCTTTATATTCATCGATATACAGCTGCGTACAGTCCGCCGTCAATCCGGTTTTCATCGATGAAGCAATCAGGGGTGCCACATCCCGCCCGGTATGCGTTGCTCCGAAAAGCACAATCTCCGGCTTTTCCGCCCGGATCATCGCTTCCAGCACATGCTTGTATGCCCGCGAATGCAACTGCGCCAGACGCTGATCGGTATAGTACAGCAGCCGGCTCATTCCGAACTGAAACAGCCGGTCACTATCTTTCGGCAGATCATCACCACAAAACACCCCCACCACATCACCATTCAGCGGATGGGACAGGGTGTGAGCTTTATACGTCAGTTCCAGGCTGACGTTGCGGAGTCGCTTCGTCACCGGATTTTTCTCAATAAATACCACCGATTTCATCCGCTCACCTCCACATAGTCTTTCATGATGTCCCGAACCAATTGACGGATATCGGTCGCCTCGGTGCCGTACATTTTCAGTTCTCCGCCTTTCAGCATAATGCTTTTGATCTTGTGAACCCGGGTAGGGCTGCCTTTCAATCCGCAGCGCTCCTCTTCCAAACCCAGATCGTCCATGTTCATTACCGGTATGACACCGGAACCGTCATTCATATCCACCCGGAAGAAGCGCAACATGCGGCGACAGTTGGGAAACCGCGGCGTATTGGCGTCGGCACATACGGTCAGCAAAACCGGATAAGCAGTTTTGATTACTTCAGTCTGGACTTCACCGTCCCGCTCCACAATCAGAAAGTTATCATTGACCTCTCTTAATGCCGACACATAGGTGACCTGATTGAACCCGATTTTTTCTGCCACCTGCGGACCCACCTGAGCGGTGTCGCCGTCAATTGCTTGGCGACCCGCCAGCACCAGATCAACGGCGCCGATTTTGCGGATTGCCGCTGCGAGTACATAGGAGGTCGCCAGCGTATCGGCTGCCGCAAACCGGCGATCCGTAATCAGACCCACATCGTCGGCACCCATATAGAGAGCATGTTTCAAAATCTCAACGGCTTTGGGCGGTCCCATTGTGATAACATGCACTTCGGCACCGATCCGGTCTCTGATTGTCAGTGCCATCTCCAGCGCATTCAAATCTTCGGGATTAAAAATCGCCGGCAGGGCGGCGCGGTTAACTGTGCCGTCCGCTTTCATGGCATCGCCGCTGATATTGGCGGTATCGGGTACCTGCTTTGCCAGAACTACAATTCTTTTCATCAATCCTCCAAACCAAAAATATCAAGCATTTAGTTTAACACAGAAATACTTTTTTTCAATATTTTTCTGACAATTTATACCCGGCGACGGCTGACCAAAAGAATTGCCTCTTGGACTTTCGCACCACTCAGGTTAATTTTGATTGCAGTCAAAAAAGTGAGAGAGTATGATCCGTAAAATCAATCTTGAAACCTGGTCCCGGCGACGCCAATTTGAATTTTTCAGGCATTACGATTATCCCCATTTTAATATCAGCACCAATATCGAAATCTCCCGGAGTTTTCATTACACAAAACGACAGAAAGTGTCGTTATTCAAAACGATTCTATATTTGAGTATGAAAGCCGTCAATGCAATCCCGGAATTCCGGACCCGGATTCGGAGTGAACGCGTCATCGAGCATGATATTGTCCATCCCTCATTTACTGTAGATGTAGAAGACAACCAGTTCAGCTTCTGTAATGCCGATTTCCATGAAGATATTGATCAATTTTTCCAAAATGTAGCGGCTGCCATGCAAAAGGTCAAAGAGAATCCCTTTATCCAGAGCAATGCTAACGAGGACGACCGTATCTATATCACCTGTATTCCCTGGGTCTCCTTTACCGGATTGATGCACCCGATCAAACTGAATTCTGCGGATTCGGTTCCCCGGCTGGCTTGGGGCAAATACATTATCAGACAAAAATCCGTCCTCCTGCCCTATTCCATCCAGGCACATCATGCCCTAGTGGATGGTTTCCACGCCGGACTTTTTATCAGTAAATTACAGGAATTTATTAATCAGCCTGACGCCTTTTTAAGGGATTAAACTGCCGATTGCCTGCACCGGGGAACAGGAAAGGAGAACAGGCAGAGCACCCGAGGGGGATTGGCACCCTGCCTGGTGAGTCATGCTATGATAACTGTTCAACCAATAAAAATAGCCACTCTGTCCTTTTGATTATTGGATCTCTTTTTGGTTACGTGCCTGACAACCAAATTATCAGGTGGTGGCTCAAAAACAGACAAAATCCGCTTTCAAGACAGCAGATATTGTCGCAATTCGTGATTTTTTGTAGATTAGCGCCCCTGCGAAATTGAAAACTTGTGAAAGAGGACACTGAAGCCATTGAAAAATGTTACCTTTGTACTGATTCTGGCATTCATCACCCTGGCGTCAGCCACCGCTGGTCAGGGTCCGGTCAGAGCGATTAACGCCGCCCGCATTTCCGAACCGCCCAAAATTGACGGCATTCTGGCAGAATCCACCTGGCAGACGTTGCCGGTTCTGGATAATTTCTGGGGTTATTATCCACACAATGACCGACCCGGATCACACCCGGTCAAAGTCCATGTCGGCTATGATGATGATGCGCTCTATATCGGTGCATTGCTCTATGACAATCCCGACAGTATTACCCAGTCACTGGGCAAACGCGACAGCGGCGATGGCGTCAATACAGACCTCTTCGCCGTCTATCTCAGCCCTTATAACGACCACCTGAGTGGCTACCTGTTCATGGTTGCGGTCTCGGGCGCTCAAACCGATATCCTGATCTCCGCCAACCGCCAGGACGATAAATGGAACGCCGTGTGGGACAGTGAAACCCAGATCAATGCAAAAAGCTGGTCGGTCGAGATGCGGATTCCCTACTCGGCAATCCGATTTTCCGATAAGCCGGTTCAAAACTGGGGTTTTAATGTTCTGCGCCATATCAAACGCTACAACGAATGGTCCTCCTGGAGTTTTATTGACCGTGAAAGCGACGAATGGTACCACCACATGGGTGAGCTGCAGGGTTTGGAAAACCTGCACCCGCCGTTGCGGCTTTCGTTTGTGCCCTACCTGTCCGGCTATCTCGAAAATAACACCGCCGACCAATGGGGCTATTCCTATAACAGCGGTCTCGATATGAAATACGGCATCAGCGAAAGCTATACTCTGGACCTGACCCTCATCCCCGATTTCGGTCATGTCCAGTCCGACGACCGGGAACTGAATCTGACCCCCTATGAAATTCAGTATGATGAAAACCGCCAGTTTTTTATCGAGGGTACCGAGCTGTTTCAAAAAGCCGATATCTTCTATTCCCGCCGAATCGGCGATCAACCGGTTTTTTATACCAACATTGAAAATAATCTCACTGCCAATGAGAAAGTCGTCCGGAATCCTCCCGAAACCCAACTGATCAACGCCACGAAGGTCTCCGGACGGAATCAGCATGGACTGGGAATCGGCGCATTTAATGCCATGACCGCTAAAACCAGTGCCACGATTAAAGATACCGTTACCGGCGCCGAACGAAAATATGTCACCCAGCCTTTTACCAACTACAACATCCTTGTTCTGGATCAGACCTTCCGCAAATATTCCTACGCCAGCCTGATTAACACCAACGTTCGGCGCGCAAAATATACCGCCAACGTCACCGGTACGGAATTTCGCCTGGCGGACAAAGACAACCGCTATAACCTCTGGAGTCAGATCGCCGTCAGCCAGAAATACGACGCCGACACCACTTTTGACAAAGGCTTTAAAAATGATATCTATTTCGGAAAAGTGTCCGGCAATTTGCAATACAATTACCAGATGTCTGTAATGAGTGATCAATACGACCCCAACGACCTCGGCTACATTCAACAGAACAACAGCTTCAAGCACTGGGCATCCATCGAATACAACATTTTCAAACCCTTCGGAATATTTCTGGAAATGTACCATCAGCTCTCTGTTTCCCACAACTCCCTGTACGCGCCGCGGCATTTCTGTGGCTACACCCTCGATTACAGTATTAAGACTAATTTCATCAATCACTGGTACGCCCAAATGCACGCGCAGTGGCAACCAATGGAATTCCGGAACTACTTTGAACCCCGCGTCGCCGGTCGCTTTTTTCGTACGCCGCCGCTCTTTCACAACTGCGGCGGCATTCAGACCGACACAAAAAAACTCTTCGCAGTCGCACTTTTCGGCGGCTTTAACAAATACTACAACGACCCCTTCGACCGGTTTTCTTACTGGCTCTCTCTGGAACCGCAGTTTCAGTTCAGCACCAAATTCAATCTCGATTTCGAATTTTACTACAATAACCGATATAACGAAATCGGTTATGTGGCTCACGAAGACGACGAGAGCCGGGTCTATTTCGGTCGCCGCCAGGTCAAGACCCTTGAAACGATCGTCGATCTCGAATACCTCTTCACCAGTAAAATGGCACTGGATTTCCGTCTGCGCCACTACTGGTCCAAAGCTGATTATGCTGATTACTACATGCTGCGGACCAACGGATATGTGGAAGCGCTGAACAATTATACCGAAAACCATGATATCAATTACAATGCCTTTAACATTGATATGGTCTTCACCTGGAATTTTGCGCCCGGCAGCGAACTATTGTTGATCTATAAGAAGAGTATTGACGACGAGAACGATTCGGTGCAAAAAACCTTTTCCCAAAATCTCCACGATACCATTGCATCACCTCAGGTTAACAGCCTTTCGGTAAAAATTCTATACTATTTGGATTATCTCACCCTGAAAAAACGCGGTTAGTTCCGCTGATAAATTCCGCTTCTGTAAAAATGAAACTTTTCCGGCACCACCTGCGTCCTACTAACAGTAAGTGCAGCTGTGAATTGAAAAATCTGATTTCCCTCCCAGTACTTACAAACCCACACAAAGGAAAATCAGCCCTCCCCCGGGGGCTGATTTTCAATGAACCTAACTGCCTGCTCAGCTGTGAATTATTCAGGTTAAAAATGCCGCTCTGCCCGGATAGTGCATCTTTTTTCGCGCTACCTCTTCCGGATAGACAAAACAGTCCACCACTGCCTCGGTACAAAGCACACCCCCGCCATCAAACAGACTGGCTTGTACAGTCATAATTCGCTTTTTTCGTTCAACAATTTCCGCCGCCAATGTAACGCTGCCCTTGTCAATCAGAACCGGCTTGAGGTATTTTACTTCAATACGCGCCGTAACTCCACCGGTTCCCCCGATCACATAGACCGCCCAGCTGGCGACCTCATCCAGCAGCGTCGCCTGAATACCCCCGTGCAGGATATTGGGATAGCCCTGATACGGACCTTCCGGTTGCCAATTCGTCCGAATTGTCTCCCCGTCGAGGTAAAAATCGAGATGCAGACCGATCGGATTATGCGGCGCGCAGACGAAACAGTTATAGCCCTTCAGGGCGATAAAGGGATTATTTAATTTTTTCATAAAAATAATTCTCCGGGCTTTTGTTAAACATCACATTTTTGTAATATTAACAAATTTCGTGACAACTATCCACTTTCTGATTAATCTGAGTCTCATATTTTCAAATTTTAGAATTGGAAGTAGAAATGCGGGAAAATACAGACTATATCACCTTGATGAACAGGGGAATCCGTCAACTTGTCACTGACGCTCTGAAAATCAGTCTGCACAGACCGTCCCTGGCTCTTTTTATCCTGAAAAGTTTTTACTGGCAACGCCAAGCTGAAAAGCGCCGTCTTGATTGTGAAAAGAAGGGTGTCCATGTTCCGCCGTTTATGATTATCAGTATCACCAATCGCTGCAATCTCAAATGCAAAGGCTGCTATGCACTGGCTCAGAAGCGGCAACAGCGCTCTGAAATGACCGGTGAAAAACTAACTCGGGTAATCGGCGAAGCCCGCGAGTTGGGGGTTTCCATTATCCTTCTCGCCGGCGGTGAACCGCTGATTCGGACCGACCTGTTTGACATAACCGCCCGGTTTCCGGACATCATATTTCCGGTTTTTACCAACGGTATGCTGCTCAACCCGGTAACGATTGCCAGATTTAAAAGACAGAAGAACGTACTGCCGGTCATCAGCCTGGAAGGTCAGCGCCGCGATACCGATATCCGCCGCGGCGCCGGTGTTCACGATTATCTGGCACGCACTATCAAGCGGATTAATAAAACCGGCATTTTCTTCGGAATCTCCTTCACCATGACCCGGGATACCTTCACAACCCTCACCGATCCCGATTTTATTGCCTCGGTCGTTAAGCTCGGCGCCAAACTCTTTTTCTTTATTGATTATATTCCCGTTCAAGAGGGTACCGCAGACATGGAATTGACCCCCGAACAATCCCGCAGTGTCGGTAACTTAATGGAAACATTCCGTTTAAAATATCCGGCGCTGTTCATAGCCTTTCCCGGAGATGAAGCCGAGTTCGGCGGCTGTCTGTCATCGGGACGCGGTTTCGTTCATGTCGCGCCTGATGGCAGTTTGGAACCCTGCCCTTTCGCTCCCTATTCGGATACCAATTTACGCGAACTGCCGCTGAAGGATGCGCTCAAATCCCGATTTTTGGAAACCATCCGGGAAAACCGGGATAAACTGGATGAATCCGGAGGCGGCTGTGCCCTGTGGGTGCAACGGGAATGGGTTAAATCACTGCTCCCGGATTAATTGGTTTACATGTCTTTACCATCCTGAATGATACCCGAAAAAAGGTTTTTAAAGAACTTTTTCCTGCCTATTTTGGAATTTCTCATTAACTTTAACCCCGTTAGGAGTTTTGTAATGAATACACGCAGAATAATTGGGCTATTTATCTTGTTGGTTTTAATAGGCAGTTGCAATCCTTCATCCAGTTTTGATCAGCGCGCCGGGCGGATTCACCAGGAATTACTGACTCTCGATTCCCACACCGACACTCCAATCGATATGGTACGCTGGAATGCCGATATCGGACAGAATCTCGCCGACAGCTCCTGGGGCGGGAAAGTCGATCTGCCACGAATGCAAAAAGGCGGGCTCGATGCAATTTTCTTTGCCGCCTGGATCGGACAGGGACCGCGGACACCGGAAGGCTATCATCAAGCCCGAGAAAAGGTCAATCGTACCATTCAAGCCATTCACGATGCCGTCGCAAAAAACAGTGACCGGGCAGAACTGGCGCTCACTGCTGACGACGCCGGGCGAATTACCAAAGCCGGTAAACACGCAATCTATATCGGCATCGAAAACGGCTACGCCATCGGACTGGACCTCAGGGAAATCGAACACTACTACAATCTCGGCGCCCGCTATATGACACTCTGCCATACCAAAAATAACGATATCTGCGATTCATCCAACGATACAACCGAGCATCACGGTCTCAGCGAATTTGGAAAAAGGGTCGTCAGGGAGATGAACCGCCTGGGCATGATGGTCGATCTGTCGCACGTTTCCGACGAGAGCTTCTACGATGTCCTGGAAATCACCACTGCTCCCGTAATTGTGTCTCACTCCTGCGCCCGGGCGATCTGTGACAACCCCCGCAACCTCAGCGACGACATGTTGCTGGCGCTGGCGGAAAACGGCGGCGTTATTCAGCTGGCTGTCTATACCGAATATGTCAAAACCCCCGAACCCAACCCCGAACGGGAAGCCGCCCTGCAAGCGCTGGATACAAAATATCCAAATTATGAACAGATGACCGAAGAAGAAAAGAATGCGGTTCGGCGGGAATATTACGCCATTCGGAAACAGTATCCCCTGAAATTGGCAACCGTCAGCGATCTGGTAGATCACATTGACCACATCGTCAGTCTCATTGGGATTGATTATGTCGGTATCGGTACCGATTTCGACGGCGGCGGCGAACTGGCAGACCTGCAGGACGTCAGTCAGATGCCAAACATCACCAAAGAGCTGTTACGCCGCGGCTATCCGAAAAAGGATATTCAGAAAATCTGGAGCGGTAACTTTTTACGGGTTTTTCGGGCAGTGGAGCAAAGTCGCCCGAAAACCATCGGTTAGGGCCCCTGAAAGATTTTAGCTTTTAAACAATCACCGGTGCCGTTTTTCCAGCACCGCCATAATTTCCGCCAGCGAAATCCCCTTTTCAGCCAGGAGCACCAACAGGTGATACATCAGATCGGCGATCTCCTCCTTTAGTTGAAGATGATCACCGGCAACGGCGTCAATAACCAACTCTGTCGCTTCTTCACCCACTTTCTGGGCAATCCGGCGAATGCCGGCATCCAGAAGTTTGTTCGTATATGAGCCGGGCTGCGGATTCGCCTTGCGGTCGGCGATAACCGCCTCCAGCCGATAGAGAAAATCCCGGACATCACCGTTCTGTTCATTAAAACAGGTGTCGGTGCCGGTGTGGCAGACCGGTCCGGTGGGCTGCGCTTTCACCAGCAGTGTATCGCCGTCACAGTCCACCAGAATCTCCTTCAGCAGTAAAAAATTGCCTGAGGTCTCACCCTTGGTCCAGAGTTTCTGACGGGAACGGCTGAAAAAGGTCACTTTACCGGTATCCAATGTCTTCTCATAGGCTTCTTTATTCATATAGCCCAGCATCAGGACTGTTTTTGTTACGCTGTCCTGCACTATTGCCGGAACGAGCCCTTTGTCAAAATCAATTTTCATAAGCGCACCTCGATTTGATTTGCTTGTAAATACCGCTTCAACTCCGGGATCGGAATTTTTCCGAAGTGAAAGACACTCGCCGCCAGCGCCGCATCGGCTTTGCCGGTTGTAAACACCTCAACAAAATGCTCTTTGCTGCCGGCACCTCCCGAAGCAATCACCGGAATCGGCAGACTCTCCGCCAGTTCCCGGGTAATTTCCAGCGCAAAGCCGTTCTTCGTACCGTCATGGTCCATGGATGTCAGCAAAATCTCACCGGCGCCGCGGTCCACCACTTCCCGAGCCCAGTCCTGCGTGCGGCGCTTGGTAGGTGTGCGTCCGCCGTGAATGTAGACCAGATCACCCTCCGGTGTGCGTTTGGTATCAATCGCCACCACCACACACTGACTGCCGAAACGTCTGGCTAAAATCTCTACCAGATCGGGGTGATTCACCGCCGCTGTATTGACGGAAATTTTGTCGGCACCGGCTGCCAGCAGTCGAGCGACATCCTCCTCTTTGCGAATCCCCCCACCCACCGTGAAAGGGATATTAAGGTTCTGTGCTACCCGCTCCACCAGCCCGACAAAGGTACCGCGTTTTTCCACCGACGCCGTGATATCCAGATACACCAGCTCATCGGCGCCCTGGCTGGCATAGGCGGCACCCAACTCCACCGGATCACCGGCTTCACGAATATTGACGAAATTGACTCCCTTCACCGTCCGCCCATCCCGGACATCCAGACAGGGAATAATTCGTTTTGCTACCATAAAAATTCCTTCAGTTGTGCCAATTGAATCCGCCCTTCGTAAATGGCTTTACCGATGATAACCCCGTCAATACCGTCAGCCGTCAAACGAATAATATCGTCAATGGTGCCGATTCCTCCGCTGGCAATCAGCTGCAAACCGGGAAAGATGTTTTTTATTTCACCATACAATTCGAAAGCGGGACCCGCCAGCATTCCATCCCTCTCGACATCGGTGCAGATGGTCTGGGTAATTCCCATCCCGAGATAATCCTCCAAAAACTGGAACAGATCACAGTCCGATTTCTCCTGCCAGCCGTGCACGGCGATTTTGTCCTGTTTTACATCGGCGCCCAGGATAATTTTCGGCGCTCCGTAACGCTTCAGCCAATCCTGCACCCTTTCAGGCTCTTTTACCGCAATGCTGCCGGCGGTAATCATCGCCGCACCGGACTCAAAAGCGACCCGCAGGTCCTCATCCGACTGAACACCACCGCCGAAATCAACAACCAACCCAGTTTTTCCGGCAATCGCTTCAAGTACTTTCCAGTTGATTATCCGGCGCGCCCGGGCGCCATCCAGATCCACGAGATGCAGGCGTTGGACACCGAAATCCTCGAAACGTTTGGCAACCTCCAGTGGATTCTGATCGTAGACCTTTTGCGTATCAAATTCACCCTTGGTCAGACGGACACATTTTCCATTGATAATGTCAATTGCCGGGATAATCGTAATCATAAGGCTAAAAAATTCCTCAATATCTGTTCACCCACCGTCCCGCTTTTTTCCGGATGAAACTGAACCGCGTAAAAATTATCCCGTTGCATCGCCGCACTGAAGGGCAGGATATAGTCCGTCGTCGCAATAGTCAACGGATCAGGCTCGGCATAGTAACTGTGTACAAAATAGACAAAGGCTCCAGCGGACACATTTCTAAAAAGGTCACCTCTGAGATTACGGATTCGGTTCCAGCCCATGTGCGGTACTTTGTCTTTCGCCGGGAAACGCCGCACCGCGGTGTTGAAGATTCCCAGACAGCGGCTCGCATTTTCTTCTGATTTACGGCACATCAGCTGCAAGCCGAGACAAATTCCCAGGACCGGTTGGGTCAGATGCGGGAGCAGATCGGCGATTCCTCTGTCAAGAATATAACTCATCGCCGAGGACGCTTCACCCACACCGGGAAAGATGACCTTATCGGCGGATTTCAGCGCCTGAACATCATCGGTCACCCTCGGCGTGACTCCCAGGCGCCGCAGCGCCAGACGCACCGAGTGAATATTACCGGCGTTGTATTTGATAATCGCAACATTCATAAAACGCCCTTTGTACTTGGAACGCCACAATTACGATCATCCCGGCGAATTGCCATACGGATCGCCCGTCCCACCGCCTTAAAGACCGCCTCGATCTTATGATGCTCATTTTCGCCCTCGGCTTTGATATTCAGGGCACATCGGGCTGTATCGGCAAAGGATTTGAAAAAGTGGTAAAACAGCTCCGTGGGCATTTTGCCGATATATTCCCGGTGAAATTTGGCATGCCAGACCAGCTGACCGCGTCCGGAAAAATCGATTGCCACCTGCGCCAGGGACTCATCCATGGGCAGCAGGAAGCCGTATCGCTCAATCCCGGTTTTATCGCCCAGCGCCTGGCTGAACGCCTCACCGCAGACCAAGGCGACATCTTCAACGGTATGATGTTCATCCACCTGCAGATCGCCTTTCGCCTGCAGCTGCATGTTACAGCCGGCATGTTTTACCAGCAAAGTCAGCATGTGATCCAGAAATCCGATGCCCGTATCGATCTGCGTCTGCCCGTCACCATCCAGAGTCAGTTGCAGCTGAATGGTGGTTTCGGTGGTTTTGCGGTCAATTGTAACGACCCGTATGGGAAACGCCAGATAGCGAAAAATCTCTTCCCAATCGCCGGCAATAAAGTCCGCTTTTATGTCCTTTTTATGCCCAAGATAGATAGATTTGGCACCCAGATTTTCCGCCAGCTGAAGGTCTGTTTCGCGGTCACCGATGACGTAGGAATTCGCCAGATCGTAATTGCCCACCATATACTTCGTCAGCAGTCCGGTGCGGGGCTTGCGTGTCGGAGCGTTATCTTTCGGCAGGCTGCGATCAATCAGCACATCGCTGAACACGATTCCCTCGTTCCGAAAAGTAGCCATCATTTTGTTCTGCACAGACCAGAAATCATCCTCCGGAAAGGAGACCGTTCCCAATCCATCCTGATTGCTGACCATCACCAGCTCAAAATCCAGCAGCCGGGCGATTTTTCCCAACCCCGTAATCACGCCGGGGAAAAATTCCAGCTTTTCCAGCGAATCCACCTGCTGATCCGGCGGCTCCAGAATCAGCGTTCCGTCACGATCAATAAAAAGTACTCTCTTCATTTACTTATCCTTCTTTTACCACAGAGATAGGGAGAACACAGAGTTGTATGAGTGTTTATTTCCCGGCGGTCTCTGTATGCTCTGCGACGAATTGCTCCAATGTTTTGATTAAAGTCCTATTCTCTTCCGGTTTTCCGACGGTAATGCGTAAACAGTTATCACATTGTATCACCATTGAGCGGTCACGGACAATGATCCGGCGTTTAATCAGGTAGTCAAATACTTTTCGGGTTTGTCGGAATTTCACCAGCAGGAAATTGGCATCACTGGGATATACGGTTTCGACAATCTTAAGTGTATTCAGATTATCAATTAATTTCCTGCGTTCTGCAAGAATCTGTTCCACGAATTTGTCCTTTTTCTCGATATGGGACAGAGCTTCCAGTGCCAGCTGCTGCGTCGAGCCGCTGACATTGTAGGGGTATTTAATTTTCGTCAGCAATTCAATGATCTCCGGATCAGCGAACGCCATCCCCAGCCGCACACCCGCCAGTCCCCAAGCTTTGGAAAAAGTCTGCATAATCACCAGCTTGCGGTGTTGATTCAGTCGCGGCAGCCAGCTCTGCCCGGGCGCAAAATCCATATAGGCTTCATCGAGAACCACCAGCCCCTTGAAATTATCCAGTACGTTGCTGATATCGTTAGCCCGGATAAGGTTACCGCTGGGATTATTCGGCGAGCAGATAAACAGGAGTTTAACACCGTCAGTCTGCGCGAAAATCCTGTCCAAATCCAACTGAAAACCGGCGGTTAACGGCACCTCCGCAACCGGTACGTTATTGATATCTGCGGCAACCCGGTACATTCCGTAAGTAGGTGGTAAAAGCATGATTTTGTCCTGATTCGGCTCACAAAAAATTCGGATCAGCAGGTCAATAACCTCATCGCTGCCATTACCCAGAAATGTCTGTTCAATCGCTGTACCTTTGACCGAGGCAACCCGGGCTTTCAGTTCCCGTTGGCGGGGATCGGGATAACGGTTCAGACCGCTCTTCAGAACCGAACCAAAGGAGTTCTCGTTGGCATCCAGAAATATGCCCGTGTTGCCCCGGTACTCACCCCGGGCACAGGAATAGGGATTCAAGCGCCGGATGTTGGCGCGCACCAAATCCTGAATCTCACTCATTCTCCGCTCCCTTTGTCAGCGCCGCCAACCGCATTGACACTGCTTTTCCGTGCGCGTCCAGACCTTCCGCCGTCGCCATGCATTCAATCGCCGGACCAATGCCGCGCAAACCGTTTTCGGTCAGGGTCTGGAACGTTATTTTCTTTACAAAACTATCCACCGAAACACCACTCATGTTGCGGGCATAGCCATAAGTCGGCAGGGTGTGATTTGTTCCAGAGGCATAATCCCCCGCCGCTTCCGGGGTAAAGGCACCGATGAAGACACTACCGGCATTGGTCACTTTTTCACTGAGCGCCACCGCATTTTCCGTCATAATGATCAGATGCTCCGGCGCATAGGCGTTGGCAAATTCTATCATCTCAGCCGGATTTCCAAGCACGATCGCCCGGCTGTTTGCCAGTGCCTGCTCTGCAATGTCCCTGCGCGGCAGTGAGGGTAGCAGCTCATTTATATTACTTTCAACATTCTGCGCGACTGTCAGGCTGTTGGTTATCAGCATGACCTGACTGTCGGCACCATGCTCCGCCTGAGACAGCAGATCAATCGCCACAAATTCGGGCTTGGCGCTTGCATCGGCAACGACGGCGATTTCCGACGGACCCGCAGGCATATCAATCGCCACACCTGCCCGGCTGACCAGCTGCTTTGCCAGTGTCACCCAGGAATTGCCGGGACCAAAAATTTTGTCCACTTGCGGGACGCTTTCCGTACCGTATGCCATGGCTGCAATGGCTTGGGCGCCACCAACTCTGAAAATCCGGTCAACTCCGGTTACTTTCGCGGTATAGAGTATCAATGGATTGAGACTGCTATCTTTTTGCGGGGGTGAGCATAATACAATCTCCCGGCAGCCGGCGATTTTCGCCGGAATCGCAAGCATCAGGACGGTGGAAAAGAGCGGTGCTGTCCCGCCGGGAACATAGAGCCCGACCCTCTCGATGGGCACGCACCGGCGCCAGCACCTGACCCCGGGACTGGTTTCGATAATCGCTTCTGAATGTAGCTGCGGGACATGAAATTTCGTGATATTATCAATCGCCAAACGAATCGCGGCTTTCAGTTTGGGAGAGACATTCGCTTCAGCAACGGCAATTTCCGCTTCTGAAACAGATAATTCTCTTACATCAACACAATCAAATTTCCGGCTGAATTCCCGCAATGCGGCATCGCCCTTATTACGTACGGCTACTAAAATCTGCAGCACCTGGTCTTCGGCAATCTCCGCCGCCGTTACCGGTCGCTGCAGGAGTGCCCGCCATTGATCCCGATTTGGATATTCATATATCTGCATGTATTCCTCTATACAATCATTTTTTCAATGGGAATCACGAGAATCCCCTGCGCCCCGGCGGCTTTCAGGGCTTCGATCTTTTCCCAGAATTCATCTTCGGCGATCACCGAATGGATGGAGCTCCAGCCGGCTGTGGACAGGGGCATAATCGTCGGACTTTTCATGCCCGGCAGCAGCTCGCAAATTGCCTCAATCTGCTCGTTCGGAGCGTTCAACAGAATATATTTACGATTCCCTGCCAGCTGCACGGCGCGCATTCGGAAGACCAATTTATCCAACAGCTGTTGATTTATGGAACTCAATTTCTTGCCGGCGACCAGAACAGCTTCCGACCTGAGAACCGTTTCCACCTCCCGCAGACCATTGGACAGCAGCGTACTGCCGGTACTGACAATGTCGAAAATAGCATCCGCCAGCCCAATCCCCGGCGCAATCTCCGCCGAACCGCTAATCTCATGAATGGTGGCATTGATTCGATTTTTTTTCAAATAATCTCTCAGAATATTGGGATAGGATGTGGCGATATTCAGACCCTCCAGATCTCCCGAACCGCGGTAATCACGGTCTTTCGGAACCGCAAGGGACAGCCGGCAGCGGGCAAATCCCAGATATTCGATAATTCGCAGAGGGCGTCTCTTTTCCAGGTAGACATTTTCACCGACAATTCCGGCATCGGCAATGCCATCGGCGACGCATTCCGGAATATCGTCATCCCGCAGGTAGAGAATCTGCATCGGGAAATTGCCTGCCTTTGATTTCAGTTTCGTGCTGCCACCGTTTTCAAATTCGATCCCACACTCCCGCAACAACCGCACGGTCTTTTCGTTGAGCCGCCCGGATTTTTGAATTGCAAGTGTTAACATGGCTTTCCTTTCATAATAAAAAAACCCGGCTCTTTGCGGAACCGGGTGAACATCAACTGCCTGTAAAATCACACTATCTCATCCCGGTTCCTCGACGGGAATTATGATGATGCATATGTGAGTTCCAGTTCATTTCCAACTCAATTTTAACGGTTTGAAAAGTAGGTCAATTTTTTCATTATGTCAATTAAAAAATACAAAGGAAACCCAATTGGGGAAAAAATTGTTCTGAGAGTGTAATTAATTGTTGACATAATGTTTATAATACATTACATTTTGAACGACAATTGGAGTAAGTGATGAATTTGAAGAACAATCTGAAACGCTTTCGGTTTGATCATGAACAGATCACTCAGGAGAAGCTGGCGGAGGAGTTGGGGGTATCCCGGCAGACGGTTCACGCCATTGAAAACGGCAAGTTCAATCCGTCGGTTAAACTGGCGCTGAAGATGGCGCAGCTGTTTGGATGTCAGGTTGAAGATTTATTTTTTTTAGAGGAGGATTAAATGATTGTCAGATTTTGGTTTGAGAGTATTGTGGGCTTGATCTGTATTCTCTGTATCCTGCTGTTCGGGCAGGTCGGTTTTGTAAGTTTTGCCCTGTTTGCCCTGCTGCCAGTCGTTACCCGTTTATATAAGGGCAACAAACCGGACGAGCGGGAGCTGCAGCTTTTTTATAAAGCCGGCAATCTGTCGCTGGCGCTGACCATTATTGTCATCTTCCTGATCAGCCGCCTGTCCGATGTCGTCGTCAACGGTCACAGCATCGGTGACAACTGGATGCTGTTCAGCATTACTTCAATCGTGATGTTTCACGGCATCGCCGGACTGATCGTGTTTCACAGAAATTAAAGCCCGATTCTTTCACTTTGCTATCCGTTATAAAAATTGTCTTGCCGTCTTATTTTGGATTCTTTCCGGAAAAGTTGCTATGACTTGCACCTTTCTGCGGTAATCTTCCACGGAACATTAATCATTCCATTCTGGTAAAAACCGGATAATGATGAGTGTTACAGATGATTTTTTCGTATTAAATCTTTGACAAAAGGGAGACTTTATGATGATAACTTCGGTGTTCAAAAATTGTTGAAGAAGCGGGTTGCCAATCTCCGCAAATTGGACAAAGGAAAGAACAATCAATAAACGAGCAAAATGGATTCTATGAATTCACACGACGAAGAAAAATTGCCGGCGACGGTCAATGAAGCCGTTGATTGGATCATTCGGCACATGCCCGATAGGGATATCGCCAGGGTGCGCAAAATGAGCAGTAAGGATTTGATGTTTGACTTCCATTTCAGCGCCGGACTTGCCATCAGAAACGGTTTGGGACTCCATGGCGAAAACAAAGCGCTGATTGTGGATTGCAACAGGGCAAAATACGGCTATTCAGGGGGCGAACGTGAATTTCTGCTCTATCATGCCGACATGTTTTCCACATTTTTACTGGAAAAAGTCTGGGAAAAGCTGCACGCAGAGAATCCCGCGACAAATCCTCATTCCCGGGCTGACAGCGGGACATAATCCCGCGGCATGGTCACATTTTTATAGGCGGGACGGATGATCCGGCGGGATTTGTGATTGAGTTCCTCCAATCGGTGGGTGCACCAGCCGGCAAGGCGTCCCATGGCGAATATCGGTGTATAGAGTTCCCGGGGAATACCGATACAGGAATAGACAAAACCGGAGTAAAAATCCACATTGGCGCAGACGATTTTTTGTCGCTGGCGCCCCTTAAAATCGGCAAAGACCTCCGGTGCCAGCTCCTCCACCAGATTATAGAGCCGCAGCTCTTCCGTGCGGTTTTTCTCATCCGCCAGTTCGGCGGCTTTTTCCTTCAGGATTTTCGCCCGGGGATCGGAGAGGGTATAGACAGCATGTCCGACGCCGTAAATTTTGCCCGTGCCGTCGCCGAACTCCTTTTTCAGAATGCCCAGCAGATAGCGGGCAACCTCATCCTTACTTTGCCAGTCGGAGACATTAGCTTTGATATCCTCCATCATCTGCATCACTTTCAGGTTGGCGCCGCCGTGGTAGGGACCTTTCAGGGAACCAATCGCCGCCGCAATCGCCGCATAGGTGTCGGTACCCGACGAACTGGTAACCCGCAGCGTGAAGGTGGAATTGTTGCCGCCGCCGTGCTCGGCGTGGGTGACCAGTGCCAGGTCCAGCAGGTCCGCTTCAAGCCGGGTATAACGTTCCCCCTTCAACATATACAAAAAATTCTCCGCCGTACTCAGGTCCCGGCGCGGATGGCGGATTGACAGTGTTTTGCGCTGAAAATCATGGCGATAGGCATTGTAGGAATAGGCGACAATTGTGGGAAATTTCGCCAGCAGGCTCAGGGATTGCCGGACAAGGTTTTCCTCGCTGCGGTCTTCGGGATTCTGATCAATGGTGTAGAGCACCAGCACCGCCCGGGCGACCATATTCATCAAATCCTGTCCCACCATTGTCAAAATGGTACTATGGGTAAAATTTTCCGGCAGCTCCCGCAGCTCTGCCAGGTAATTGGAAAAATAACGCAACTCCTCCCAATCGGGCAATTCTCCTGCCAGCAGCAGGTAGCAAATCTCCTCAAACCCGTGGCGTTTATCATTCTGAAAGCCCGCTACCAGCTGATTCAACGGATAGCCCCTGTAAAACAGATTGCCCTCACAGGGCACAATCTGTTCATGTTCATAGCGATATCCCACCACATCCCCGATATTGGTCAAGCCCACCAGTACACCGGTGTGATCCCGGTTGCGCAGACCCCGTTTGACATTATATTCATCAAAAAGCCGTGGATCAATCTGACAGGCGTTTTTCATTTTGGTACAAATCGTCTGTAACATTTTTTGATTTTGCATGATAACCTCCAATCTATCTTGGTATCAGGGAAAGCTGTTCATGGCAATCTGCAAGCGCTCCGCAAATTCCGCCGTACCCACTACCCGGGCACCGGGAGTTCGCGCAAACAGATCCGCGGTTCCGGTCTTTTCCCGAAATACACTCTCCACCGCCTGCTGAATCAACACCGCTGCTTCCCGCCAGCCGATATGCTCGAGCAGCATTTTGCCGGACAGAATCAGAGAGGTCGGGTTGGCTTTATCCTGACCGGCTATATCCGGTGCCGTCCCGTGGGTTGCTTCAAAAATTGCCCGTCCGGTTTCAAAATGAACATTGGCGCCCGGCGCAATGCCGATACCGCCTACCATCGCCGCTGCCAGATCGGAAATGTAATCGCCGTTCAGGTTCAGGGTTGCGACGATGGAATGCCGGCTCGGATAGAGCAGTAAATTCTGAAAAAAGGCATCCGCGATCCGGTCCCTGATACAGATTTTTCCATGATCCGGTGACTGAACAGTATTTTTCTCAAAATAACACTCCTTCGGAAATTCTTTTTCGATCAGTTTAAAGCCCCAGTTTCGGAACGCCCCTTCGGTGAATTTCATAATATTGCCTTTATGCACCAGTGTCACTGCCGGGCGCTGCTCCTTAATCGCATACCGCACTGCCGCCCGAACCAGCCGCTCCGATGTGTTTTTCGAGACCGGCTTAATGCCGTAGGAGCTGTCGCCGGGGAAGGGAATCGCGTGAACATGTAATTCATTTATCAGAAATTGTTCTATCCTGGCAGTATCCGCCTCCCCCCGATTAAATTCGATTCCGCAGTAGAGATCCTCCGTGTTTTCACGAAAAATAACCAGATCGACAAGCTCCGGCTCTTTCAACGGTGCCTCAATTCCCTCAAACCAACGCACTGGGCGGACACAGGCATAGAGATCGAGTTGCCGGCGCAGCGCCACATTCAGCGAGCGGATACCGCCGCCCACCGGCGTCGCCAGTGGACCCTTCAGCGCCACCAGATACTTTTCAATCGCTGTGACGGTGTCCGCCGGCAGCCATTCACCGGTCTGCCGGTAGGCTTTATCCCCGGCTAATACCTCGATCCACTGAATCTTCCGCTTACCGGTATAGGCTTTTCGAACGGCATGGTCAATAACCTCCAGGGTCGGGCGGGTAATCTCGGCACCGATGCCGTCACCCTCGATATAGGGAATGACCGGAAAAGCGGGCGTCTGTATTTTACCATCATGTTGAATAATACGCTGTTCAGACACGCTTTTGTCCTTTCTGTTTGCGGATAAAATTCATGGCACTGCCGGCTTTGAACCACTGAATCTGTTGGCGGTTGTAGCTATGCCGGAGCCCGATGGTCTGCCGGCTGCCGTCCCGGTGTTTCAGAATCAGATTTAATGAAGAACCCGGTGAAAAATTTTCCAGACCGCGGATATCCATATGATCATCTTCGCGAATGGAATCGTAATCGGCGGGATTTTCAAATGTCACCGCCAGGATACCCTGCTTTTTCAGATTGGTTTCATGAATCCTGGCAAAAGATTTTGCAATGACCACTACGACGCCCAGATGACGCGGCTCCATCGCCGCATGTTCGCGGGAAGAGCCCTCACCGTAGTTTTCATCTCCCACGATAACCATCCCGCGACCCCGCGCCTGATAATTCCGGGCGACATCGGCAATCTTCTGGAATATTCCGGTAAAGCGGTTCAGTGTCTTACCGGTTTCATGGTAAAACGCATTCCGGGCGCCTGCCAGTAAATTGTCGGAAATACGGTCAAGATGTCCACGGTATTTCAGCCATGACCCTGCCGGAGAGATATGATCGGTGGTACATCTGCCCCGGACCTTTATCAGCAGCTCCAGATCACGAAACGATTTTTCATCCCATTCGGGAAAAGGTTGCAGCAGCTGCAGACGTTCCGAGTCGGCTCTGATATTAATTGTTACCGTTGGATCACCGGAGTTCCCATCCCGGTCCGGAGCCCGGGAAATCTTTGTTTCGGGCAACGAGACACCTCCCGGCGGTTCGAGCCGTATTTTCTGCCCCTCCCCGTTTTCCAGAAAATCGGTCAACGGATTGAAATGCAGATCGCCTGCCAGCACCATCGCCATTAAGATCTCCGGCGAGGCAATGAACGCATGGGTATAGGGATTGCCGTCATTGCGACCCGCAAAATTCCGGTTGAAGCTGGTGATAATAGAATTGACTTGTTCCGGTGGTAGGTGGCGCCGCCACTGTCCGATGCAGGGACCGCAGGCATTGGCGAGCAGGACTGCACCCAACCTCCGAAATTCCTCCAGTGAACCGGTTCTGTCACAAACCTGCCGGACCTGCTCAGACCCCGGATTTATCACCAGCCCGGCTCTGGGTGAAATCCTAAACTGATTCGCCTGCCGCGCGATCTCCGCCGCCCGGGTCAGGTCTTCATAAGAGGAATTGGTACAGGAACCGATCAGCCCTGCCGATAAGCGGGCGGGATAGCCGTTTTTATCTACGTAAGCAGCGAATTCCGACAAAGGCACGGCAATATCCGGCGAAAATGGTCCGTTGATATAGGGTTCCAGCGTATCCAAATCAAACCGGATCACACGGTCATAAAAGTGTTCCGGATTTGCATAAACGGCAGGATCGGCACGTAATTCCGGCGTTACCTTTGGAATCACAGTAATCAAGCTTTCACGACCGGTGCAGACCAGATAATCGCCCATGTAGTCATCATAGGGAAAGACCGATGCGGTGGCACCCAGTTCGGCACCCATGTTACAGATCGTCGCCTTGCCGGTACAGGAGATGTTTTGCGCACCGGTGCCGAAATACTCAATCACGGTATCTGTTGCCCCCTTTGTACCGATGATACCCGCCAGCTTCAGAATCACATCCTTCGCCGACGCCCAACCATGCAACTTTCCGGTCAGCTCAACGCCAATAATTCCGGGCATTTTCAGCTCCCAGCTCATCCCAGCCATCACATCCACCGCATCGGCACCACCAACCCCGACCCCGAGCATTCCCAGCCCGCCGGCGGTGGGTGTATGGGAGTCGGTACCAATCAGCAAGCCTCCGGGGAAAGCGTAATTTTCCAGCACAATCTGGTGGATAATACCGCTGCCCGGCTTCCAGAAACCGATCCCGAATTTCGACGCGGCGTTTTCCAGAAAGCGATAAACCTCACCGTTATCCGCAAGTGCCTGTCGTAAATCCTCCTCCGCACCGGAATCGGCGCAAATCAGGTGATCGCAGTGAAGCGTCGTGGGCACACTGACCTTCTGCCGCCCGGAATTCATAAATTGCAACAGCGCCATCTGCCCGGTGGCGTCCTGCATGGCAACCCGGTCGGGATTCAGATCGATGTAGCTTTCCCACCTTTGAATACCCACAACCGTCTCCGGATTAGTCAAATGCGAAAACAGTATTTTCTCGGTAAGCGTAAACGGTCTTTTCAGGATATTTCTCAATCCGGCAATCCGCCTGGCAAATCTCGAATAAAAGGCATTTACAACAGCACTATATTCCAATTCAGACCTCCCACCTGATGGCAGCCATGATACTATATTTCGTAAAATCCGCCTTGCGGCGATACAATCTATTCCGTAATCAGGATTCCAATTGCTTCAGAATCTGATCACCCATTTCCGCCGTACCCACCTTCCGGCAATTCTTCTGCCAGATATCGGAAGTGCGGAATCCATTATTTAAAACTTTTTCAACGGCACATTCAACATCCTCAGCCGCAATAACCATATCAAAGGAGTAGCGCAAGAGCATGGCAGCGCTGAGAATCTGGGCAATGGGGTTGGCGATACCCTGTCCGGCAATGTCCGGTGCCGAGCCGCCGCCCGGTTCGTACATCCCGAATTTCCCCTCGCCGAGACTGGCGCTGGGCAGCATGCCCATGCTCCCGGTCAGTGCCGCAGCTTCGTCGGATAAAATATCGCCGAACATATTGCCACAGAGCATGACATCAAACTGCTGTGGATTTTTCGTCAGCTGCATGGCGGCGTTATCCACATACATCGGTTCGTATTCCACATCCGGATACTCCCGGGCGGTCTCCTCCACCACCTGCCGCCAAAACACCATGGTCGTCAGAACATTGGCTTTATCAACAGAGGTTACTTTGCGGCGCCGTTTTTGCGCCACCTCAAAGGCAACCTTCGCAATCCGTCGGATCTCCGCTCGGGAATAGAGCATGGTGTCGAAAGCGGTTTCTTCATCGCCCAAACCTTTGCGACCCTTGGGCTGACCAAAGTAAATCCCCCCGGTCAGTTCCCGCACCACCAGAATGTCAAAGCCCTTTTGACTGATATCGCTACGCAGCGGGGATGCAAAAGCCAGAGCGGGGTAGAGTTTTGCCGGACGGAGGTTGGCATACAGCTCAAAGGCTTTGCGCAGACCCAGCAGCGAATGAACCTCCACACCGCGCCATCTGTCGGTGTCCTGCTCCCGCACCGGTCCGCCCACCGATCCGAAGAGGATGGCATCAGACTCCCGGCAAATTTTCAGCGTATCTTCCGGCAGATGACTCTGATAATTGTCCCAGGCGGCACCACCAACCAACCCATGCCTATACTCGAACCTGACCCTGTATTTTTTCTGAACCGCATCCAGAATTTTCAACGCCTCCTGCATTACTTCCGGTCCGATACCGTCACCGGGCAAAACCGCAATCCTTTTCTCCATATTTACACTGTCCTTCCCGCTATATAATTGAGTAAACCGCCGGCGTCAATCAGCTCCCGGACAAAATCGGGAATCGGCGGAAAGGTATACTGTCCGCCTTCCGTTTCATTTTTAATAATCCCGTTTTCAATGTCTAATTCCAGCTCATCACCACTCTTCACCTGCCGACTGATTCCGGGACATTCAATCGCCAGAAAACCGTTATTGATGCAATTGCGGTAAAAAATCCGCGCGAAAGTGTCGGCAATTACCGCCCGGATGCCGGCACCTCGCAGCGCCCAGACCGCATGTTCACGAGAACTGCCGCAGCCGAAATCTTCGCCCGCAATAATAAAATCCCCCGGCTGGACTTTACTGATAAATTCCGGATCGATATCCTCCATGGCATGCTGTGCCAAGTCGGCTTCCCGATCCATATTCAGATAGCGCGCCGGAATAATCTCATCGGTATTGATGTGATCGCGCTGATAACAATGTGCTTTTCCTTTCATAATTTCTCCTGCATATAATTCCGCGGATCGGCGATTTTCCCTGCGATGGCTGATGCCGCAACCGTCGCCGGGCTGGCTAAATACACCTCCGACTGCGGGCTGCCCATCCGTCCGACAAAATTGCGGTTGGTGGAGCTGATACAGCGCTCTCCGGCTGCCAGAACACCCATATGCCCGCCCAGACAGGCGC
The DNA here is from genome assembly GCA_049975265.1 of Fidelibacterota bacterium. Taxonomy (GTDB): domain Bacteria; phylum Fidelibacterota; class UBA2242; order UBA2242; family UBA2242; genus B118-G9. The sequence goes on from JBNGDF010000017.1 coordinate 24,722, forward strand.
CGCAGGTGGGCGTGGACACCGCCGCACCGGCAGCCATGAAAATATCCAGCAAGCCCTCCCGGTTTGCCTGTCTCCAGATGTCGCTTGTGGCGGGAACTACAATCATGCGGGTGTTTTTCGCCACCTGCCGGTTCTTCAGAATCTCCGCCGCCACCCGTAAATCTTCAATTCGTCCGTTGGTACAGCTGCCCAGATAAGCCTGGTCTACTGCAATTTCGCCAGCCTGTGAAACCGGCTTGCCATTGCTGGGCAGATGGGGAAAAGCAACGAGCGGCTCCAGGTTGGTTACATCAATCTCCACAATCCGGCAGTATTCCGCATCGGAATCGCTGCTGAATATTTTAAAAGGTTCGGCGGTGCGGGCTTCCACATAATCAATTGTCTTCTGATCGGGATTGATAATCCCCGACTTGCCACCGGCTTCGATTGCCATGTTGCAAATCGTCATCCGGGCTTCCACCGACAATTCATCGATCAGATCGCCGGTGAACTCCATGGTTTTATAGAGCGCGCCGTCCACCCCGATCTGCCGGATAATTTCCAGAATCACGTCCTTGGCATACACACCTTTCCCGAGTTTCCCGCTCAGGCGGAAAAGGATCGTCTCGGGCACTTTGAACCAGAGTTTGCCGGTAGCCAGCGCAGCAGCCAGGTCGGTACTGCCGATTCCGGTAGAGAACGCGCCTAACGCTCCGTGTGTTGATGTGTGACTGTCACCACAGATAATTGTCGTACCAGGTCGTACATGTCCCTGCTCCGGCAAAAGCGCATGACACACACCGTGGTGTCCAAGTTCATAAAATTTTTCAATCTTCTGTTCATTTGCCCAACGCCGGATTTTCGCCACCATCTCCGCCGATTTAATATCCTTATTGGGGACAAAATGGTCCGGTATGACCACGACCCGCTCCGGGTGCGCCACCCGGTTCAAGCCCCGTTCCGCCAGCATATCGATCGCCGGCGTGGTCGTCACATCGTGGCACATGATGACATCTATTTCAGCGTTAATGAGTTCGCCGGGTGTCACCCGTTTGCGACCGCTATGCGCCGCTAAAATTTTCTCGGTAATTGTGGAGCCCATGTATTTCTCCTTTATCCCTATGCCTGCAGCTTTTCCCGATAATTCAAGGCTTTATTGATCCCTTTGATAATCGCCCTCGCACTGGCGCGAATAACATCCTCGTCCACCGCCCTGGCGATAAATATATTCATTTTCTCATCGCTCAGTTTTATCGAAACATCCGCCAGCGCATCGGTGCCGCCGGTAATCGCTTTCAGATGATAGTCCTGCAACTTCAGCGACGGATCAATCAACTGCCAGATGGCGTTGCTGACCGCATCCACCGGACCGTCACCGAGACCGGCGGCGATTTTCACCTCATCGTATACCCGTAATTTCACCGAAGCGGTGGGGGTCATATTAGAACCGGTTACAACGGAAAACTCCTCCAGTTTGACAAACTGCTCCTCCTCGGTCAGCTGGTGGGTCACATCCCGGGCAATGGCGATAATATCGTCCCGCTCGACAAATTTTTCCTTATCCGCCAGGTCCTTAACCCGTTCGGTGATCTGCGCAACAGTCTCTCTGTCCAGCTGAAAACCTTCCTCTTGCAGCAGCGCCGCCACGGCATGCTTGCCGGAGTGTTTACCGATCACCAAATTTTCACCGGTCCAGCCCACATCGTCGGGAGTCATAATTTCGTAGGTCTGCTTGCTTTTCAGCACACCATGCTGGTGAATACCCGCCTCGTGGGCAAAGGCATTGATGCCGACAATTGCTTTATTGCGCTGAACATCAATGCCGGTGAGATTCGCAACCAGCCGGCTCGTCCGGTATATCTCTTTGGTGTTGATATTGACATCCACATTAAAATAATCCCGCCGGGTAACCAGATTCATAATAATCTCTTCCAGAGATGCATTCCCCGCCCGTTCACCAATGCCGTTGATGCAGCCCTCAACCTGCGTAGCGCCCGCCTCCACCGCCGCCAGTGAATTGGCAACCGCATTGCCGAGATCATTATGGCAATGAACGCTGATGACCACCTTCCCGGCTTCGGGCACCTTTTTAAAAAGATACCGAATCCGATCCCCGAATTCGCGGGGTTCCGCATAACCAACGGTATCGGGAATATTGATCGTCGTTGCGCCGGCTTCGATGGCGGCTTTGACAACAGCACACATATAATCCAGACTGGTACGGGCGGCGTCTTCCGGCGAAAACTCCACATCCTCACAATAGCCCTTCGCCCGCTGCACAGCTCGAACCGCCAGATCGATGATCTCCTGCTTGCTTTTTTGTAATTTCTTTTCGCGATGCACTTTAGACGTGGCAATGAAGGTATGAATCCGGGGCTTTTTGGAATACTGCACCGCCTCCCAGCAGCGGTCGATATCCGCATCGTTTGCCCGCGCCAGACCGCAGATTGACGGACCCTGCACGTTTTGCGCCACCAGCTTGACGGCTTCAAAATCACCCACAGAAGCAATCGGAAAGCCGGCTTCGATGACATCGACTCCCAGGCGCGCCAGCTGGTGTGCCACCACGAGTTTTTCACCGGTGGTTAAAGAGGCGCCCGGGCTCTGTTCGCCGTCCCGCAAAGTAGTGTCAAAAATAATAATGGTTCGCTTTTCCATAGTAACTCCTCAGCCCCTCTTCCCGTTACGGATTTTCATTAAGTAATAGGAAAAACTGTCGGTCAGCGCCTGGTAACTGGCTTCAATGATATTCTCCGAGACGCCCACCGTATTCCAGGTTCTCTTTTCGTCGCTGGATTCGATCAACACCCGCACTCTGGCGAGGGTAGCTGCCCGGGCATTGATGACCCGAACCTTGTAATCCGACAGCTGCATATCGTCAATTTCCGGGTAAAACTTGGTCAGCGCTTTCCGCAACGCATTATCCAGGGCATTCACCGGACCGACTCCTTCGGCGGCGGTATGCTCCATCTGATTGTTCACCAGCATACGGACGGTGGCTTCCGAACGAATCTCCCCGGACTCATTTTTTTCAATCAAAATCCGGAATCCGCGCAGGGTAAAGTAGTTACGATACTCATCTTTCAGTTTTTTTATCAGCAATTCCAGAGAGCCTTCCGCCGCTTCAAATTCGTAGCCCTCATGTTCCAGCTGTTTCAGTTGTTGCACAATTTCTGGAATCCGATCCTTGTCGGATTCCAGATCGACGCCCAGTTCATCGGCTTTGAAAAGAATATTGCTTTTACCGGAAAGGTCGGAAATCAACACCCGGCGCCGGTTGCCAACGGTTTCCGGTTTGATATGTTCGTAACTGGCGGAATCCCGCATTACGGCGCTGACGTGAATCCCGCCTTTGTGAGCGAATGCGCTCTTGCCAACGAAGGGTGCGTTATGGGGATGGATCAGGTTGGCGATTTCACTGACATAATGGGAAAGCGCCGTCAGATTTGCGATATTTTGCGGCGGAACACAGGCATAGCCGGCTTTCAGTTGCAGATTCGGAATTACACTGCACAGATTGGCGTTGCCGCAACGCTCGCCGTAGCCGTTGATGGTTCCCTGAACATGGACACAGCCGTTCTGAACAGCCACCAGTGTATTCGCCACCGCCAGTCCGGAATCGTTATGGGCGTGAATTCCGAGTGGTGTTTGCAGCTCCTTTTTCACCGCTTGGACGATACTGGCGATCTCATTGGTCAGCGATCCACCGTTGGTATCGCAAAGCACCAGCACATCGGCGCCAGCTGCCTCAGCAACCCTGAGGCATTCCAGGGCATAATCGGCATCGTCTTTATAGCCATCGAAAAAATGCTCGGCGTCAAAAATCACCTCTTTACCCCTTGCTTTGAGAAAAGCGACGCTCTCCCGGATCATCGTTATATTCTGCGCTTTGGTGACCCGTAATGCCTTTTCCACATGGAAAACCCAGGTTTTACCGAAGATGGACACCGCCGGCGTTTCCGCCTCCAGCAGGGCAGAAATATTCGGGTCTTCCGCGACTTTATTCCGGGCGTGTTTGGTTGACCCGAACGCTACAATTCTCGCCTGTCTGAATGACTCGTTTTTCACTTTTTTAAAAAAGAGAACATCCTTGGGATTGGAGCCCGGCCAGCCCCCTTCGATATAGTGAATTCCGAAGTCGTCCAGCTTTTTGGCAATGTGCAATTTATCCTCCAGCGAAAAGGAAATATTCTCGCTTTGGGAACCATCCCGCAACGTCGTATCGAACAATTTTACCGTTGAGGTTTCCATTTTATTTTCCTTTTTTCAGCCAGGGCATCATTTTACGCAGCTGTTTGCCGGTTTTTTCCAGCAGCAGTTCGCTGTGCTCATGCCGCAGGGCGTTATGGGTCGGTCGCCCGGCTTGATTTTCCAGAATCCACTCTCTGGCAAAGCGTCCGTCCTGGACCTCCCGGAGAATGGTCTGCATCTCTGCTTTCACAGCATCATTAATCAGTCGCGGACCGCGGGTCATTCCGCCGTATTCCGCCGTATCACTGACCGAGTAGTACATCCCGGCGATGCCGCCTTCGTAGAACAGATCAACAATCAGTTTCATCTCATGCAGGCATTCAAAGTAGGCGATTTCCGGCTGATATCCGGCATCCACCAGCGTCTGAAAACCGGCTTTGATCAATTCCGTGATGCCACCGCACAAAACCGCCTGTTCACCGAACAGATCGGTTTCCGTTTCTTCCCGGAAAGTTGTCTCGATGATACCCGCCCGACCGGCGCCGATCCCGCAGGCATGCGCCAATGCCAGGTCTTTGGCTTTGCCGCCGGCATCCTGAAAGACCGCTATCAGTGACGGTACACCGGCGCCGATTTCGTACTGACGGCGGACCAGGTGACCGGGACCTTTCGGTGCCACCATATAGACATCCACATCTTTCGGAGGCACTATCTGACCAAAATGGATATTAAACCCATGCGAGAAAACCAACGCTTTTCCGGCTGTTAGGTTCTGCCGAATTTCTGATGCATAAATCCGTTTTTGCAGTTCATCGGGAACAAGAATCTGAATCACGTCCGCCTGAGCGCTGGCTTCAGCCGCAGACATCGGTTTAAAACCATGACTCAGGGCTAGTTTATAATTATCACTGCCTTCAACATCAGCAACGATGACTTTATATCCGCTGTCCCGCAGGTTCTGCGCCTGGGCGTGCCCCTGACTGCCATAACCAATAATCGCAATCGTTTTGCCTTTCAGGACATTCTGATCGGCATCCTTGTCATAATACATTTTAATCGCCATTTTTATTGTCTCCTTTTTTAGGTGTTTGATATTCCGCCATGGCAAATTCACCACTGCGAATATATTCCTGAATGCCATAGGTGCGGACAATCTCAATAAAGCGGTCAATCTTGCGCGGAGTACCAGCCATTTCCATGATGACATTATCCATTGCCACGTCGATCAGATTGGCTTTGAAGACCCGTGCCAGATTAAAAACATCGCTCCGGTTTTTTTCCTTTACCTCCAGTTTTAAAATAATATATTCCCGGACGATATAGTTGTCTTTATGGGAAATATCGGTGACGCGAATCGTGTCAATCAGCTTGTTCAGTTGCTTGACAATCTGCTCAATGTGCTCTTCGGTTCCTGAAACCACCAGACTGATTTTGTAAATGTTGGGGTCTTCGGTGGGCGCACCGATAACGCTCTCGATATTATAGCCCCGCTGAGAAAGCAATCCCGAAATCCGCGCCAAAACACCGCTGCTGTTCAGGACTGTAATGATTAGTGTATGTTTCTCCAACATCATTTTTCTCCTATGATAATATCCGTAAGTGGTTTACCGGCAGAAACCATGGGAAAGACGTTTTCTTCCCGTTTGATGGTGAATTCCATCAGGACCGGTCCCTCTTCTGCCAGTCCTTTTTTGAGAGTTGCCGGAACCTCTGCCTGGGTTTTCGCCCGGAAACCGCGCATCCCGTTGGCTTCGGCAACCCTGACCAGATCGGGAATGTACAACTCCGGGCAATCATCCCGCGGTCCCTGACAATCCTCCGGACAATCAGGTCCCTGCATCAGGCAGACCCGGGAGTACCGTTTCTTCCAGAAGAGCTCCTGCCACTGACGCACCATCCCCAGGTACGTGTTATTCAACACAATCACCTTAACAGGAATGCGGTTGATAGCGCAGGTCGCCAGTTCCTGAATATTCATTTGAATTCCCCCATCACCGGCAACACAGACGACCTGAGTACCGGGATTACCGATGGCGGCTCCCATTGCCGCCGGCAGACCAAATCCCATAGTACCCAATCCACCGGAAGTAAGAAATTTCCGGGGGTGACGATGATGACAATGGAGCGCTGCCCACATCTGATTCTGTCCGACATCGGTAACCAGAATCGCATTGGGATCGATCACTTCATTAATCTCTTCCAGAACATATTGAGGACTGATGAGATCATCAGCGGAGTCAGCGAAAGTCAGCGGATATTTCGTTTTCCAGAAATCCGTACGCTCGTTCCAGAAACTCCGTTCTCGCGGTTTCACTATCTCTAAAAGACTTTTTAAAACGTTTTTCGCGTCGCCTACCACCGGAATCTGGGCTTTGATATTTTTCCCGATTTCAGCCGGATCGATATCAATATGAGCGATCGTGGCATTCGAGGCAAACGTATCGCGTGGTCCGGTAACCCGATCGTCGAAGCGGGCACCAATAGCAATTAGCAGATCACACTCGGTCACCGCTTTATTGGCTGCCACAAGACCATGCATACCAAGCATTCCAAGAAAATTCGGATGATCAAAAGGTACACAACCCAATCCCATCAATGTCACCACCACCGGAATCCGGGTCTTCTCCAGAAACTGCAACAGTTCCGGAGTCGCACCTGACGAGATAATGCCACCGCCGACATAGAGCAGCGGTTTCTTCGATTGAGAAATCGCAGCTGCCAATTTCTTAATCTGTCCGGCATTGCCTTTCACCACCGGCTTGTAGCCTGGCAGCGATATTTTATCAGGGTAAATATAATCCTTGACCTTGGTGTTCACTACATCTGTCGGAACATCTATGGAAACCGGTCCGGGACGACCGCTCCTGGCGATATAAAACGCCTCTTTGATGACGCCGGGCAGATCGGCAACATTTTTTACCAGATAGTTGTGTTTACAAATTGGTCGGGTTAGTCCGACCATGTCGGTCTCCTGAAAGGCATCGGTGCCGATATTGGAGGTCGGTACCTGCCCGCTGATCACAACGATCGGCGACGAATCCATCTTCGCCGTTGCAATGCCTGTGATCGTGTTCGTTGCTCCCGGTCCCGAGGTCACCATACAGACCCCAACTTTTCCGGTGGACCGGGCATAGCCGTCTGCCGCATGGGTCGCCCCCTGCTCATGACGGGTCAGTAAGAATCGAATCCCTTTTGTAGAGTAAAGCGCATCAAAAATCGGGATCACCGCCCCGCCGGGATAACCAAAAATGGTGTCAACACCTTCCCGTTTCAATGCATCTATTAAAATTTCAGAACCTTTCATAATATCCTCATATATCCTAATCTTCTTTTATTTTAAAACCGCACCTTTGCTGGCGGAGGCGGCCATACGGGCATAGCGACCGAGCACACCGGTCTTTACACGTGGCTCAGGCGCCTGCCAACGGCGCCGACGGTCAGCGAGTTCAGCAGCGTCAACCAGGACGTCCAGTTTGCCAGCCGGAATGTCTATCGCAATACGGTCACTATTGCGGAGCAGGGCGATCGGTCCGCCAGCCGCCGCCTCGGGGGCAATATGTCCGATACAGGCACCCCGGGTACCCCCGGAAAAGCGTCCGTCGGTAATCAGCGCCACGCTCTCACCGAGTCCTTTACCCATGATATACGAGGTTGGCGACAGCATCTCCTGCATGCCGGGTCCGCCTTTGGGTCCCTCATACCGGATCACCACTACATCGCCGGCTTTGACCTGATTGTTCAGAATCCCCTGACAGGCTTCTTCCTGGCTGTCAAAAATCACCGCCGGACCTTCAAACCGGCGCATGGATTCCGCCACACCGGCATATTTCACTACACTGCCTTCCGGTGCCAGATTGCCACTGAGCACCGCCAGCCCCCCTGTATTACTGTAGGCATTTTCCAGCCTGTGGATTACATTTTCATCCTTTATTTCAACATTACTGATATTTTCCGATAATCTCTTCCCCGTCACAGTGATACAATCCCCATGAATCAGACCGGGTTCGAGCGACATCTCTTTTAATATGGCGCCGATGCCCCCCGCCCGGTCGACATCCTCAATATGGTACTCGCTCGATGGGGATACTTTACAGATATTTTTAACCTTTTTGGAAAGTACATCAATCCGCCTGATATCGTAATCAATTCCGGCTTCCGCCGCTAACGCCAGGGTATGCAGCACGGTATTCGTCGAACCACCCATCGCCATATCCAAAACCATCGCATTATCAATTGATTTTTCCGTAAAAATATCCTGAGGTTTTAAATCTTCGGTTATCATCTCCACAATGCGTCTGCCCGCTTGAACGTACAGCTCCCGACGCGCTTCATCTTCCGCCAGTATGGTGCCATTGCCCGGCAGAGCAATACCGATCGCCTCGCAGAGGCAGTTCATGGAATTGGCGGTAAACATTCCCGAACAGCTGCCCCAACCAGGGCAGGCATTTTTTTCAATATCCAGCAGTTCTTCGGCGGAAATTTTCCCATCCTGATAGGCACCGACAGCCTCAAAAACGGAAATCAAGTCAACCGTTCGACCGGTGGAGGTCTTTCCCGCCCGCATGGGACCGCCGGAAACGAAAATAGTCGGTATATTAACCCGCGCCGCCGCCACCAGCATGCCGGGAATAATCTTATCACAGTTGGGAATACAGACCAGCCCGTCGAAGCAGTGTGCCCGCAGCATGATTTCCACCGAATCGGCAATGATTTCCCGACTGACCAGGCTGTAGCGCATCCCCATATGTCCCATCGCGATACCGTCACAGACTGCGATAGTGTTAAACTCAAAGGGCAGACCGCCGGCGGCATAGACGGCATCTTTGACGATCTTCCCGACAGCATTGAGTTTGACATGACCGGGTACGATATCTCCATAGGAATTGGCAATCGCGATAAACGGACGATCCAAGTCGCTCCGCTTTATACCGGTAGCCCCCAGCAGCGCCCGGTGGGGCGCCCGCTCCAATCCTTTTTTTACCTGATCACTTTTCATAACTATCCCCTTCTGGTTAAAAAAAACCCCTTCTTTTCGGGAAGGGGTTTTTAAATTTATGTTGTTTTGGATTTTAAATCGCCCCTTCCCTCCATTCTACATGCAGGATAATCAGGCTAATCCAAAGAATAACGTGATGGGCTGGTCGGTTGATACTCATTCTACAATCAATCTAAATGTTGAATTGAATTTTAAGCGATTTATTTATCAGTGTCAATTATTTTTTTGCCCGAATTCATTTTTATTTGAAAAAAAATGACGGATAATATCCCTGAATCGTTAAATTCTGCCAATTTCCAGGAGGGTAAAGGGATGTCGAATATACCAGAAATAATCCAATCCCTAAAAAAGCAGCTACAGGAATCGGGCGACCCGGAATCCATTTCCGCCATGGCAAAATTCGGCATCACACCGGAACAGACTTACGGGGTTAAAATCCCCCGTCTCAGGGCAATTGCCAAAAATTATCGGAAAAATCACGAACTGGCCCTGGCGCTCTGGCAGATCAACAACCGGGAAACCCGCATCCTGGCTGCCATGATTGACGATCCGAAACAACTTACTGAAGAACAGATGGAGGCCTGGGCAATGAAATTTGACTACTGGGAAATCTGCGACCAGGTCTGTATGAATCTCTACGAAAAACATCCGCTCGCCTGGCCGAAAGCGATCGAATGGAGCGGTCACGAAAATGAAGGCAAAAAACGCGCCGCCTTTGTGCTGATGGCACGTCTGGCGGTCAGTGAAAAAAAGGCACCGAACGACCGATTTGAACCCTTTTTCCCTCTAATCCTACGAGAATCCACCGATGAGCGCAATCTCGTAAAGAAAGCTGTCAACTGGGCGTTGCGCCAGATCGGTAAGCGTAACAGGGCGTTGAACCGCAAGGCAATTCTGGATGCGGAAAAAATCGCAACCCTCGATTCCAAAAGCGCCCGCTGGATCGCCACGGACGCTTTAAGGGAATTGAGAGGTGATGCTGTTCAGAAACGGCTGAAAATTTGATTCTACTTCATCAATAACACCTTCTGAACCTGACGATTTTCTGGCGCTGAAAGAACAACAATATAGGCTCCTGATGATACAGGCAATCCTGATGAAATGCTGCAACCTGCTCGGTGATGTCTTCACTCGTCACGATGCTCCTGCGTCGTGACGTCAGGGATGGATCATGCGGGGTTGAAACCCCTTATTTCGGAGGAAAACCCCAATCCCCGAGCTCAAGCCCGGAGCTATTCATGAATTAGGTTCCATCACGAGAGCGACGTAACCAGTGGGGAAAAACTTAGTGCCTTTGTGGTAACTTAAAACGTCTCATAAATCAGCGGCGGCGCCACTTTATGCCCGGAAATGCGGAAGGCTTTCAAGAGTTGCGTCCGGGCGGTTTCCCAGGCGTTTTTATCTGGAGCGTGGATCACCGCCAGCGCTTCCCCTTTTTCTACCGCCTCGCCAATTCTTTTTTCGATGACAAAGCCGACTTCCGGTTTGATTTTGTCCGTCAATGCCCGGCGCCCGGCACCCATCTCCAGGGCCGACATACCAATCGTATAGGAATCAATCGCCTCGATGAAACCGCTTTCGATGGAATTCACCGGCGCAATGTGAGTCGCTTTTTTATATTTTTCGGGATGGGAAACCATGTCCACATCACCACCCTGATTCTTTACCATCATCAGAAATTTTTCCCAGGCTTGGCCGGACCGGATCGCTGCTTCACATCTGCTCCGGGCTTTATCAAAAGTCTTTTCAATCCCCGACAGCACCACCATCCACGCTGTCAGGTGCAGGGTAACCTCGATCAGGTCCGCTGGTCCGCCACCTTGCAAGACTGCGATGGATTCGACCACCTCCAGCCAATTGCCGACAGCCCTGCCCAGCGGCTGGTTCATATCGGTGATAACGGCTTTGACATTCAGACCGAAATGCTGACCAACGGTTTTCAGCTGGCGCGCCAACTTCTGACTCTGATTGTATTCCGGAAGGAAGGCGCCGTTGCCGGTTTTTACATCCAGCACCAGCCCATCAATTCCCTCGGCAATTTTTTTACTTAGGATACTGGCGCAAATCAGCGGAATGGACTTCACCGTCGAAGTTACATCGCGAAGGGCATACATTTTACGGTCTGCCGGCACTACCTCTTTCGTCTGTCCGCCCATCGCCAGCCCGTATTTCTCTACCAGCCGGATAAACTCTTTCTTACTGAGCATTACATTGAAATTCGGAATGCTTTCCAGCTTATCCAAAGTTCCGCCGGAATGCCCCAGACTGCGTCCAGAAATCATGGGCACGACGCAGCCCGCCGCATTCGCCAGGGGCGCAAGAATCAGCGAAACCTTATCACCCACGCCGCCGGTACTGTGTTTATCCACTTTGTAGGCATCGATATGGGAAAGATCGATCGTCTCGCCTGAATGCAGCATAACGTCCACCAGCGCAATCGTTTCACGGTCGGTCATTCCCTGAAAATTAACCGCCATCAGCCAGGCAGCCATCTGATAATCGGGAATATCGCCCTTAACATAGCCTCCAATGAACTCCCCGATCTCCTCAGCCGAGTGTTCCTGTCCCATTTTTTTCTTTTCAATAAAATCAGCCGGTATCATGCCTCCTCCGAATTTGGATGGTTCCGTTTATTCCGCTTGATCCACTTCTTGATATATTCAACATTCAGCATACGGTGCTCCCAGGTCGCATAATATGTCAGATAAATACCGGCGATAAGCAGGATAATGTTCGGCGTCCACATTGCCCAAAAGGGAGACACAATCAGCAAATCCGCCAGCTCCTCACCGCCCACCAAAAAGACATAATAGAGCAGAAAAAACAACAGGCTCAAAAGCGCCGGTACGGCGATTCCGCCTTTTTTAGTAATGACCCCCATGGGAGCTCCGATCAGAATAAAAATGATGCAGGCGACAGGAATGGAAAATTTTTTGTGGATTTCCACTTTGTATTTATTGACCTGTTTCTGATAACTGGTGGCGAGATTCAGTTCGCCCCGGATCCGGGAGAGCAGCGCATTTAGCCGCTTGTTCCGGGAGGTGGCGATTTTTTCCGAAAGACTTCCGGCATTCTGCGACTTCCGCTTCTCAATCAATTCTCTGATCTCTGCAAAGTCCAGGGCTGTCGTGGTGTCCAGGTCCTTTTCCAGCAATTTGATAATTTTGGCATAGACCTTGTCACGCTCCTTCGAATATTTGCGGACATTCTCCTGCATCATGGCGATGGTCATCTCCCGATCGCCCCGGCGCGCCGATTCACGTCGCTCCAGCATCAGATTGTCCACCGGAATGGCGATCCGATGCCGCTTGAAATCCGTCTTCCGGTAGTCTTCCAGATTTTCCAGATCCAGCTCGTGGATTTCCCCGGAAAAGAGCATGAACAGCACCGTGTTGCCGTCCACTTCCAGATAACCGCTGTCGGCATAAATCGTAGTCTGAGTGGATTCCGAATCTTTATTGTAAATCGTTAATTTTCGGAGCTGATCACCTTCCCGCTCTTTGACGTAAATGGAATAGTCGGGAATGTCATCCATAAAGTAGCCCGGTTCGATATTCAAGCCGGGGCGCTTACGGTAAATGTCGCCCGCCAGCAGACGGGCTTTGTGATTGAATTCCGGAAGAACATAATTGTGAAAATAGATCATAAAAATGCACACCAGCACCCCGAAAATAACGCCCGGTCCCAGAATGGTGGGAAAGCTGATACCGCTGGCGCGCATTGCCGTGATCTCATTGTCTTCAGCCAGGCGACCGTACGCCATCAGCGCCGCTACCAGCACCGCCATAGGAACGGACATCGCCACGATCCATGCCAGGTTCAGGTAAAGAAACTCAAAAATCACCGATAGTTGCAACCCTTTGCCCAGCAGGCGATCAACGGATTTGAATAAAAAATTCGACAGCAGTACAAAGGTCACTACGCTGATGGCAAACAGAAAGGGGGCGATCAACTCCCGATAAATATACCGGGCACCGATCCAGGCGCCACAGAAAGCCATCATTTTTCGGAGAATCCGCTGCATTTGTAGAAATATACACCAATCCTTATTTTTTTCATACGCCTTATTATAGGAAAAGATATGGAAAATGGAAATCACTCTCACCAATTCACCGAGGTTTTTTTATTGTTTTTCAGTCCCGTACACATTAAACTTTTTCATTGCAGAAAGGATCAGGCATTTGGAAAAACAGCGAAAATTTTGTTCAGGACCCGGGATTTTCGGTCTTTTACTGCTGCTTGGCTCGGTTTTTCAATGTAGTAAACCGGCTGCCTATAACGGCCCGAAATTCACTTTAAGCAATCCGGAGATTCTGGTCCCGGACGTCGTTTCCAATTATGTCGTGGCACCCCGCTTTGATCCCCAAGGGCGGACCGTCATTTTCAACGGACGACTTGATGGCGATTCATGGGACTGTATCTACAGTGTCCCGGTTCAGGGTGGTGAATACCGCCGGTTGATCGAAGCCTCCGACGACCTGCTCTACCCGTCCTACTCCCGCGATCTCTCCAAAATCATCTACACGAAGGGCTTTGCCCGTCAGATTATGCTCTATGATATCGAATCCGGAGAGACAACCCGGCTGCCGGTTTTCGGAAATTCGCCGCAACTGCTGTCGGATAATGAAACCGTCCTCTTCTCCGGCGTGATCGACGCCAATTTGCACCTGTACCACATTCCTTCACACCGCTCGCGGGACATCACGGAATCCTTCATCAGTGCCAATTTCGCCCCGGTTTTATTGAGCGACAATGTTCAAATCCGCTGGATTGAACAGTTGCGCAACGGACTGTTCAAACTCCGTCAGACCGACCTGGAAACCCGCCAGCCCTTCAGCTTTTTTTCCGGATACAAACCGATCTGGAGCACCACCGCCAGCCCCAGTGCTCAGTGGTCGCTGCTTAATTTTCGGGACGGTTCACTGCTAGCCGTCCACGGGAATGATTCCACTATCGCCCCGGTGGAATTTCAACTCGATGATTTCGAACTGCCGGTTACTCTGGCAGCTTTACCAGACTGGTCAATAAGCGGTACCGACATCGTTTTTACGTCGACGAATCCGGATCAATATGGAGAAAAGAATCCTTTCTTTAAAAACGGCTGCTTTCGGGCGGATCTGGTGATCGCCGGCATGCGTTGGGAAAAAATCAGCAATGGCGATATTGTCCGGTCACTGCCCGATCAATCACCGGTCCTTTTCCCTGCCCCGCCCGAAACGGTGCAACCGGCACCGGCGATACAATCCGTCAATAATCCACCGCGAATCATCTCCCAGCCACCGGAGACGGTGCTTGCCGGTGACGTCTATATCTACCGGATAAAAGCCGTCGATATTGACCTGTTCGACGAGCTGCAGTACAGCCAAACCAGCGGTCCCGACAATGCGGAGGTGCTCCCGAATTCCGGAATATTGTACTGGGTTGCCGGGGAACCGGGTGACTATCAATTCAGCATTGCCGTCAGAGATGACGCCGGTGCAACCGACCGGCAGATATTCCGAGTGAATGTACTTCCCAGACCCGACTGGATCAGACAACAGGCGAGCAAGCCGCCAGAATCTTTTATTGAGAACGATTATCTCGCCGGAATGTTGTTCAGGGACCCGAACAATGATGGTTTCCTCAGCGCCGGTGAAGAGGGCGGCATTCTAATCGATCTGAAAACCCGAGCCACTCCGATGGACAGTGTCCGGCTGCAACTGCTTACCTCGGTCGGATACGGCGAGATTGAGATGCAGACCGAGATACTTTTCGAGCGCTGTACCCCCAACCAATGGCAGCGCAAAATTGTCCCCATCAAGGGCTTGCAAGGCTTGCAAAACCGCCGCCTCATCATCCGGGGAATTCTGCAGGATTCGGACGGAATCAAGCTTTTCCCCGCCAGTCTGGTAATCGCCGCCGGAAATCCCGACAGTTAATTGAAACACCTTTTGAAACTTTTCGCATTTTGGATTGTCCAATATAATAGGAAATACTTGACGCCATGCCGAATGCACCGTATATTCCATCAGATAAAGAGGACAATATCATGAAACCCCAAACTCTCAAAACCGTCTTACTCATCGTGGGAATATCAATTTTATCGGGTTGCTATACACAATTGTCGGAACCGGTTTACCGGCAGGAATACTATACCGAAGCAGATACGGTTTATGAATATACAGAGAACGAAGAGCTATCGGACTACAATCTGGGATACCGCGACGGCTACCGGGATTTTTTGAATGACTATTTATGGTACGGCTACAATCCGGACAGTTATTTTTATAATCATTACCGGTCTTACTGGTATTCACCTTACAGCCACCATTATCACTCCTTTTACCTCGGCTATTACGATCCCTTTTTCTACGATCCCTTCTGGGATTGGGGCTATTATGGATACTATCATTCGCCGTACAGCTATTACCGGTCCGGCTATTGGTACCGACCTTACTATGCCGGCTATTATTACCACGGCTACTACCGACATCGTCCCTACTATTACGGCTATGTCTCGACAAAAAAAGAGTCCACGGGGCGCGAGCAGCTGACGGCAGAGCGTCAGACCTCCAGTCCTTCATTAGCCCCATCTTCAGCTTCCCGGAGTGCCAGCCCCAAGGCAGCCGGACGGGATGTCAACGATTTACAAACTACGATGAATATGCCGGTGGCGACCGGCGGCGGATCGACCGGTTCCGATGTCGCAGAACGACGTAATGGTTCTATTCCCTCAAAAATCAATTCCAACGAGGTATTCGATGCAAATCGGCGGACTCCCGTGAAAGAGATCCCCGGTTTCCAGACAACCCTGGATTCTCCGACCCGCCCGGACGTAAAACCCTTCACCAGAACATCCTACGGCAGGAGCCAACAGACCGAGGTATTATCCACCAATACCAGAACAACCCGCACTCGGACAGTTCCACGATCGGGACGCACTTCGCGGTCGGACACCAAATCCATCTCCCGGTCACCCAAGACCTCGGGCTCATCGTCAAGCAGTTCGTCACAATCCACATACAGCAGCCCGTCTACGAGCCGATCAAGCAGCTCATCCTCGAGTAGTTCGTCATCAGTACGCAGCTCCTCCGGGAGTCGGAGCTCCAGCAGCTCTTCATCATCCCGGTCCGGTTCATCTTCCAGTTCCGGTTCGAGGTCATCGGCAAAACGCTCCTCCAATAAAAAATGATAACCGGAGATCTCATTTATGAATACAATTCGGAAACTCCTGTACCTGGCGGTTTTACTATTACTTATCACCGGAATAGGGCGGGCGCAATTTTTTTCCGATGCCATGAGTCCCGAAGCATTGCGTCCCTTTCGGAGCGCGAGCGGATTCGGTGCTGCGGCGTTTTCACTACAGCATAATTCCCTCATTGCCGGCGATATCTCCTCCACCCAGAGCAATCCGGCGTTTCTGGTTAATACTACCCGACCCAAAGCCAGTCTCTCGGCGAATTATTTAAACCATATCTATCAATCAGCCCTCATAGACAGAGGAACGGAAAAAAGCTCTGAATCGACAACCTTTTACACCGATTATTTCGGCTTCGCCTACCCTGTTTCCGTCTATCAGGGTACGCTGGTGCTGGCAATCAGCTACGAACCTTCCGCCTACTACTCCTCGAGTTTACATAGCAACGGAACCGTAACCTTCAGCGAGGGTGACGTTGCAGAAGATATGGATATTCAAGAATCCGGCAGCATGAACACCCTGCGCCTGGCGGGTGCCGTGGAATTTCTGCCCAACCTCAATCTGGGTCTGTCTCTGAATTTTTTCAATGGCAATCGCAGCTACGAATCGATTAAATCCGAAACCGATATCAATAACATTTACTCTTACTCCCAATTTCAGTACCTGGAAGCCATTAAACCGGAATATCACGGTGCTAATCTGGACATGGGTATGACCTATCAATCGGAGTATTTCAAATTTGGAATCCGCCTCTCGTCCCCTCTGAAAATGCATATCTATGAGCGCAGTGAATTTAGCGAAGACTACTCCTATGATAACAGCACCGTCTGGGATACCACAGAATATTACAACATCGAATACACCTCCCGTTACCCCTGGGAAGTGGCACCGAGTTTCGCCATCAAAATCGGTGCGCTGACCCTCGGCGCCGATCTGATTGTGCATAACTGGCAGGATATCAAGGTCGACCAGCTAAGCAATGACGAGGAGATCAACCGTGATCTCTACTGGAATCTGCGCCCCACTACCGATGTCGGCGTTTCTCTAGCAATCCCGCTGGGCAAGACGATTTCCACCCGCTTCGCCTACCGCCGTGTCCCTTCGCCTTACGCTGAATTCATGCGCGAAAAGGACGAGATCCATCACCTCTTCGGCGCCGGCGTTGAAACCATTCTGATGAAATCACTGATTCTGGGCTGTTCATACCAGCGAGTAATCGGCAGCCAGGTTGTTTCTCACCCCTATTTCAGTACTCCCGAAACCACGGTTTACTCGAGTCAGTCATTCACCAATGACCGGCTGTCCATATCCTTAGCGATCCTGCTGTAATTTTCGGTTCAGTGTTCAATGTAATGAAACCGTACCGGATTTTTTTGCTCATATTTGCCTTGTCTGTTGTTCCGAATGCCCAAAACCGACCCCAAATCTTTCATCAGATTCCGAAAACATTTTCCTACGAACAGTTCGACTGGCTGCGTTGTGTCGTCGAATCCGGTGATTATCATCTGCTGAACGTGCGGTTTTTCGTCAGGGAACCGGACAAAACCTTTTTCACCGAGTACCAGCCGATCAATGAAGACGGCGTCTATACCCTGCGCATCATTCCGGAAATGGTTCGGGGTGATTCGTTCAGTTATTTTATCACCGCCGAATTTTCCGATTTTTCCCTGATCGCCTTTCCGGCAGAAAATCCCGAAGAGCATCCTATCGTCGTACCCATTGTCCAGGAAAAACGGGCGGTAAAGGTGATCTCCACCGCTGAGATTTCCAAAATATTCTGCGATTTGGGACAAAACATCGACCCTGTCCAGAGTGTCACCATTTACCTGCGATACGGTCAATCCGGGCGCTTTGCGCCTGAACCGATGAAATATCAGAAAGAGCGCTTTCAATATGCCGTCCGCGAAAGTACCGGTAAGGATGAAAAACTGTATTTTTTTATCATTATCCTCTTCAAGGATCAGACAACCCTGTCCTACCCATCGGAAGAATTCGACCGGCATCCGGACTACCGCATCCTGATGGGCAGACGAAAATAATCGATTCACAACGTAATAAACATTTGAGAATATTTTCACGATCACGTATATTCCCTTTATGAAAGTGATTCTGAAAAGTGGTGCGATCATCAACCTTTTTCTGCTGCTTATTCTGACTAGCTCACCCGCTGTTGCCGGACCGGATAGTCTGTCCCGGGGTGAAATCTGGGTGCTGGAACTGGATGGTGTCATCAATCCCGTCGCCGCTTCCTACATCGGCGAAAATATCCGGAGAGGCGAAGAATCGGACATCGAATGCCTGGTTCTGAAAATGGACACCCCCGGCGGCTTAATGACCTCCATGCGGGACATTATCAAGGATATTATGAATGCGGAAATTCCGGTAATTGTCTATATCAGCCCGCGAGGGGCGCAATCTGCATCCGCCGGGGTTTTTATCACCGTCGCCGCCCATTTCGCCGCCATGGCGCCGGGTACCAATATCGGTGCGGCTCATCCGGTCAATCTCGGTGGCGGCGGCAGCCCCTTCGGCGGAGAAAAACCCGACAGCATTCAGACCAAAACCATGATGGAAAAGGTCACCAACGACGCTGTCGCCCAGATCCGCAGTCTGGCACATGAACGCGGTCGCAACGAGGAATGGGTCGAAGAGGCGGTGCGAAAAAGTGTCTCCGTCACCGAAACCGAAGCGCTGGAGCTGGGCATCATCGATTTAATCGCCGCCAGTGAAAAGGAACTGATCGAATATCTCGACGGAAAAACCGCCAGGCTGCCCAGCGGTAAAAAGGTTCTGCATACACGCAACGCCCGGATCGTCAAACGTCCGCTCGGATTTCACCGCAAGATTCTGAACGTCATCAGCGACACAAATATCGCCTACCTGCTGCTGATTCTGGGATTTTACGGGCTGTTCTTTGAAATTCGTAGTCCCGGGGCAATTTTTCCCGGCGTTTTGGGTGGTATTTTTCTAATTCTCGCATTCTTTGCATTTCAGGTTCTGCCGATTAATTACGCCGGGCTGGCGCTGATTATCGTGGCGATTATCCTGTTCATCCTGGAAATCAGCATCACCAGCTACGGTCTGCTAACCATAGGAGGGATTATTTCGATGATATTAGGTTCTATGATGTTGTATGATGTCAGCGAAGCCCCCAGAGAGCTCTTTTCCGTCTCGCTGGCAGTCATTATTCCGATTGTCATCTGCACGGTGCTGTTTTTCGTTATTGCCCTCTCATACGTGGTCAAAGCGCACAAAAACAAGCCCGCCACGGGAGTGGAAGGAATTGTCGGCGAAATCGGCGAAGCACTCACGGAAATTGCCGATTCCGGAACCGTCTCGGTTCATGGTGAAATCTGGCGAGCCCGGTCCGCCGAACCGGTCCCCAAAGGCGCCAAGATAGTCGTCAGAGCCGTTGACCATATGGTCCTTCTGGTCGAAAAAACGTAATTCAATTATAAAATAAGGAGAAACTCATGCAGCTGTCAATTTTAACCATCATTATCCTGGTATTGCTGATTCTGTCCAGCGCCATCCGTATTCTGAAGGAATACGAGCGGGGTGTCATATTCAGGCTGGGACGGATGATCGGTGCCAAGGGTCCCGGACTGTTTTTGATCATTCCCTTCATCGATAAAATGGTGCGGATCAGCCTGCGGACGATCGTGCACGATGTTCCCGCCCAGGACATCATTACCAAGGATAATGTCTCGGTCAAAGTAAATGCCGTGGTCTATTTCCGGGTCATGGACCCCACCAGAGCCGTCGTGGAGGTGGAAGACTATTTTTATGCCACTTCCCAGCTGGCGCAGACAACCCTGCGCAGCATCCTGGGCGAGAGCGAGCTGGACGAACTGCTCTCCAACCGGGAAAAAATCAATCTCGAGTTGCAAACCATCCTGGACAAGCACACCGACCCATGGGGAATCAAGGTTTCGCAGGTGGAAATCAAGCACGTCGATCTGCCCACTGAAATGCAACGCGCCATGGCAAAGCAGGCTGAAGCCGAACGGGAACGCCGGGCAAAAATCATCAATGCTGAGGGCGAATTCCAGGCTTCCGCCAAGTTGCGGGAAGCCGGTGAAATCCTGACCAAGGAACCCATTACGCTCCAGCTGCGCTATCTGCAAACTCTGCGGGAAGTCGCTACCGAAAATAATTCGACGATTATTTTCCCGCTGCCGCTGGACCTGGTAAAGCCTTTCCTGAAATTGCACGAGCTGATTCAGAAAGAAGAAAAACCAGCTGAATAATCTTTTGAATTGTGTACTGCACAACTCCCGGTGAGAATCCTCCGGGAACTGTCTGATATCAACAATCGAAGGATTTCATCAAACAGCAGACCTGCCTGTCAAAAGGTCAACGATAGGTGTAGCGATTCTACCACACCCATTTCATAGCCCCTGCTACAGCCGAATCCCTCCGTATTGCGTATATTCCTGATGTACTTTTAAATAATGGTGATTACTCAAACCACGAACCCTGATAAATCCCGCTTTGTATAAACTTACATGTTTATACAAAGAATATCCCCTCCCGACAACCCCGGCATCCTGCCGGGGTTGTTTTTTTTACGGAATGGAATTGTATACATGCCTCCCGGCACTCAACCCGGGAATGAGTAAATTTGATTTTCTTTGACCGGGTCAATATTTATATTAAATTTTTGACAGTTTGAAAGATGGTGACGGTCAAAGCAAATTGAAGAAGTCGTTCTTATCGATAAGATTCTGGTTATCAGAACCGGCAAATATATTGGTTTTGAAACTACTCTAAAAGACCAGTAGATGAATAGCACCACAAAACGAACCCCGAAACCGAAACCATTCATATTGACCAGTGTTGACAGGACCTTATTATGAAAAATATTAAAATGCAAATCCAAAAGGGATTGGATAAAGGCAAAAAGACATTTCAGTTTGATAATGAACATGATCAAACCAAACCAGCCGAATGGTGGTTTCAGAATATTCCGGAGGGATTGGTACTGTTCGTTGTATTTTATACCCAGGCGTGCCGCTGGGGACGCTGTCTCGGATGCAATCTGCCGTCCAAAAGCGCCGCCGATCACGTGGATTACAAAGCCATCGTCTCCCAGATAGATTATCTGTTCGATTTGAAGATCATTCAGAAAAAACGCTTCCAGATTCGCAAGGTAATCGTGAGTAACAATGGCAGTGTCCTCGACGAGGATACCTTTAGCAGTACTGCTCTTATGTATT
This sequence comes from Fidelibacterota bacterium, assembly GCA_049975265.1. GTDB lineage: Bacteria > Fidelibacterota > UBA2242 > UBA2242 > UBA2242 > B118-G9. Next base: position 46,284 of record JBNGDF010000017.1, read on the forward strand.
TGATGGTGAAACTGAATCTCACCTTTCCCCATCTGTCAACTCTCTGTATCGAAACCCGTCCGGAATATGTGGAGGTTGAAGAACTGGAATTTCTCAGAAGGTCTCTCAATGAGGGAGACACACCCACAAAGCTGGAACTGGCGATCGGTTTCGAAGTCTTCGATAACCGGATTCGAAATAAGATTTTTATGAAAGGACTCTCCCTGAACACTTTTGAAAAATTTGTGGAAAAAGTTGCTCCCTATAAATACGATATCAAATGCTACTTCATGCAAAAACCGGTCCCGGGGATGACCGATAAGGAAGCAATATCCGATGTCAAGTCCGGAATCGATTATTTCAGCCGCCTGGCAGAGTACCACGATATTAATATCAATATGCATCTGAACCCCACCTTTGTAGCCAAAGGCACCGCCCTTGCCGAAGCGTTCTATCAGGGTGAATATAAACCACCAGCTTTGATGGATGTGGTAATATCTGCCCTGTATGCCGAAAAGAAAAGGTTGTCGCTTTTTATTGGACTAAGCGATGAAGGTCTTGCAGTTGAACATGGTAGTCATATCAACGACGCCAATCTAGAAATGATAGACAAAATCGAACAGTTCAACCGGACCCAGTCCTACGAATTATTACATGAAGTTTTAATGGAAAACCTGGTTCCTTCAGAACTTTATTGTTCATAGAAAGATAAATGAGCTCCCGGCACAATCCATAGCAGTCTTACCCTGGTTACCAAGTCGGGCTCATGAAGGGATAGTGCACCATTTAGTCTAATGCCGCTATTCGCTCCGGCTTGGTTTTTTCTTAATCTTTTTTTCCGCATTGATTAAATTTGAACCATGAAGAATATTCACCAACGCATCGCCGAACTCCGCCGCCAGATCAATACCGCCAACTACCACTACTACGTCCTGGACAATCCCACCATCAGCGACGCCGAATACGACCGGCTGATGCGGGAATTGCAGGAGATGGAGACGCATCATCCAGAATTGATTACTCCCGATTCGCCCACTCAGCGGGTCGGCGCGCAACCCCTGTCCGGGTTCGGCACCGTCACGCATCGCATCCCGCTGCTCAGCCTTGACAACGCCATGAACGAGGGCGAGCTGCTCGATTTTTTTCAACGGATTCGAAAAGCCCTGCCCGGCGAAACGGTGGAATTCGTCGCCGAACCGAAAATCGACGGGCTGGCGGTAGAACTGGTTTACGAGAACGGTACTTTTGTAAGCGGCTCCACCCGGGGCGACGGATTCACCGGTGAAGACATTTCCCAAAACCTGAAAACCATCCGCGCCATACCACTGAAACTGAGAGAGAACGACATCCCGGCGCCGGGGCTGCTGGAAGTCCGCGGTGAAGTCTACATGGACCGTCCGGATTTCGAAAAGCTGAACGAGCAGCAACTCGCCGAGGGCAAACCACTCTTTGCCAATCCCCGCAATTCCGCCGCCGGTTCGCTGCGCCAGCTGGACGCCCGCATTACTGCCAAACGCCCGCTGAAAATCTGGTGCTATTCGCTGGGCAGCTGTACGGGATTCTCCTTTCAAACCCATTATAAATTTCTGCAGACGCTGCCCAAATGGGGCTTCCGGGTTAATCCACTGATCAAGCTCTGTAAAACCCGGGAAGAATTGCTGGAATATTATCACTATATCGAGTCAATCCGCGACTCCATCATCTATGACATTGACGGGGTGGTGTTTAAAGTCAATTCCTTCGCGCAACAGCAGGCGCTGGGTGTCAAATCCCGCAGTCCGCGCTGGTCGATTGCCGGAAAATTCAAAGCCCGGCAGGAGGTTACCCGGATTCTCGATATCGAAGCCAGCGTCGGACGCACCGGCGCCATCACACCGGTGGCTCATCTGAAGCCGGTCAGTATCGGCGGCGTCACCGTCGCCAACGCCTCCCTGCATAATCAGGATGAAATTGATCGCAAAGACATCCGCATCGGTGACTGGGTCGTAATTCAGCGTGCCGGCGACGTGATTCCCCAGGTCGTCAAGGTTATCACCGAGCGGCGCACCGGCAGCGAACAAAAATACACCATTCCTGCACAATGTCCCGTTTGTGGGGGACGCGTGATGCGCCCGGAAGGCGAAGCCAAACATCGCTGCCAAAACATGAATTGCCCGGCACAGCTGAAGGGTCGGATCCGCCATTTCGTCTCGAAACGCGCCATGGATATTGAGGGACTGGGCGAAAAAATCATTGATCAGATGGTGGATTCCGGCGTGGTGAAAAATGTCGCTGACCTCTACTTTCTGAATGCCGAACAGATCGCCGGACTGGAACGTATGGCGGAAAAATCCGCCCAAAACATCATTGAAGCCGTTGATAAAAGCCGCAATCCAACCCTGGCGCGCCTGATTCACGCTCTCGGCATTCCCAACGTGGGTGAGCACATGGGCAAGCTGCTGGAACAGCATTTCAGCACTCTGGAAAAACTGGTCGAAGCCGATTTTGACGAGCTCAATCAAATCGAAGGTGTCGGTCCGATCGTCGCACAATCTGTTGTTGATTTCTTTGCCGAAGAGAAAAACCGGCAGACCCTGCAGCGCCTGCTGGAGGGCGGCGTACGGATTCAAGCGACGTTAGCTTCCGAAAAAGCGACCCAACCGCTGGCGGGAAAAACCTTCGTCTTTACCGGAACACTCGCCAACTTCACCCGGGATGAAGCCAAAGAGAGGGTCGAAAGGCTGGGCGCCAAAACCGCTTCCTCGGTCAGTTCCAAAACCGACTACGTCATTGTCGGTGAAAATGCCGGCTCCAAAGCCGACAAAGCCCGTCAGCTGGGATTGACCATCCTTTCCGAATCGGAATTCAGAAAACTTATTGAATCTTAAGTAAAGGCTCCTAACTTACCATATTATTTTCCAGAAGCTCGTCAATCAATAAAGATGCATTATGAAAAACCGATTAGCGATTCTATTTCAATTTATCTTCATAATAACGTTCTCGACACTCCGTGCGAACCCCTATCCCGATCAGCACTATATCATCAATGGTCCGGACAGTCTGCTCCGGGATGCCGGGACGGTTCATAATATCGCCAAAAGCGCCGACGGTCAGTGTCTGCAACTGGTTGATTCGGCTCTGACCGGCTATATCATTCTGCGACCGCAACAGGCAGAGGAGTCCTTCAACCGCGGACTGCCATCCTGGAACGGCAGTGCACCGGACCTATCATCGTCTTTCAAAGTGCAGATGCGCTTCCCGTACGGCAGCGGCTGGTCCTCCTGGTTGACGGTGGGTTTTTGGAAAAACAATATCTGGTCCAGTTACGGCAGTACCAGTTTCGGAGACGGTTATGTCGATATCGATTATGTCAAACTCTCCCGCTACAAGAGCGCGTGGCAGTTCGCCATCATTTTTGAACGGAAGAGCCTGGAATACCCCTCTCCTACGATTCACCTGCTGAGTTTTTTTGTAAGCGACAGCTGCACCACCGATAATGTGGATCATACCGCCCTGTTAAATGACAAACCCGCAGAAATTTTCATCCCCACCACCTTTTATCACCAGACGTCACTGGACCCCGAGATCGGCGGCAGTATCTGCTCGCCCACCTCGGTTTCCATGATTTTACGCAGTTTCGATATCGCCGTGGAGCCGGTCCAATTCGCCCGGGATACCAGAGACCCCTATCATGGCATCTTCGGAGTATGGCCGCGGGTGGTGCAGAATGCCTCTGAATACGGCGTCACCGGCTATGTCACCCGCTATCGCTCCTGGACTCAGGCGCGAGATGTTTTAGCACAAGGTGGTCGAATCGCCATGTCGGTGGGACAGCCGCTGTATGGCGGGCATCTGATGATGCTGGCAGGTTTTGACGACAACGGCAATCCCATCGTCCACGATCCGGCTAAAAGCAATGGCTACGGCTATCAATTCAATAAACTGGACCTGGGAAAATCCTGGTTCGACAAAGGGGGGATTTCCTATACGTTTTTTCTCCCGGATTCCGGCACAACCACCCTCGCAGAACCGGTTGACCTGAGTGCAATCCTGCCGGAATCCAGCCGGCTGATCCGCAGCTATCCGAATCCCTTTAATAACACTACCACGATCAAATTTCAGGTGGAAAAAGCCGCAAAGATCAATATTTCGATCTATAATATCAACGGTCAGAAAATAACCACACTGTTGCATGAATATTTCGAAACCGGGAATTACTCCATTCCGTGGAACGGTACCGATCACGAAGGAAATTCCCTGGGCTCGGGAATCTATTTCGCCATTTATAAGACCGATAGTGGTCAGACATACTCCACATCCATGCATCTGATTAAATAAGACAACATTTGTATAAATCATGATAATTTCATATTATGCACCATTCAATTTGAAAATGGAGTGGCATATGAAGCATTTCTGTTTGTCTGTGATTTCAGCAATCCTGTTAACAATGATTTTCTCGTGTTCAGAGGAGACATTGGTCCTGTTCTCCGATAAAGACGAGATTCCTGTCGGAGCGTTGCTTTCGATTACCGGTTCGTGGGTATCACTCCGAGAATCCTCTCAGAAGGCACTTGAATACAGTATGGCTGAGATCAATGACTATATACAGGGACTGGGTTATTCGACCCGTTTCAGGCTTTACATTGAGGATATGCAGACCGATCCGGAAACAGCTTTACAGAAATTGAAGTCATTGCATGCCCGGAATATCAAAGCGGTTATCAGACCACAGGCAAGTTCCGAAGTAAGCGCCTGCAAAGAATATGCGGATGAAAACGATATCCTTCTCATCAGTCATTCGAGTACCGCCCATGCGCTGGCAATCGAAAACGATAATGTTTTCAGATTCTGCTCGGATGATCAGAGCGAAGGTAAAGCCGTGGCACAATTGATGTGGGAGGATGGCATCCGGGCGGTCATCCCCGTCTGGCGCAACGATACCGGTAACGCCGGGCTGCATGACGCCACAAAAACCGACTTCGAAAGCCGCGGCGGAACGGTATACGACGGCAGCATGTATACAGCCGGGACGGTCGATTTTACCAGTCATATTACAATGGTTAAAACCCAATTAAATCAGGCAATCAATCAGCACGGCGCCGGGCAGGTTGCGGTTTACCTGGCTGCGTTCGACGAAGTAGTCGATCTGTTTACTCAGATTGCCAATGATACAGTTCTGAGTTCTGTCCGGTGGTACGGTAGTGACGGTGTGGCGCTCAGTGAAGGCTTAGTCAATAATCATCAGGCTGCGCAGTTTGCCGTGGCGACAGGCTATCCGAACCCGATCTACGGTTTCGATCCAAACGCCATTGATAAATACCAGCCTATTATCGATATCATCGCGGCTGAAATCGGTCACCCAACCGGATGCGTTTACACTGGCGGCGTATGATGCGCTCCGGGTTGTGGCACGCAGCTACATCGATTCCGAAATCAGCGACAATTTCGATATCTTTAAGAGTTCATTTATAAAAAATGCAGAATCCTACTTCGGGGCAACCGGCTGGACCGTCCTGAACGCTGCGGGCGATCGCAAGTACGGTAATTACGATTTCTGGGCTGTCACCGAAACCGATGAAACCTATTCCTGGGAAATGGTGGCGACGTACCTGTTCGATCCTGCCAGTACGGGGGATTTAGTCCTCTACTGAGAAAACGAAAAAGCGGAATGCGGTGAAACGGCACCATATAAGTTGAACGATTTAATATTCGCAAAATCCGAAATCTTCAACCAAAATATATCTTAGTGCTTTCCGGAATGACGCTATAATAACAAAAAATCCCTTCGATGCCCGGACGGGTAATCGGTAAGGGAGTCCGTCGCCGCTGCGCTCTGCCGGGTAAACTGATTTATGCGTTTTTGAGGC
>JBNGDF010000018.1:0-48293 GCA_049975265.1 Fidelibacterota bacterium
ATTAAAAACGGTCTCTCCAGCCTCTTCCCAGTATTTCGCACCGTTCCAGCTCCCATAGCTGAAGAATTGAAAACCATCAACATAATCCACCGTCCGGCAGGCATTGATAATCTCTTTATGCCGGTACCAGATTTTATTTTTCAGCAAGATATATGAACCCGGTCCGACGGAAAACAGGCGTCCGGCGGCTATTCCCGGCTGGATATAATAGTCCCAGGATTCGGGATCATTGGCTGCCAGCATATCCAGAAAGCCGGCTCCCGTCGTCCAGTGATAATGCATCGGTGTCAGCTGCTCGATATAGCCTTCATTAAACCAGAGCGCGGCGTCCTGATATACGGTTCCATAGCCCTGCCAACCCGACCAACGGTATTTGCCCAGTGCAGCAACGGATAAGCGTACCCAGGGTTTGACGGTCTGAATCGAATCGTGCAGGGTTCTGACGAATTCAGTCACCGACCAGCGCCACCATTCTTCCCAGCTTGAAAATCCCGCGGGAACACCACCGCTATAGGGGTGCTCGACATCATATAGATAGCGTCCGCTTTTGTTCATTTCCAGGTCTCTGACCTGTTCTTCAGTGATGATTCCATCCAGCATACGGTTTGGATCAGTGGAAGCGGCGTACTGTTTGGAGCTCTTGGAGTTGGTGTATTCATTCCAGCGGACATAATCCAGATGCAGCCCGTCCACGTCGTAATTGTTGACAATCTCCATCGCCACATCAACGGTGTAATCCCGAACCGCCTGCAATCCGGGCGACAGACAGATGCTTTCGGTCATGGCGTTGCCAGACTGATCCCGACAGATCCATTCCGGATGCTCCGCCGCCGGTGCCCCTTCGACCGTACTCGCTGTCTGAAAGACGTTGAACCAGGCATGCACTTCCATGCCCCGTTTATGGGCTTCCTCGATTGCATAGGCAAGTGGGTCATAGCCTGGGTCAGAGCCACCGGCATAATATCCCCAGGGTTCGTAGGAAGAATTAAAATAAGCCGTTCCGCTCTGGCGGACCTGCCAGATCACAGCATTCATGTTGGCAGCCTGGTGGTTGTCCAGGATCTGGCGCACCCGGGCTTTATTGGTCTCGGTTGAAGATGAGCCACTGATATGCTCCCAGGTAATCACCCAGGTAGCCCGGAATTCTTCATTGTCACTGACACCTTTGGTGGATGTCTGTGAAAATCCGAGGTTAAAGGACAGTGCAAAAACGGTGAGAATCGTACATATCTGCTTCAAGAGTATATCTCCTTCTGTTATTCCAAAATAATTTATAGATAATTCGGCAGCCTTACAATCATCTTTTTCAGTTTGTGCGACTTTACCTGGATTTTTTCGCACTGAATCCACGTTCTTCAAGAATCATCTTTGCCTCTTACAAAAAAAATCCGGAAATTCTGGGTGGTTTTCTGATATGGTCAATTGTCTGATTCTCAGCCGCGGCTCATGAATTAAAAAGGGTGATTGCGACTCCGTGTTAAAAAAAATTCTGCTGTTCATACTACTCATTGTGATCATTGCCGCCGGCGTCTATATTCTCAGGAAGAATCCCGAGGATCAGCTTAAAAAAATTGTCTATCCGTCGGAATTCCGGGTAATGACCTACAACATCCATCACGGGGTAGGCACCGACGGACTCTACAGTCTGTCACGGATTGTCCGTATTATTCGTGATTATGCTCCTCATTTTATCTGCCTGAACGAGGTTGATTATAAAACAGAACGCACCTATCGCGACGATCAAGCCCGTATCCTCGCGGCGGAGCTGGGCATGGAATATACTTTTGCCAGAAACCTCTCGCTGCAGGGCGGCTGGTATGGCAATGCCATCCTATCGAAATATCCGATCTATTTCGCAGAGAATAAGATTTTTTCCACAGCTGAAAACCATGAGCCGCGTTCTGTTCTCCATGCCATTCTGTCGGTTCATGAAAAAAAACTGCATGTTTATTGCACCCATCTGAGCGTGGATTCTGTAAACAGTGCCGGCGAAATGAAAGAACTGATCAGTCACGTACTGGATTGGGGGCTGGAGGAACCGGTGATACTCGCCGGTGATTTGAATCTTCCACCAAATTCGCGGGTGGTCGGCGAATTGACCTACTATCTTAATGACCTTGGTTCCCTGGCGAAGGTGGAACCGCTGACCTATCCCTCTGTGCGTCCCGAAAAACGGATCGATTATATTCTGATGAATGACCAACTGAAACCGCTGTCGATTCAGGCTGTCCTGAATGACGAGAGTCGGGTCGGCAGTGATCATCTGCCGGTTTTCGCAGTGTTTCAGATGAAATGAATGAAAAATATTAAAAAAGGAGAAGAGAGGCATGTTTGATTTCTTAAAAGAGTTGGGAATCAGAGAGGTAAACTATGGCGCCACACTGGGTAACAGCAGTGGCTGGATAAAAACGAAGGGAAAGCAGCTGATCAGCTATTCTCCCATTGATGGTAAGCCGATTGCCAGTGTCATTCAGGCGACCGCTGCGGATTATGATACGGTTATTCGAGAGGCTCAGAAAGCCTTTGAATCCTGGCGCATGGTGCCGGCGCCCAGACGGGGACAGATTGTGCGTGAAATCGGCGATATCCTGCGTCGCTACAAAGAGCCCCTCGGAAAACTGGTGACGCTGGAAATGGGAAAAATCAAAGCCGAAGGCATGGGCGAAGTACAGGAGATGATTGATATTGCCGATTTTGCTGTTGGTCAAAGTCGTATGCTGTACGGCTTTACGATGCATAGTGAACGACCGAGGCACCGCATGTATGAGCAGTATCATCCCTACGGAATCATCGGGATTATCACGTCATTTAATTTCCCGGTTGCCGTCTGGTCCTGGAACTCCCTGATCGCCGCCATCTGTGGTGATGTCAATGTCTGGAAACCCAGCTCCAAAGCCCCGCTGTGTGCCATCGCCGTGCAGAACATTATTGCGCCGGTGGTGGATAAATATGATTTAAAGGGTGTTTTTAATATGGTGATCGGCAAAGGATCGGAAGTGGGCGAGCGGCTGATCAATGATAAACGGGTGCCCCTGATCAGTATGACCGGCAGCACCGCAATGGGCAAGCGGATTGGCGAGGCGGTCAGTAAGCGGTTGGGACGTACCATCCTGGAACTCGGCGGAAATAACGCTGTTATTGTGACTGAGGATGCCGATCTGGATATGGCGGTTCGGGCGACACTCTTCGGAGCAGTGGGAACCGCCGGGCAGCGCTGTACCTCCACCCGTCGCATCATTATTCATAAATCGGTGAAAGAAAAATTTGTCAGCCGTCTTGTGAAAGCCTATTCCCAGGTCCGCATCGGGAATCCGCTGGAGGATGGCATTCTGATGGGACCGGTGATCGATCGCGCCGCCGTTGAATTGATGATGACGGCTATTCAGCGTGCCCGGAAATCCGGCGCCAAACTCCTCTATGGCGGTGACATCTACCGGGCGGAGGGGTTGGACGGCGGATTCTATGTCCAGCCGACCATTATGGAGGCGCGGAACGATTATGATGTTGTTCAGGAGGAAACCTTTGCGCCGATTCTGTACATCATCGAATATGACGATTTTGACGAAGCGATTCGGATTCATAACGACGTGCCGCAGGGATTAAGTTCGGCGATTTTTACCTCATCAATGTATTATCAGGAGCAGTTTCTGTCCCACGCCGGCTCCGATTGTGGAATTGCCAACGTGAATATCGGCACATCCGGTGCGGAGATCGGTGGTGCTTTCGGCGGCGAAAAGGAGACCGGTGGCGGTCGTGAATCGGGCTCCGATGCCTGGAAAGCCTATATGCGGCGTCAGACCAATACGATCAACTGGGGCAAGGAATTGCCTCTGGCGCAGGGGATAAAGTTCGATATCGACTGACACAAAAGCGGGATTACGGCTCATTTTACCGTTTTTGAGGAGCAAGGGCAGAGGACAGGAACTTTACCTGTCCTTTGTTTTGTAAAACTGCTAAATTCTGTCCATGAATAATAAGGGGATTCTTTATATTGTTGCAACGCCGATCGGGAATTTCGATGATATAACCTTGCGTGCCATCGAAGTTCTTAGAACCGTGGATGTCATCGCCTGTGAAGATACCCGTCACTCGGCGAAATTGCTGAACCATTTTGGCATTCAGGCGAAAAAAATCAGCTATTATGATGAGGTTGAAACCCAACGTAGCGGTGTCCTGATTGCAATGCTGGAATCGGGTAAATCCGTTGCCCTTATATCCGACGCCGGGACACCCGGCATTAGCGATCCGGGGTATCGGGTTATTGAGAAGGCGCTGGCAGACGGCATTACCGTGATCCCGGTTCCCGGTCCGTCGGCAGTATTGGCGGCACTGGTGGCGTCGGGCTTTGCCACTGACCGTTTTACCTTCGAGGGCTTTTTACCCCGAAAAAAGGGTCGCCGGACGCGCCTGGAGGAACTGAGTAACGAAGCCCGCACGATGATTCTCTTTGAGAGCCGCCTGCGTCTGCTGAAAACCCTGAAAGACCTCGAGACTTACTTTGGAGACCGCCGGATCGTCATCGGGCGCGAGATGACCAAATACTATGAGGAATACACGCGCGGTACCATTCCCGAGGTGATTCTTCATTTTACAGAAAATGTACCCCGCGGTGAATTTGTCATTGTCATTGAGGGATTGACACGAAAAGTGAAGAAAGAATATCCCGCAGAGAAGTAGTTCATTATGGATCGTCAGCCGACAATAGTAGCACTTGTCGAATGCCGGAGCTATGAAAATGACCGGGTAGAGGCGGCGGTGCGCAAAGGTCTGGAATTCATCGGTGGTCTCGGCGCTGTTTTTAATAATCGGGAGAAAAAATTATTACTCAAGCCCAATGCCCTTTCGGCGAAAGACCCCGGGCGCTGTGTGACGACTCATCCCGCTGTCTTTCGGGCGGCTGCCCGGATTCTGCGGGAAGCGAACTTCGAATTAACCTACGGCGATTCCCCATCCGTTGGAAAGATTCCGAATGTTATGGCGAAAGTCGGAATTAAGCCGGTGGCGGATGAACTGGATATTCCGCTGGCGGATTTTGAAAATGGACGCACGGTCTCATTTCCGGAAGGTCGGCACATCAGGCAGTTTTATATTGCCGATGGTGCACTGGAATGCGATGCAATCGTCAGTTTACCGAAACTGAAAACCCACGGATTGACCCGGATGACCAGCGCTGTGAAAAATCAGTTCGGCTGTATTCCCGGATTTTCCAAACCGGAATTTCATGTCAAATTACCCGATGCCGAGCAATTTGCGGAGATGTTGGTTGACCTGAACCGTCTTTTGAAACCGAAATTGTATATTATGGATGCGATTCAGTCGATGGAAGGGAACGGTCCGGGCAGTGGTGAACCGGTTGAAACCGGCTTCATCCTGATTGGCACGGATCCTGTAGCGCTGGATACGGTCGCCTGTTTGACCATGAATATTTCGCCCGGTAAAGTGCCTACCAACCGAATCGGGGCAGCGCTCGGGCTCGGTATCGGCGATCCCGAGAAAATCCAAATTGTAGGTGACAACTGGCAAAAATTTGTAAAGAAGGACTTTGTCATCAATCGGGGGATCGAAGTGAAAAGCGGTTCCCCTCTGCGGACGCGCCTGGCGCGGAAATTTCTGATACTGAAACCGGTCATCAATCGGGATTTATGTCAGCGCTGCAATGTCTGTGTAGAGCAATGTCCGGTGACGCCCAAAGCGCTGTTCTGGAAGAACGATGATCATACCAAGCCGCCGGTGTACGATTATCAGAAGTGTATCCGCTGTTACTGCTGTCAGGAGGTCTGCCCGTATGGTGCGATTTCCACCCGTGCTCCGCTTTTAAGAAAAATTTTTAATGCATTGTACCCATTTTAATGAGGAGCCATGATTTCATTTTATCTGCTTGAAAGTCTGCTGTTTCTGTTGTTTGGCGCCGTGTTGATTTTCCGGAGCCGGATTCTGAAGAATCTGATCGCCTTTTTAGCGCAACGAAAACTGTTATTCATTCCCGGTATTTTCGAAATAATCTTTGGTCTTTTGACACTTCACTTCCGCCACGAAACGCGGTTGACACCATTTGTATTTCTGGTGGGAATTCTGTTGTTTATTGACGGGATTTTCTATCTGCTGCTTTCGGAAAAACTGAAACCCACAATCGACTGGCTGTTGCAGTTGAATGAGAAAAGTTACCGGATATACGGTCTGGTAATGGTGCTGGTGGCACTGGGGATGGGACTCGCTGCCCAGTTGACGGTCTAGAGACGGCTACCGGACGCCGTTGGAAATTGAATAAACTCTTTCCGATCGCGATTTCATAGCCTATAAATAAGTAAAAAAAGTATTGACAACAATTTTTGTAACCTATATATTTTTGATTAGTAACTCAAATATGAACTACAACGATATGCGGCTAACTTAAACATGAAAAAATTTCCCAAACCAACGACGCTATTGCTTTTAATTTTTGGGTTAATAAATGATTTCCATTGTGCCAGCGAAGGTGGTCTCGATACAGTCCCCGACTGGGCTGCAGATGTTGTCTGGTATCAGATTTTTCCGGAACGATTCCGCAACGGCGATCCTGGCAATGACCCGACTATTGAGACTCTCGACGGGACCTGGCCGTATGAGAAGCAAACGGAATGGGCAATCACTCCGTGGACGTCCGATTGGTATAAACTGCAACCCTGGGAGAAGGGAAATGGGCGGGGTTTTTATTACAATGCCCAACTGCGGCGCTATGGCGGAGATATTCAGGGAATTATCGATAAACTGGACTATCTTCAGGAGTTGGGTGTCAATGCACTTTACCTGAATCCGGTTTTTGAATCTGCCTCGTCTCATAAATACGGTGCCACCATGTACCATCATATTGATAATAATTTCGGTCCCGATCCGGAGGGTGACATTAGAATCTGGAATTTGGAAACACCGGACGATCCGGCGACCTGGCGCTGGACTGCAGCGGACAGGCTCTTTTTGAAGCTGATCGATGAAGTCCATCAACGGGATATGAAAATTATAATCGATGGTGTTTTTAACCATGTTGGCATTCCTTTCTGGGCATTTCAGGATGTAAAACAGAAGGGCAAAAAGAGTAAATATCTGGATTGGTTTATTATCAAGTCCTTTGATAATCCGCACACAAAGAAGGACGAATTCGACTATCAGGGTTGGTATGGAGTCATGGATTTGCCGGAAATCCGGGAAAATAAAAACGGTCCCTGTGATTCTTTCCGGGAGCATATTCAGGCGGTTGTACACCGCTGGATGGACCCGAATGGTGACGGGAACCCGGAAGACGGTATTGACGGTTGGCGGCTGGATGTGGCGGAAATGGTCAGTAAAGAGTTCTGGCGGGATTTCCGCCGGTGGGTACGCGGGATCAATCCGGAAGCCTATCTGACTGGTGAGATTTGGTGGGAAAATTTTTCTGAAAATATAATGTTCGATGCGTCACCGTGGCTGCAGGGTGACATTTTCGACGCTGTGATGAATTACCGTTTCGCCGACGCTATGCTGAAAGCCTGTGTAGATAAAGAAATGCAGATCCGTCCCACTCAGTTGGATAATCTGCTTGGATTCGTACGGAGAAAGTACCCTCAACCGAATCAGCAGGTGCTGATGAATTTGATGGGCAGTCACGACACCGAGCGTTTTGCTTCCATGGTGATCAATCCCGACCGTTGGATCGATCATGCGTCCAATCTGAATTACGATGAGGAATTTGAGATCAGAAAACCGATGGAAGAAGAACGAGAAGTTCAGAAACTGATTCTCGCCTTTCAATTCTGCTATCCTGGTGCTCCCTATATCTATTATGGTGATGAGGTGGGTATGTGGGGCGCCGATGATCCCGATTGCCGCAAACCGATGGTCTGGGAAGATTATCAATACGAACCGGAAACCCATCACCCCTTTGGACAGCCACGCCCTGTCGATTCGGTAGAGGTCAATAGAGATCTGCTGGAATACTACCGGCAGCTGATCCGGATACGGAAAGATCACCCGGCGCTTAGACGCGGAGAATACGAGACAGTCTATACCATTGATGATTCCCAGATTTTTGTATTTGAAAGGAGTTACCGGTCAGATAAAATTCGGGTGGCATTTAATTTTTCTGAAGAGATCCAGTCGGTGCCTGTTGAAAAATGCCTTGGTGATGATCAGGAATCCTGGCGCTTAATTCATGGAGAGATTCGTGATTTTGCTGCCATACCACCTAAATCTTTTGGAATATACAAGCGAGGAAATGATTAAAGCGCATATCTTTGCGGGATTGCTTTTATTGGCGGCTATTGCGGGGTGTGATCGCAAACCGGCACCTGCCAATCTGCTTGCTCGGGTAGAAGATCGTCAGGTCACGGTTGAAGATTACACGACGCGGTATATCGATTTTCTAAGAAAGACCGGGATAAATGATAATCTGAAAGTCCGGCATGATTTTTTAAAAACACTGGTAAATGAGGCGGTTATCCTTGAATACGCACGACAGAAGCAGATTCATAAGGAGCCGGAGTTGCAGACCCGGCTACAGAATAAATGTGAACAGCTGTATCTGGATTATTATTACGAAAATTACATCTATCCACAATTAACTATATCGGAAGCAGAATTACGGGAAGCCTTTCGTCGATCGAAAATTCGGTTACACGCGCGACACCTGTATGCTCCCACACTGGATGCGGCATTTGCGATTCGCAAGCAGTTAAATCAGGGAAAAAGCTTCGAATCGTTAGCCCGGGAGCTGTTCAACGATCCGACACTAGCATCCAATGGCGGTGATCTGGGCTGGTTCAGTTATGATGAGATGGATCCGAATTTTGAAGATGCGGCATATTCGATGCAGGTGGGCGAGATTTCCGAGCCGGTAAAGACCAGTGACGGCTACAGCATCATTCAGCTGCTGGATGCAGAGATAGACCCCTTTATTACAGAATCCGATTATGCAAAGAATGAAAAATGGTTGCAGTTGCAGGTGAAGCGGCGCAAGCATGCCCGTTTTCTGGAGGCTAAAACAGACGAAATCCTGGCTCAATTGGAGCTGCAGTTTGATCCGGGTGGCTTAGAGCAGCTAATTCAACATTTTCCACTGATTCGGTCGCAAATTCTCGATGAAGCAGATCTTATGGAATCCCACCCGGTCGAACCCGATGTGGTATTGCTAATCTCAAAAAATGGCAATTGGACCCTGCAGAAAGCAATCGTTAAGATGGCGGAACTGAACCGCAAACAGTGGAACAGGATTCAGAACGAAGACGATCTGGTTCAGGCTATTACAGGACTTGTCATCCGGGAAGAAATCGAGCGGCGAATCGAAGAAAAAGAGATCAACAACCGACCGGATGTCATTCAACTGGCGAGTCAGAAACGAGATCATGTCATTCTGCAGTATATCGGAGAGAAATTACTGGATACATTGACGATTTCTGAAGAGGTGCTTCGCGACTATTTTGAAGCACACCGGGATGAAATGGTATCATCAGAAAGGTATGAAATAGCGGAAATTGCAGTGCCCGATTCATTAACGGCTGGGAGGCTTTGTGAGCGGTTGCGATCCGGTGCGGACTTTGGAGAATTGGCAAGGAGCTATTCTCAGAGTGAGCGCAGTTCGAGCCAGAATGGATATCTAGGGTGGGGAACTTTGGAGCAATTTGGAAAATTGTCGGAAAAAATCAGAGGTTCGCGCACCGGTGATATTTTGGGACCAATTCGGTATTATGACAAATATATGGTGCTGAAAGTGCTTGATGTCCATGAGCCGGTACCACTTGAATTCGACGATGCACGGAGGCTCATCGAGTCGCGGCTAAAACCGCAGGCGTTTCATGACGCATATTACCGAATAATGAATTCCGCTCGGACAGAATTAACCATTAAAATCGAGAGTGGCTTGGTTGATAAATTAAACATTGATATAAAACGGGGAAAATCATGAGACATTGGAAGGTCTGCGGACTGTTCATTCTGCTATTCGGGCTTATTTTTGTAAGTTTTGGCGGAACAACGGGTAAAATCACCGGGCAGGTTACCGATCAGGATACCGGAACACCGTTGTTCGGTGCCAATGTCATATTGAAGGGGACCTCAATGGGTGCGGCGACCAATGCGGAAGGTAAGTTTTTAATTTTGAACGTTCCGCCGGGAAGTTATAATTTGGAAATATCGATGATCGGTTATCAGAAACAGCTCCTGACCGATGTCCTGGTACAGATCGACCTGACCACCCGCGTGACGATTGAACTGTCGTCCACAGTGCTGGAAGCCGGTGAAGCCGTGACCGTCATTGCCGAGCGACCGGTGATTCAGAAGGATAAAACATCTTCCGAGTCACGTGTCGGTGCTGAAGAGATTGAAGCCTTACCGGTTACGGAAGTTCGGGACCTGCTGGAGATGCAAAGCGGTGTCACCGTCGATGCGGGCGGCGGAATTCATATTCGCGGTGGTCGCTCTTCAGAAGTTGCTTATTGGGTTGATGGTCTCCCTGTTACCGATGCTTTTGACGGCAGTCAGGCGGTGACGGTTGAAAACGACGCCATTCAGGAGCTGCAGGTGATCAGCGGTACGTTTAATGCAGAGTATGGAAACGCCATGTCCGGGATTGTCAATATTGTTACGAAGGAGGGTGCTACAGAATACAAAGGCTCCATTTCAGCCTATCTGGGTGATTATATATCCTCGGATACAAAATTATATCGTAATATTGAAGAAATTAATCCGTTGCACGAACGCAATCTCCAGCTCAACTTAGAGGGACCGATTCCATTGTTAAAAGAGAAACTAAGTTTCTTTACTTCCATTAAAAAAACCTATACCGACGGCTGGCTATACGGAATCGGCTATTTCAACATGTATGGCGATACTCTCGATGATGTCAAGAATGTTCCGATGAACTGGCGTGACCGCTTTACAACCAATACAAAGCTCACTTTCAAACCCTTAGCGAAACTGAAATTCCGCCTTTCTTATATGACCAGTGATGAGACCTACGAAATGTATGATCACTTTCTTCAGTATGTTCCCGATGCGAATATGGAATATTATGACAAGGGACGCAATTTATCTCTCGGCATGACGCATACCCTTACTCAGAGAACATTTTACGAATTAAAGTTTTCATCCTTCTATAGCTATT
The DNA here is from genome assembly GCA_049975265.1 of Fidelibacterota bacterium. Taxonomy (GTDB): domain Bacteria; phylum Fidelibacterota; class UBA2242; order UBA2242; family UBA2242; genus B118-G9. Next base: position 11,111 of record JBNGDF010000018.1, read on the forward strand.
ATCAAGCCTGGCTGTTTGAGGATCCCCATGATCCGCGTTACATTGATCCATATTACTGGGAGCATCAGGAACGGGTGAACCCCTACTATTGGTTTACCGATCACAGCATCAATACCAATCGTTATGAACAATTTACCAATACGAATATTCTGAAATTTGATTTCACGTCCCAGGTGAACGATCTGAATCTGGTTAAATTGGGAATTGAGGCAAAGCAGCTCAACGGTGGTATTGATGCATTTGCCATCACGGATGATCTGGAATCCACGGATTCTGTTTTTACACCATATATACCCCGAAAAAATGTAGAAGGCAAAAAATTCGGTGATTTTTACCGTTACAGTTTCAATGTAAAACCCGAAGAGTATTCCGCCTACATTCAGGATAAACTGGAATTTCAAAGCGTGATCATCAATCTGGGAATCCGGTGGGATTATTTTAATGCCAACGGCTACGTACCCGCCGATCCAAAGGAGCCGTACATCGACAATCCCCGCAATCCCGCGCTGGATTCCTTGACACTGGAAGAGAAAGAGGCGATCTGGTGGAAGAAAACCACGGCGAAGCAGCAACTAAGTCCCCGTCTGGGCATTGCCTATCCGATAACCGACAGGGGGGTGATTCATTTTTCTTTTGGACATTTCTTTCAGATACCACCCTATGGACTGCTCTATGCCAATCCGGGATATAAATTACCGGAAACCAGCGGCACTTACGGTATTTATGGTAATCCCGACATGAAACCGCAGAAAACCGTGATGTATGAACTGGGGGTTAATCAGGAAATCATTACGGATCTGTATATTGATTTAACCGGTTTTTACCGGGATGTTCGGGATTGGGTTTCCACCGGTGTACCGATCGATATTGGTGGCGGTACCCAGTATATCACCTATGAGAATAAGGACTATTCCAATGTTCGTGGTGTTGTCCTCTCCGTGGATAAGAAATATCACGATCATTACTGGTTTAATTTATCCTATACGTTTCAGATTGCAGAGGGTTCAAATTCGGATCCGGGGGATGCCTTTGGTGCTATCCAGGCGAATCGAGAACCGCGGAAATATATAATTCCGCTGAACTGGGATCAGCGTCATACTCTGAACGGTGCGTTTTATTATGGAAGCGACCGGTGGGGTGCCACCTTAAATGCGCGATTCGGCTCCGGTTATCCCTATACCCCCACGGTTACTACGGCATCACGGCAGGGCGCCAATGTGTCGGTTCAGCCGGAAACCAATAGTCGCCGGGTTGCACCCACCTATGAGTTCGATTTAAAATTGCATCGAAAATTGAAACTGCTCGGAACGGAGATCATGGTGTATATGGATATTTTCAACCTATTGGATACTCGCAACGAAATCTATGTCTGGAGCAGCACCGGGCGGGCGGATTCGAGCATCGAGGAGCTGCAGGCGGATGAAACCAGCCGGGCGTATCTGGCGGATCAGCGGATCAACACTGTGGAAGAGTATTTCCGGCATGCCGAATGGTATTATGCTCCCCGCAAAATCAATATCGGTTTTAAAATTTCATTCTGATAGAGGTATAAATTATGAAATTCATCAGATTCATTTCTTTTATCTTGATATCCGCACTGTTAGTCGCGCAGCACGTTCCCAGTAAGGAGCGCGGTGATCATAACTTTCGCCGACAGACAAACATCGACGGTAATAAAGTCCGGACCTCCATTTTTAATTATGGTGTTACCGGGCGACCGGAAGCCGGGGCACAGTATGTGCCTTATGAATGGCCCAAGAATTCCGGTCAGCATTATATTGCCATGACTCAAATCTGGGTCGGCGCCGAAGTAGTATCGGAAAATGGCAATATAATCCGACTGGTTGATGTTGCCAACGGTCGGACCAATTCTGCTGGGGAGAGTCTGAATTTCGAGCCGGTTCCCGGTTATTTGAATCCCGAATCGGACATGATTGCCAAAAGTGACGAGCCGGAGTCATGGCCTAGTTACTGGCCGGATAAATCCGATGATGAAACCGATCCCGGCTGGACGGGGTCATGGAACGGTTATTTTGGCAAAGATCAGTTTAATTCCGATCAGGAGATCTATTTTAAGATTTCCGATGATCATTATAAAAAATCCACTGTGACCTATTACCCCGATACCACCGATTTAAACCGTGGCGGTATCGGTATTCTGGCGGGCGTACGGGTGCTTGAATGGTCGCAGGTACTGGTTGAAGATGTGGTGTTTATACTGTACGAGATTCAGAATGATGGTACCGAGGATCTGGATAAGGTCTCTTTCAGTCTCTGGCTGGCAGATCTCGTCGGCGGTGACGGCGATACCGATGATGATTCGCCGGATTTCGATTTGCAGTATAATATCGCCTGGTGCAAGGACAGCGACGGAATCGGGAACGTGGAATCTTTCGGCTCTGATCCGGTAGGTGTTGCCGCGGTTTCCTATCTTGAAACACCGGGTAACGCCCGGGATAGAATTGATAACGACGGCGACGGGGAGCCGAACAGCCCGAAAGTGACCGCCGCCATGCTCGTCGGTGAAACCCACAACCGCATCGATGATAATGCCAATGGACTGGTGGATGAGGATAGCACTCATATTGCTTTTGGTGATTTCTCCGTTGGTGTCGGATTTGCCGACCGGATTGACAACGATTATGACGGGGAGTCTAACAGTCCGACAGTGACAGCCGCTATGGTCGAGGATGCACGGACGGACAGATGGAACCGTTGGCCGCCGTTTCCGGAGAGTGATCCTTTTTCGCAGAATGTGGTCCACCTGATTGATGTGAAAGCAGAGGACCTGGGATGTAAATTCCGTGATTTTATTGATAACAATGACAATTCAGAGCTAGGGGGACCGGAAATTACGCAGGCAATGATTGATTCAGCCGCACTGGATTCACCCTATTACCGCTACAAGGTGCCGGGAACGGCAATTATTCTTTACGATGTCAAAGATGAAGATATCGGTTGCCGCTACGCCGATGGTATCGATAATGACGGCGACGGTGCGGTTGACGAGGGCATTGATGAGAATATTGACGAAATGATTGATGAAAGCCGGGAAGACTTTATTGATAATGATGGTGATTGGGACCCGCTTTATGACGACGTGGGATTGGATGGTGCCTCCTATACCGGGGATCGCGGTGAAGGTGATGGCGTTCCCACTTCCGGCGCCGCAACCGATTTTCCCGGAGAACCCAATATCGATAAGACCGACATTTCTGAATCTGACCAGATGGGTTTGACGTCGGTTGCCTATGACCGGGCGGGTTCCATTAATCTGGATTCCGACAATAATTTATGGCGACTATATTTGACACCGGGAAAGTTCTGGCAGCCACCGCCCGGTGGTATTTCCGGTGATTACGATCTGTTTGTATCGTCAGGCTATTTCCCGCTGAAGTCGGGTCAAACTGAACGGATTTCCATGGCGGTTTGCCTTGGCGCCGACGAAGATGACGCCATTCGCAATATGCAGGTTGCACAGCGGACTTATGATGAGGATTACCAATTCGCCAAACAGCCGATTCCACCCAATGTCACAGTGGTTGCCGGCGACGGTAAAGTTACACTCTACTGGGATGATGTAGCAGAGAGTTCCTTCGATTCCTATATGTTCGGAATTGGATCCCCGGGGTACGACTTTGAAGGGTACAAAGTCTTCAAGGCGACTGATACCGGCTTCAAAGATGCCCTGAAAATCACCGATGCCAGCGGTAATCTGACTTATTTAAAACCGATTTATCAGTGTGATCTGGTAGATGGACGGCAGGGCTATCATCCGGTCGACATAAATGGGGTCAAATACAATCTTGGTTCCGATACAGGTATTTCGCATAGCTTTACTGATACCGATGTCCAGAATGGGCAGACCTATTATTATGCAGTTGTCTCCTATGATTTTGGCGGGGATGCGACGAATAACATTCCCCCGACCGAGTGTAATATCAAACTTACGATCAATTCGGCAACCGGTGAAATCGAACAAAAAGGTCCCAATGTAGTTGTCGTGACGCCGGAAGCGCCGGCAGCCGGGTATGTGGAGGCAGACATTATCGATATCGATTTGGTATCGGGAATGACTACCAGTAAAATCGGATACCGAATCGTTGATCCGCTGAAAGTGCTGGATCAGCATACCTACCGGATCACTTTTGAAGATACCCTGAAGCCGAAAAAAGGAACCGGGATCGGTTATGATACACTTGTTACCAAATCGTATACTCTTGAGGATGTCACTGATCGGGATGATCCCGATACGCTGGTTCTTCGCAACAGACAGTTTTATGCTGAGGATGAGCAACCTATCATCGACGGCTGGCAGCTAACGTTTAATAATAAAAAACTGATTGATTTCAATATCAGTGAATCACACTGGAACCGCGACAGTCTTTGGCGCTTTGTGACGACTGTCTTTTCCCAATCTCTGACCATCGGGCGACCGATTGCGGCTGATTATCGGATAGAGATCGGGGATATTGGGACGGATTCGTCCACCGCCTATACCGGTAATCTACCCTTTCTGGTTAAGTACGATGCCCAGGAGGTCAACTTTACTGTCAAGAAGCGGATTGCTTTAACCGGTGATGATGCAACCGACTGGCAGACAATTCCCTTTGCTTTCGGTGATTTTTCTCCTCGTGGGTTCCCCGACGGTAAATTGAATGCCGATTCTGTCGAGAGCGACTGGGTTATCTTTTTGGATGACACAACCGAGACAGGTGAATTGAAGCCCACCTGGCGCTTTTCGCTTGATGCACCGCGACCGTCGGAGACCTATCGCAAATATCCGCCGCAAGCCGGTGACACTGCTTTTGTTGTGATCAATAAACCGTTTCTTTCCGGTGATGTTTTTGAATTTACCACCTTTACCTCCTATATCGATGAGGAGGCAGCGAAGTCGGATTTAAAGAGGATTAAAGTAGTACCGAATCCCTACGTGGCGGCGGCGACATGGGAATCGAAAAATCCTTTTGTCAGCGGGCGTGGTCCCCGTTCGATTCATTTTAACCATCTGCCGGCGGAGTGTACGATCCGGATATTTACGGTGTCCGGCGAGTTGGTCAAAATCATTGAACACAGTGCGCTTCTCAACGATGGTTCTGAAGAGTGGGATTTGCTCACCCGGGACAATCTGTCTGCTTCATATGGAATTTACGTATATCATGTGGATGCGCCCGGGATCGGCGAACACGTAGGCAAATTTGCCATAATTAAATAGGTGCTTATTATGGATATGAAGAAGCTGGGTTTCACTTTTTTGCTAATATTGACTGCATTGACGACGGTGCCCCTGGCGAAAACCGTGACAAAGACCGGTACGACCGCCGCCAAATTTCTGGCGATCGGAATCGGATCGAGAGCCAACGGCATGGGTGATGCCTTCACGGCAGTTGCAGATGATGGTACCGCTATGTACTGGAATCCTGCCGGGATTGCGCATCTGAACCGGATGGAGATAGTCAGCAATTACAGTCAGTGGATCGCCGATATCAACCTAATGTATTTTGGGTTGGTACTGCCTTTTCAGCAGTACGGTACATTTGGCATCAATGCGACTCATCTGGCGGTAGGTGAGATGGAGGTCACCACCGAAGCCAATCCTGAAGGCACCGGTGAATTTTTTAATTCCGGCAGTTATGCGGTGGGGCTCAGTTATGCCAAAGTCCTGACCGACCGTTTTTCCATTGGCGGCAATTTGAAGTACATCAATGAATATATCATGAACTCTTCCGCCGGGTCGGTGGCTCTGGACATCGGGACGCTCTTTTTCTCGCCGTTCTGGGGGATTCGGTTTGGTGCCAGTATCTCGAATTTCGGAGGCAAGATGCAGATGACCGGCGAGGATTTACTGGTTACCAAGGATATAGATGAAACCAAAGAGGGTAATAATGAGAGCGTAAATGCCTATTTAGCAACCGATAAATTCGACCTGCCTCTAATACTTCGTGTCGGTTTATCAGGAGATATTGGAAATTCGAAGTTTGTTCGCACTACCTGGGCGATAGATGCCATTCATCCCAATGACAATTCCGAATATATCAATTTGGGGTTGGAAATTGGGCTGGCGAATGATCTGGTGGTTTTACGGGGAGGAGTAAAAGCGCTGTTTATGGATTATCGTGATGAGAATCTTTCGTTGGGCGGGGGATTGAATATCCCGCTTGCGAATCAAATAAAACTCCACGTGGATTATGCCTACCAATCCTACCGCTATCTGGATCAGGTGCATAAGTACACGATGAGAATAGTGTTCTAACAGCAAGTTGTGTTTAACAAAAAAAGGAGAAACAAAATGAAGAAAGTTGCAACAATCCTCATGCTCGTGGCTCTGGTGACGTTTGCGTTTGCGGATGTGAATGTCACTTTTCGACTTAATACGAGTGCAATGACGGAAGGGGTAACCGATTCCACCGCAATCATGCATGTCCGGGGTGAAATGAATAGTTGGGGAGACGGGAATCCTCTGACCAATGTAGGAGGCGATTACTGGGAAACCACGATCCAGCTCACCGATGGCACCTACGGGTATAAGTTTACCTATACCGATGCCGTAACCGGTGCGGTTAAGTGGGAGGATGCGATCGGTAACCGAAGTGTGACCGTTGCCGGCGCGGATTTAGTAGTTGACCTGGCTTATTTTGATGATGTAGCACCCTATACGCCGACGGACAGTATTGATGTCTGGTTTCGGGTGAATATGGCTGGTGTACTGGATTATGACGGCACCAGTCCGGTTGGTGTACGTGGTTCAATTCCTCTGGATCCGACCTGGGAACATGCTGCAGAGCTGACCAAAGAAGGCGACACCGATTTTTATTCCGGGCTGGTCTCGTTTCCGAATTCTGATGCAGGAGACACGGTTGAGTACAAATTTGTCTGGGGACCGTTAGCCGGTTGGGATGGTGTCCACTGGGAATCACCCAAAAATGATTTACTAAATGGTAACCGTCACTTTATCCTTGGACCGGATACTACCCTGGCGTTCAAGTACTTTAGCGATGAACCGCCGGTGACCAATATTGATACCTTTGATGTTCGAATTGTGATGAATACGGCTACCATGGATAATATCACGGATTCAACCGCACTGTTTTTTGTCACCGGTAGTTATGACGGATGGGCTCATGATGATGACACCCTGACTCAGGTGGGTGACTATTGCTACAAGGATTTTCAGTTTGTTGGTCCGGCTGATGGACTCGAGCTGGAATTTACCTTCTTCTATAAAATGCTGGCAACGATTGATCAGCAGAATTGGCAAGGTGGTAGCAATCTAAAACCTGTCGTAACATCTGATACTACATTAGTGTATTACTGGCAGAATGGAACAACACCGCCCTATACTCCAAGTGACAGCATTGATGTCTGGTTCCGGGTCAATATGGCTGGTGTGCCCGACTACGACGGCACCAGTCCGGTTGGTGTGCGCGGTTCCATTCCACTGGATCCGTCATGGGCAACGACCTTCGTATTGGATCAGGAAGGTGAAAGTGATTACTATTCGGGTCACATGAAATTCCCGGTCGAAGATATCGGCGATACGATTCAGTACAAGTTTGTCTGGGGTGCAACATCCGGCTGGGATAATGTAAATTGGGAATCACCCAAATATGATACCTGGCTGAATTCCGGTAATCGCTATTTCTTCGTGAATCAGGACACCACACTGGCGTTCAAGTACTTCAGTGACGAACCGCCCACAGGTGTCAAACCACAGACCGCTTATGTAGTCTTCTCGGTGGATATGTCGGCGTATATCAGTCTGGGTATTTTCAGCGAAGCCAGGAAGGACTCCATGCAGATTCGGGGAACCTTCAACGGCTGGAATGACGGTGATCCGCTGAAATGTCAAATGACCAAGCAGCCGGGCACATCGATTTACTCGATTATTGCTGAAATTACCGATTTCCCTGGAAAAGAGATCGAGTACAAGTACTACATGAAAATGTCACAGGAATCGCTGGACTTCTGGGGAAATGCCGGTATCACCGACATCCATCCCGACTGGGGTTACGAGGTTCCGCCAACCCGTGGTGGTGGCAACCGCAAGATCGTATTCGAAGGTGACCCGAATGAATATCAGATACTGGATGTGGAAGCGTATAACGGTTTGCCTTTACAGGGGATAATTCCTGAGGGACATACCGTAGCGGTTACCTTCAGTATAGACATGAATAATGCACCTCTGTTCGATCCGGCGACCGATTCGGTGCTGTTCTATTTCAAGGATGAATGGCAGGTCAATGCTCTCGGTCTGCGTGGTGAAACTCTGAAGTACACCGATGATAACAGCGATGGTATATATGATATCACGATTGATTTCGTCGGACCCACTGCTTATACCCTGATCTATACGGTTGGTTTTGTGGGACCTGAGAATTCCATCGAGGAAGGCGGCGGTTTTGAATTTGGTCGTTTCCGCTGCCGTTATATCCAGCCGACGACGATAGACCCGGTAAGCTGGCCTACGGCATATGCGACGCCGATGGACACCTTTACCGAGGATCCGCCGCTTGATGTTGAGAACCCGCCGCTGGGCATTCTCAAGATCAATGATGAAGGTTTGGATATGCCGGAGAAATTTGCCCTTTCTCAGAATTATCCGAATCCTTTCAACCCCACTACTTCAATCCGTTTTACGGTACCCCGGTCCGAGATTGTAACACTGACGATTTACAATATGCTGGGGCAAGCGATTGTAAAAGAGATCTACAGCAGTCTGAATGCCGGACACTATTCCTTCGTCTGGAATGGTCGCGATATGTCCGGTAATCCGGTTGCCTCGGGCGTTTACTTCTATGAATTAAATGCCGACAACCAATTCCGTGATATCAAGAAAATGGTTCTGATGAAATAGGTTGGTTGTTTTGATGAGAGCGGGGAGAAATCCCCGCTCTCCTTCTCTTTTCCTTAATTTTTTCAAATCGTGCAAAGGACTAACGGATGCATACGATAGATTATACGATTGTCATATTTTATATGGTCGGTTTGGTGGTAATCGGAATGTGGTTTCAGCGCAAAGCAGCGCAGGGGATCGATTCCTATTTCCTGGGTAACCGCAATCTGCCCTGGTGGGCGCTGGGTGCATCGGGGATGTCTTCCAACCTTGACATCAGTGGTACCATGATCATCGTGGCGCTGGTCTATGCGATTGGTGCCCGGGGATTTTATATTGAAATCCGGGGTGGTGTTACGCTGATCATGGCATTTCTGATGATTTATATGGGCAAGTGGAACAGACGCGCCGGAGTCATGACTCTGGCGGAGTGGATGAAGTTTCGCTTTGGCGATGACAGAGAGGGTAAACTGGCGCGTTTCATTACCGCCGTCACGTCATTAATTATGACGATTGCCATGATTACCTATTTTGCCATCGGTGGTGGCAAATTTTTAGACCAGTTTCTGGGAATTCCCTCTATGTTGGGATTGCCGTCGGAGTTCTGGGCAGCGGCGGTATTGATTTCCATTGCCATGATCTATACCGTTGCTTCGGGATTGTATGGTGTGATCTGGACGGACGTTTTTCAGGGGACCCTGATATTTCTGGCGATTGCCTATGTCGTTGTGCAGGCTTTGAAAATTGATCTGCCGAATGAATTTCTGGTATCCATGCCGCTGAAGGAGGTCGCCGGTGGCGGTTATAAAGCGTATCTGACCTCTTTTAAGGAATGGACAGCCGTGGTACCGAAGTGGCATCTGGGCATTGATCCCAATTCGGTCTACTCCATGTATAATCTCTTCGGCATAGCGATCATGTTTTATCTATTCAAAACCGTGATAGAGGGTAGCGGCGGTACCGGTAACTATATGATTCAGCGTTACTTTGCTGCTAAAAGTGACCGGGAGGCGGGATTGTTATCGCTGTTCTGGACGTTTTTGTTATCCTTTCGCTGGCCCTTTATCGGTGCCCTGGCGGTTTGGGGTGTATCGCTGGCGACGCAAATCAGCGATCCGGAGATGGTATTGCCTGTCGTTGTAGCGACACTGCCAGTCGGTATTAAAGGATTTTTAATTGCCGGTTTAATGGCTGCCGCCATGTCCACTTTCGACTCCACCGTCAATGCCGGAGCGGCATACTGGGTTAAGGATATCTATCTGGAATATGTTAATCCTGACGCCGACCACAAAAGACAGATGAAACAGAGTTATCTGGCTTCGATTTTAATTGTGTTAATCGGTCTGGGGCTGATGCTGGTCATTAGGAATATTAATGAAATCTGGGGTTGGATTACCATGAGCATTGGTGCGGGTATGATTATCCCGCAGCTGATCCGCTGGTACTGGTGGCGTTTGAATGGATACGGCTACGCCATCGGGATGGCAAGCGGAACGATAACGGCGGTTATCTGGAAAATCCTGGCACCGGAGGGAACGGCGGAATATTTTGCTTTTATCGTCTCCGCGGGTATGTCGTTTGTCGGCACAATCATCGGGACGCTTCTGACTGAGCCAACGGATGAGAAGGTGCTCAGAAATTTTTACCGGATCACCCGACCTTTCGGATTCTGGTCACAAATACGGTCTCATTTTTCCGACAATTTTTTGAATAAAATCAAACAGGAAAATCGGCGGGATATCTTCTCCATCTTTTTTGCCGTACCCTGGCAGTGTTGCCTTTTTCTGATGTGGCTGATGCTGGCAATGAAACGATTTGACAATTTTATTGTTTTACTGGTGATTACAGTTCTTTTGTCGATAGTCCTGTATTTTTCATGGTTTAGGCATTTATCAACTGAGGTTCGGGAGGACGCGGAAACGGAGAAATTATGAATGAAATACCCGAAGAGCTTTTGGGGAAACTGATTAAACTGGGTTTTACCAATTATGAAGCCAGAACCTATCTGGGACTACTGCGGAGCAATCCGGCAACCGGTTATGAAGTCAGCCAGCAAACCGATGTACCCCGCTCGGTGATCTATTCGATTCTCAGAAAATTGGAATCCATGGGGGTCGTCGTTTCGATTCACGACAAACCCCGTCGTTATATACCGCTCTCACCAAAGCAGCTGCTCTCATTGCTGGAATCCGATTTTTCAAAGCGTATCAGTTCGCTGAAAGAGGACCTGATCAATTTCAATAATAAACCGGAGTCCGAAGGGTTTTGGAATATTCGGGGCTATGAATCGCTGATGGAGCTCTGTTCTTCGCTGATCAATGAAACCACGGAATCGATCTATTTATCGGGGTGGAAACGTGAAATTGAACAGCTGAAACCGGAGTTGCTGATTGCAAAAAAGCGAGATATAGACATTATCATTTTCTCTTTTACAGAGGTTGATGGAGATTTTGGCGAGACCTTTGCCTATGGGATCAGTGATGCAAAGCTGGCGAAGTTTTGGGACCCGAAACTGATCCTGGTCACCGATTCAAAAAATCTGGTCATGGGTTCGGCGAATATGGACGACGATCAGCAGGCGATCTGGACCCAGAATCGGGCGGTGATTACAATTGCGATTAATTACCTGATTCTCGATATAACCCTGTTTGGACAGCGTAAAAATATTGACGTTTCAAATACGGTTATGAAGCTCATGACAGAAAAGGTCGATCATCTGGATCAGCTGATCGAAGAAACGAATCAGAAAAATAAAAGCAAATAATCCAGATAAATAGGGCACTACTCATTTTGAAAAATAAAATATTGTTCGGCATATTATTACTATCTGTATTACCGGCATTTACCCAGGTTGTCTGGACGGAACCGGAATATGCGACTGAGGAAGATTCGATCACCGTATTTTTTGATGCCACTCAGGCAACCCGCACCGATCTGGTGGGATATACCGGTGATCTTTACACCCACACCGGCGTTAATACCAGTGCCGGCAATTGGATACATGTGATTGGCAGCTGGGGAAACAATTCGGTACAACCAAAACTAACCCGTATTTCGGATAATGTGTACAAATTGGTCATCGGTTTTCCCCGGGAGTTTTATTCTGTCAGTGACACAACGGAGATGATTTATTCCCTGAATTTTGTATTTCGAAGCGCAGACGCTACCCGGCAGACCGAAGATATTTTTTATGAACTGTATGACTATGGAATTACCGCTGTAATCGACAGTCCGTCGGTCAATGCCAACTACGGAGACGTGATGCGCAGCCCCCGGTTTTACGAAATCAACGATGTTATCGCTTTCAAAATCAAGGCTGCCGCCCTGAATACAGAAGTGGACTCGATCAGGATTGTAAAAAACGGGTCACTGGTTTATCTTGACGAATGGAGAGATTCACTGCTCTATACAGAAACTGCCCTCGAGTCGGGACGTTATCATTATGAAGTCATTGTCACGGATACAACCGGATTCAGTGATGCCGCCGAATTTGGTGCTATGGTTAATCCGAAAACGAAAAATGTATCACCGCCGGCGTCTATCAAGCCAGGGATCAACATCCTGAATTCCCAGTCCGCAGGGCTGGCGCTGTTTGCGCCTTATAAGGATTTTGTCTATGTGATCGGCGATTTTAACGATTGGATAGTGGATACGTCCTATTATATGAACCGTTATTTTGTCAGTGATGATAGTATCCTGTTCTGGTTGGAAATCGACAATCTGAATCCTGCCAGCGAGTATGCATTTCAATATTTGGTAGATGGCAATATCCGGATTGCCGATCCCTATACGGAAAAAATTCTGGATCCCTGGAATGACCATGATATACCGTCATCAATTTATCCGAATCTGAAGGCTTATCCGTCCGGGAAAACCGGTGAAGCTGTTTCTCTTTTTCAAACAGGGGAAAATGAATATTCGTGGACCTTCACCGAATGGGACAAGCCGGCGCAGGAGCAGTTGATTATCTACGAGCTGCTGATCCGTGATTTTCTTGAGCAGCACGATTATCAAACCCTGATCGATACACTGGATTACCTGGCAAATCTAGGCGTCAACGCCATCGAGTTGATGCCGGTGAATGAATTCGAAGGCAACAGCAGCTGGGGGTACAATCCCTCTTTTTATTTTGCACTTGATAAATATTACGGACCGGCTATCGATTTCAAATATTTCGTGGATGAGTGCCACGGTCGCGGTATTGCAGTGATCATTGATATGGTACTGAATCACTCCTTTGGTCAGTCGCCGCTGGTGCGCCTTTATGATCACGGCAGCGGTACGACTGCGCCGGAGAATCCATGGTATAATGAAGAGCATAATTTTACCAATCCCGATGCCCGTTGGGGCTTTGATTTTGATCATGAAAGTATGGCGACACAGTACTTTGTTGACCGCGTAACGAAGTACTGGGTGACCGAGTACGGGGTTGACGGCTACCGGTTTGATTTTACCAAGGGAATCGGTAATAATATCAAGACCGCCAGTGACCCTTGGGGCAGTAACTACGATGCCGACCGAATCCGGTTGTTGAAACGGATAGCGGATGCCCTTTGGGAAGTTGATAGTTCCGCCTATATAATTTTAGAGCATCTTGCAGAAAATTCAGAAGAGAAGGTTTTGGCAGATTATGGCATGTTGCTCTGGGGGAATCTGAACTGGAGTTATTCTCAGGCGTCCATGGGCTATTCCACGGATTCGGACTTTTCCTGGGGCTATTTTAAAAATCGCAGCTGGACAAAACCCCATCTCGTGACCTATATGGAGAGTCACGATGAAGAGCGCCTGATGTACAAGAATCTGACCTGGGGCAACTCAGCGGGTGATTACAGTATTAAAGAGCTTTCAACTGCCTTGAAACGTCAAAAACTGGTTAACGCCTTCTTTCTGACCCTGCCGGGACCGAAGATGATCTGGCAGTTCGGCGAATTAGGGTATGATGTCTCTATTGATTATGATGGTCGTCTCAGTGAAAAACCGATTCGCTGGCATTATTTTCAGGATGTCGAACGAAAAAGTCTGTATAAAACCATCGCTGCGCTGCTGAAACTGCGTCATGAAAACGATGTGTTTACCAATCCCGCTGCAAGCGTGCAGATGTCGGTTGGAAGTAATACCAAACGCATCGTGATGAGCGGCTCACCCAATGTCGTGATTATTGGGAATTTCGGTGTGACATCACTTTCGGTTACTCCGAATTTTCAGCATACCGGCAGGTGGTACGATTACTTTTCAGGGGATTCGATCAATGTCGTAAGCGGAAGTGATCCGATTGCGCTGGAGCCGGGCGAGTTTCATATTTATACTGACAGCAAACTGGATACTCCGGAGCCGGGTATCATCAACCATATCGCTGAAACCGGGGCGAATTATCCCCATCAATTTGTTCTCTATCCCAATTTTCCCAATCCTTTTAATGCCACGACAACGTTGCGGTATGATGTCGAAAGGCAATCAGACTTGCGGATCGGCATTTACGACCTGCGCGGTCAGGAGGTATATTCAAATCAGCTGGATAATCAGCCACCCGGCTGTTACAGCTTCTACTGGGATGGACGCAACGGTCAGGGCGAGATGCTGCAATCGGGCATCTACTTTTTGGTATTTCAGCGCGGCGCCGAACGCAGGACGCAGAAAATCACACTGATTAAATAAGGCTCTGCGGCAAATCTGTAGTCTAGTAACCTCATCATCATTAAATTGTTGTCTGTTTTTAAAGTGATCAGAATCGTATGACGGAAAAGCTGAGTCTCTACATTCATTTTCCATTCTGTCTCCGGAAATGCCGCTATTGCAGTTTCTATTCTGTGAAATACAATCCTGCCCAAAGCGCAACATGGCTGGAGGCACTCGGCAGGGAGGTGGCTCTTTATCGGAACCGCTACTCCGGTGCGAAAATTGGGACCCTGTATCTGGGTGGTGGGAGCCCGAATCTGATCAGCGGTGATCAACTGAACGAACTATTGAGAGAATTAACATCCGTTTTCAATTTCAGTGCTCTGGAGGAGTTCACCGTAGAGACCAACCCGCTCGGACATGCCGCAGATTATTATCAGCGGCTATTGGAAAGTGGTGTCAACCGGCTGAATGTGGGTGTCCAGTCATTCGACGCAGATGAAATTCGCTTTCTGGGTCGTATTCATTCGGTGGAGGATTCATTGGCAGCTTTCGCCAATCTGCATCCGATCGGTTTTCGGCATGTCGGACTGGACCTGATCTATGGAATTCCCGGGCAGACCATGGCGAGCTGGCATCGTTCCCTGGTTACGGCTCTGGCAATGCCGATTGATCATTTGTCGCTTTACAATTTAAGTATTGAACCCGGGACACCGCTGGAACGGATGGTAAAAGAGAAGAAGATCGAAGTCGTTGACCCTGATCTGGAACGTACGCTGTACCTGGAAGCCTGTCGGTTGTTGGCAGAGAACGGCTTTGTTCATTACGAGATTTCGAACTGGGCAAAGCCGGGTGCCGAATCACATCATAATCAGACATACTGGCAGGGCGGTCCCTATTTGGGGCTGGGACCGGCGGCGCACTCCTTCGACGGTAAATCGCGCTGGTGGAATGTCCGTTCGGTGGATGTCTATAATAAGCGGGTAAGTGCCGGTGTTTTTCCCATTGATCAGAAAGAGCAGCTGAGTACAGCGGACCGCGAAATCGAGCATCTGTTTTTACAATTACGAACTGTGCAGGGTTTGGAACGGCGGCGCTTTGAGAATCTGTTTCACATCGATTTCAACCGGCTGATTGACAGGCTGATGCAGTTGAAAATTGATGAAGAATACTGGCAATTCGACAATGGGAAGTTTAAATTAACCCCTGCTGGCTGGTTTGTCAGTGATGCGATCATCTATTCACTCTTGAATGTCATTGAGGAGTTCCGAAATGATCATAAAAAAAGTGGAATCCGTGCCGAAAGAACCGGTGGCTGACACCGGTGTCAAAGGTGTCAAGAAGCAGGTTTTACTGGGGCCTGCCGACGGAGCACCGAATTTCATTATGCGGCAGTTTACAGTGGAGCCGGGGGGATATACCTTTTATCACACTCATGATTATGAGCACGAGATTTATATCGTAGCGGGCAGCGGAATCGCCCGGAGTGCCCATGGCGAGGCACCCATTTCACCGCAGACTGTTATTCTGATCAATGCCGGTGAAGTACACCAGATTGTCAATCAGGGTTCAGATGAACTGGTTTTTTTATGTTTGATTCCGAATATTTAGGTGAACTTTTCCAGTATTGCCCGGTTTAAACAGCATAAAATTTGAGGATTAAATGGCGAAGCAGACGAAAAAGCAGGAGAAGAGTTCGAAGGTGGTTCAGGAGATCAAATCCTGGATGCTGATTATCCTGATTGCGCTGGGGATCAAGCAGACGATCATTGCCTCCTATCATGTTCCCACCGGCTCGATGGAAAATACCATAATGACCGGTGATTTTCTGTTTGGCAATAATTTCATATACGGGTCACGTACGCCGGACTGGATTGGTATTCCCTACACACGGATCGGTTTTCATATTCCCTGGTTTCGACTGCCGTCGCTTAAAAAGCCGATTCAGGGGGATGTGGTAATTTTTAAATATCCCGAAGATCCCTATGTCCACTACGTCAAACGCTGTGTTGCGGCGCCGGGACAGACCATCGAGGTGATTGATAAAAAGGTATATGTGGACGGTTCGCGCTTTCCCGATCCGGAACATACGAAATATATACGCGAGACCACCTTTTCTGAATACTGGAAAGATTACAGCATTTTTCCGAAAGGTGCCGGGAATCAGGATAATTACGGTCCGGTCTATGTGCCGAAAACAGGTGATACTTTGCGGTTAGGTGAATACCCGACCCAGTTGCTGAAAAATGTCGTGGAGCTGGCGCATCACAGCTTTTATATTGAGAACAGGAAAATGGTGATAGACGGAACCGCTCATGACCATTATATCGTCGAGCAGGATCACTACTTTATGATGGGTGATAATCGGGACAACAGTCTCGACAGCCGGTTCTGGGGCTTTGTGCCTTTTGATCTGGTGGTAGGACGGGCGATTATTGTCTGGCTCTCGGTGGATAAAGAGGTACCGCTATACCGATTCAGCCAAAAAATCCGCTGGAACCGTTTTGGGAAAATTATCTCCTGATTGCCCGGAAGACATTTTCAATCTCTTCGATTGTTAACCAGAATTTAACTGAAGAAATATCCGGCAATTCGTAAATTTCCGGATGATCGGAATAGTATTGTATTACCGGGTGAAGATTTGAACGAACTGATTGCGATTGTGGATGACGAGCCGGATATTCTCGAACTGGTTACGATTCATCTGGAAAAAGCCGGGTATCGGACAGAGAAATTTACCCAGGCTGGCAAGTTGCTCTTTTATCTGGAAAATCAGCAGCCCGATCTGCTGATTCTGGACCTGATGCTGCCCGATCTGGACGGCATTGAAGTGTGCAAACGTCTGAAACAGGATAAGCGGACAGCGCTTGTACCGATTATCATGCTGACGGCGAAAGGGGATGAATTCGATCGTATCCTGGGTTTGGAACTGGGCGCTGATGACTATATTACCAAGCCCTTTTCTGTCCGGGAACTGGTCGCCCGGGTCAAAGCGGTGCTGCGCCGAAACACGGCATCGGAGCAGAAGGACATCGTCCGGCTACATGACGATCTGGTGGTGGATTTACAGCGCTATGCGGTCTATGTCGACGATACCGAGGTTCATTTGACGATCACGGAATTCAATCTTCTGAAGCAGCTGATTACCAGACCAGGTTGGGTTTATTCCAGAGAGCGGCTGCTCAAGGGTTTATGGGGTGATGAAAAAATTGTTATTCCGCGTACCATCGATGTTCATATTCGGCATTTACGAACAAAATTGGGCAACGCCGGACGGTATATTAAGAATATCCGGGGAGTGGGCTACAAGCTGGAATGATTAACAAGAATCGCTACTTCTTCAGGCTGTTCCTGAGTTATATCGTTGTTATCCTGGTGTTAACGGTGACCCTGCTGCTGGTGTCGTTCCGGATTATTCGCAAGAACTATATCAACACTCTGACCAGCAATCTTGTCCATCTAAATTATACCATAGAGGAAAATCTCGGCGATATCCGAACCCGCAGTGATTACTCTCAACTGGATAGCTTTGTCAAGGATTTGGGTCGTCGAATCAGCACCCGGATCACCATTGTTGATCCGGCAGGTGTCGTTTTGGCGGATTCTGAAAACGACCCGCTGAGCATGGAAAACCATGGCGACCGGGAGGAGATTCAGGCAGCCTACGACCGCACAGTCGGTCGAAGTATTCGTTTTAGTACGACCATGAGAAAAAAGATGCTCTATGTTGCAACGCCGATCATCGCCGGTGACCGGGTGATTGCGGTGGCGCGAACGAGTCTTTATCTTTCGAATGTGGAAAATCTGCTGAATACGCTGCGTTTCAGAATTATCTATATCACTGCGATTCTTATTATCATGGTGCTGGTCGGGGTTTTGATTTACAGTAACAATATGTATCGTCCGGTGCGGGAACTGGTGGATGCCGCCGCAAAAATCTCCCGAAGCGATTTTAATATTCGGGTCAGGATTCACCACAAAAGCGTTTTCAGGTATCTGGCGAATGCTTTTAACCTGATGACCGAGACCCTGCAGCGCTCGTTTGCTGAAATCTCCCTGCAACGGGATCAACTGAGGACGATCATCGCTGCCGTTCCCTCGGATTTATATGTCATTGGTCAAAATGGGGAGATTATCCTGACCAATCGACCGAGCAATGCACCGGAAGAACAGATGAATGTCGACAAGCAGAATTATCGGGAGGTGTTTCAGGACCGGATGCTTCAAAAATGCATTGAGGACACGATGAAGTCTGGTCGTGATCTGAATACGGAGATCACGCTGGGGCAAAAAACATATCTCGGCAGCCTCTGTAGAATTGGTGCCAGTCAAAATACACTGCTGATTCTGCACGAAATTACCGATATCAAAAACCTGCAACTATATAAAAAGGATTTCATCGCCAATGTCTCCCATGAATTACGGACGCCTTTGACGGCGATCAAGGGATTTGTGGAAACGCTGCAGGAGGATTTTAGCGAAGATCATCGGCGCTATCTGGATATTATTAATCGTCATACCGATCGCCTGATCAATATTGTGAATGATCTGTTGTTATTGAATGAGATTGAGGATACGACACAGCTGGAAATCGAGGAAATCGAGCCGGTGAAAATTCGGGACGATCTGACAAAACTGTTCGAAGAAAAATTGAAACAGAAACGGTTGCGTCTGATCTGGGAAATTCCCGCTGACATATCCACGCTGCCGGCAGATCGGTTCAAGCTGGAGCAGGTTTTTATCAATTTGCTGGATAATGCGATTAAATATACAGAATCAGGCGAGATTCGGGTCATTTTTCAGACGGATAATACGGACATGATGATCGACGTCGAAGACACCGGGATCGGAATTCCGGCTGATCAGTTATCCAGAATATTTGAGCGTTTTTATACGGTTGACAAGTCACATTCACGGCGTCTGGGTGGAACTGGTCTGGGGCTCTCCATCGCCAAACATATCATTTTGCTTCATAACGGTAGTATAACTGTTGCCAGTGAGCGTCATAAAGGAACCAAATTCACGATTCGGCTTCCCCTGAACCGTTCTGACGACCGCTGATTCCTTTCCTAATTTCATTTCATTATAGCATAACCGGCAGGACCGACCCGCGGCTACATGTCGGCGTGGTGGAAAAACTTCTCCGCAGCACCTTCCGCATACTAAAAATAAAGCGATCTTAATGATCTGTTTACACCTTGTTTACATCGCAGAGTTAATATTGGTCGACTTTAGAAGAGTTAATGTTCATTTCCAACACAAAACGCAAAGGGAAGAGACGAGATGAATCGAAGAATTTTAACATTTATGATTACAATCTGCAGCAATATCCTGATTATCTATGCCCAGTACGGCACCATCTCCGGTCGTGTTGTTGATGAGAAAACCGGTGAACCACTGATGGGTGCAAATGTAATTCTTATGGAAAATTCCCAGGGTTCAGCGACGGACCTTAATGGTTATTATTCCATTCGGAATATTCCTGAAGGTAACTATACATTGATGGTTACCTATATCGGGTACCAACAACAGCGAATTAATAACGTCTTCGTAAAAGCTGATCAGACCAGTCGAACTGATATCTCTGTCGAACCCGCAAGCCTTGAGATGGCTAGCGTCATTGTTGAGGTGCAAGCCAGTCAGGCTAGTGATAGTTATATGCTGACCCGGCAAAAAAATTCTGTAAATGCCCAGGATGGAATTGCCGCCTCTCAGATCAGTCGAAGTGGTGATTCCAACGCCGCTGAAGCCGCCAAACGGATCAGCGGTGTGACCATTATAGATGATAAATTCGTCTATGTACGCGGTTTGGGTGATCGTTATACGACCACCGAGATGAACAGTGCACCGATTCCCAGCCCGGAGCCGGAAAAAAAGACAGTGCCTCTCAACCTGTTTCCGTCTTCAATTCTTGAAAGTGTCACCGCTTACAAAACCTATACACCGGATCTGCCGGGTGCATTTGCCGGTGGAAATGTCAATATCAAAACCAAGGCATATCCGGACAACCGGGTGTTGACATTGAGTGCCTCCGTTTCAGAAAAAACCTACCCGACGAACAAGCAGGCATATATGGTTCCCGGGACGAACTCCGCAAGCAGTTACTGGGGATTTGATCAAAAAATGCGTGCCATGCCGAATAGTATCCCTGCTGGAACCAATCTGAATGTCTATACCATTCCCGGCTATGATACTCATCTGGAACGGGCGGAATTGCTGGGGGAGATTGGACGGGATTTTAATACCGATTATACAACCCGGCAGGGACAGGCTTCACAACCGATTTCACTGGGGTTGAGTCTTGGAAACCGCTATACCATTACCGATTATCTTGAATGGGGATATTTTGCGAACACCTCATTTTCAAATGATTACTCCTACAGGGTCAGTGATGACATTTTATACGGCTCCGATAACAGCGGTTTATTCAGAGATATTGATGTAACGAACCGTAAATCCGGTTACAGTACGAATATGGCTGCAACTTTCAGTACCGGCTTCAAATTTCTAAACAGCCAGAAGGTTGCTCTTCATTATGTCTTCACTCACAATTCGGAGAATTATGTGAATTTCGGAAGGGGTATGGCTGATCAGTTCGATGACGGCATTTTTTATAAAGAATATTACGCCGAACGCAGTATCCGCAACCTGACGTTCAGTGGCAATCACCAAATTCATTTTTATGCCAAACATACATTCGACTGGTCCTTTAACAAAGGACGGTCTGAACTCTATCAGCCCGATTTCAAAGGCAATAATTATCGTGTGAAAAATCAGATCATTGACGGTGATACGGTGGAATACTACCAGATGGATACCTATGGCTGGAGTGCCGGTATCCGTGATTTCACCGAAGGTGATGACAATAATGAAAATGTCGATCTCAATTACACGATGACGATCAGAGATCGCTTTGAGTGTGCCTATCACTTGAAAGTCGGTGGTCGCTTTCAGAATAAAAATCGCGATTTCACCCGACGGGTGTTTTATAATAAGTACGCTTATCCATGGTACGTTGGTGAGATTCCCGGCGACCTGACGGTCTATTATGATGTTGATGAACTGGGTGCTGCTTTGGTTGATTCAAATTATTTTTCCATCCGTGAAGACGGCACGGTTAATCCGGGTCTGATTATGGCTGAGAGCACTCAGCCCAATGACGGCTACCGGGCATCGGAACATCTGGATGCCGCCTATTTTATGGTGGATCTACCCATTGGACTGGGTCTCTACAGTCCCTTGAATATTGTTCGTTTCATCGGTGGTGTTCGGAGGGAAGATTATGCGCTGAAGATGATACCCTATAGCCCCGCAAACGGTGAAAAATATTACAGTAATATTTTAGGGGACACTGTTGATGTCAGCTCTCGCAAAGAGGATTATCTGCCGTCGTTCAACCTGCTCGTCCAGTTGCCCAATGACTTTAATATCCGTTTGTCACACTCACGAACAGTTGCCCGGGCAGAGTTCCGCGAGCTGGCGCCCTTTGAGTTTCAGGCGCTTTACGGTGGTGAAATAGTGGTGGGGTATCCGTGGTTAAAAACAACCAATATTTATAACTATGACTTGCGGGCTGAATGGTTTCATTCCGCCGGTGAGATACTCGCCATCAGCCTGTTTAAAAAAGACTTCTACAACCCCATTGAAAGAGCCATGTTTGATCTGTCGGACAAACGCTATCGGACCTACCAAAATACGGATAAGGCACGGAGTTGGGGAATCGAACTTGATTCCCGTACCGGTCTGGACTTCATTCCGACCAGTTATGGAAAAAGTACATTTCTTTTCAACTTTACCTGGACCAGTTCGGAGGTCATGCCTGATGATTCGATTACGATCTTTACCGGTCAATCCATTGCAAATCAGGGCAACCTGACCAGGCGTCCGCTGCAGGGGCAGTCGGATTTCATTGTCAACGCCGGTGTCACCTATACGGATCTGAAAGGGTTCAATGTCGCCCTGAGTTATAACGCTTTCAGTAAACGACTGGTATCATTGGGTATCAGCCCTCTGCCCGATGAGTACGAATTACCGTTTCACTCGTTGAATTTTACGGCGTCTAAGTCATTTGGCAAACTGAAATTAAGCCTGAAAATGAAAAATATTCTGAATTCGAGCGTCGTCTTTGCGCAGGAAGACCCGAATACAGGAGAGTATCTAAAAACAACCGAGTACAGGCCCGGTCGCAGTTTCAGTATCGGGCTGAGTTACGACATTTATTAACCTGAAATTGTAAGGAGGATTTTCATGAAAAAAACGTTATTAATGGGTTTCGCAATAGTGTCTATCGCAATTGCCCAGACGCAGATCAGCGGTGACATTACGACGAACACAACCTGGACAGCGGATACCGATTATTTGCTTGTCGGTCAGACATTTGTTAAAACCGGTATCACACTGACAATTGAGCCGGGAACGGTTATCAAATCGGAAGCCGATGACGGAACCGGTTTGGCTCCGGCGCTGATCATCGAGCGTGGCGCCAAAATTATTGCCGACGGTACTGTAGATGCACCGATTACGTTTACATCGAACTTACCGGAAGACCAGCTGCCGCAACGGGGTACCTGGGGTGGTTTGATCCTTCTTGGAAATGCACCGACTAATAAAGGTGAATCGTTTGTCGAAGGTCTCGTTGGTGTCCCATACGGTGGCGACGATCCTCACGATGACAGCGGTATCCTGCGCTATGTCCGGGTCTGGTACGGTGGACGTTCTATCGGTCAGGATAATGAGATTAACGGGATTACTTTCGGCGGAGTGGGTGACGGAACCGTGGTCGAACATTGTGAAGTGGCTTACAATCTGGATGATGGATTTGAGTTTTTCGGTGGAACGGTCAATGTACGCTATCTATCGGCGCTGTTCTGTGGCGATGATGCCTTTGATACTGATGAAGGTTATCAGGGTAAAGGACAGTTTTTATTTGCCATTCTCGGTCAGGATATCTGTGGACGCGGTTTTGAGATGGACAACTCCGGCAGTAATATGGATGTGCAGCCGCGTTCCTATCCGCAGTTTCACAATGTAACCCTGATCGGTCCCGGCGGCGGAACGCCGACCAATGACGGATCAGACCAGATGATCCGTCTGCGTGAAGGGACTGGTGGTAATTTCCGGAATATTATTGTGGCACACGGAAACGGTGTCGGTGTCCGGGTTTCCGATGCGGCGACTCAGGCGTTGATTGGTGATTCCCTGATTTTCGATGAGAACAACATCGTGTTCAACTGCACCGATGGTCAGTTTCATACGGATAATCCAGGAATGACGGCAGTTGGTACTGATCCGATGTTTATGGAACTGAATGGTCGTGAATCGGGTTCAGGAATCATTGATCCGCGCCCGGCTATTGGTTCCCCGGCATATATACATTACGTCAGTCTGCCCGATGATGGATTCTTTGTTCAGACGGACTATGCCGGTGCTTTTGATGAAAATATGTGGCTGGATGGCTGGTCACTCCTGAGTGAAAAGGGGCGTCTGTCAACGGCTTCGTCGGTCGAATCTGATCTGAATACCGTGGCTGCCGATTTTGCTCTGAATGTCTATCCGAATCCCTTTAATCCGACGGCGAATGTTCGTATCACGATGCCGGAAAATGATGAAGTCCGGATTCATATTTACAACATGCTGGGTCAGATTGTCAGTAAACTTTTTTCTGGCTACATGAACAAGGGCTCACATACCTTAACAATTGATGGCAGTAGCCTGACTTCCGGTATGTATTTCATTAAGGTTTCGTCGGGGAATATGAATTATACACACCGTGTTACTCTTCTAAAGTAATTACTCGTTCTCTTCCCCGCTCAAAGGAGCATGGTTTTTCGAAATCATGCTCTTTTGTTAATTAACAGAATCTTTACCGAATATTAAATCTGCTTTTACTTTTTTTGGATAACTTCGGTTGAAAAAATATTTTACAGTTTTGATTATGAAAAAAATATTGATTGTTGATGACGAAGAGGACCTGTTATTCATGGTCAATCATCATCTTGTGAAAGAGGGCTATCTTGTTTTTCAGGCTAAGGATGGGCGAAAAGCGTTAGACTTAACGGACAAACAGCAGTTTGACTTAATCGTACTTGATATTATGATGCCTGAAATGGATGGTTTTGAAGTTTGTCGCAGAATTCGGTTGAAGGGCAATAAAGTTCCAATCATTTTTTTGACGGCCAGATCGGATGAACTTGATGAAATTCTGGGTTTGGAAGTCGGCGCCGATGATTTTATCAGAAAGCCGTATAGTATAAAAACGTTTATGAGCCGGATAAGAGCAATACTCCGCAGAGCGGAACTTACAAATGACAGGGTGGAAGACATTCGCATAAAAGGTGTTGAGATTCGAAAAGGCAGCTATAACGTATTAATTGATAGGGTACAGGTGGATTTTCCCCGGAAGGAATTTGAGTTATTAACATTCTTAGCGTCTAATCCGGATAAGGTATTTACGCGAAACTCATTGCTGAACCAGATTTGGAGCGATGATATTGATGTAGTGGATCGCACGGTGGATGTGCATATTGGTCGGATTCGAAAAAAATTAGGTCCCTATCGGGATATTCTTAAAACAGTAGTGGGTATCGGTTATCAGTGGAAGCCCTGCTGACGATTTCAGCGGAAGCTTTTCTTGCATCTACAGAATAAGAATCCTAAATTTGCGTTACGTCTTCGGGACAGGGTGAAAATCCTGACCGGCGGTGACAGTCCGCGAGTCACGGTATATCGGGACAGAGCCTGTGAAATTCAGGAACCGACGGTAAGAGTCCGGATGGAAGAAGATCAGAAAAGTCCCGAGCGATCGGGTTTTTTTATGGACAGACATCAAAAATTTATGAAACGGGCGCTGGAATTGGCGGAAATGGGACGGGGGTTTACCAGTCCCAATCCGATGGTCGGTGCTGTGCTGGTAAAAGACAGTCAGATTGTCGGTGAAGGATACCACCAAAAGTATGGGGGTCCACATGCCGAAATCCGGGCAATTGAACAGGCGAGAGAGGCAGCCGGAGGCAGTACCCTATATGTGAATCTGGAACCCTGCTGCTTCTCCGGAAAGACACCCCCCTGTACCGACGCAATCATTGCCGCCGGTATTGCTGAAGTCTATATTGGTATGATCGATCCAAATCCACAGGTAAACAGTGAGGGGGTTCACCAACTGCAGAAATCGGGAATTCAGGTTCATATCGGCTTGCTGGGTGAAGAGGTGCGACAGCTGAATCGTGGATTTATCACTACCATGGAAAAAAAACGACCCTGGATGACCCTGAAACTGGCACAAACCGCCGATGGTTATATTGCCGATGTTTCTGGAAAAAGTCAGTGGATCAGCTGTCCGGAAGCCCGGGATTTTACCCGTCACCAGCGGTCATTGCACGATGCTGTTATGGTGGGAATGGGTACGGTTTTCAAAGACGATCCAACACTTTTACCGGTGAATCGGGACGGCTATATTCCTTACCGGATCGCATTGGATGACATGTTGCGTATTCCCGCCCGCTTCCGGCTGGTTTCCGATGAATTCAGAAAACGGACGATCATCGTGACGGCTTCCGGTGAGAAAGAGGGTAAGATTAAGCAGTTTAAGGGGTCTGGTCTGCACGTGTTACATGTTCCCGGCGACAGTTTCGGCTGGATCGAACTGCCGGCTGCCATGCGAAAATTATGGGAATTTGGGATTACCTCTATCTATGCCGAAGGTGGCAGCCAGGTTGCCGGTTCGCTGATTCAACAGGGGTTGGTGGATGAGATTCAAATGATTATTGCCCCTAAGGTACTGGGCGAGGGAATTTCGACGTTTAGCGGCTTTATGAAATCTCTGGATAATGCCATACAGTTGGAGTGGGACAATGTGGAAAAACTGGGCAGTGATCTGTTAATTAAAGGAAAACTTGCCTGATGTTTACGGGATTAATTGAAGAGATCGGTTCGGTTCGGCAGGTCTTGACGAATTCCGAGGGGCGTCTGTTCACAATTACCGCAGAAAAGGTTTTGGAGGGACTCTCTATCGGAGAAAGTGTCGCTGTTGACGGTGTCTGTCTGAGCGCCGTTGAGGTGCATAACGACGGTTTTGTCGTTCAGGCTGTCCGGGAGACAATCGCCTGCTCAACATTGGTCTCTTTCCGGGTCGGTACCAAGGTGAATCTCGAACGGGCTTCCCGGGCGGGTGACCGGTTGGGCGGGCATTTTGTCCAGGGACATGTCGACGGTGTGGCGGTGATTTCCGGATTATTGCGGAGCGGGCAATCGGCATCGCTTGATTTGAATCTGCCCGCCGATCTGATGAAATATGTGATTGCCAAAGGCTCCATCGCCGTTAACGGAATCAGCCTGACGGTGGCGGAAAGGTCGGGAACCGCTGTTTCCATCGCTTTGATACCGCTAACGCTTCGGGAGACGAATCTGGGATTAAAAAAACCGGGGGATTATGTCAATATTGAAGTGGATATGATGGCGAAATACATTGAACAATTACTGCCCCGAAGCGAAGATGAGGTTCGGGATATTGAAAGACGAATCAGGAATTGGGGGTACGATAAGTAGCCGAAGGAGAAAAATGAAATTCGATAAAATCGAAGATGCCGTCAATGACATAAAAAAGGGGAAATTTATCATCGTGGTAGACGATGAGAACCGTGAGAACGAAGGTGATTTTGTCATGGCGGCAGAAAAAATCACTCCGGAGGCGGTGAATTTCATGGCAATTCATGCCCGCGGTCTCATGTGCGTCGGACTGACCGAAGCCCGTGCCAAAGAGTTACGCCTGGACCTTATGGTAAGTGACAATACCGCCATTCACAATACCCGTTTCACCGTCAGTGTGGATTATACCAAAGGCACGACCACGGGCATCTCGGCACCCGACCGTGCCGCGACGATCAAAGCCCTGGCTGATCCCAAAACAGATCCCGGTGATCTGGCAAGACCGGGACATATTTTTCCCATCATTGCCCGTTCCGGCGGTGTTCTGCGGCGGACAGGGCATACCGAAGCCTCGGTGGATCTGGCAAGAATTGCCGGACTGAAGCCGGTCAGTGTCATGTGCGAGATTATGGCTGAAAATGGCGAAATGGCGCGCGGTGAGACACTGACGCAGATCGCCCGGAAATTTGATCTCCGGCTGATTACCGTGGCAGACCTGATCGAATATCGCCGCAAGCATGAACGTTATATTGAGCGCATCAGCAGAGCCACTCTGCCGACAAAATATGGCGATTTTGAGATTGTCGTCTATGTCGATCATCTGACCGAAAAAGAGCATGTTGCCCTTGTAATGGGCGATGTTGCCTCCGGTGAGCCGGTGATGGTGCGGGTGCACTCCGAATGTCTGACCGGCGATGTTTTCGGGTCATTGCGCTGTGATTGCGGCGAGCAGCTGGATGCGGCGTTGAAAATGATTGCAAAGGAGAGACGTGGCGTTGTTCTGTACCTGCGTCAGGAGGGGCGGGGCATCGGGCTGAAACACAAAATCAGCGCCTACAATCTCCAGGATCAGGGCATGGATACCGTCGAAGCCAACGTCAAACTGGGATTTCTGCCCGACCTGCGGGATTACGGTATGGGCGCTCAGATGCTGGCGGATTTAGGCATTAAGAAAATGAAACTGCTGACCAATAATCCGAAAAAAATTATTGGATTGCAGGGATACGGGCTGGAAATCGTTGACCGGATTCCGATTGAGATTCCGCCGAACCCCATTAATGAGAATTATTTGAAGACAAAACGAGACAAAATGGGTCATTTGATCCTGAACAAAAATAAATAGGTGCAGTTATGGTAAAGATTATTGAAGGCGTTTTATCCGCCGAGAAGATGAGGGTGGCTATTGTGGTCAGCCGGTTCAACGACATGGTCACGAAAGAGCTGCTGGCGGGTGCCCTGGATTGTCTGAAGCGACACGGCGCCGCTGAGGATGATATCCATGTCTATTGGGTGCCCGGAGCGATGGAGATTCCGGCGGTGGCGAAAAATGTGGTCAATACGAAAAAGTACGACGGGGTGATCTGCCTGGGAGCGGTGATCCGTGGTGCGACGCCCCATTTTGATATCGTGGCAGCCGAATCCTCCAAAGGCGTAGCGCGTATTTCCATGGAATCGGAAATCCCGGTGATTTATGGAATACTAACCACCGATTCGATTGAGCAGGCGTTGGAGCGCGCCGGAACAAAAGCCGGAAACAAAGGCTGGGATGCGGCATTAAACGTGATTGAAATGACCAACCTGGTGCGCACGATTAAAAGGTAAATATTGAAATTAAAAACCTTTTTGATCATTCTGTCGGTTTTTTCGGGATTGGTATCCGGTCAGTCAAGGGTCGGTGAGTGGAATAGCTACACCTCGGTGCTGAACGTTCGCGATATTCTGGCTCTAGATCATTCCATCTATGCCGCCAGCAGCGGCGGATTGGTTTGCTATGATCAACATACCGATAATTTCAGGATTTATTCCACCGGTGACGGTTTGACCAAGACGGATATATTGTGCCTGGAAGCGGACCCGCAAGGTCGTCTCTGGCTGGGCATGAGCAACCCCGATGGTGAAATTAATATCTGGGATGTTCAAAAGGAAGCGGTGACGACGGTTTTCAACGCCTTTGATTTCGGAGACGAATTGACTTGTATTGCTGCCATTGTATTTACCGGGAATAAGGCATTTGCCGCTTATCAGTACAATGTGGATTGGGGAATTGCTTACTTCAAAATTCAGAACGATGAATACCGCTATCAGGACCGCTTTGAGGCGTTCCCCATCAATGTTTCCGGCATTAACTCGCTGACGGTGATTAATGACACTTTGTGGGTGGCGACGACCGGCGGGTTGCTTTATGCCGACCTTAATCAGCCGGATTTGAAAGCCGAATCTGCCTGGAGCGAAGTTGATTTACCGAAATCCGGAAATGTGTCCCGGGTGGTATCCTATCAGGAACAGGTTGTTTTTACTCTGGATCAGGCGCTGTATGCGCTGAATAGCCTGACCCCCGCACTTTTGGACAGCAGTATGAGCCGGAATATTGCCGACCTCATCGTGGATCAGCAGGGTGAATTGTATGCGGTACTGTCTTCCGGGATTTATCATTTTGATAATGGTGCGTGGGGTAGGGTCGTTTCTGTGAGCGCCAGTTGTGCTTTTTTTGATAATGACAACCGGCTGATCGGCGGTTCGCCAAGCCGCTGTATCTGGCAGGCAATCGACGGGACACCGGAATATCTAATTCCCAACACAATTCTGGATAATGTCTATACGGCGTTGTGGGTTAATGAGGACGGTTCGCTGATGGCTGGAACCCAGAAAGGCTTTAGCCTGCTGACGGAGCAGGGCTGGTATAATATCAGTAGATCGAATAGATATATCTCAATTCATGATGAAACCGAGCGAGATTGGAAACGGTTTGTCGCTGATACAATTGCCTACAGTCTGACCGGTCGGGTCTACAATCTTGATCGTAATAAAAACGGTGATTATTTTGCACCCTTATACGGTTCCTATCTGAATCACTACGACAAGTATGGGAACTATATAGATTATTTGAAGGAAGGCGGATTATTGAGGTTTAATCCGGATAATCTTGGTGAGTATATTCTATATGACACAACAGATAATAAATTAGAAGGTTCTGCTGGTAGAGGAGGGGAGGACTATTACCTGGGCATTGGATATATCGCGCTCGATGCCGGGGAAAATCTGTGGATCGCCAACCAATATGCTCAGAATGATAATGTGATCGCAGTTTTAACCAATGATGACCAATGGGTGCATTTTAGCATAGAGGAGTCCGGCGGCTATCTGAATTACCACACGACCTCCATAATCTTTGACGAAGACGGGCGGGTCTGGTTTGCCTCGGAGGTGCATACCGGCGAAACGCCTTCACCTGCCGCCGGCGGAATCATTGTCCTGGACCATCAGGGAACGTTGTTTGATAAATCCGATGATGAATGGACCTGGATTACTACAAATCACGGACTTGCCAGTAACGCGGTCTATTCGATCGCTTTTGACCAAAACGAAGACCTCTGGATTATGACCTCCAACGGAATTCAGCGTGCCACGGTATCGGCGAATTTTCCAAACCGGATTTTCAGTTCGATTGACAATGAGGTCCTGACCAGTGTGCCCTTTGCCAAGGAGTGCCGGATCAAGGTTGACCGGCTGAACAATAAATGGATATCTACCGTCGGTTTTGGAGTGAAAGTATATACCTACGACGGTATCTGGCTGAACGATGTGGAAGGCTTTACCGCCGAAAATTCCGGGCTGCTGAGCAATACGGTGAACGATATCGCCTTTAATAACGCAGAAGGGCTGGTCTACTTTGCCACCAGCAAGGGTATATCGGTTTACAAGTCCGCCTATGCGGTTTATGGGGAAAAATACAGAGAGCTGAAGATTTTTCCCATGCCCTATGAGATTCCTGCCACCCGACCGCTGGTGATTGATGGTCTGCTCCAGGAATCGGAGGTAAAAATCATTACGCTGGACGGTACTTTTGTCCGGCATCTGTCACATCTCGATGGTGATGTCGTCGGACAGCAGGCGTTCTGGGACGGAAAAGACCACCGCGGTCGCTATGTCAGCAGCGGCGTTTATCTCTGTATGGCATACACCAAAGAGGGCGATACAACCGTGGGCAAAATCGCCATCGTGCGGAAATAGTATCAACTAACCGAACTAATAATTCATCAACAAATCAGAGTATTATATGAAGATCCGGACACTATTTTTTATGTTGATAATCCTTTTATCGGTGAAAAACAATGGATTTTCCGCCGATCTGATAGAAGAGCGGGGATATCTTCGAAATATTCAGGTAATCGGTGAAAGATTCATATATACCGACAATTATTATTCGGCGATTTACAGTTATGAAAACGGACAGATTCGTACCCTTACCGACACGCACGGCTCCGGATTGTACTATTCTATCGCTCCGGATAAAAAAACCGTCGGCTATAAAGCCATTAATGCTTTCGGTCGCCAGCGTCCGGCATTACTGAATATTGAAACTGGCGGAATCCGGTATTTATACGAAGCGACTGACCATGCCGGACAGCCGAGTTTTACGGATAATGGTAGTATCGCCTTTACAGTGGCAAATCGTCTGATTATTTCTGATGGACGTGAATATGATCTCGGTGTCTATTCCAATATCGCACCGATATCTCCCGATGGTCGTTATGTCTGTTATAACGATGATGGTGATAATCTCCGGCTGTTGAATTTGGATAATCTGGAAAAATCGGTCATATCCGGTTCGGAAGGCGGCTATTACTATCCGCAATGGTCTGCCGATTCCCGTAATATTCTCTATCTCGGATTTAACGGAAAAATCTGGATTTATGATCTGGAAACCGGAACGAACCGAAATATCGCCACGGGACATGAACCCAGGTGGTCTCCCGATGGTCGGCAGGTGGTTTTCTATCAAAAGGAGATCGAAAACTTCGAGCTGATCAACAGCGATCTTTATATCATTGATCGGGATGGAAGCAATTTGCGCCGGCTGACTGACAGCGGGGATCGGTTCGAAATGGACCCCGCTTTCTCTGCCGATGGCACCCAGATTGTTTATCATACATATGGTCAGAATGAGATTCACCTGGGCAGCCTGAACCAAACAAAATCATCGATATCAGCGGAAAAGATACTGAAAATCACAATTGCGGATCGTGAAGAATTGACGGATAAATATCCGTCAGTTTATCACATCAAAGGTGAATCAGAAGGTCTGCCGGTACCATATCTGCATCAGGTCTACGACGTACCGGATTGGTTCTGGGGCTATTACGCCTGTGCACCCACGACTGCCGCCATGCTTCTGGCGTATCACAACATTCTTCCCAAATGGCGTGTAATATGTGCCAGTCCCTATCGTCACACCAGTTTGTGGGGGCGTTATATCTGTGAACGGTATTTTTATCGGGAGCGGGATTATAACTACTCTTCATCACCCGCCGGGCATACCGCCGGAAAAGGGGGCTACGGGTATATGTGGGGAACCGGTGGCAGCCCGAATTCAAGGATGGCAGATTACTATGAGAAACATGGAATGAATACCGATCAGGACTGGGAACAGACCAGCTGGCTCAAAGCCGTCAACAACATCAATTCCGGAAATCCCTACACCATGTGTGTCTGGCTGACCAGTTCCGGGCATCTGGTTTTAGCAAAAGGGATCGTAGATGGGAAAAAAACGCTGATCTTTAATGATCCCTACGGCAATAAGAATACACCCGGCTATCCCTCCTATGACGGTGAAGGTGCCCGCTATGACTGGCCCGGATATAATGAAGGCAATGTCAATCTTGCTTCCGCCGGCTCCGGTATTCCCTGGATAATCGCAACGACATATGCTTCGATAACAAGAGCAGATACGCTGGTGGATGACAAACAGCTGGAAAAGGGTTTTTATCTGCATACTGCTTATCCGGCTTCGATGATAAAATGGAAAGACAAAATCGGAGGCTATCATAATCACTACTGGTATTGCAACAGCCGACAAAGCACCGATACCGATACCTGTTATGCCACCTGGACTCCGGATTTACCGGAGTTGGGTTGGTATGACGTATATGCCTATATTCCCGGACATTCCGAGGCAACCACGGGGGCAGTCTATCATATTCAGCATTCCGACACCGTATCACTGGTTCCAATCGACCAAAGTCTGTACAGCGACGAATGGGTACGCCTCGGTCACTATATTTTTCACTCCGGACCTGAAGCAAATATCCGTCTGGGCGATGGCTGCGCAGAAACAGGAAAAGTGGTACTATTTGATGCTGTGAAATGGGTTCCGGAACGGTCGCTTGAGATTGATTTTACCGCCAATAATACCACCGGACCCGCACCGCTGACAGTTCGATTTACCAATCTGTCGGAATACCTGCCGGATAACTGTCAACTGCGGTGGGATTTCGGCGACGGGAATTTCAGTGATGTATGCGATCCTATCCATATCTATCGGGAAGCGGGAGATTACGATGTGCAATTGACAGTCATCTATTCGGATACGGTTCAATCCGTACAGAAATCTGCCTATATTCATGTTGATCCGCCGTTTCCGGGTGATTTCAGTCTGATCGTCCCGGAAGCAAACAGTATTTTGCGCACGGCAACGCCGCTGTTTTTCTGGGTACCGGAGTCTATCAGTAAAAATCAGCGGAATATTCTGACCGATGATTTGAAGAATGGCGTTTTACCATCGAGTCCGGTCTCTAATGTGGATCGCGATTATCAGCTGTTCCTCGAAACTAATTCCGATTTTCGTGAAACTGCGCCGATCAATGTTGATACAAATTTCTATCGACCGGAGTATTCTTTAGAGGAAAACCGTGAATATTTCTGGCAGGTGCAATATGTCACCGGCGCAGGTGACACCCTCTGCTCGGCAATTTGGTCATTTGGAGTGGATGTTCAAAACAGTGCGCCACAAAAGTTTGCCGTAGAATATCCGGTTGAGGATGATGTTTTGGTAAATTTAGCACCGGAGTTTAGTTGGAACGCCTCGGAAGATCCGGATTTTCAGGACTCTCTCTTTTACCGGATGAAAATCGGAACCGGTCAGCATCAATTGCACAGCGTTTACGAAGGTCACCGGACGAAAATTGTCTTGAATGATTCTTTATGGGATAATCAGGTATATTACTGGCAGGTTGAAGCGGTGGACCGGGCTGGCGCTGTTACGATTGCCAATGGACATCCGATCGTTTTTTATACAAATGTCGAAAATGAAGCGCCGGCGCCACCAATTTTGAAAAGCCCGAAAAACTGTGACTATGTATTCACGCAGTATCCTGTTTTTGAATGGCTGCCGGCAACCGACCCCGATCCCAATGATGAGATCAGTTATTATTTACGCTACTGGCCGGTAGAGTCAACTGTTCGCTATGTTTATCCCACTGATACAACGTATTGTGACATTCGCCGGTTAAAGTATAATTACGAATATTACTGGTGTGTGGAAGCCGAGGATCGCGACGGATTGACGGCGATTTCCGATACGTTTTTACTGAACACAAGTTCAAGTGCCATCGATGAGGAAACCAATTTGCCGGAGGAATTTGCCCTGGATCAAAACGTTCCGAATCCTTTTAACCCGCTGACGACAATTGCCTATGATCTGCCGGTGGAAAGCAGAGTCACCCTGGTAATCTATGACATTATGGGGCAGGAAGTGGTACGTTTAGTCGATACCCAAGCCCCGGCAGGCTTCTATCAAGCCGTCTGGGACGGCAGAAATAAACGTGGGCAGCTGGTCTCCAGCGGGGTGTATATCTATAGGATTATCGCCGGTGATTTTACCAAGACCAATAAGATGATCTTTATGCGGTAGAAATTAATAAATAATCGTATTATGGGAAATCGGGTGACTGACTTTACTATATTTTTGGCAATGGTTAAGATTTTCCTTGCATCCTCGTTTTTTTTTTAAATTTAAACACAAACTGCATCTTTGACGTGGGGCAATAACGAAGCGGCTGAAAGCCGCCCGGCGAGGTCGCTTCAGAGTTCTTTGAAATGAATTCCCGACAGTCTCATTGATCCTAAGGATTCTATGGAAGACGCCGGAATTCGTACAGATACACCGCTTGCCCCGGATACTACTTGTCTACAGAAATATTCGGCTCTTCGGTTCACCGGTGATTATTGGTTTTTTCCGGGAATGATATCAATCCATCCGGCTGGGATAACCGGTCGGATGAAATTAATGAAAGGAGAGTGTGAAATGAAGTCAGGTCCAAAAAGAGAACCCTGCAGATGAGTGGCGATTCGATCTGCGGATGAAATCTATTTTATTTAATCGTTTGTGAGCAAGAAGAGGAGTAAATGTTATGAAAAAATATATCTTGATTTTTCTTTCATTTTTTTGGTTGTTAATTGGACAAGAAAAACCATCGAATTTACAGATTGCAAAAAAACTTGAAATAAAGACAAAATTTGAAAGAGTAACAAAGACACATGAATTTCCCAAGCCGTATAGAGAATTAGATTCATTACTTCAAATAATATATGATCAGTATTGTAATTATCCTGGAATGACAAAAAGAGATCAAAATAGTAATTATGTTAGATGGGAGCATACAGACATATCCTATGATTTATTAAAAGATTTCGCAAGTGTTTTATTAAAAATTCAATTTTATCCATGGGAATTATACCATAATTATGTAACAATAGCAAATGAACCAATTAAGGATCAGCAGAGGAGGTTTAACGAATTAATTAAAAAAGGTGGTTACTGGAGTGAATTAATCCTTCCGTTACCTGGATGGATAATACATCATTACATTCTAAATACCCAAATAAAAAATCGTTTCCCCAGAGATTTCAACCTTATTATTAACAATCGTTATATCCTTATAGTAGAACCTTATTTATATGAAAGAGATTGGGTAAATCCGGACATAAAAATTCAGAAAATAAATTATTATGGTTGTAAAGTTATTAGTGATATAAAAGGCAATTATATGGGGGATGAGAAAATTGAGGTTTGTGTTGGAGACAATTTAATGGGATATTCGACTTTGGATATCGGGAGTAGATATATGGTTCTGCTGAGACATAAATCACAATATATTCACTTCAATGATCTTAATCAATCGTATATTTTAAATCCTAGTGATACAGATAGATTTGGAATTTTTAAGATTGAGGGTAACTATATAAATAATTTAGAAATTGTCCTCCAATCAAATTCAAAAATAGAGATAGAATACTTTAAACAAGTTGTGGAAAGAATTATAAACGATACTATGGAGTAGAGCATGAAAAATATCAAAACAATATTTTGTTCTATATTACTACTAATAACAATTACAATGTGTGTTGCTCAAAATGGAACGTATTACTATTATGAATATGATGATAATGCCGAAGGAGATAAATCAAGAATTGGGGCAACAAATGATGAAATAAAAGAATGGACTGTCGAAGTTTTATATTGGAATTGTCTATTAAATAGTAATCCGATATCAATACCTATTAATATTCTTACAGCATACTTACCTTCAACATTAACTTCTAATGACTATCAAGGAGCAATAGATGCTGTGATTGATGATTGGAATTCAATATTTTTAGATGATGAAAACGATTGTAAGTTATTTGATCAAAATGCTAATGGTGTGAAAGTGCCAGTGTTCTTTACAGATAATGAAAATTATTTTGCGAATTTTGATGATCCAGAATATATTGCTGGTGTTACGGTCATGGGAATAAATGCCGATAATGATTCATATGAGGTATCTGGAACTGGAATATATTTTAATGATATTATTGAATTTGATTATCTATTCACTTGGAGTTGGTCATCTACTCCGCAACCAGAAGGACTTGATTGGGCGGGGATTGATATACAAACAGTCGCACTACATGAATTTGGACATCTTGGTGGTCTTGCACATTGTGAATCGGAGGTTGAATATGAATCTATTGTGATGTATGACACTTCTAGAACATCACAAACAAATCCAAGTAGTAAAAGAAATCTCACATCATATGATTCAAAAGCTATCCGAATATTATATGGCAAAATTGTCGTATCTCCTGTAATTGATGAATATAATCAAATAATTGGAATCAAGAGAAGAGGTTGTTATGAAGAAAACAATTAAATTATTAATTATTTATTTAGCATTATCTATTGTAGTATTTGCCAGTACAGATTACCTAATTGTGTACCATAGTTCTTTTAATAATCAGAATGGCTGGCAATCAGACTTGAAAACACTTCTT
>JBNGDF010000019.1:0-46945 GCA_049975265.1 Fidelibacterota bacterium
CGAAAATTATACCTGTCCCAATAAAATCGTGACTTTTTCAGGAAACCCTAATTATATCGAAGACATCTCTATGAGATTATGAAGTATACCTGCCTGAATGACGAAGTCGTGCAAATCTGGAAATGAAAAGTTGCTATAAGATTTGATTTAAGTTGGTTCATTGTGCCCTGGAGAGCAGCGTAAACAAAGCGGCTAAGGAGTTTGATCCGTCCCCGCAAGCACAAGAGTCAGGTCAAGCAGGATTTAAGAGCCCTAAAAGCCACGATGAGGGTTTTTTATAAGATTCAGATCAATCTGCCGGAGATTTCTTCGGGAAAAGAGTTAGGCGATATTCCGCATTATCTCAAAGAGATGTCTTTGACATTATCCCTATCTCATAGAGACGTCTTCGACATTGGTGGAACAATTATCTCAAATATCAGATCACTGCCCGAGATGTTCGCAACGGTTTGATGTATCTGGGATATTCCTACGAGAAAATGACCACCAATGTGGCGGTCTTTACCTATTCACTGGGCTGTCATCTGCTGCGTTGCGGTGTCGATTTGAGTCAGACGGTGTGGCAAAGTGATAACGGGACGGAGTTTATTGACCCCTGGAATTAGAAACATAGAAAGACACTCTTCCAATAAATTATCCAACACATGCATTCGGAAACACTTCAGATCCCAGTCAGTCGCAAAACCTATAATAGTTACGTGGAAATCGAAATACTGTCTGAATCAAATCCAGCAGATATAGATCCGCATTTAATCGGTATCTTCCCGCCGATTATTATGGATAATCACCTTCGATACATCACTAAAAGTGGATACCATGTCCCTATATCAGACTCCATTCATCATCTGTATACTTTTTTATCCTGTCCTAAATCCGTAAATTCACTCGTTATTTTTAGTGGAATTAATACAGTAATTAGTGAGCTTCCAGATGGTACGACAACCCAAATTCCATTGTACAAATCGAGCCGGCTGTGATTAAAATTATTCGCGTTGTAAAGAACAGTATCTCCGAGAAAGCCGGTATCCGGACGGATGATATACTTATTTCTCTGAATGCCCATGCGATAAACGACCGACTGGATTACTATTTTTTCCAATCGGAGGAGGTCGTTGATATCCTGTTTAGCCGACATGACCGGAAGCGGCAGTTGCGGATCGAAAAATCCTGTGAAGAGGATTTGGGTCTGGAACTCGAAGATTTCCATCTGAAAGTGTGTTCCAACAACTGCATCTTTTGTTTTATCAAACAGAATCCGCCGGGAATGCGCCGACAGATATATATCTGCGATGAAGATTACCGCTTCTCCTTTCTGTTCGGCAATTACATCACGCTGACCGGTATCAGCGATTCGGAATTACAGCGGATTGCAGAGCAGCGACTTTCGCCGCTGTATATCTCTGTACATGCCACCGATTCGCAGGTGCGCAAGTCGATCTTCCGCTATAAGTCCGACGACCGACTCATGGATAAGATCTCTTTTCTGGTGAAAAACCGGATTACACTGCATACACAGGTGGTACTGGTGCCGGGGATCAATGACGGCGACGTGTTGCAGCAGACGATTGACGATCTGTATTCGTTTCGAAAAATGATCAAAACGCTGGCTATCGTGCCGGTAGGGCTGACCCGGCATCGTCGGCATTTACCACAAATCGAGCCGGTTTCGCCGGTTCTGGCAGCGGCGTTGGTACGCCAGTCTTCGAACTGGAACCGCCGGTACCGAAATAGCGAGGGCGATCCCTTTGTCTATCTCGCCGATGAATTTTATCTCTTGGCGGGTGAACCTTTTCCGGCTGTCTGGGATTACGGTCCCTATTATCAGCTGGAGAACGGCGTTGGATTATGTCGTCAATTCATCGATTCGCTGGAAGAATCCGGCGGAATAAGTGTGGCACGGTCCAGGAAAATCTGCCTGGTCACCGGAAAGTTGGCGGAACCTCTGCTGCGCAACGTTGCGTTGCCGTATCTGAATAGAATTCCGAATCTGAACGCCGATGTGATAAGTATTGATAATCACTTTTTTGGACCAACGGTAACCGTGTCGGGTTTGCTCACCGGAGCTGACATTGCCAGGCAATTTCCAAAAAATTCAGAATACGATTGTATCTTTTTGCCACCGAACTGTATCAATCAGAATGATTTGTTGCTGGATGATATGAGCGTGGCTGAATTGTCGCATACGTTAAATGTTCCGGTCAAAATCGGAGATTATGATATTAAACGGGTGGTAAACCAAATTGAAGCGTGAACCGTCAGTTGCCATTATCGGGCGACCGAATGTAGGGAAATCGACCCTGTTCAATCGAATCGCCCGGAAGCGAAAGTCGATCATTCACCCCCAGGCGGGGATTACCCGCGACCGGATTTATGAAGTGGTTAACTGGTCTGGTTACCAATTCCGTTTGATCGACACCGGCGGTTATATTCCGGAAAGTCGTGATACGATCGAGAGTGCCATCAGGGCGCAGGTCGAGCTGGCGATTCAGGAAGCTGATCTGATTCTTTTTCTGGTGGATGTCCATGACCAGATAACGCCCATGGATAACCAGATCGCCGAAATGCTTCGCGCAACCGCCAAGCCTATTATTTTGGTTGCCAATAAGTGCGATGATGAGAAACGCGAAAACAGCCGCTTTGAGTTTTTCAAACTGGGCTTTGGGGAGGTGTTTCCTATTTCCGCTCAGAACGGTCGCCGGATCGGTGATCTTCTGGACCTGATTCTTGAAAAATTACCCGGCGAGACGCCGGAAGAGCAGGAAAAGTCGGACCATCTGCGACTGGCTATCGTCGGGATGCCCAATGCCGGCAAATCGTCGATTGTCAATGCAATTCTCGGTGTTGAAAAGCATATTGTCACGGAGATTCCGGGTACCACCCGGGATTCAATCGACTCGGAAATTAAATATTCCGGGGAACCGGTCACCCTGATTGATACCGCCGGTTTGCGTAAAAAGAGCAGGATCAAAGACAGTGTCGAATTCTACAGCAGTGTGCGGACCGACCGTGCAATCGAGCGCTGCAATGTTGTGGTTCTTGTTATTGATGCGCTGAAAGGTTTCAACCGTCAGGACGCCCATATTGTGCGCAGCATTCTGGACCGGAAAAAGGGGCTGGTCATCGCCGTTAATAAGTGGGACCTGATTGAGAAGGACGCCAAGACGCTGAAATATTTCCGGCAGGATATAGTCGATCGTTTCCCGGAAATTGCCCACTATCCGGTGATCTTCATCTCGGCGTTGACAAAACAGCGGATCGGGCAGATCCTGAAAACCGCCACCTCGGTTTATCGGTCCATGGCACAGCGCATTCCGACCAATCGGCTCAATAAATATTTTCAGGAGGTCGTTTCCCGCACACCGCCGCCGGCAACGGTGGGAAAATATATCCAGATTAAATACGTCACCCAGGTTAAGACAAATCCGCCGGTAATTCTGTTCTTTTGCAATGATCCGAAAAATATCAAAGAAGGTTATCGTCGTTTTCTGGAGAATCAGTTGCGCAAAGAGTTTGATTTCACCGGTACACCGGTGACGCTGCTGTTTCGGCAGAAATAATGTATGATCATGGTAGCAATTATAGTAACTCTTCTGGTTTTCACAGGTGCCCTGTTCCCGGCGGATGATTCCCATAACGCAATCATGGCATATCTCCAGTCCATCAACCCGGCAGAATCGACCAAATCTTATGGAACGCAACCGATCAAATCGCTGCTGATCCACCCGAGTCAGCGGGAAAAACTGCTGGGGAAAGCCCAATTTTCCCGGCCGAATCTGGATAATGAGCAGCTCTATTATAGTCCGGAGGAGCACTTTTTATTTCACTATACGGAAACCGGTTACCATGCCGTTGATCCGCTATCCACCAATGCCGACGGTGTGCCGGATTATATTTTTGAAGCCGCTCTGGCAGCGGAATACGCCTACCGGATTTTGATGGATACCCTCGGTTTTGACCCGCCACCTGTGGACGATCCCGCCGCACCGGAAACGGATATCTACGTGATGAATCTGGGTGGCAGTGCCTACGCTTACACCTACAATGAAAACGAGGTTGTTTCCACCAGCCGAACCGCTGACTGGACCGCGTACACGACGATCGATAACGATTACAGCGAGACGGGGTATCACACCAGAGGGTTGAACGGAATGCGGGTGACTATTGCCCATGAATATTTTCATGTGGTGCAATTAGGCTATAACTGGCATTGGGAAAATGATCTACCGGGGAGCGACGGTGACACCTATTTTTTAGAATGGTCGTCCACCTGGTTTGAGGAGCGGGCGTATCCGGAAGTGAATGATTATGTGCAATATGTCAATGACTTTTTTCTGAATCCGACCCGCTCGATCTGGCACAGCAGCTATGCCTATGCCCTGGGTCCTTTTATTGCCTATCTGATTGATATTTATGATGACGGGCGATTGATTCAGAATGTTTGGGAAAAGATCAAGAGTCAGTATGCGCTGCAGGCGCTGATGGAACTGATCGGCGAATTTGGCGGGGATCTGCCCGCTCAGTACAACGGTTTTATGGCTGCCTGTTACTATACGGGTGACCGCTATGACGAGCAGTATGCCGTTTCTCCCGACGCCCGGCTTTTTCCGGAATTGGCGCTGATGAGCCGGTCCTTTGCCGATAATTTGCAGATCGAAGGCTCGCTCAATCCCATGGCGACCGTGCCGTATGCGGTTTCGTTTACGACGAACCAGTTTTTAAATTTAGAGGTCAAGTCACCGGCGAAGGGGGAGTTTAAAGGCAGTTATCTGATTGATCAATATTCGGCGGGCGATTTTTTTCGCAAATTTGCCGATCAAACGGATATCTTTGTCGGAGAGACCAGAGTCGGAGATCGGTTCGCTCTCTTTGTAACCAATACTTCCACGGAGCAGAGCCAAGAC
This sequence comes from Fidelibacterota bacterium, assembly GCA_049975265.1. Taxonomy (GTDB): domain Bacteria; phylum Fidelibacterota; class UBA2242; order UBA2242; family UBA2242; genus B118-G9. Next base: position 4,902 of record JBNGDF010000019.1, read on the forward strand.
CTGATTCTGAGTCTGAAAACCACGGAAACATTCCCGACGAAAATACTGGAGCTCTGGGCAAATCCCTATTCCAGTCAGCGCCAGGAATCGCTGAAATTTCATCTGCAACTGGGAAAATTTGTCGACAGACTGGAATTCCGGGTCTATAATCTGCTCGGGCAACAGGTTTACAGCCGTGTTATTGATGTGGAAAACCTCAGTCCGGGAATTTTGCGTTTTGAAATTGCGTCTGCGGAGCTGGCAGTCCGCAATATCAGCTCCGGGATCTATTTTTTATCCGTATCAACCGATAAGAATGAACTGGTTCGCAAATTTACAATCATCAATTAATGGTGCGTTCCATTGCCATATCGCATTAAAAAGCCGTCGGAGGTAGTCCACAAAGTAAAGGGCTCAAAATTCATTGCCCGGGTTTATCCGGTTACGTCCCGGGAAGAAGCCCGGAAAGTGGTGATGGATGCGGAGGTGGAGCATCGCAAAGCCACCCATGTCTGCTGGGCTTGTCGGATAGTCCGAAATGGGGAGTGTTTTGGCTACAGCTCCGACGCCGGCGAACCAACCGGTTCGGCAGGACCGCCGATTTTGGCGGAGATTGAGATGCGGGATCTGGTGAATGTGCTCTGTGTCGTGATCCGCTATTTCGGGGGGACAAAATTGGGTATTGGCGGTCTGATTCGCGCCTACGGCACGGCGGCGGCGGAAGCACTCCGGACAGCCGGACGGCAGAGACATGTGCCGCTGTTGACAGTCACAATCCGCTGTGATCCCGGACAGTATTCAGACCTAATGCGAATTATTCGTAAATACCGTCTGCCGGTCCAACCCGAATACGACATTCGGAGTGTAGTGATTACCCTGAAGTTACCGGCGGCGGTATTGGAGCGGTTGCAAGCCGAGGTAGTAGCGCTGGAATCCGCGACATTGATGGTGATATCGGAAGACGCAACAGAATGAAAATATCCTGCAATGGTACGATGTTTTTAGAACCGTGATAATCACGGTGGGCACCTCTCGGACGGTTCAAGTTTCCCCGACGAGGGGGCATGCTTTCCGCGCCCGAAGTCCAGCTCCCATATTTAAGGTGTTGGTTCTAAAATATAGGATTTACCATTGCAGGATACATTTCAAAGACCTCAAATATCAATATAAATCATTGGTCGCTAAGCTTCAAGCCCTTTCTGTAAAATTTTTATGAAAATGGCGGGAATTATTATTCGGAAGATTTTTCAGCCAGACGAATTTCGTTCCAGATTTCGTCCATTTCCTCCAGTGAGGCATCTTTAAGACTGCGCTTTTTTTCCTGTAAGCGCTTTTCGATAATCTGAAACCGTTTGACGAATTTCCGGGATGTATCGGTCAGCGCTTTTTCGGGATTTATATCCAGGAAGCGGGAGAGATTGACCAGTGAAAAGAGAATGTCGCCGAATTCAATGTTGGTCGCCGCCCGATCGGAGTGCTCCAATGCAGTTTTCAGTTCATCGATCTCTTCCTGGACTTTTTCCCAGACGAAGTCTATCCGGTCCCAATCAAAGCCGACTTCCGCCGCCCGCTCCTGTATCCGGCGGGCGAGAAGCAGTGCCGGCATGCTCTTGGGCAAGCCCTCCATCAGCGATGTACGTCCTTCTCTGAGTTTAATCTGTTCCCAGTTCTGTTTGATCTCCCGTACATTTTCGACCTGGACATCGCCGAACACGTGAGGATGACGACGTTCCAGCTTGTCGCAGATATTTTTCAGGGAGTCAACCAATGAAAAGCGATTGTTTTCTTCGGCAATGTCGGCCTGAAAGACGATATGAAGCAGCAGATCGCCTAACTCCTCTTGCAGCTTTGTGTGGTTATTTTCGTGGATTGCTTCGATGGTTTCGTAGGCTTCTTCAAGTAAATAGGGTGTCAGTGATACCGGACTCTGGGCGCGGTCCCAGGCACATCCGGCGGGTCCCCGCAGAGTTTTAACAATCCGAATCAGGCGTACAAATTGTTCAATGAGTTGTGAGTCGTCTGCCATGTTGGTTACTGTCGGTGAAAAATGCGATAAAGGTATTTGGGATGAATTTTGTCCAGATATGCCTGTTGGCGCTGTTCCATGCGTGTTCGCCCCGTCGCAGTGTTGTCTTCATACCCGATCAGGTGCAATAAGCTATGGATAAGGACCAGCATCAATTCACTCCTGAAACTGCTATTGTATTGAGCGGCGTTTTCCTGAATTCGGTCGATGCTTAGATAGATTTCACCCTCAATCGGCTGACCCGGTTCATTATAGTTAAAGCTGATTGTATCGGTGAAAACATCATCCTGGAAATACCGTTTTTTCAGGGCATTGAGGTCTTTGTCGCCGGTGACGATCACCTGGACGCTTTTAAGATAGGCATTTTCAGCGGCAGCGATATTCCTGAAAATGACATTCACAGCCGGAGCAAGCAGCTGAAAGTCTGGATAGCGATTAATAATGAAATTGGCGGGCATCAGGAGCGGGCTTTGCCGGATTTGGGTTTGGTGGATTTACTGCCCAGTTCTTTGTCCTGACCGGGATACTCGACGCGTAAGTGGTGGATGCCTTTGAGAATCGGCAAAATTCCCGTATTGGTCTTGATGTCGCCTTTGATCTTTTTCAGATCGGCGAATGTCAGCGGGCACTCATCCAGTTGCCCCTCCAGGAGCCGGTTACTGATGATCGAGTCGATGATTTTTTCGATATTATTGAGAGTCGGTTTTTCCAGTGACCGCGAAGCAGCTTCGATGGTTTCGCAGATCATCACAATACCGGTTTCCCTGGTATGAGGTTTTGGTCCTGGATAGCGGAAGTCACTGTCGTTTATGGCTGTTTCCCCGCCGGCGATCTCTTTGGCTTTATTGTAAAAATACTCGACGCGGGTGGTGCCATGGTGGGTGGGGATAAAATCGACGATAGCTTTGGGGAGTTTATACTCTTTGGCGAGTCGTAATCCCTCTTTGATGTGGTTGATTATGATCAGAGCGCTGAGATTGGGCGCCAGATTGTCGTGTTTATTACTGTCATAGGCTTGATTCTCAATGAAATATTCCGGTTTTGTTATCTTGCCGATGTCGTGATAGTAAGCGCCGACCCTTGCCAAGAGAGCATTGGCACCGATGGCATCGGCTGCCGCTTCTGCCAGATTCCCCACAGTGACGCAGTGGGTAAAAGTGCCGGTCGCCTCTTTCGAAAGAGCCTTCAGCAGGGGGTGATTAAAGTCCGCCAGCTCCAGTAGTGTCAGATCGGTGGTTATCCCGAATCCCATTTCCAGTATGCTGATCAAGCCGTAGGCGAAAAAGGGTGACAGGATGGCGTTGATACTGGCAAAGGTCAGAATATCCGTTATTTCGGTCATGGAGGAGTATTTCAGCAATTCATTGACGCTGATGCTGATCAGATATCCGATTAAGAGGTAAACGACGGATTGAAAGACCTGGCTGCGTTTGCGCAGTTTGCGAACGGAATAGATAGCGAAGGAGTTCACAAATACCGATGCAATGATGAAATCGAGACTACCGCGCAGCTGGGCACCGATGATCAGGGTGATCGTCGCGGCACCGACAAAGGCGATTCGGCTGTCGAAAAGTATGGTCAGAGTCATGGCGGCGATGGTAATCGGAATGGCAAATTCTGAAAGACCGAATTTTTGGACGAAGATGGCGGTAAATCCCGACTCGATAATAAAGATAATGCCCAGCAACAAAACCATTTTCGGTTCCCTGACGAGGGAGTGGCGGTAGGAGAGCAGGAAAGTGATAAAAAAGAAGACAATGATGGTAATCAGGCAGATCTGACCCAGAAATATAAGCGGGTCGCCGATCACCGGCAGACTTTTCCGCAAGCCTCCCCGAATATTCGCCCGGCGGACGCGCTCCTTGGACATGGACTCCAGTTTCCTGAAAATTTCGGGGGTAATTTTGGTATTGGCGTCCACGATTTTTTCATTTTCGAGGACAATTCCTTTGCTGATTGGAACCTTGTTGATGGCTTCCTGCTGACGCGCTTCGGTTATCTCCTTTTGATAAATCAGGTTGGGCTTCAGAAACTGGATGATAATTTCGTAGCCCGTGTTGATGATTCTGGAATCCTGCTCCGGATATTTGGCTTGCAAAGTCAATTTAGCCGTGGTCCAGGCATCTTCCAGGGTCAGCAACTGGTCAATCTGTTCCAGAAATTCTTCATTGTTCTGCTGAATGGAGACCTGGTTGCTGATAATAGCCTCTTTGGATATGTCGATGATCAGTCGTCCGTACAGATCGCTGAGAATCTGTTTCAACTGCGGAAAGAAGTTATTCGGAGAAATGACCTCAGCAGTCTCTTTTTTCCGTTCGTGAAGCAGCTGCTTATACACCAGGGAATTTTCGTCAAAAGGGTAATTGTTATATAATTGCGTCAGTAGATTTTTATAGGAAATCGAGTCCGTCTGGACCATGGATTGAATTTCATCGAAGCGCTTGGAATAGCGGTAACGCTCCAGCAATTTTATGGAATCTTCGTATTTGGTTTTTGCCGTGTAGACCTTTTCCAGATCATCGAAAAAGGCTTTCAGATTGGCTAGTTCGGTGGTTTCAATTTCCCGGTTCATTTTGAAGACGAACGGGACCTTTTTCAGGGCTTCATTGCGGTCTCTGGCTAACTCTTCATCGGATTTGAGAATCGGGAAATCAAAGGGTGCAATGATGGTAGAACGGGTAATGTCATTGATTTTATAACTGTAAACACTGTAGCGGTTTTTGGGGAACAGCAGTGCGATAACGAGAATTGTCAGAAAAGCCGTTAAAACCGACCACCGTTTGCGTCGTTTTGTCGTTTGGGCGTCTAGGCGGTCGCTCTCTTTCGTGCTGAGAAAATTTAGGTTAGCCACGCTTTATCATCTCCGATTTACCATACCACCGCGGCAGAAGACCAGGTGAATCCGGAACCGAACGAGGCAAGTACCAGTTTGTCGCCTTTGTCAAATTTACCTTCCCGGCGGGCGTCGTACAATGCCAGTGGGATGGATGCAGCGGTTGTATTTCCATAACGGTGTATATTACTATAAACTTTTTCAAGAGGCAACTCTAACCTTTTGGCAATTGCTTCGGTGATCCGCAGATTGGCCTGGTGCGGCACCACCAGTTTGATATCTTCCCGGGTCCATTGATTTGCCTCGAGAGCCGTAACGACCGCTTCCGGAAAGCGGGTAACGGCATGTTTGAAGACCTGACGTCCGTTCATGGAAGGATATTGGCGGCGGTCATTCAGCATCTCCGGAGTAATGCGGGGTGATTGATAACCTACCGGGGCATCGATCCAGAGGTCCTTGGCGTGGGTGCCATCGGCAAAGAGATGAGTAGATGCAATAACACTGTCATCTTCCGAACGAGTGACGATTACGGCTCCGGCGCCGTCACCAAAAAGGACTGCGGTGTCGCGACCAGCCGTACTGAGGTCCAGCCCGACAGATTGAACCTCTACGCCCACCAGCAGAATGTTTTTATAGGTTCCGGTTTGTATAAACTGATCGGCAATCGCGAGTCCGTAAAGAAACCCCGAGCACTGCACACGGATATCCAGGGTGGGAACATACCTGACCTCCAGCAATGCCTGCAGGAAACTGCTGGTGCCGGGAAACATGTGCTCCGGGGTAATGGTAGCGACGATAATGAGGTCAAGTGCGGATTTGTCAATTTGCGCTTCCTGAATGGCTGCGAGGGCGGCGGGCAGTGCCAGTTCAGCGGCTCCGCAGGGTTGGGTCACGAAGCGTCGTTCCTGAATACCGGTACGTTCACGAATCCATTCGTCACTGGTATCCATCATTTTTTCCAGGTCGAAGTTGGTCACTACGTTTTCGGGGACGTTAATACCTAGTCCGGCAATTTTACTGCGATACATTTGGATACTCCTTCTGCAAGTTATCAACCTTACTCATCCGAAAAGTGTATATCTTTGATATTCAGCTGAATTTGCTTAATTCCGTTCCATTCATTTTCCTCGACGACAAACGCCATATCCAGGGGACGGTTGCTGATCAGCATCTCATAAAGTGTGCCCAGCTTCCAGCCGATGGCGCTGATGACTTTTTGCTGTTTTGCCGCTTTGAATTTCAGGTGGTTTTCGCCGACAATCCGGGGCAGTCCGGAGACGGTCAGTTGCCGGGTCATAAATACCGGACGCATATTGCCCGGTCCGAAAGGTGCCATTTTTTTCAGATGTTCCAGGAGCTCCTGATTAATGTCATTAAAGTCGATTTCACAGTCGATTCTCAGTCTTGGATTCAGCATTTCTTCGGTGATCTGCTGGTTGGCAATGCGTTGGATTCGTTGCTGGAATTTGGGGATCATCTCCTTGCGGATGGTCATTCCGGCTGCCATTTTATGTCCCCCGTAATTTTCCAGCAGATCGGCACATTGTGTGAAGGCATGGTAGAGGTCGAAATCGGCGATGCTGCGGGCGGAGCCCTTGCCGATACCGTTCTGGGTAGAGATCATTACCACCGGTCGGTTATAGATCTCCTTGATTTTAGACGCTACGATCCCGATAACACCCTGGTGCCAGTTTTCACCGGAAATAACGAACAGTTTATCTTTGAAAATATCGTGGCTGGCGTTCAGCTGGAGAATCGCCTGGTCGATGGTGTCCTTTTCGATGTTTTGCCGCTGTTTGTTTTCCTGTTCCAGTAGCGACGAGAGCTCCCGGGATTCGTTGCGGTCGAAAGAGGTCAGTAATTTTACGGCGCGGGTAGCTTCTCCCAGACGTCCTGCGGCGTTGAGGCGGGGCGCCAGACCGAAGACGATATTGACCACATTCAGGATTTTATTGGTAAAGCCGGAGACCTTCAGCAGAGCATTGACACCGACCTTATTGGTCCGGTTGAGATACTCGAGTCCCTTTGCCACCAGAACGCGGTTTTCATCCAGAATGGGGACAATATCAGCCGCCGTACCGATGGCGACCAGGTCCAGATGGCGGTAGAGTTTTTCCAGTGGAATATTGTTTTTTATGGAAAATGCCTGCAGCATCTTAAAGGCGACTCCGGCACCACAGAGCTCTTTGAAGGGGTAGGGATCGCCGTCACGTTTGGGGTCGAGGATCGCCAGAGCGTTGGGTAAAGTATCCGCCGGTTCATGGTGGTCGGTAACAATCAGATCAATGCCGTTTTTCCGGGCATAATCGATCTCGTCAAAGGCATTTATTCCGCAATCACAGGAGATGATCAGGCTCGCCTGCTGCTTTATGGCTTCATCAATGCCCAGTTTCGAGAGCCCGTATCCCTCTTTTTCACGATCGGGAATATAATAGATGGTACTGAGACCGATTTCATGCAGGAAGAGATAGAGCAGCGAAGTGGCGGTGGTTCCGTCGACATCGTAATCGCCGTAGATCAGAACGGTTTCCCTGTTTAGAAGAGCCGCTTGCAGACGATCCACGGCTTTTTCCATATCCAGCATTAGAAAGGGGTCGTAGAGGTCCTGAAAACTCGGATGGAAGAAGTGCCGGATTTCCGCACTGTCGGTAAAACCGCGGTTGTAAAGTACCGTGGCAATGGGGAGGGGAATCTGAAGTACCTTCGCCAGGTCTTTGACCCGTTGTGCGTCGATCTCTTCCTGGTACCATTCAAATTTCATGTTGGTAAAGAAGTCTGAAGTTGGTCGATAAGCCGAATTCTGTCTCCCGATGAATCGGGATGACAGTCATTTATCTATTCGCGGCTTTACAGCCGGAATTAAGCGATCTACCCGAGAATTCGTTGGGACGGGCCATCCCGCTTCTCTGCTTGATCTTGCTCCGGGTGGGGTTTACCCTGCTCCCGACTTCGCAGTCGGGACGGTGCGCTCTTACATTAATCCCGCTTGATTGCGGGACGCACCATTTCACCCTTACCCCGATTTGCATCGGGGCGGTATCGTTTCTGTGGCACTTTCCTGCTACCGCATAATCGGTAGACTCCGTGTTACGGAGCACCCTGCCCTGCGGAGTTCGGACTTTCCTCCCCGATATACATCGAGGCGACTGTCTGACCAACTTCAGAATAATTCCTCCATATTATCGGACCTGATTTCACTGGCGTCCTCATCCCAGTATAAAATCCGTCCGCAAAATTCACACCGAATCAAAGAGCTGCCCGCCCGAATTTCCACCACCTTTTGGGGCGGCACAATTTTATGGCATCCTCCACAGGATACCTGAGCAGGATAATACTCGACGTTACCCTTCTTATCGGTATGCTCTTCAAAAACCTGTTGAACCGGGACCACCGCCCGACCATCTTTGGCTTTGGCGATCCGTTCATATTCGCGAATATAGCGCAGCGGAATGTTGGCTACCAGTTTCTCACGGCGTTCCATCAGTTTCGAATGAACATCGTCGGTTTTCTTATTGGTCTTTTCCAGCTGCTCTTCCCGCAGTTTCAAGTCCGCCTGCTTCTCAACCAGAGTCAATTCAATACTTTTTATCGACTCTTTTAAAGTCTGTAATTCTTCGTTTAGTTCCAGGATTTTGTATTCAGACGCATCGATGTTTTGCCGGACCGTATCAATTTCCGATGTCAGAGCATCGTACTCTTTGTTGGATGTCACCAGATAGAGTTGATCCTGATACCGCTGAAGGTGCTCTTTATTGTCCTCTATTTGTCCCTCCAGCCTTTTCGTCTCCAGGACAATTTCCTTTTCGCGGTTGCGATTGGAGTCAAGGTCCTTTTCCAGGGTCGCAATGTTTTTTCTTAGATTGGCGACTACCTGAGGTAAATCCCCCTTCATCTGGTTGATCTCGATTAACTCGTTATCAATTTTCTGTAAATTGACTAAATATTCCAACTCCTTGAGCATTCAACCTCCATTGTGGTATTAAAAATGAAAATTGCACCGATAAGGGTGCAATTGCTATTTTGATATGTGTGGGTAAATAATCTGACGCTTTCAAGACCTTGCCTTTCTGTGGGCGATATCCGATTTGAACGGATGACCTTCCCGATGTGAACGGGACGCTCTGACCAACTGAGCTAATCGCCCCGTGATCCCTAGTAGCAAAAAGCGTGAAAATTTATCCAAATTCAACCATTAAATCAATATGATTCATGATTATTTCGGATTAAATCGGAATGTCTCCGTCGCCAAATATTTTTTAACCAGTGGAAACCGTAAACTGCCAGAGCACCAGAAAGTCCGCTGAAAAAGGGTTGGATATTCAGAGGAAAAAGCGGAGCGAACAGCGACGACCGCAGGATGCCGGCAAACAGCCAGAAAAAGGATAAACAAAAAGCGATGACCATCGCCGCAACAGTCGCATTCCGGGAGATTCGTATCCGGTGGAAGAAAACCGCCAGCAGGGGAATCAACAGACTGGGAATAATGAGGGAACCCATGAGATACCAGATTTTGATGACTGACGGAACGAATGTTAAAAGAAGAATTGAGAAGATCAGTGTCAGGGCGAGACCCAGTTGTGTGGCGGTGGTGACATTGATCCGTTGGCAGTTCCGCCAGGCAATATCCCGACCGAAGGTGACCGCTGCCAGAAATGAGTTGGAATCCAGGGTCGACATAATCGTCGCCATCAGTGCGATGAAAAAAAGTCCGCAGGCGATGGGCGGTAAGACCTTTTCACCCAGCGCCGGAAATGCCATCAGACCGGAAATGTCGGGGTAGATTGCCCGGGCATACAGACCGGCAGTGGTGGTAAAAAAATCGAAAACGATCCAGAAGAGGATTGCCAGTAAAATACCATTACGGGCTGTTCTGGGAGTTTTTACAGCGTAGCAGCGCTGATAAAATCCGGGGTCCACAAAGGTCCAGAGCGCAATGAAAAACCAGACAACAATATACTGCGGACTCTGACCACCGTCTAACCGCAGATGAGTGTCAGGCAGGGCGTCGCGTAAAAAGTCAATTCCCCCGAACTGGTGATACAAGATGAAAACCAGCATGATGAAGCCGCTGAACATCAGAAAAAACTGGAAAAGGTCGGTTCGGACCACCGATTTGAAGCCGCCGAAAAAAACATAGAGGGTGGAAAAACAGACGGCGGCGAATACCGAAATCCAGAACGGAATGCCAAAGATTGCCCGGAACAGAATGCTGAGCATCAGTAAATGGGAGGCGGGAGAGACCAGCAGAAAGATATAGATACTTCCGATGAATCCGGCGGTCTGCCCGTAATGGTTGTACAGCTGATCAGGAATGGTAAACAGCTCTGTTTTTCGGATTTTGGGTGCGATCAAGAGCGCAAAAATCACCGCAAAAAGGTAGTAGGGAAGCGCCTGCGTGACCCAGTTCAGCAGACCGTAACGATGGGTAAATTCACCGATACCCAGAATGCCGCCGTACCAGGTGGAGACCAGTGTTGCTGTAAACGCCGGCAGTGAGAGGCGCCGCCCAGCCAGCAAAAAGTTAACATCATCGCCCCGCTGCCGTTTAGAAGACCAGAGTCCGATGAACAGAATGCCGGCTAAATAGACCAGGATCAGGATTTTGTCGATAGCCGCAATGGTGATCGGATTCATCAGGATATAAACGGGTGAATTAAGAGCAATTTACCGTTATCAAAGGATATCTGTACATCGGACCGGGTAACGACGTTACTGAGACCCCGGGAGCCACCTGCCAGGGTTTCCTGAAAGAGATTCCATTTCAGTCCGCCGGTGGTCAGATTCTCAGCGATCGGTGCCGGAAAAAGGGAGAGATGCTGATTCACCGGAAATTGAAATTGATAACGACCCGGCGGCAGAAAGAGATATTCCGCTGTTTTGGAAAAGATTTGGAACTGCGCTGTGGTCTCCTGCTTTTCGATGATCTGCAGGGTGGCATAGCTGTGATCATCCCGGAATCCCAGAAAACCCAGCAGAACGAAATATGTACAGGAATGGTGTCCTTTTATATATTGCAGACTCTTTTCGAGATCGTTCCTTTCCTGGGACTTGAGGGTGATAAACGGTATTTTTTGAATTGCAAAATGATTCTGTACATCATCGTGAATGGAATCCAGATCGCCGATAATGAGGTGCGGTGTTATACCATTCTGGAATGCGTAATTGGCACCACCGTCACAGCAGACCAGCAGGTTAGCCCCGGCAATCAGGCGCTTGCAGACGGACGATTCCGGGTATGCGCCATTGCCCAGCAGCAGACAGTAGGGCGATTGCGGTTGTTGATGGAACATTGGCAAGATGAGTTCGCAGGATTAATGTAGTTCTTCGTAGATTGGGATTTTATTTTTCTGCATACATTTCTGGAATTTATTGACATCGATGATGAATTTGTAATTTTTCATCTCTTTTTCCACGGCTTTTTGATACTCCTTGGAGTGAAAATATTTGATCATATATTTTTCCAGCGGCAAAATCAGATAATCGGTGTCCCAGACCAGTGTTTGTCCGGTTTTATGGTTGATGATACAGTCGTAATGAGCCGCCCAGGCGACGGTATGAAATTTATAGATGCTCAAAAGATCGCGGTTAATCGCGAAAAGGATTGCCTGGTTGTGAGGATTGGTAAAGATAAAATCTTTGGTGAACATAAATGCGGTGTGATAGTAGCGGGGTTTATTGATCATGCCCTCCAGCCGCAGGCGTCGGGTCATGATGATTAAAATCTGCAGCATGCGGTCGCCGATACCCAAACCGGGGTAGATCTGACCCGGCAATTGCGGGCGAACTTCATTGAAGGTTTTTCGGGGATTCTGCAATAAAAGCCATTCAATCTGGAGTAAATTGGGGTTGCAGTTTGGGAATTTGGGTAAATTGTCACACTGCAAATTCAGCGGTCCTTTTTTTACCACCATCTCGCAGATAGTGTTGCTGTCACAGGGTTCGCCGGTATAGACGTAAAGGCGGTGAGTGTGGGGATCACTGGTGTCGATATCTACCCGTAAATCGGTCAACCCGAGGCGTCCCAGTGCGTCGGTCAGTCCGAAGGCGTCAATTACGTTTTTTAATCCCTGGCGGGTAAATATTCCCATGAAAAAATTAGAGCTTTGCTCCACACGCCCGTCAACGACAAGACTGTTCATGGTGAAGTGATTATCGCCGGCGCCGGCTTGGAGATCGGCAAGTGTCAACTTTTTTGCGATTTTGATATACTGCTTGCGGAATCGGTTTTTCATGACTGGATCGATAAATGGTTCAAAGCGTCCGGCGAATCGGCAACGACAATTTTTGCTGTATCACTTTTCTGAAAAATTCCAATAATTGCCGCGTCCGGTACATCCTTTTTCTGCAGCTCTTTTAACAATTTTTTTGCATCTGGTTCCGGCATGGCGAATAATAAACCGCCTGAGGTTTGCGCATCCGCTAAAATAATCCGCATGATTTTGGTAACGGTTTTGTCCCACTGTACTTTTTCCCGCAGATATTCCAGATTGGCGTCGGTGCCCCCGGGAATGACATTGCGGCGGATCATCTCTGCGGTGCCGGGAATCACCGGAACCCTGTTGGCAAAAACAGAAGCGGAGACAGTGCCGTCACCCAACATTTCCCATAGGTGACCAAGCAGCCCGAAACCGGTTACATCGGTACAGGCGTGAACCGGATATTTCCGGGCAATCCCGGCGGCGGCGGCGTTCAGTTTGCTCATGAGGGCAATGATCTGGTCCCGGGTTTCCTGATTGAGCAGATTTCGCTTCAGGGCTGTCGACAGAATGCCCAGACCGATGGGTTTCGTGATAATCAATGCATCGCCCGGCTGCGCACCGGTGTTCCGCCAAATTTTGTCCGGATGTACGGTGCCGGTCACAGCGAGTCCGAATTTTGGCTCATTATCTTCAATACTATGTCCACCGAGAATCGGAATACCGGCGGTTTCGGTTATCTCTTGGGCACCGCTGAGAATCTGCTCCAGTACACTCAGCGGCAGACGTTTTTCGGGAAAGGCGGTTATGTTAAGTGCGAAGAGTGGATGGGCACCCATTGCGTAAATATCGCTCAGTGAATTTGCTGCCGCGATGCGTCCGAAATCGTAGGGATCGTCGACGATTGGTGTAAAGAAGTCTACGGTTGAGACGATGGAGAGGTCTTCCCGGAGACGGTAGACTGCGGCGTCATCCGCGGTGTCAAACGCAACCTGCGTCTCTTCCGAAAAGGACGGTCGCATTTTGCGGAGCACCGCCTCAAGGTTTTGAGGTCTGAGTTTACAGGCGCAGCCCAATCCGTGGGTGAACTGTGTCAATCTGATCTCCGCCGTTTCTTCAAGGGGGGCTATATCTGACTGATCGGCTGTCAAGTGATGATAGGTTTCGGCAATTTTTGAGACGGCTCGATCAACCTCTTCCGCGGTTGTGGTACGTCCGACGGAGAAGCGAACACTGCCCAAAATTCGTTCGTCACTGAGCCCCATTGCTTTTAACACGTGGGACGGTTCGACACTGTCGGTATGGCAGGCAGCTCCGGCGGAAGCAGCGATTTCCGTGAGGCTGTCCAGCAGAGTATTGGCATCAATACCGGGAAAGGAGACGTTGATTGTATTCGGCAGTCTGTTCTCGGGTGCACCGTTCCGTTGTATTCCGGGGATCGTCTGCTCCAGGAGACGCCAGAACTGTTCGCCCCGGGCGGTTATTTCTCGGACAATGTCAGCTTCGCTGGTTTTAAAAATTTCTGCCGCTTTGCCAAGCCCGACGATCTCCAGCACGTTTTCGGTTCCCGGTCGCAGCCCCTGTTCATGACCAGCACCATGGATTAAGGGTGTAATGGCAGTGCCGGTTTTGACATAGAGGGCGCCGATCCCTTTGGGAGCGTTCATTTTGTGACCGGCGATGGAAAGCAGGTCCACCTCGAGCTCGTTGACATCTACATGGATTTTGCCGACAGCCTGCGCGGCGTCGGTATGAAAAACGCAGCCATGGCGATGGGCAATCCGGGCAATATCGTGAATCGGTTGGATCGTGCCCACCTCATTATTGGCGAGCATAATGGTGATGAGGAAAGTATCCTGGCGAAAAGCATTTTCGAGGGCGTTCAGACGAACAACTCCCTCTTCATCGACCGGTAAATAGGTCACTGAGAAGCCCTTTTTTTCGAGAAACCGGCAGACTTCCAAAACGGCGGGGTGTTCGATGGCGCTGGTTATGATGTGACCGCCGTTTCGCTGTTCGGCTATCCCTTTGATTGCCAGATTATTGGATTCACTGCCGCCGCTGGTAAAGATAATCTCTTCCGGTTTGGCATTAATCAGAGCCGCGACTTTTTGGCGGGCATCTTCGATAACCTGTTTCGCCTTCTGTCCGTAGAAATGGCTGCTGGAGGGATTGCCGTAGTAATTTTCCAGAAAAGGGGTCATTGCCCGGACGACTTCCGGCAGCAGAGGTGTACTGGCATTATGATCCAGATAGATTGGTTTTTGATTCGTCATTTCGGATTAATCCTTTTCGATGAGGAGACTGAAATCGGCACTGGGGGTCGAGTGGGTCAGGGCACCGACGGAGAGAACATCCACACCGGAGTCAGCGTAGGATGTTACCCTGTCGAGGGTAATGTTGCCGGAAGCCTCAAACAGCAGATGATGGTAGCGCGGTTTTCCTTTGATTTCGGCGATCAGCGATTTGATCTCTTCCGGTGTAAAATGATCGAACATAATGACAAAGGGGAAAGGGGCGGTGATATTTTCCAGAAAGCGAAGGATGGTGTGATATTCCTGAGCATTCCCGACTTCGATTTCGATGAAACGGAGATAGGGATATGCAGAGATAATTTCGGAAACAGCGGAGTGTAGGGCCTCGGGATCGCCGGAGTTAGATAGCACCCTCAGATGGTTTTCTTTGAGCATGGCAGCGTCGTACAGACCGAGCCGGTGCGTCAATCCGCCACCCCAGCGAATGGCGCTTTTGTCCAGTATGCCCCAGAGAGTTTTGCGGGTGCCGGCAATGAATGGCGTCTTACCGGCGATTTTATCGCGATAGGTTTTTGTGGTCGTGGCAATGCCGCTCAACCGCTGTAACAGATTTAGGAGGCTGCGTTCGATGGTGAGAATCTCCGAAGCCTTACCGTGGATATTCATGAGGACATCGGCGGTGTTGACTGGATTGCCATTGCAGTAGTTTGTCCGGATATCCAGATGGCGGCGCTTGAGGTAGAAAACCGCCTCATCCAGTCCGGCAATTACCCCGGGCGTTTTGGCAATAATTTTTGCCGTAACCTCGGTTTCATATAACCGATGTGGTAATTGGGAGACATCACCCTGCCGAACATCTGCATGGATCATTTCGTCGAGAAATGCGACGATTTTCTCCCGGTAGCCGGGATGTTGCAGGTCCAATTCGGCAGATGCATCAAATGCATTGCGGATAACATCAGTTCTGTTGCTTTGATTCACTATTCAATCCCGCTGCGAGGTCCGGTTAAAAACAACTGTGTTAATTTACAAAATTTTTTACAAGTATTTAGTTGAATCGAGACAATGTCTGAGATTTTTCTGCCGGTAAGTACAAATAGATGTAAATAAATCGCTTAGGCCGGAATTGTATCAGCGATTTCAGCGATGGAGTGAAACAGTATGGTGGGATGGTGGTTGATTAAGGATTCAATGCTGTTGTAGCCCCAGGATACGGCGCCCGAAGAAATCCCGATATGGTTGGCGGCTTCGATATCGCGGATTTCGTCACCGATGTAAATCGCTTCGCCCGGGTGGATTCTGCTTTTGTGCAGGACTTTGCGAAGCTTTTGACCCTTTCCGAACAGGGTAACACCGCATTCGAAATGATCGATCAGCGCCGCCAGCTCAGCACCGAGAATCCGTTGGACATTTTCTATTGAATTGGAGCTGACAATCGCCAGACAGACCTTCTGCTGTGATAAATTCCGGAGGAGCTCAGCGACGCCGTCAAAAAGCGGCACATCTGCTATATTCTCCGCCATCAGTTTGCGGACATGATTACCGATCAATGGTACTTTCCAGAGGGGTAGTCCCAGATGCTTGAACAGCTTCGCCGCATCGTAATTCCGCAGCAGCGTGTGTTCACTGTTATGGACCGGTCGGAACTGGAACTTTTCGGCAAGATTGTTAATAATGTTGGTTGCCCAGGGAAGGGAGTCAGCCAGGGTGCCGTCGAAATCAAATATTACCAGTCTGTATTTCATCTCTTCTCGGTTCTCATTCCCATACTAAACCGGAAATAATTTACGGATTTTTTCTTACCCGTCAATAATGTGGTGGTATTATTTATGGGGTTTTAAAGGATTAGGATAATTTTCCGGATAAGATAATGCTTTTTGCCCATTCCGCGGCGCGTTCCGGCTCCCGGTTTTTCAGAGGACCTTTGGAATCTTCTACATAAAAACCTTCCGGTGCGCTGACCTGAGTGCCACCTTTTCTCTGCAAGCGGGTGGCGATGGGATTCGCTGCATACCCAAAGGTTTTCATCAGAAACCGGAGCAATTTATTCCTGACATTGTTTTCGGCAGTCCGGGTATCAAAGGCGGCTATTTTGATACCTTTGAGCCCCTGCGCCGGAATTTTTGCCAAAAAGGTGATGATCGCCGGAGTCGGTTTGAAGCCCCTGGTCGGCGAGCCGACAATCAGCAAATCGGCGTTAACCTGTGTCGGGTCGGCGGTAGTAACTTTTAGGATTTGAACATCTTCCGAAGTAAAGGCTTTCCCGATTGCCCGGGCGATTTTTTCGGTGTTTCCGAAAATCGAGTCGTAGATTATTATGACTTTCATTGTTCTGTCTCCTGCGTGATTATTTCAACAGAATGCATTTACGTGTCCGGGATATCCCGCCTGCGTTTAAGCGGTACAGGTAAACCCCGGAGTTGAGTTGACCGGCTTGCCAGCCGATATGGTGCTGACCCGGTTCCAATAAGTCATTTACCAGTATCGCCACCAGCTGCCCCCGCAGGTTGTGTATGGTAAGGGTGACGGATTCGGTGTGCGATAATTCAAAAGAGAAGGTGGTGGCAGAATTGAAGGGATTCGGATAATTTGGATGAAGGTAGAAGGTATATGGGATACCAGCCGACGGTTCTGTGCCGGAGCCGGTAGTGGTAACGACAGAGCTTTCATTATTGAGGCGATCGAGTGCAGCGACGCCGTAAATAAATCCGCTGAAATCGGCATCGGTGATGCTGTCCTGATCGGCAGAAGTGGTAAGGGCAACAATGTACTCCGGGTTATTGAAATCGGGAATTGTGCTTTCCGACCATTTGTAAATTATGTGTCTGCTGACATCGTCGGA
Organism: Fidelibacterota bacterium; assembly: GCA_049975265.1. GTDB lineage: Bacteria > Fidelibacterota > UBA2242 > UBA2242 > UBA2242 > B118-G9. The sequence continues at coordinate 22,033 of JBNGDF010000019.1, forward strand.
GGATTTTGTCAGGGCGTTGTGCCCCCAGCGGATAACGGCTTGCCCGCCGGTTTCCGTGACGGTTACCCAGGTTGGTGGTGCCGGCGGAAGGCTGTCAAGCCAATTCATCGGAGGCGTCAGTGCCGGCAATCGGTAGTAGTGGTTTTTCAGGGAGTCGAGAAATCCCTTGGGATTGTTCAGAAGACCATAATTGACCCGAAAGTAGACATTACCCAGACAGGCGTCTGTCTGACGATTCAGGCGGATTTGCCGGGGCAGTTCGTCAGCACTCCAGTCATTCGCAGTAATTCGATAGGGGGCATTACCGGTATAGAGGTGGCGATTATTGTGGCGAACCTGCTGCGCCCACCAGGGCATCAGCGTGCTGTAGTCCTGATCGCCGCCAAAGGGCCAGTAGAGCTGCGGTGTGAGATAGTCGATGTACTGCCCGTCCAGCCAGGCGACGGCATCACAATAAATGGTGCTGTAAGCGTCCAGACCGACGATTCCGGAGGGAACACCGTTTTTCCAGATTCCAAAGGGACTCATACCCAGTTTTACATGGGGTTTGACGATTTTGATACTGTCATAGATCGCTTCGATCAGCAGATTGACATTGTCCCGACGCCAGTCTCCGATATTGGTAAATCCGCGACTCTCTGCCGTAAAAGTTGCCTGATCCTCGGTGGTGATGCCGCTATAGGGATAGAAATAGTCATCCATATGAACGCCGTCGATATCGTAGCGATTGACAACGTCCATGATGATGCTGACTACATATTCCCGCACCACCGCCATTCCGGGATTCAGGATGTAATCGGTCTCCTGAATATTATTCGTTCCGCGCTCGTCCAACGGCTGCCACGGTTTGACCGCCTCATGTTTGCTGCCCACTGCCAGAATCCAGTCGGGATGTTTGTTAAAGACATGTTCTGAAGACGTGCCGTTTGCGGCACCCTTTTTGGCGCGATAGGGATTAAACCAGGCATGCAGTTCAATCCCCCGTTTATGAGCCTCCTCGATAGCAAACTCCAGCGGATCATAATAGGGGTCAGGCGCCTTGCCTTCGGTACCGGTCAGCCAGTTCGACCAGGGCTCGATCGCCGATTCGTAAAAGGCGTCACAAGCCGGTCGAACCTGAAAAACGGCGACATTCAGCCGGGCATGCTGCATCTGATTTAAGATATTGATCATCTGTGATTTCTGGGTGGAGACCGTGGAGGAAGCCGGCCAGTCGAGACGCAGGACCGTCGCGATCCAGGCGGCGCGAAATTCATGTTTTGGCTGGATTTCGGCGGATGCGAGGGCGGTCAGGATAACAATGACCAGTGTGATGTTCGGTATCATTGATTTCATAGCGTACGATTCTTAATGATGAATTAGTTCCGTGACTTTACAAATCTACGCAGGATTATTTATTGAACCAAGAAGAAAATGAATCAGGGAAATTTCAGATATGCCGGATCATTTGGGATTTGGCAGGCAATTTAACAGGACTTTTCATCGGTTTTAGAGGACATCGGCGGAATGAATTACTGATTTTTTCCGGGTATTGCTGTCTGATTCAATTGCTCTTTTTTTTCGCGGTAATCCTGGATCGCCGCTTCCAGTGCTTCCTGAGCCAGGTTTGAACAGTGCATTTTGACCGGAGGCAATCCGTCCAGCGCTTCCGCGACGACTTTATTGGTAATCTTTGCGGCGTCGTCGATGGATTTGCCGATGACCAGCTCCGTTGCCATCGAGCTGGTGGCGATTGCCGCGCCGCAGCCGAAGGTGCGAAACTTTGCATCAACGATAATGTCATCCTTTACTTTTATCTGCAATTCCATCACATCGCCACAAATGGGGTTACCGACCCGACCAACACCATCTGGATTTGCGATGGTGCCGACATTGCGGGGATTGGTGAAATGGTCCATGACTTTTTCGCTATACTGTTCCATTATCCTGGTTCCTTATGGGTTGTAAAGGGGTGACATGGCGCGTAGTTTCCGGACAATGCCGGGAAGAATCTCGGCGACTCTGTTCAGGTCCTCTGCGGTAGTATGTTTACCGAGAGAAAAACGCACCGATCCGTGGGCTAATTCATGATCAAGACCGATGGCGAGCAGCACATGGCTGGGTTCCAGACTGGAAGAGCTGCAGGCGGAGCCGGTGGAGGCGGCGATTCCGTACATATCCAGATTCAGCAGAATGGATTCGCCTTCGATGCCCTTGAAGGAGATATTGATATTGTTCGGGAGGCGCTGGACGGTGGATCCGTTCAGGCGTGAATCGGGGATTGTGGTCAGGATTTTTTTGATAAATGCATCCCGCAGCCCGGATTGTCGCCGCATTTCGCCGGTTATTACATCCCGGGCGATTTCCACCGCTTTTCCCAGCCCGACGATACCGGGGACATTTTCGGTGGAGGCGCGGCGACGACGTTCCTGATCGCCACCGTGGATCAGCGGGGTAATCCGGGTCCCCTTGCGGATGTAAAGTGCGCCGACACCCTTGGGTCCATAAAATTTATGTCCAGAAATACTCAGTAAGTCGGTATTGAGCTCATTCACATCCACCGGAATATGTCCGAAAGTCTGAACGGCGTCGGAATGAACGGTAATTTTGTGTTTTTTGGCAATTTCGCCGATTTCCCGGATCGGTTGGATACTGCCGATTTCATTATTGGCGTGCATAATGGTAATGAGAATTGTATCCCGACGGATGGTCTTTTCCAGCTCATCCAACCGGACTATTCCGTCTGAATCCACCGGCAGATAGCTCACCTTGTAGCCATTTTTTTCCAGGTATTTACAGGTGTATAGCACGGCATGGTGTTCGATTTGGGAAGTAATGATGTGGCGACCCTTCTCCCGGAGGGCATGAGCCACACCTTTGATGGCGAAATTGTCGCTTTCACTGCCGCCACTCGTGAAAACGATCTCTTCGAGATTGGCGCCGATGGCGTCCGCCAGAATCTGCCGCGCCTGCGCAATCGCGTTGCGGGTAATGCGACTGATTGAATAGATGCTGGAGGGGTTGCCGAAATGTTCCGTGAAGTAGGGCTGCATCGCTTCAAGTACCTCTGGATCGGCGGGACAGGTTGCGGCATGATCGAGGTAGATGTTTTTCATGAGGATTCCTTCAAAATACGTTTCTCTTTATAGTTATCAACCAATTCCCGGAGTGTGTGGCGGGCTAATGTCGCCGAAATAGTCTGTTCCAGCTCCACCCAGACATCGCGTGTGATACAGAAATCGGAACGGTCACAAATCTCTGGAACTTCAACACACTCCGATGGATACAGAGGACCTTCAAGGACCTGAATGATCTCTCTTACGGTAATGTCCCCCGGCTTCTTTGAGAGAGAGTAGCCGCCTTTTGAACCGCGGGTGGCGATGATGAGTCCGGCGGTTTTCAGTGGTGGAACCAGGTGTTCCAGATAGCGTACGGAGAGGTCTTCACGAGCAGCGATGTCTTTCAGGAGCATCGGACCGTTACCGTAATTTAGTGCCAACTGAAACATCAGCCGGGTTCCGTATTTTCCTTTTGTTGAGAGGCGAATCATTTATTTATGTTGAGTATCAATTTAAGTACCCCACTATTCCTACTAAAGCAGTAGGAATTTAAGCTCTAAAAACCGGTGGTTCAAGAAAAATTTATTCCATTGTATGTTTTTTTCGTCTGCTATTTTTTTTTGCAGGGTCTGATTTATCGGGAAATCGAATATAAGGTGATCAGTAAAAATGAGTTAGTGGAGAATACCGGTGAGCGTTTTCAGCATCACAGCGGCGACGAACTGATTGCCCCGGCGATTCAGGTGAACACCGTCATAAGTGAGAATATTCTGTTCCAGGTTTTCGGGATTATTGGCTGACAGATAGGCTTTGAATTGCCTGCGCAGGTCAATTAACGGCAGGTTTTCCGTAGCGGCGAGCTGTCTGATAATGTCGGCATAGCGATCCAATGGCGGGTCCAGGGGATTCTGATTGTCCCGTTTTTCACCGATGACTGAGGGTGTGCAGAGCACGATCTGAACGCCGCCGTCCTGTAGCCGGCGAATCAGCTGCAGGAGCCCGCTCCGGAAATTTTCCGGTGAAGTGCCGGTATGTCCGGGGAGAATGGAATGCCAGACGTCGTTGATCCCGATGTAAATGATGACGATATCCGGCTTTATTGACAGGACGTCCTGCTCCAGTCGAGCCTGCAGATCGGGTACTTTATTGCCGCTGATACCGGCACCGATAATATTGATATCCCTTTTGGGAAATTGTTGCCGGATTTCCCTGGCGATCAGGGTCACATAGCCGTCGGGTTGCACGCCCAATTCTGTAATCGAATCTCCGAAGAAGACAATTTTCCGCGGTTTTGGTCCGGAGCAGTCAGCCATTAGTAAAGAAACCAGGATAAAGATCCATCGTGCAAATTTAGCGGATTTTCCATTCATCTTTCAGGCATTCCACGACGAGCGAACCGCAATCTCGACCTTTGTGATACGTGACAGGGTGTTTTGTTGCATACATTTTTAGTAGGAAAGTGAGAATCCGCAAAAGGCGGGGCGACCAGATGACTGAATCATTATATCTGGCAATCCCAGACATTAAAGAGAATAATGAAAAAGATGAGCAGGCTGAGCAGGATATAAAGTCCGGTCTTGACACCCGTTGTGATCCGAAAAGGTTTACGTTTTCTTCTGTGACTTGGCATTTACGGTTTCTCCACCTTTGATATGATGATGGTAAATATAACTATTCCTGTAACGCTAAGCAAAAATTTTGCCTTTTGGCGAGGTGATTCGCCATCATGATCCAAAAAAATATCCACATGACGGCAAAGAGTGCACCAATCAGCATGCCAAAGAGAACATCCAACGGGTAGTGGACACCGACGTAAATCCGGCTGAATGAAATGAGCATAGCGACGGTGGCGAATCCGTATTTGTATTTACGATAGAAATAGACCAGGATCAGCATGGCACCGGTAATATTGGCGGCGTGATTTGAGGGAAATCCGTATTTGCCGCCGCGACCGACCAGCAGCCGGACGTCCTCAAGGGAGCGGGAGGGACGAATCCGCTTGAATGTCGGTTTCAGGACGCGATAGCAGACCGGATCGGTTGTGGCAACTGTCAGCAGCAGCAGGAGGGCGGCAATCCGACCCCGCTTTTTCCCCAGGATCAAGAGCCCCAGCCAGATCATAAGGATGGGAATGATCCAGTGCGATTTTTCGGTGATAAAGGGCATCAACCAGTCGAAAACCGGATTGGCGAGGGATTGGTTGATAAAGTAAAACAGGGCTTTGTCGAAAGCGATCAGAGATGTTATCATAATGCCGAAAGATAGAGGATTTTATTCAATTCTCAAACAGGAATATTATCACTATAATTGCGCTGATTGATAAGTCCGAAATGGTCTTTTGGGAACCCCTCTTTGATTAGATTTGATCCGCTTACCGACCCTTTGCTGTAAGCATTTTTTTTCGGAACTGCAATTTCATAACCTCTACCATTTGGTGAATAATTCAAAAATAGTTGTAAATTAATAGCTAAGTTTGATAAATGTGATAACACCTGCGATTGCTTTTTAACTGTAGAACATGAAGTAACGAACGGAAAGGTGCTGTGTCCGCCAGAAGGTTTTAACGTTTAAACCGGTCCTGTTCATGAAACACACTCTTAAAACAATATTTCTGACCAGCTTTGCGGTTATCCTCCTGCTGTTTATTCTGTTTGTGGACACCACTTTTTACCACATTCCGTCGTTTATCAAAATCTACCGGGTCGAGCGGGAACTGATTATCTGTATCGCGGTTTTGATTATCTATTTCCGACTGAAACATTTTATTCATCACCACAAACTTACATTAAAAAAGATCCTGCTGACAATTTACGGACTGGTCATCTCTCTGTTCGGGGTTACCCTGCTGCCGCAGCTGGTTTTGAAAAGATATCTGGTTCTTTGGGATGAGAATCCCTTTCTGGCGGAATATCCTTTTATCTGGAATGTGGTGTCCGAATTTTGTACGGTTGCCACGATCTCCATATTTTTAACGATACTGATTTTGGTAAAGCGGCTGCTGGATTACCGTCCAAATCGCTATTCGAATTTTGAGTACCGGATATTGTCACTGACCGTTCTGTCTGCAGCATTGGTTTTTAATATTCTCGAAGATCGCTATACCTATGACCGCTTTGCCCTGCTGCAGCATGCGAACTCGGCGTCAATCTGGATAATCGGCGGAGCGCTGATAATCATTACCCTGGTGATCAGCATCTACAAATCCTGGATTGATGTTCTTAATAAGAAAGAGAAGTACACCGGCTTTTTTCTATCTCTGAGTATCATTCCCGTCAGTCTGTATCTGCTGTTTTCCAATCTGCTGTTTCCTGTGTTCGTTTTCAGTATGACGGTCAAGGGGTTTGTATTGGCGATGCTGGTTTTTATGAATATTTACGCGTTGACAGTGTTTATCGGATTCTTGTTTCGGCTGCCGTCAGCCTCGGTCTACGACCGGGTAACAATGGAAATCCAATCGATTTCACAGATCAGTAAAATGATCAGTGAGGGTGCCAATATTGAATCCGTTTTTCAGACGATTGTCAGACACGCCTGCCGGTTGACATCGTCGGACGCCTGTTGGCTGTCTTTTGGCGGGCAGGTTCCCCGGACGAGCGGTATGGAGGCGTCGGTTCATCTGTCTGAACATGAAAAGTCGCAGCTGGCGCGGATGAATGTTGATTGCATCGGGGACCTCGTACGCCGGTCGCAGGAGACGCTGTTGATTCACAATCTCGACGAAGATGAACGTACGGTCTATTTTCATGCCCTGTCCCTGAAGTGGCGTTCCATGATTGCGGTTCCGCTGTTGAAAGATGACCTGGTTGTGGGGGTACTCTATTCTGTGAAAAAACCGATTTACGCCTACGATGAAACCGATCTCCATACGCTGAAATCCTTTGCGGTTCAGATCAATATTGCTCTCAGTACATCGTCACTGATCAGAAAATCGGAACCGTCAGAGGATGACGGCACTGGAACAGAGCGGGTGAAAAAGGTGGTTGTCGATCCTTATGAGCTGTTTTTTATTATCGGTCAGGACAGTTATGCCGACCGGATATCCCTGCCTGACCGGCAAAACCTGTTCTTCCAAATAACTTCAATAGATTGTTCGCCGGAGGACCGGGTAGAGATCAGGGGCGTTTTGAAGACGCTGTTTACGATGGAGCCGGAGCCTGCAGCGGCTTATGCGAAGGCTTGTCAGATGGTTTCGAAAGAGCATTCCGGTGCACGATTGACGGTGTTGATGCCGGACCCGACTGAAGAGAGGATTTTGCTTTTTTCCGGTGAACCGTACCGGGTCAGGAGAATTTATTCCGGGCACGACCGGGTCAGAATGGAGGATGTGGGTAGTGACGGTACCAGCGCTGCGACGCCGCATGATGATACCTCTTTGGCGCTGCGCCTGAAAAGCGGGCAGCTGCTGATCGGTTCGCCCCAACTGCTTGATCCGCCGGATCAACGCTGGTTGGACGGTCTGGCTGACCTGGAGCGGGAGCCCGGTACGATTGATCTGCTGCAAAAAATAAATCCTGAGCCCCGGTCAGGGTCAGGATTGCTATTCTGTATAAGGATAAAGAGCTGAGCCGGAAGCCGGAACCGGTTTAGGGGTAGTCGGTCATCGGCTTGGTAATGTAGAGCAGCGGTTCTTTTTCCAGATTGATACGCAGCGGGGTTTTCAGTTTGCGTCCGTCGGCGTCTTCGATTACCTCCACCACCGGTCGGACCGGACGGAGGCGGTTGACGGTGATGACCCGGGCAATCTCGTCCGAACTTAATTTCACGTAGCTGCCGACGGGAAACATGGAGACGCTGTTAACGAGTCCGCGAATGATTTTTACATTGAACTGTTTGGATTTATTTTCGATGATTTTCTGAATGGCATGATAGGTGATAAAGCCGTCGCGATAGGCGCGTCCATGGACCAGCGCTTCAAAAACGTCGGCAATGCCGATGACCTTGGCAAATTCGCAGATTTTTTCGGATTTCAATCCCTGGGGATAGCCGGAGCCATCTTCTCGTTCCTGCTCCTGGTAGGCGGCTTCGACGACGTAAGGATAATCTTTTTCCAGATGCTTTAGCAGCTCGTAGCCGTTCTTTGGATGTTGCCGGATCTGGTCGAATTCAGTGGGACTCAATTTGCCATGTTTGAAAAGTATTTTCGTTGGAACCTTGATCATGCCTACATCGTGCAGCAGGGCTGCCAGTGCCAGGGAATGCAGTTTCTCTTTATCGAATTTCAGACCCAGACCGATTTTGACGGCAAAAACGCCGACATTGACGGAATGAGAGATAAACCAGGTGGCGAACCGCTTACGCTGAATTGCTTTGATGAACAGAAATTCCTGGTTTTCAATCGCATCACAGAAATCCGGGATATCTTTAATCAGCGGGGTCGGATCAATGGGAGTTCTATTTTTTATATCATTGGAGATTTTTTCCATGTGGCGATGGAAAGCCATGTATAATTTTGCAGAGTGTTGCTCATCGTCGGGAGAAAGTGGTTTTTCCTTTTTTTCTTCAAACTGCGCCGCCGGTTTTTCTTTCGGCTCCAGGGCTGTCTTGATTTTATCCAGCGTAGATTGTTGGGTTTCGCGTGGCTTTGCCTGAGGTTGTTCTCTTTGCTGCTTTTGCTGGTTCAGTCCGGCTTGAATGGCTTTGCGAATGGCGTCAAGTCCGCTCATATTGCTAGAACTGCCGGAGGAACCGGAGCCCGATTTATCCGCTTGGCGGGAAGCCGACGGATCATTCCGCAGTTCTTCATAAGACTTTAAAACTTCTTTCATTCGTACCATGGCAGCCTACTTCTCAGATTCAATTACTCCGGTAATTGTATCCGCATCAATAGTCTCAAGGTGTTTTCCGAAACCGATAACCAGGCTCAAATCGCAGATATTGTTTATAGTCCGGGGTGTACCTTGTGAGTAATTATAGATTTCTTTAATGGCGGCGTCGGTATAAATCGGGGTGGTTCGTCCGGCGACACTTAGACGATACTGGATGTACTTTTTAGTCTCTTCCAGCGTAAAGCGTTTCAGATGATAGCGCACCGCGATTCGCTGGTTGAGCTGCGGAATTTTTTGAACAATGTCGTTGAGCTCCGGTTGCCCGACGAGGAACAGAGTCAGAAGAAATCGGTCGTTGAGCTGGAAATTCAGCAGCAGGCGTAGCTCCTCGAAGGTCTCGTAATCGCCGATAATCTGCGCTTCGTCAACGATAATGATGGTATGTTTGCCGTTACGGACATTTTCAAACAGAAAATCGTTCAGCGAATGGAGCATTTCGATTCGCTTCGTGCCTTCGGGTGTTATTTCCAGTTGATAGAGGATTTCCTGCACCAATTCATTGGCGCTCCAGCGCGGATTGGTCAGATAGGCAATGTCAAATTGCCCTGAGGAGAGCTCGCTGACGATGGTATGCATCAGCAGGGTCTTGCCGCAACCGTATTCGCCGGTGAGGAGTGCGCACCCCTTGGAACTCTGGATGGAGTAGAGGAGTCGCATGAGGGCTTCATCATGTTGAGCGGAATGATAGAGAAACCGCGGGTCCGGCGAGTTTTCGAAGGGTTTAATGGTTAATTTCCAATAGTCGGCGTACATATCAAATAGAGTTAGGCATTTTTAATGCATAAAAAAACCATTTTATTGTTACCGGTTGGTTCTCTTCTCCATAAAAACTAAAAAAGCAACAACTGTGTAAAATATAATAATTCCTATGCTTAATGCAACAATACTTTCAAAATAGTCACCTCGCTTCAGCAGAAGTGATAGCAGACCCATGAGAACAGTGAAAAGGCAGAGAGTGATGACAACGGCTTTTGGTCGTAAGCCAATTGCCTTGAGTCGGTGGTGCAGGTGATCATTTCCGGCGAATTCGAGCAATTCGCGCAACGAACGAACCTTTTTCCTGATTATACGCATGATATTGGTCAAGAGTAAATCCGTAATCGGGACGGCAAGCAGCAGGATGGGGATTGCCAGGTCCACGCTCTTGTGGACACCCCAGTCTCCATAGATTGCCAGTGCGGCGAGAGTGAAGCCGATAATCGTGCTGCCGGTATCGCCTAAAAAGATCAGCGCCTGATTTCCTAACCGAAAATTATAGAGGAAAAAACCGCTGACAGCTCCCATGAAAATCAGGCTGACGATAAAGACAAAGTGATTGCCAACAGACCAGGAGATTGCGGCGTAAAAAAAGCTGATCACGATTGCCAGACCACTCGCCAGACCGTCGAGACCGTCGAGAAAATTGATGGCATTGGTGATTCCGATTATCCACAGAAAAGTCAGGATAATAGAAAATATACGCCAGAAGGGTTGATCGGGTATGAAGGAGATGATAATCCCATAGTAGATCAATACGACCGTTGCCAGAATCTGACCAATCAACTTGATAGAAGCGGGAATACTGTGAATATCGTCCAGGATGCCAAATCCGGCGATGATGGTGATAGCCCAGAACAATCCCTGGAACTCCGGCGGCGGGTCGGTATAGATATGCAATGCCGAGACAAAGGTAATATAAATCGCTATCCCGCCCGTGCGGGGTGTCTCATCTTTGTGATGGTGACGTCCGCCCGGCTTATCGGTAATCTCCATAATCAGACCCAGTTTATAAAACAGCGGCACCAGACCGAAAGACATCAGAAAGGCGACCAGAAAATAGTAAATGAAACTGAGTTGATGCGTGAAGAACCAAGTTTGCGAAATATACGGCATCAGCATTGCCAGAACAAAAGGAAATACCAGCAGCCGGAAGTAAATGCGTTGCCTATCGGTCATCAGAATCTCCCAGTTTTTTCAGGACCGTCGTTACTATTTCGATCTCCCGGTTATTCATAGCGGGGAACAGGGGCACCGAGACCTGCTTTTGCCAGGCGGCTTCGGTATTCGGCAGAGAGGTGGAGCCTAAATAGGCATGAATCGGTTTGAATACCGGTCTCCGAAACGTAACGGCTTGTTCTCTGGCGGTTTGGATCAGTTGATCCGCGTCTTGATGGGGATAGGCGGCGATACAACGAAATAAATTGGATTGAAAATGCGGATTCTGATTGGGAAGAATGATCTGCGGGTCTGCAACGGTTCTGTATTTCGCCAGAATGTGCCGCCGTTTTGTGGTAAATTCCGGCAATTTTTCGAATTGACTCAGGGCGATGGCGGCGGTTATATCGCTCATCTTGGCATTGAGCCGCGGAATCAGTTCGGCTTTTTCATCGTATTCCCGGATATCCCGAAGATAATGGGCTGGCGCCGTTTCGTCGGTAAATATCATGCCACCCTCACCTGCTCCGAGAACCTTGGTGGCATAAAAGGAGACAATACTGAGTATCCCGAGACTTCCCACCGGTCGGTTATCGATAGTTGCCCCAATCGCCTGGGCGATGTCCTCAATAACCGGGACTCCCAGGCGAGTTACTTCCTGAACATAACCCGGTTGACCAAACATATGAGGGAAAATAACGGCTTTGGTCTTTTTGGTGATGCGTGATTTTACCTCATCGGGATCGAGATTATAGCTTTCTGTCTCAATATCGGCGAGCACCGGTGTGGCTTCCACTGCCCGGACGGCGTGCCATAGAGCAGTGCAGGTATAGCTGGGGATGATCACCTCATCACCGGATTTGATGTTCAGCACTTTTAATGCCAGGATCAGAGCGGTGGTACCCGATGATACGGCGATGCCGTGCTTTTTGCCGATGAAACCGGAGAGTACAGATTCCAGCTTCCGAACCTGGCTTTTTTGGGCGATGTACCCGGATGCAATGACCGCCTGCGCAGCCTTACTCTCCTTTTCCGAAAAACTGGGACGATAATGGGGAACGATCATATGTTGATAAACAGTCTTAATGAGTGGAACGCTTCTGCATAGGCGACACGTGCCTGAACACCCCGGAAGTGTGCCGCCGATTTGGCAACCTCGAGAATGGAGACGCCTGAGATATTAGTGCGGTCAATTTGCGATTCGTGGGCTTGCAGGGATTTGATTTTCATATCCAGGTATTGCTGACCAATATCCACAAACACATTGGGCTGGAAGTTCTGACTGGTCGGCGTCTCGTAGTACAGCACATTGCGAATATAGCGGGTGGCTGAATTGGTGATCGATGCTATATGCCGGTGGTCCTGATGAGTGTCATCAAAATAATTTATAAAGATACTATCCGGTTTGGTCTTATGGATAATATCTTCGATTTTCATGATTGCTTCCTTGTTGATTTGGAGCTCCGTATCGACGTAGCCGCCCCAAAATATATTGCGGACCTGCAAAATCTTTGCGGCATCTTCCGCCTCTTTTCGACGGATTTCAGCCTTTCCGGTGCCGGCACTGCCGTCGGTGGCAATAAACATATAGATGTAGTGACCGTAGGAGGCATATTTTGCCAGTGTGCCGCCGCAGCCGATTTCGATGTCATCGGGATGAGCGCCAATTGCCAGTATGTTCATTTTTTTAAAGCGCGTTTTCATCGAATTCCTCCTTGGATGATTTTCCGACTTTCCGGTCCCAGGTTGAACAGCAGGTCCAGAACCGACAGATGGCTGGTGAAATCGCCAAATTGCTGTGGATAGGAGGGATGTTGGAAATCCTGGAAAAGTAGCCGAATATTTTTCTGCGGAAACAGTCCGGTGTCCAGGTAGTCGCGTCCGCCGGCGCCCGACAGATAGGTGTCGGCATGACAGAGCTGCGTCAGAAAAATCAAACGCTCGTCGGCGTTGAGATTGTCATGATTCTGCAACTCTTCGATCTCCGAGGCAATCAGCAGCGGTGTGTCGACATTCAGTATTTCGAAAGCCCAGCGGATACCAGCCAAATTAAATTCTGCCAGAAATTGCCAATCCTTTTCGTAGAGTTGCTCCAATTCCGGTAGATAATGGTGAAAGTAGGGAGCTTTGCTGTAATTGCTTTTCAGAGCCTGGATATGTTTATGCCGCCAGTTGATCCGGTCGTTGATTCGCACATCTTTGATGAGTTGCCCGAAATGATGAATAACCGGGACGGTCAGCCACTGGGGACCGTTGGCGGATTTTATCCGATTGCGATTTTGCCACTCATTTTTTTTAAATTGAACATTATCAAGGATTACAAACGTATCCGCCTGCATTATTTTGGCGAAATAGCCAAGCCAGGGAAAGGTCTGGGGCTGATGAACGGCACAAATCATATTATTCGCTTGATTATTGTCGATTGATGAATTATTTTGGCTTGGAAATAGTGAATGGGTGAAATGTTAATTGGAGGAAATATGGGAACAATTATTAAGAGCTGCATGATTCTGGCGGTTATTTCGCTGATTCTGGGGTTGGTTTCACGTTTTACGCTGAGACCCTTTTTTGTCGAGGCTCAGGCTTATTTACAATTTGCCCAGTTTTGCTTTCTGGCAGCGATAACCTTTTTATTATATAAAATAGCCTATAAAACCGAGGATTAATCCCCGTTTAATATTTTTTGACGAATATCGGGTTCGTTGCCAGCGTAACATAATCGCGTTTGCCCGCATAAATCCGATAATAAACCATTCTGTCCGGCAGCGGTGCTTCATCCACATACCATTCATCCAGTGAATCGCGCATCTGGTAGGTTTTGACCAAATCCGAATTTTTGTAGATATAGACGGAACGTGCTGGCGGATTCTTGTGAATGGAGCGCATCCGGATATGAATGGCGACTGGTGCAGCGGCGAGGGTCAATGTCTCTCCGATAAAGGCGCTGCGCTGGGTGGCGATGTCGTACAGGGCGAATTCATCCATGAAGAGTTCATTGCCGACGAAATCGCGGGTCGTGTAGGAACGCCCGCTGCGCAGTGCTTCATAGACCCCTTCGCGGCTGCGCTCTTTGGCAAAAAGGAAGGTGTTGGTAGCCGCCACCAGCTTGAGTTCATTACTCTCTTCAAAATCCAGTTCACCGATGGCATAGACCGGTTTTTTACGATAACCCCGACAGTATTCATCCAGCGCGATATCCCATAAACCACCGGGTCGTCCGACTGTACGCATCCCTTCCCAGAAGATGCAGAATCCGGTGTAATCTTTGGTTTCCGTGATCAGGTGCGGATAGGCATCGGTTTCAATTTTGATGGATTGCGAAAGGAAAGGGATATTGACTGACCGAACAAGTGAACTTGACACCTCCGGGTGAGCGTAATAGATTAGACCGTTATTGTCGTTGACGTAGTCAATCAACGCCTGGAACGGACCAGCGCCCTGGTCGCCGTGATATTGATCGTATTTACCAGGTAAAAACGGGTATTCGGAATAGAGAATATAGCCCAGCAGGGCAGCAAACAGGAACGCTTTCCAGCTGAATCGGTATTTTTTTCGTCTTTTACGGGCGGCATGCGCGATATCGTGGCGCCGGTGTGAGCGTTTGATTATCAAAAAAAAGGCAATGATGAAAAGGATGAAATAGAGCACGATAATGGAGAAATGCATAAAGTTGGCGGAGATGTATTTCATTAGCTCCCCGGAAGCCGGAGTTGCATGACCCAGTCCGCCGTTCGCGATAGAGGGGATATTTTTGAAATCCTCAACATCATCAAACCCGAATACCAGTAGATGGGTGTGCCAGTTTCGCAGAGTCAGGTTGTTATATAGCGGCGAGCCTTCCCAGTAATAGTAGGGAACAGCTTCGATGCCCGGAATGAAGATTATATCGGGAAAAATCCGATCAATCTGTTCAATTTCCTCCAGATATTTTTCGACACCGTAGCGGCTGACGGAATTTTCCTGAATAGAGAACTTAAGAAATTTCTGAAAAGGCTGTATCCCGTAGGATACTTTCATGTTGTCATGATCAGTGATTATGGCGACGTCCAGTCCGAAGTTATTGGCTATTCCCGCCAGTTCTCCCAGAGTATAGGAGCCGCCGCTGACTTTGGAATCGAAATGAATGCCGGTTTTCAGGCGTTGGTAATTACGGCTGTTTTGACCGTCCAGCACCGAGATGCAGAGTAGCGCCGCTAATGTGATTTTTAACCAGATTTTCATTATTTCAATATTCGGTGTAGAATTTGACAACCCTGTTAATATAATTGTTCAATGAATAAAATTCCGCACTTTTTCTATTTGTCAGTCCCATATTTCGGCAAATTCGGCGATTTTCCCACAAGTACCGGATAGATTCAGCCAGTTGCCGGTGGTTACAGGATTCCACCAGCAGACCGTTTTTGGGGTCTTCAATCACCTCCGGCACGCCGCCGACTTTGGTGGCGATGATCGCCAGACCGCATGCCATTGCCTCCACCAGAACCCGCCCAAAACCTTCATTGAGCGAGGTCAGAACGAACACCTCATGTTGGGCAAGCAGGCGGGGTATGTCATTGCGGTAGCCGAGAAATTTAACGTTCGTCAGCTGCTGTTTAACAGCGAAACGTTTGGAGGCTGAGCGCAATTCGCCATCACCGACAATGGTCACCTGCGGCGTCATGCCGGACTGTTTCAGCACCACCAATGCATCCAACAGCATTTGCAGGTTTTTAATAGGGACGATCCGACCAATCCAGATGAGCGATAATGGTTTGTGTGGTGAATCGCTGATATTGCACGAGGGGTGGTCATAGAACGGTTGCAGATGAACACCGCAGGAAGAAACGACGAATTTTTCCGGGCGGGCGATTCGCATAGCGATGTGATCCCGGCGACCGGCGGCAGTGAGATTGAAGATTTTTCTCGTATAGTGCGCCGCTATTTTTTCCAGTAGAATAAACAGGCGGCTGACAAAACGGTTGTAGTAGCCGTAAAAAATGTGCCCATGCGGCGAGTGAAAAATCGTGGGAATTCCGCAATAGTGACCGGCTAATCGACCGATAATTCCGGCTTTGGAAGAATTGGTATGCAGGATGTCCGGTCGGAATTTTCGGAAAGCAGTTACCAGTTGGAAAAACGCCTGACAATCCTTGAAAAGATTCACCGGACGAACCAGCGAATCCACAAAGTGAATCGCGAAGCCGTTTTCCCGGGCATAGTGCCGCGGGTCCCAGAGCGGCTCGATGGTTATACCGGAAATCAGGAGAACCCGATAGCCCCGTTTTGTCAGTCCGGCAGCCAGCTGCTGGGTTAGTTCTGCCGATCCGCCGCGGTCCAGCCGGGTGATGACAAGGACGATGCGCTTTGGGAGACGACCGGTGTCAGGCAAGGTTAGCGATGACGTTTTGCACCGTATGGATGATTCTGGTATTGATTTGCGCATGGGGTGGAATCAGCAGCAGGTGTTCGGCAAGATAGGTAGCGTGGGGATAGGGATCGTCGCCGGCTGTATCCAGTTCCGGAAAAATGTGGTGCAGTGGATGATCATAGAGAGTGGTGGCTTCGATGCCTCGCCGAGAAAGTTGACCAATTATGGCTTCCCGCTGGCCAAGGTCGTCTACGATAACCGGGAATTGGTTGAAAGCGACCTGAGAATTGTGTGGAATTGTCGGAAGAGTAAACCCCGGTTTGTTATGAAAAATTTCGGTGAGCCGCCTACCGTTCTCGATGCGTTTTTGATCCAGGGAGTCGATTCTCTTCCAAAGATTCATTCCCAGCGCCGCCTGCATCTGCGTATATTGAAAGGAGTCAAAGTGGGTATGCAGGGTGGTGTATTTATATTTGGAGATAATCGGATTCAGGAGAGTATAGGGAAATGGTCGTACAGCCAGACTGAGACCGCAGAATCGTAAAAACATCATCCACTTTGCCCTTTGCGACAGTGCCGGTAAGACACCGACATGTTTTCTGAACAGCTCCGTCAATCCGGCGTCCTGCCAGGTGATGATCCCGCCTGCCAGGGTAGAGACATTTTTCCCGCGATTCAGAGAGTAGAATCCAAAAGGCGCTATGGTGCCGATATGCCGATTGTTCACTTTTGTTCCCAGGGCGGAAGCACCATCTTCAAGAACAAAAATATCGGTATTTTTTGTCATTGTGAGAAATGTCTCCACTTCGCAGGGCAGACCGAACATGTGAACCGGCATGATTGCCAGCGTTTTTTCACTCAGTTTTTCTTGTACTTTTTCCACGGATAAATTGAAAGTGTCCGGGTCGATATCCACCAGAACCGCTTTAAGTTGGGCGGCTTCAATCGGGAGCAGCAGCGAGGGCGCCGTATACGCCGGCAGAATGATTTCCACCTGCTCAACCCGTTTGCGCAGATCTTTTAGAACGTTATAAATAACAAAATTAGCCGTGGTACCGGAATTGACGAGCGTGAGGTTTTCCACATTGAAATAGTGTTTTAATGTATTTGTAAATCGGTTAATAACTCTTTCGCTTTGAAATAGTCCCAACTTGGCAAAAAAGACGTCAGATAGCCGGTAGGGTGTTCCGGCGCTCGGCATTTTGAAAAGACTCATGGTTTATTTCTCCAACACAGCCAGAAAACCTTTGGCGAGGAATGTGGTTTTCGAGCCTAAAGATATTAGATTAACGAGCCTCGCATTTAATCGGTTTATGATCGGTTTGAAATTGTTCCACCTGTATGCAAAAGTCGAAACAGAGCCGGTCACTCGATTTATTTTATATGTTAAAGCGATGGCTGGATTCCAGATGTTGCGGTAGTCGAAAATGAGGGGGTGTTTCGGTTTGCACACGCGGTACAGTTCTGCGATGAGTGCTTCAATGGTAGTAAGTGGTGCCAGGTTTACCAGTGTGTTCAGGCAAAAGACGGCATCGAAGGTATTATCGTTGAATGGTAATTGATAGGCATTGCCCTGAACAAAGCGATGAGCGGGTAAATGATTATCCGAAAATACGAGTCGGGCATTTTCCAGGGCGGCAAAATCCCGGTCGAGACCGAAAGGAACAAACTGGTCGGGATAATTAGCGGCGGTTTCAAGTAAAAAAATACCGTTTCCGCAGCCAACATCGAGGATTTTTCCGTGAATATCTTTCAGAATTTTTCTGGTCTCGGCACGCACCATTCTGGAAATGGAGGTTTGAAAGGCTTCCGGTCGGCAAGAACGCTCCAGATTGAGTTCGTTCATAGGTAAGACTGAACCTTCTTACTGATAATTTTCCAGTCAAAAAACCGTTGTGCCCGCTGAAGACCATAGCGACCGATCTCCAATCGCTGTGACTCGTCGGTCATTAATCGTTCGACGGTTGCGACGATGGCATTCAAATCTGTACCGTCGATGATGTACCCCGACTTTCCGTCTTCGACAGCGTCATGGATTCCGCCGAAATTGCCGGCAACAACCGGCTTGGCGCAGGCGGAAGCCTCCAGAAATACAATGCCAAAGCCTTCATAATCGCCTTTTAGTTGTTCGTTTGCAGTGCTTTGGCGATTGAGTAAAATGAACAGATCACAAAGGTTGTAGTATTTTGGCAAATCTTCATCCGTAACAAAACCAGCGAATATAATCTTATCGCTGACGCCCAGATCATTGACCAATTTTCGCAATGCCTCTTCTTCCCGACCTTTACCGACGATGAGATAGCGGATGTCCGGATAATTACCGCGCAATCTGGTGATCGCCCGGATCACGAAATCGTGTCCTTTGCGTTCATCGAGACGGGCGACCGTGAGCAGTACGAATTTTCCGGCTAAATCGTATTTTTCGATCAATGCCGGGTCTTTGGGCGTCGGAGTAAACCGGGTGGTGTCCACACCGGGTGTGATGACATCGAATTTTTCCGCGGGAATGCCGATATTCAGAAATTCCTGCATGGTGAAACGGCTGTTCGGGATGATCTTATCCGCATTTTCCAGAAATGAGCGAATGCCGCTCATCAACAGCGGCTTTTGACCGAAGCGGTACGTCTCAGAGCCGTAAACGTAGATGAAGTAAGGAACTCCAAAGAGTTTTTTCATTGTCCAGCCGGTAATTCCTGATGAAAGAACCTGACCGCAATGGAGAATGTCAAATTTGTACCGAAAATGCAGAATAAGCGTCCAGAAGGTGTGCAGCAGGCTTTTCAGGATTTTGGCTTTGGTGGTGTTGCCCGTGGTGATGCGACGGCGGATAATACGCAACGGTGAAGCAGCGTCGTACCTCTGCCAGCCCTCGTCTTTGGGTGCCAGAATATAGCAATTTTTCGGCGGCAAATGTTTCCAGATTTCAGCGAAATAGGTGGCAATGCCACTGACGACGGGGGGAAAATCGCCGGGAATCAGTAGCGATTTTCGATCAGACATCGGTTTCTTTCAAGATGATATATCCAATTGCATAACCTGCTAAATATACCACCAAACTGAGCAGATAAAAAATGCGCAGAGTCAATAGAGTCTTGAGTAATCGCCCGATATAGGAGATGATGCGTATCGGTGTTGAGCGTTTTTCCGCCACCTCATCCCCATGCCGGGTAGTCAGTTCAATGACGAATTCAGGGTAAAATTTATTCACGTATGCCGCCATTTTGCCATTGCGGTAAAACTGCCGGAAGAATTTGCGAAACGATTTTGGAGGAAGATGGTGAATATAAATGCCGGGTAAAACCACGACTCTGTAGCCGGCTTTGCGGATTTCTTGGCGCAGATAGGGATCCAGCCCGCGGGGAATCAGTTCGTTTTCGCCACCGACCTCTATAAAAACGTTACGCGGAATGATACAACAAGGGTGTTCCGCCAGATCGCTGTCGGTGATTTCAGCAACCAGCGGTGATGTCCGGCGGGGCAGTTCCTTCATGATGCGTTTGATAAACCAGGAAACGTCGTCAGGCACGAGGTTGGCGGCGCCTGCCATGCCGATATCGGGATGCTGCTGGATTTGGGTGACCATTTTTTCTAAAAGATCATTATGTCCAAGCTTGGTATCATCATCGAAAGTTACCAGATACTTCCCTTCCGCCAGCTGCGCGCCGCAGTTGATCGCCCGCCCCTGCCGGGTGTCGCCGATAATGACAATGATTTCGAAATCCCGGAAGGTTTGTTCTTTCAGTTGTTTTAGCAGAGATGGCAGTAGTCCATCCCGGGTGGCATCGGCGGTCGGGATGATGATGCTGATCAGAGGCTTTTGCTCAGGCTTTTCCCGGAAAATTTCGATTCTGCCTTCGGATAAACCTTTGGGGTATTTGACGAAGGGGCGGGGGATGTTGGAAGTGAAGATTTTACATGGTTGCATCGGATGTAAAGTTCGACCTCCGGATTACATCCGGAGCTATTCGGGTTGAACTCCTGCGGAGTTCTGCCGAATGGATAATTCCGTAACGTTGCAGAGAGGAATCCCGCAGTGATTCAATCTGATTAGCCATGAAAGCAATTTATGGAGAGGGGAGAAAACGATGAGCCCTGACCAAGGAGTGGTTGAATGTCGTTTGAATACAATATTTAGTCGAAATCAATCCTATTCAAAATGGCTACAATTTTTCCACTGGCGTTGCCATCACCAAAAATTTTATCATCCGCTGGAATTACCTTTTGGTGACTGGATAACAGACCGGGCAATTTTTGGAAATTATCGCCAATCAGGGTCGCCCAGCCATTTTCGACGAGTTCTACCCATTCGGTTTCACCACGAAGGACAATAGATGGAACACCGGCAAAGTAGGCTTCTTTCTGGACACCGCCGGAGTCGGTCAGAATGATGCGGGCGTTTTTTTCCAGAACGATCATTTCCTGATAGGAGACCGGGTCTACCAGATGTAACGAATCTCCCCGAACCCGGATATTGTGCTTTTTCATCAAATTGCGAGTACGGGGATGAATCGGGAAAATGATAAGTTCATTTAAGTCCTGTAAAGTACTGATAAGTGCTTTTAAAATGACTGGATCATCGGTGTTTTGAGGTCGGTGGACAGTTGCCAGGATAAATCCTTTTGACGTTAATTGGAATTTGCTGAGAACCTTTTCTTTGTCAATTCGTGATAAATTAAATAAAAACGAGTCAAACATGACATCACCGACATGATAAACTCCGTCGGTTTGGCCTTCTTTGGCTAAATTATCAACTGCGGTCTGTGTGGGTACAAACAAATATTTTGATAATTTATCGGAAACAATCCGGTTAATTTCCTCAGGCATTTTCCGATTATAACTACGCAAACCGGCTTCGATATGAGCAACCGGGATATGCAGTTTTGATGCTGCCAACGCTCCGGCAATTGTGGAGTTGGTATCTCCATAAATCAATACTATGTCGGGTTTTAAGTCTATTAAAATAGTTTCGATTGCCATCAGCATTTTTGCGGTTTGTTCACCGTGATTTGCGGAACCAATACCCAGATTATAATCCGGTTCAGGGATTGCTAATTCCTGGAAAAAGGTTTCAGACATGTTTTTATCATAATGTTGGCCAGTATGAATAAGGATTTCATGAAAGTCTTTTCGAAGTTCTCTGGAAACAGGTGCGCATTTGATGAACTGCGGGCGCGCGCCGACGATGGTGCAAATCTTTTTCAATCTATTCAAAACTCTTCACTAAATCGATTATTTTTCCGGATGTCTGTTCCCAGGTGTAATTCAACCTAACTGTTTTTAGAGCGTTTTCGCTAATTGTTTTACATTTCTCAGGAGAATTCAGAAGGTCTATCAAAACACGGGCGAATTGTTTCGGATTTTTTACATTAACCGTTATCCCGGCATTGTTTGCTTCCAGGATTTCCTTAACTCCATATATGCGGCTGGACACAATCGGTTTTCCACACGCCATATAGTCGTACAGTTTCATAGGAGAGAGACCAACATTTCCAACAAGTTCAATATCCCAGGGAGCCACACAAATATCGTAAGAATTGATATAGTAGGGAGCCATTTCAAAAGGAACATTTCCGGGGAAGAAGAAATTTTTATCGACTTGTTTTTCCCCGGCAAGTGCTTGCCATGATTCCAGCATAGCACCATCGCCGGCGACAACAAATTTTACCTCTGGCAATTCTGAGAGTATATATGGAGCGGCATTTATAAGATGCTGAACACCATGATGCGGATAACAGCCGCCGATAAAACCGATTATTTGATCATCCTTATTCAATCCAGTAGTTTTTCGGGCATAACCGACTGGAATCGGCTTGTATTTTTCCGGATTTGTTCCGTTATTGACGGCTATAATTTTTTCAGACGGAATCCGGTAATGTTTGATGATAAGTATTTTTAATCCTTCACTGACAGGGATCAGCAGGGTTGCATTCCGATAATTCAGTTCCTGAAACAGACGGAAAAGCATTAACTTAAATTTTGAATATCCGTATTCCTCCAGTTCGGCAAGCACCCAACCGTTCACTTCGATAAACAGAGGAACGGATAAGAGCTTTGAAATGATAAGTGGTACCAGCGATGAACTCTCCCGATAATAAATTACCGTCGGTCTGTGGATGATGGTATTAAAAAGAAGAGAGAAAAATGCGAAAATATCGAAACTCAACCATTTAATTATCGGGATATTGATAATTGGAACCAAATGCAGTTTTACCGGTGCATCGAATTCCGGTTTGATTATATTCGGGTTGAAAAAGTGAACTTCATTGTCAAATTTGGAGAACCATGAAACAGTTTCCCGAATGTGATTGTTAATTTTTCCTATTTTTTTAAAACCTTCGTAACAGAAATAATAAATCCGCATAAGCCATTCTATTTAACATTGATCATTTTAGAATATAACGCCTCAATTAACGCCAAATTTTTACTCCGGTCAAATTTTTCTTCGACCAATTTTCGATTCTCAAGGCACTTTTTATGCAACTCATCTGAATTGCGCAAAACATCCTGCATACTGTTTGCTAAATCGTCCTCGGAATTCCAATTATACAATTTTAATTGAAAACCTAAATCCGCCAGACTGCGGTTGGACTGATTGTCAGGCAAGATCGGATAGACACCCGTAGCGAAGGCTTCGAGCAGAGATATTGACAGACCGTCAGTAGGCGAAGCGGTAACATAAAAGATTGCCTGTTCATAAAATGATCCAATTTTTGAATGGCTGATTTTGCCCCAAAAGGCAACCTGGTCGGTCATCGCTTTAGCAACAACCAAATTTTGAAGCTTGGCTCGTTCCGGTCCATCACCGATAATATCGAGTTTCGCCTCTGGATAATGAGCAGATAATTTCGAGAAAGCCCTGATAATCAGATCGGTATGATATTGAGGTGTCAGCATCCTTGTACATAAAAATCTGGCTGGCTGTTTATTTTTATATGAATATTTAAAAAAACCAAGATCTATTCCATACTGAATAACCGTAATATTTTTTGCGTCGGCACCATAACGAACGGCTGTCTGATACATCTCTTCAGAGGGCAGGGTGATATGATCGGCTTTTCGCAGGGCTCGTTTTACAAAATATTTTTCGATTTTGGACCTTTTTGGATGAACCAGCAGATCGGAGCCGTGACAGGTCAGAATATGCGGGTGAAAACCGGTAAGACTCGCCAGGTATCCGTAGATATTCGCATAGTGAGAATGCAGGAGATCGGGTTGAATTTCGTTAATTAATCGCCGGATGGCGATCGTTTTTCGAGTGATTTGATATATTGATGAAATAAAAGGAAAATGGAATCTACCCTCGTATTTTGGAATTGAATATTTTTTCAATCCCTCAATCGCAGCGGGATTATCGGAAATTATCGAGACTTCATGTCCTTTTCGGGCAAAGAACTGCGCCCATTCTATAATATGCAGGGAGGATGCGTCACTAAGAATGCAGAGTTTCATGCAATCCTGTTGAATAATTTGGCAAGTTCTCTTGTCTGGTTATAGCGTTTGAAATTTTCCAGAATCCTCATATTTTTTGGCTTCGGAAGTTTATTATTTTGCCAATCATTATGCAATTTACTGAGAGTGCTTTGGATTTCGTTTATATTATTTGGATCGGCACAATAGCCCATGCCGGTCATCCGGACGATTTCCCGGAGTTCATCGTCAGGGACAATTGCCAAAATCGGCTTCTGGTACGATAAATACTCGAACACTTTGGATGGAACCGATGAGTATTTTCCCAATTGAAAAACCAATAGTGCTGCTGCCTGTTTGAGGATTTTCGGTAGATCTTTTTTTGTCCGGAATGGTATGAATTCTGTAGTTACGGAGGAGTAGCTTTTTAATTCGCTGATAATATGTTGTTCAGCATTGCCAATGAATAGAAAATGGAAATTCAATTCCGGTGCTTTTCTTGCCAGCTCATCAAGCGCTTCATATAACATTTTAGGATAATACTGCCCATACATAGAGCCGGTATAGGCGATTGTTAATCGCTTGTTTCCAGAGTAGCCGATTGGCGAGAGCTTTTCAAAACCATTGTAAATTACGTCAATTTTATTGGGTGAGAGGGTGGGATAACTTTTTAAAAAATCGCTTCTAAATGTTTTCGTAACTACAATGATTTTATCGGCTTTGGTTAAGATATTTTTTTCAATATCGGACTCTTTTTTTCCTCGATTTTTACTGATAAATGGATAGTGGGGTTGAAGTGTCCAGAGATCGCGGAATTCGCAAACCCAGGGAATTTGAAAACGTCGAGCGAGTCGGGACCCTATGATATGGGCACAAATTGTCGGAGATGTTGAAAATATCAAATCATATTTTTGCGTTTTCAATTCTCTTTTGCCTTTATAAAAAGCCCAAGGCACCCAACCCATTTTTTTATCGGGGATAATCCACTTGTTTTCTATCAGATCGTACAGTTTTCCCAGACCGATTTTTGATAACAAGACATGCAGAAACAATAAATTGAATTCCTTTGCGCGAATCACTTTTATATTTTTGGGAATTTGATCTAACAAAGAGTCATCTCTCGACCAACTTTGTGGATATTTTACCGTTAATACGGTCGGAATCCAACCAAATTCCCAAAGATATTTCACAAAATTTAATGATCGAAATACTCCTCCCGTTGCTAATGGTGGGAAGTAGTAACTGACGAACAGGACACGTTTCATTTACTTGTTAAATAGGAAAAAAAGGTGAATATTAAAAGCAATTATGAATGAATATTCTAATTTAAAAAATCAAATGGTGACAGGCTCTTTCTGGGTATTCGGGGCGAATATGATTTC
>JBNGDF010000020.1:0-42075 GCA_049975265.1 Fidelibacterota bacterium
TCGTTGAAATATTCTCCGTCCTTCTCAGATAGACTACTTCGCAGTATTCCTTCAGAAAATCAAATTTTCCTTTCCAGTCATCCCCCATGACAAAAACATCAACCCTGTGTTTTTTTACATCATCAATTTTCTGTTCCCAGCGTGTCTCCGGGATGACTTTATCCACATATTTGATCGCGGCGACAATTTTCGCCCGATGCTCATAGGGATAGGTACACTTTTTTCCTTTGACGGCATTGAATTCATCTGTGGAAACCGCCACAATCAGATAGTCGCCCAGTGCTTTCGCCCGCTCCAGCAGACGCAAATGTCCGTAGTGAAACAGATCAAAGGTTCCGTATGTCAGCACTTTTTTCATGTTGCTTGCTCTCCGGCTTTCCCGATTATTCGTTGAATACTATCTTCCAAATCCCGTTGTAACTGATAAAAATCACCGATAATTTAAAAAACAGACTGAGATTTTGAATCATAGATTGTGATAATATTCGATTATGCCGGGCAATATCTTCGTAAAATTCAAAAACACATGCCCGCCGGCGGGATGAATCACCAGTTTCGCCGGAGTATTCCGAAAATAATCTTCAGCGATCCGGTAATCCAAAATTTCATCATCCCGATTCAGATGGACAGTGAGATTATCGGTTTTGAGATTCTCCGGAGGATAATATAGCCGCATCAGTTGCTCCAGTACTTCGGCATCTTCCTCCGAATGCAGCGACCGCTGAAATTCTTTATCAGATTCCATTCTTCTTTTTACATCATGCATCGGTTGAATAGTCGGATTGAGTAAAATCGCCGGAATATTCAGAGCGGCATTTAGATGCAGCGCATAAAAACCGCCGAGGCTGCTCCCGATCAGGAGACATTTTTTCCGATCCGGCAATGTTTCAACATAATCAGTCACCCGCCGCAGCGCCTTCTCCGGCTCCCGGGGCAAGTCCGGCGAAAATAGCGGCACTTCTGGGTAAAGGCGGCGGATCAGGCGCGCCTTGAACGCATTTCCATTACTACCGAATCCATGCAGATAAATAATCACCTGGAATCTCCCATCTGATGGAAATTTACCCCGAAATAGGCACAGTCCCAAAATTAAATCGATAAGCGGTTGCAAAAATGAACACATGCTCTTACTTTATAACAAGATGAAGCGTAAATGGGGTAACACATTCCGTAACATTTTGTATCCGGTGCTGCTGTTGACGCCGCTTACCGTGGCTTCCTGTCGACCCACCGCAGATACAGAAACCCACTGGAAAAAACAGCGGGAAATCATGGTGGAGACTCAGATTGAAGCCCGGGGAATTCGGAATGCAAATGTTCTGAAAGCCCTCCGCACAGTTCCCCGGCACCGCTTTGTGCCGGAAAAATACCGGCGCTATGCCTATGCCGATTCACCGCTGCCAATTGGCGCTGACCAGACCATTTCCCAGCCCTATATCGTCGCGTTAATGACCGAATTAGCGGCTTTGAAGAAATCCGCCAAAGTCCTGGAAATCGGGACCGGCTCGGGGTATCAGGCGGCGGTCCTGGCGGAAATTTGCGATTCTGTTTTCACGGTCGAAATCAATGCCACCCTATCTCAAACGGCACAGAGGGTAACTGCTGAGCTGGGTTACCGCAATATCTGTTTTCGAATCGGTGACGGCTATGCCGGCTGGGCGGAACATGCACCTTACGATGCAATAATTATTACCTGCGCTCCGTCGGAATTACCGGAAACGCTGGTATTCCAATTGTGTGATGGTGGCACAATTGTCGTCCCCCTGGGGCAGACTTACGAGCAAAATCTGTATGTCTATAAAAAAGCAGGCAACAATATTCTGGTAGACCGCATTATTCCTGTCCGGTTCGTGCCTATGATCGATTCTACCGGTAGTCTCTATTGATTGACAAATTATTTCTTGCCGATTCCAAATATTTTAATTAGTCTTAGCCATAGGAATGCGAAATGCTGACTACGAAATGTAAATCCGTAACAAAAATATAGAATAATGGTGATGCAATTGCCGACTCCGCCAAAATATCTGCCACTTTCGATACTGTTGAGTGTTCTATGCATAGCTGTGATGTGTTCGAAGTCCCGTCCCGAAAGCAAACAAACGACGACTGAAAAGACGGATACGATCACGACTATTCCGGAAAAATTTATACCGGAGAGCAGCGGTACCAACCGGACGATTCAGCAAATGTGGAACGATTTCTATGCCGCTAAGGATTCGGTCGATTCGGCACTTGTGCGCTCGGATTTTCAAACGGTTAAGCACTTTCTGAAAAAAGCCGCTTTTCATGCCGTGGAAGTCTCGCGCAAAGACATCGCCGCCTGGCAATTAAATAATATCGGGTACTATTCGATCGTGGAATTCAAGCGCAAAACCGACTATGATCAGCGCATGCGCACCATTGAAAATATGCGGCGCGGTCCCGAAAAGATCGTCTATATCAAAGAGACCAAAGAGCTCTTTAAAAAACACCTGCCTCTGCTTCTCGAAGCCTCTCAATACCTTGAAGACGCCTATGAACTGGATAAAGACTTTAACAACGAGGATCGAACCCAAAAAATCTATAGCAATCTCACCTTTATCGACTGGGTTCGCAATTTCACCAATGCACAATAAACGGCACCGTTAGCGGGCAATCATCACCAGCATCGCAACGGCACCAAAAATCTTGAGCAACTTCCCCCCAGCCGTTCCTGTAAAAGCACCAATTCCGGAATGGAGCGCTCCGCTTTGGTCGCCTGTCCGGAGAAAATCAACAAGATAGGCTCCGCAGAAGGCTCCGCCAAAAGCACCCAACAGCGAACCAAACAGTGGCACGATCCCGGTTCCCAGCACGGCGCCGACAATACTGCCGATAACCGCTCCCACCATCCCCGCCCGCGAGGCTCCGTAATGCCAGCTGCTCCAGGCGGTGATAATAAACTCAGCCAGTTCCAGCGCAATCGATATTCCCAGAAGAATTCCGATAATGCGCCAATCGATCCCGGGAGCCGAATCAACGAGTTGAAAAAGAAAATGAAACAGGACAATCAGGAAGGTCCCCGGCAGACTGAAAATAATTGAGACGACCGCAGTAAGCAGCAAAATCCAGTATATTATGGTCAAAAATATTGTCATTACGCTGCCTATATCCATTTCAGAATAAAACCAAACAGAATGATTGCCGCCAGATCAACACCGTAGATCAAGCCGACTACTCTGATTTTTCGTGAAAGCGATTCCATATCGAACACCCAGAATGAGACCAGAAAGAAATGCAGATAGCCGAACAGGACAATCAGGAACGGAAATTTTGCGCTCCACCAGGCATATTCCCATGTCAGAGCATCGGCGGCATTCAACAGGATTTCCACAACGACGCAAAATATCGCAAATCCCACAGCATAAAACAGACGATTCGGCATTCCGAGAATTTTGACATCCCTGTCCGCCGGCAACAATTTCGCAAAAGTAATTCCGGCAACTGCAAACATGAAACAAATTTCAATATTCAAACCGATCAGAATCAGATAGGCGGTTTTCCCGGGCGCACCCCAAACCGGCGCATAATTGGTGAAGTGAAAGACCAGCCCGTTCCAGATTTCATTAAACCAGTCCATCCCCCAAAAAGCCAGTCCCGCCAAGACCAGATTCCAGTTCTTCCGTTCAATTTCCACCGCATAAACATACACGACGAATGCAAACAGCGGTATCACATACCACTGAAACAGCGCCGGGTTGCGCAGATTGTCCAACGCCTGGGCAGCAAATTCGGTCGGCATAGTAATTCCCCTCATCTTTTTTATAAATTTAACCGGTTTGACGAAAAACTAAAGATTATTTCCCGGGAATTTGACCGCTTCGATAAAAAAGCGATCGGCTTCATCCAGCGCTTTCCGTACCTGAAACCCGTTGATTTCCAGCATAACGGTTACCGATTCAAGGGGTTCAATAAGATCAAAGCAGACCGGTACGCCGATTCGGTTGTGCAGAGCATTCACTGCCTGGCGTCCTTCGGGATGAATGATATAGTAGCGTCCGCCGGGTTTTAAAATCCGGTGAAATTCCTGCAGCGCAATCTGTTTGTATTGCAGGTGAGGATACAGGCAGTAATTCATGACAATGTCGACACTGGCGGACCGAATCGGGAGCTGTTCCGCCAGCGATTGAATCACATGCAGAGGTTCCCTGACCTGAGCCTGACAGCGGACAAGCATTTGCTCGGCAAAATCAATCCCGATAACCAAACCCCGCGGTACAAACGTCTGCAGATATTTCAATAAATGACCGGTTCCGCAGCCGATGTCGAGAATCGTCTCGGCACCGTTAAAGCCGATTAATTTGTCCATTCCGGCAATAAATTGAATCTGCTGCTCGGATATAGACCAGTCTCCCGCTTTGTGATTGAAAAAGTCCTGGTGTCGCCTGTAAATGGATAGATTCATCAGTTTCCTGGGGTGTATTTAATATCTGGCAGTGATTCCAAAGGTGAAATTTCTTCCGGGCATGGGAAATCCCGCCATGGTTTCATACTGCCGATCCAGCAAATTTTTCACTTCGGCAAAAAGGCTCAGATGTCTCTTCAAATCGTATGTGCCCCGAAAATCCAACAGGAAATAATCCGGCAAGCGGACCGGATTCACCGTATAATCGTAAGGATTGTCATCGCTGTACAGACCGTCAATGTATTCCACCTGCAGAGTCAGACGCAACGGCTGAAGCGGTTGATACCGAATTCCGAGATTCATCTTGAGCGCCGGGCTGCCCAGTAAAATCCTGGAATTATCGGCGTATCCGGCTAACCAGTTGATTGCAACGCCAGGCGGCAGCAGGAGCTGTCCTTCGATTTCGGCGCCCCTAATCTCAGCCGTTCCGCTATTCTGATTAAGCGGTCTGCCCAGAGAAGGTACAAAGGCTGGTGCGATTAAATTTGTCACTTTTGTGTTATATATCGTCAGTGCCGTATTCAAAAAGCCCCGGTAGCGATTTTCCACAGTCAGTTCAATATTTTGCGAGGTCTCCGGCAACAGCTCTTCATTGGCGGGATTGAACAGATAAAGGTCTTTGATCGTGGGATTGCGGTAACCTTCGGCGTACTGGAACTTTACCGTCCAGCGGCGGGGCAGCAGCCAGGAGAATCCAGCCGCTGGAATCCACTGCTCTCCGGCGGTTGTATGCGTGGTATAGCGCAAACCGCCGTTCATGAAAAGGGACTTCAGCAATTGATGCTGTACATTGATCAGTCCGCCGATTTCTTTTACATTGTTGCGGTAAATCGTACTGCTGTCAGCGGTTTCCAAAATAGTAGCTTCACCACCGTATTTCCGAAAATCAAAACCGGCTGTCAGACGGCTCTTGTCGGCATAACGCCAGGTTTCATTCAGAACCAATCCAAGTGTGTAGTCCAAGGATGTATAATTAACTGTATCCGCCGAAAATTTATCGCTGTCGTGAATCGTGTGATCACCGGCATTGTAATGCACCTTCAGTTCGGACTCCAGCGGGCTACCAGCATGGTTAAACGTAAAATCACCGCCATATCGCAGAATGTCATACCAATGGTCACTGATCGGTGCATGAATCTGTCCCGGATCGTAAACCAGATAATCGGAGAAGTAGCTGTTCAGGGTTATTTCCGCTGCAGGACTCAGGAAATAGCGGGCTTCGAGATTACCGTTTTTCGAGATATAATCATCACACCCTTCTGTACGATAGCCATCACTGCTGCGGTAGCCGGTCGACAGTGAACCATTCCATTTATCGGCACCGTAGCTCTGATGTAACGTGACCTGACCGGTATTGAAGCTGCCGTAACGTAGCGGCAGATGAACATGATACCCCTTTTCATGTTCATGATCAGTGATAATGTTAATTGCGCCTCCCATGGCGTTGGATCCATAAAGCAGTGATGCCGGACCACGCATCACCTCAATCTCTTTGACATCATAAAACAGATAGGCGTCACTCAGCGGATGACCAAAGACCCCCATTATGTCCGGTCGCCCGTCAATCAGCACCAGAACACCGGTGGTCGGATTACCGCCGACACCGCGGATGGAAATACCACCGGCGGCACCGCTGGCAACTCCATAGCCGATATTTGTTCGTCTCGTAACAAAAAGTCCCGGCACATTCTCGGAAATCAGGTCCAGCAGAGGAACATGCGCCTGCTCTTCAATTACCCGTTCCGAAATCTGGGAAATATTGAACGGCAATTCCCGTAGCGGCATCTCCACCCGTGTCCCGGTTACCACCACCGGATCGAAGGGAAAAACCTTCAGGGTGTCCTTAAATACCGGCTGACTGGCATTGGTGGCGATCGATAAAATCAATATCAATAAATAGTGTTGTCCTTTGATCATTATCAGACCCCTTCTATACTCCGGAGAGATTTTTACCGGTGGATGTAAAACTAAGATCACCGTGTTTCACGCCCCGTGCGCCGATCAGTTGATCCGACAGCTGCCGAATCTCCTTGTAGCGCCCCTTTAAAATAATCACCTCAAGACAGTTATGATGATCCAGATGAATGTGCGTACTGGATAAAATACTGGTGTAGTGTTCATGCTGTATATCGTTTAGTTTATCGGAAAGATGGGGAACATGATGATCGTACACCAGATTCAGGACACCCACCATCGGGGCGTTTTTGTCGATATCTCTCTCCACCAGATAGTTGCGGATCATATCCCGAAAGGCTTCCGAACGGTTCCTGTAACCCCTGTGGGCAATTGCGGCATCGAAGCGTTTCAGAAGGTCAGCGGGAACCGATACCCCAAATCGTTTTAGTGCAGACATTTGCAGACTCCTTGTAGCACGTTATTATTTTTCGTGTTATATACAATTTAAAAAAATATTCACGATTGTCCAGGACTTTTTAACGGAATTTCCACCGTGAAGGTACTGCCCTTCCCCAGCTCGCTTTCCACATAAATCTTGCCATTATACTGCTCCACGATCTGTTTGATGAGGGACAGTCCTAAGCCGGTGCCGAGACGTTCCATTTCGCGGGCGTTTTTACTTCGGTAAAATTCATCGAATATTTTCGGAAAATCCGATTCGGCAATGCCGATTCCGGTATCACTGACAGCAAAGCCGAATCTGGAGCGCTTGACAAACGGGGTAATCCGCACGGACGCCCCTTCGGGACTATACCGAATAGCGTTGTTGGTCAGATTGATCAATACCTTTTCCAGCGCCCGTCCGTCAAACTCAATGGTCGGGTTGGAATCGATTTTATCCACCTGAATCACGATCGCTTTGCGTTTGGCGTAATCCCGCAGCTGGTTGACAATTTTTTCCACCCAGCTGTTCAGGTGGATTTTTTCAATCACTGCATCAGTGGCACCATGCCGATAGTGGGTCACATCGATCATGTCTTTGACCATATCCAGAACCTGATCGGTTCTGACCACCGCCCGCCGGATCATTCCGGCAATTTCAACATCCATTTTCGGGGTATAAACCTCTTCGATGACTGCCAGCATACTGCGCAGCGTTGTCAAGGGTGATTTGAGTTCATGTGCCGTAAACCGGAAAATCTTATCCCGCTCTTTGATCGTATTTTCCAACTGAGCACTTTTTTCGTCAATAAGCTTTTTCAATTGGCGATAACCGGAAATAAAATCCTTGATGACATAGGTAGCTGCGAATACCAGAACATAAAATGCGCACAACGACGTAATTAACACCGATAACCGGACCGGTTCGGCGCGGATTGTGTAGTTTTGTACAATTCCTTTATACTCAAGTATGCTCCAGAATGTCAGCAACAGCGCCGCAATGACGGCATTGATATAGGGAACATTGCCCAGAAACAGGATTCCGGAAATAATTATTATAACAATATATATAAAGAAAAACGGATTGCCGATACCACCGATATAATGCACTGTAAAGGAGATGAGGATCATGTCGATGATAACCTGTATCTCCGTAAAAATCAGCTCCTGCCGGAAATTATTGAATGGAAAATAGCGATAGAGAAAAAAATAGACCAGATTCAGACCCACCAGGATTCCGGCAATGATGTAGAGCTCCGAATAGGCGATCCGAAAATCCAGAATACGCTGACTGATGGGAATTGCCGCCAGCAATCCAAACAGAGCTACCCAGCGCAGATTGATAATCCAGCCAATCCGAATCCGCAACGTATCCAGAGTATGGAATGGCAGAATCAGTTTGACCGTTTTATGCTCTTTTCCGTTGATAGCCATAACCTATTGAAAAAATGCGTTGATCTCTTTCTGTACCACCGGACTCAGTGACCTCCCCATCTCCATATTTTCAGGCTCAATACCGATATACAGGAATTGTTCAACCCCTTCATGGCGCAGATACTCTTCGATTAGTTTGATTGAATAGCTATGCGTACTGAATCCTCTGGTTGCGACCACATCCTGCCCAATTTCCCCGATATTGCCGGGTTTTTCATTCCGGCGGGCGGTATCGAAAAATACAACCAGCTTCGGCTTATGGCGGATAATCGCGGCGAGATGGTTCTCCGGTGTTGTTCCGGCAAAGATAAAGTGTGCCCCATGTACGATTCTCCGCTGTTCAATCTCTTTCATCAATCTTAATCCGGCACCATCATCCCGCCGGATGGGATTGCCCAATCCGACCATCACGATATCGTTATACTGAAAGACAGATATTCTCTCCTGCAACTCCTTAGAATTCATCCGCAACAACGGTCTTGTGCCGGCAGACCGGACACATCATTTTGATAATATCTTCCCGGCGGATACGCTCCTTGACAGAAGATGGGTTCAACTTTGTAAACTGCCGCTGTGTTTCGATCAGCAGGTTCGGATGGGCATAGGCTTTGGCGCCCAGCCGCTCCCTGACAAACAGCAGATGATCGTGGCAGGCAAAGGCGTTACCGCAGGATTCACAAATCGCCAGCTCCTTTTCTACGGTTTCATACACCTCCGGCGCTTTCAGGTTCGGAGTAGAAAGTACATACTCGCTGGATAATTTTATTCCTTTGCCCGTAATACACTTTTCTTCGCACTGACCGCACTGGGAACAGGAGCCGTAGTCAAGCACCAGTTTGCGGGTACCGGTTTTGAGGTCGTCGATGATTTCAATTGCATTCGTCGGACATACCTGGGCGCAAGTGCCACAGCCGACACAATCCTCTTCGTAATATTTTGGATAACCGCGGTACTCTTCAGGTGCGACATAGGGTTTGAACGGGTATTTTGTGGTGTATGCCGGTGAAAAGAGTGATTTCAGCGCTTCGGCGACTTCGCGTAATTTTGGCAGAAACATGGTTAA
Source organism: Fidelibacterota bacterium (assembly GCA_049975265.1). GTDB lineage: Bacteria > Fidelibacterota > UBA2242 > UBA2242 > UBA2242 > B118-G9. Next base: position 9,258 of record JBNGDF010000020.1, read on the forward strand.
TCCTTCAATTCGTTATCTTCTTGATATTGGTCTACGACGGACTCTTTCGCCAGCGGAATCTTACTGCGGTGGGCGGCACGTGATATGGCATGGGCGGATACCGGAGATGTCAGAAATATAAAGACGATTCCGATGAGAACCTTGAATCCGAAATTATTGAATCCCTGAATGATAAATACTCCGAACAGAATACCGGCGGAACCGAAGGTTACGCATTTTGTCGCAGCCTGAAGCCGGTTATAGACATCGGGCAAACGGACCAATCCCAGGACACCAAAAAAATCGAACATGATGCCGATCAGTATGAACAACATTCCGATCAATTCTCTATTCATCCAGGTGCCTCCCTTCCAGAATTTTGGCAAAAGCCAGCGATGCAATAAAACTCAGCAATGCCCAGATCAGGCCGATATCCAGAAAAAAGGATTGATCATATACCAATCCAAGCAGCGCCAGTAATCCAATAATCAGGATGCCCATAATATCAACGGCGACGATCCGATCTGCCGGCGACGGTCCGAATAAAACCCGATACAGCACAAACAGTACGCAAAACAGGATTACATTTATCAATTTATAGAGAATCTCTCCGGAATAAATGAAAAAGTTGCCGTATAGAAACATCCCGATAATAAGCAAGCCTATAAACCAGCGTAAATGTCTCATTCGAAAACCTCCGTCAATAGTGGTTCAAATTTTCTGCCGATGGTTTTTGTATTTTCGGTAACGTTTTTGGACAAGACATCGATCCAGTGAATATATAGTTCTTTCGTTTCCGGATTGACATCCACGGTCAATGTGCCCGGTGTCAGGGTAATCGAATTCGTTAATACGGTAATGGCAGAATCTTTGGTAAGTTTGGTCTTGATTTTCACAATTCCCGGGCGAATCGGCAGATTCGGATGAATGACGATATAGGCGACATGCAGATTGGCTTTTGCCATTTCCCAGAGAAATTTAAACAGATATTTTATTGACGAGATGATCCGTTTGACAATATGTTCGCTTTTTTGTGATGTGATCAGAAATTTGCCTGCGACCAGACTGACCAGCGCCGCCACGCAGATACCGGCGATAACCTCCTGAAGATCCGTGAAGCTGGTTAATGCACACCATACCAGCAAGGAAAAGATAAATACAAATAAACGACTACGTTGCTCTATCCTCATACTACCTCCCTAGCACCGCCTGGATATACCCGGTTTTATTCATAATGACATCCACCACCGGATCCAACGTTATCTCCCGCACACCCGGCAGGATTAACAGACTGGTAACAACACACAGAACAGCGAGAATGATCATGGCGGACTTCATACCGGGACTGATCGTATCTCTGAATTCCGTAATTTCAGTTTCCCCGTGAAAACCGTAACGTTGTGCCTTAATAAAGTACGCCAGGGTCAACAGGCTGCCGATGACCGCAATGACGGCATACACAATGTGGTTTGCCTGAACGGCGGCAAGGATGATGATTAATTTACTAAAAAATCCGTTGAACGGTGGCAGACCGGAAACAGCCAGGCTGGCGATCATGGATGTTCCGGTGGTAACCGGCATGGCGCCCCGCAGACTGCCCATTTTCCGCAGATCACGTGTGCCCAGGGCAAGTTCGACCGCACCGGCGTTGTAAAACAGCAACGACTTGAATATTGCATGATTCAGAATATGAAATACCGCTCCGAGCAGCGCCAGCTTCGTCCCGATTCCAATTGCCAGCAGGATAAAACCGATCTGACTGATGCTGCTGTACGCCAGCAGACGTTTGAAATCCCACTGCCCCAATGCAAGATAGGAAGCGACAATGATGGAGATACTGCCCAGCACCATGAAAATCGTTAAAAATACCGACGGTGTTCCGAATACATTGTAAAATATCCGGATAATGGTATAGATTCCCAGAGCTTTGATCAGAACACCCGAAAGCATCGACGATATTGGTGCCGGTGCCGATGAATGCGCATCTGGCAGCCAGGCATGAAAGGGCATGACCGCCGATTTCAATCCAAATCCAACCAGAAAAATCGCCGCCACCCAGTAAGTCACCGACGAATTTACGGTCTGTAACTGCTCAGCAATATGAGCCATTGTCAGGGTTGAGGTACTTGCGTATACAATCCCGATTCCCACCAGAATCAGCGTTGAGGATATGGAGCCCATCACCGCATATTTAAAAGCGGCTTCGTACTCCTCGGCTTTTGAGCCGAACGCCACCAGGGCATAGGCGGCAAAAAGCGCAATCTCCATAAAAACAAAGAGATTGAAAATATCACCGGTGGCGACGACGCCGTTCATGCCGGTAATCAGCAGCATAAACAGCGCATAATATTTCCAGGGACTCGAATACTGCCGGATATACCGGATGGAAAACATCAGTGACGTCAATGCGATCAGATTGACAATCACCAGCATAAAACTGGAGAGAGCATCCTGCACCAGGCAGATTGTCAACGGAATTTTCCAGCCGCTCATCTCATACACATACGTCTCGTTCCCGGTACTGAAAAAACAGAACAATGCCAATATTAGCAGCGATAAAACCGCCAAAATCGATAAAACGATCGCCCAGTTATCCTTTTCACCGGAAATCAACGTAATGAGAAAGGCAGCCAGCAACGGAATAATGATGATAAATGGGAGGATCATCCTGACAACCTCCTGATTTTAGTAATATCGAATGTCTTGTATTTCTGAAACAATCTGATCGACAGCGCCACCAGCATTGCCGTAATCCCCAGCTCAATAACAATGGATGTGAGGATCAACGCCTGAGGCAATGGATCAACCATATTGGGATTGCCCCCCTCTTTTATCAAGATAGCAAAACTGCCGCCGGCGCGGTAGGCAAACAGAATGATCATCAGGTTCGCCGCATATCCCATGATGCCAAGGGAAAGGATGATTTTAATCAGGTCCCGTTTGGTCAGCGCACCGTAAATGCCGACCAGCAACAGGATAAAACAGAGTACATAAACCGTCATTCTTCCTTCCCTCCTTTATCTAAATGAAAAACCGACAGCGTCCAGACAACCACAAAAAGCCCCATACTGACCTTGATGCTGATGATAATGTTCAGCAGCGGAATTGTCCCGGCACTCAGCAGATGAAACAGTTTCCCATGACTGATAAAATTCGCCAGAAAGCCGCCGCCGATCGCCATCCCCAGAATCCCCATTGCCAGAAACAGCGCCGCACTGGACGATTCCAAATCGTGTAAAAAACCGATATTCACCCAGCGATCAATGAACTTACGACCATAGGCAAGCATGACATTTAATAATGCCAGTGCAATAATGACGCCCCCGGCGAAGCCACCCCCCGGGCTCAGATGCCCATGCAGGATAATGTAAATCCCGTAAAGCAGTATCAGCCAGACGCTGATGCGGGTAACTGTCTTAACAATCAACGTCATCCCTTCATGCTGTTTCATTGTCACCTCCCGTTGCACCGTCGGATTTTTTCGTTCTCAAAATCGCCAGTGCGCCCAGAATCGCCGTAAACAGCACCGTCACTTCCCCCAGAGTATCGTAAGCCCGGTAATCCAGAATAATCGCCGTGACGATATTGGCGGAACCGGTTTCCTGTCCGGCGTTTTCAACATAATGTTTTGCCGTCGAGAAAATCGGCTCGCCAAAAGCCGGTATTGCCCGGAATACATGGATGCTCAGTACCAGAATCAGCGATAGCGCAAAAACGGTAACCACCACCTGGACGATATGCCCCCGGGACGGTTCCTGAATATGGTATTCCTTCCCGTTGAACGCCCGGATCAGAATAATCAACGCAAATATCTCAAACAGAAATTGGACAATCGCCAAATCCAACGCCTGTAACAGCAGAAAGGCGATGGAAACGCCAAGTCCGACGATTCCAATGGAAATAACCGCCGACAGCAGGTCTTTCAGTTCGAGGGCGATGATCGATCCGATAATCATAAATCCCAAAATAAATATTAACCATGTTTCAACAGGCATTTAATCCTCCGGATATGCTAATTCATTATGTTTCATCTATAATACAACCCATATCAGGATCAGCATCCCCAGCACAATCCAAAGATTGTACAGCTGCAGTTGACCGTTATGCAGGGCTTTGAACCAGCGGGTAATCGCAAAAGAGCATTTGCCGCTGACATCGTACAGATCGAAATATTTTTTCTCTGCACCATCGTAAATCGCCGCCAGTGGTTTCATCCGGCGGATCTCATTGTAGAATTCCGTACCGAGAACCCTGAAATGCTCCAGGGCATCCATACCGCCCAGATAGATATCATCAAACCGCACTTTGCGCACACCCCAGTAGATAATCAATCCCAGGACAAGCGTAACACCAAACAGTAGAACTACCAAAACGGGATTGTAATACCCCAAAAGGGCGGGCGCCCGTAATCCGAGTTCGTGGATCACCGGTAGAATCAAATGTTTAATAGGAATATGAATTGCCCACAAACCGAAGATGACACACAGTGCCGCCAAAATTCCGGTGGCAAGCCACTGATTCAACGGTGCCCGGGAAATATTATCCCACTTTTCCGGTCTCCGCCCGAGGAATATGGCATGAATAAATTTCATAAAACTTGCCAGCGTCAGTGCACTGCCGAAAACCGCCAGAATCAGACAGACCAGCAACCAGATCTGAAATCCGGAATTGCCGGTACTCTTAACCAAATCGAGCATTCCCTGATAAATCATCCATTTGGAAAAAAATCCATTAAATGGAGGTATTCCTGAAATTGCCAAAGCTCCGACGAGGGCTGTCAGAAATGTCACCGGCATAACGCCACCCAAGCCTCCCAATTCATCCAGGTTATTGGTTCCGGTCTTTTTCTCCACCGACCCCAGCGACAGGAACAGATTTGACTTATAGATTGTATTATTAATCATATGAAACAGACCACCGATAATCGCCAATACACTGCCGCTTCCGATACCCATAATCATATAACCGACCTGACTGACGGCGTGATAGCCTAGCAGTTTGCGACCGTTATGCTGGATCATCGCCATCATGACCGCGGTAATAACAGTCAGTGCACCAAGTGTAATAATCAGCAGATAAACCAGCTGCGGTAATTGAAAGATGGATAGCATAATTCTGGTAAAAAGATAGATCCCCAGCAATTTGTCGAGTGTGGCTGGCAAAAAAGCAGCACTTTCGACAGGTGCATTTTTGCTGTAATCCGGCACCCAGCTATGCAGCGGAAAAACACCGGCTTTGGCAAAGGCAGCAATCATTAGCCCGATAAAAGCGATATATGCTACCGAGCCCTTTAATGGTATAACCGTATTAAATAGCTGCCAGCTCCCGGTCGGATTCATGAACCAGACTAGAATCAAACCCAAAATCAGAAATACGTCGCTACCCCCAACAATAATCATGGTCTTTTTTGCTGAATTGGGGGTATCGGATGTATTCCCAAGAAGAGCAAACAGATAAAGTGTAATCCCGGTCAATCCCCAAAAAATTAAAAGGCTGATTGAATTTGTACTAAGAACGACTCCATTACAGAACCCAACTGTCAGCGGGTAAAGCACAAAGAACGCCTTTTCGGCACTTTTATCCACTCCCTTTAGCGAAAAAATCAGAATAATAAAACTCAATATCTGAATGAACAAACTGATAAACGCACTCAGCGCATCAACTTGCAGGATTGTTTGTCTGAAAAGTACCACTGCACCAAATCCGACTTGCAGCATCTGAAAATTCAGCACAAGCAGGTAAATCAAAGCCAGAATATTTAGTATTTTCCGTAATACAACCGGGAGAAACATGTTCACAATTGCGACGATTATCGGAACTGAAACGAGTAAAGTTAGGTCATTAATCTGCATCTATTTCCCTCCGGATTCGTTCGGTTTTTTCCTGTGACAATTTGAGTAGATCGATCTCCTCTGGATCACGGTCTTTATTGATAATTTTCAGCGAGCGTTCGGTGCAGCAATAGCAGGGATCGACCGAAGCCAGGGTAATCAAGGCATCCGCGACGGGAATCCCTTTGCAGGATGCCTTGAAGCTGGGAATATTGACGTAACTGGGAGCCCTGACTTTGTGCCGTATCGGACGGTTCGTGCCATCGGACCGAATATAATGAAAGACCTCTCCACGCGGCGCTTCGTAGCGTCCAATTCCCTCCCCCGGAGAGATCTCCTTCACATTATTCAGCACCGGACCGGTCACCGTTTTTAATTTCTCGAGACATTGACGACATATTTTTACCGATTCAATAATTTCCAGAACTCTGACAACCAATTTGTCGTAAACATCGCCATTGGGCAGTACAATCCGCTCGAAATCAAGCAGATCGTAGGCATCGGTTGGCTCGTCTTTGCGGACATCGCCGGGCACACCCGAAGCTCGGGAAGTCGGTCCCGTAGTGCAATAGGCAATCGCATCTTCTTTGGTCAACACGCCAACGCCCTTCAATCGGGATTTCAGCACCGGATCATCTTTGGCTGCTCTGGCAATCATTCCCATTTTCTTTTCGATCATATCCAGATGTTTATACAATTCAACAAGCTTTTCCGGATCCACATCTCTGGCAACACCGCCAACCCGCATCATGCCGTAGTGGTTACGGTTCCCGGAAATAATCTCAAACATCTGCAGAACCGGCTCACGGTATTTCCACGCCCACATCCAGAGGGTGTCGTACCCGATAAAATGTCCCGCCAGCCCCAGCCACAACAGATGGCTGTGAATGCGCTCCAGCTCTCCGACCAACGATCGGATATAGCGGGCACGGATGGGAATTTCGATATTGTCAATATCTTCAATGGCATGGACACAGGCAATTGGATGGGACGTCGAGCAGATTCCGCAGATTCGTTCCACCAGGTAAATGGATTGCGTGAAGGTTTTCATTTCGGAAATGTATTCATGACCACGGTGCATCCAGCCGATTTCCATGTCAATATCGACCACCGTTTCACCATCGACCGTCAATTCAAAGTACTCAGCCTCTTCCAGCAGCGGATGGAACGGACCAACGGGAATCTTGTTTGCTTTCATGCACCCTCCTTAAATCTCAGCGGCTGTTTGACATTCCCCGGATTATGAAGTGTCAACAATTCCTCCATGCGTGGATGCCCGATAAATTCAATACCCCACAAATCAAACATCTCCCGCTCAATCCAGATCGCCCCGGTGATGATCGGGGTAATGGAATTTACCTTGGGATTTTTCTTATCCGTAATAACCACACGCGGGCAGAAATATTGTCCCGTCTTGTCGTGCGAAAAGTGGTATAGTATTTCGATCCCGTGATACATCTCCATCGCGGTTGCCGTGGACAGCCGACAGCCCATTTTATTAAAGAGATAATCGGCGATTTCTCGCAGATTGTCATTGCTGACATTGAAATAAAAACGCCGCTTTTTCTCTATCTTGGCGTGAATTTTATCGCCCATATCCATGATAAACTGTTCAACTTCAGCCATTTAGTACTCCTACCAGTTTTGCCACCGCTTCGATCATTGCTTCGGGTTTCGGCGGACACCCCGGCACATACATATCAATGGGAATCACCGCTTCCCGATTCTCCGTAATGTTGTAGCTGTCTTTAAAACAACACCCCGAGCTCACGCAGGTGCCTATTGCCACCACAAAAATCGGCTTCGGCGCCTGCTCGTAAATTTTCTTGATCCGCGGCGCAATTTTCTGATTGAAAATGCCGGTTACCAGCATCACATCGGCGTGCCGAATCGAACCCACCAGTTTGATGCCAAGCCGCTCCAGATCATAACGCGGCGTCAGCAGATCAAGAATCTCAATATCGCAATTGTTACAGGGCGACCCACTGGCGTGAAAAACCCAGAGCGATTTTGCCAAGCGCTTGTTATACCATCCCATACTATACTCCCAATACGGCTAAAATGACCCCGACAAATGCCAACGGCGAGGCGTATTTCCAGAAAAAGTTCAGCGCGGTATCGATGCGCACCCGCGGATTCGTGTTTTTAATAATTATCATTACCAGCACAATTGCCAGATATTTGAGTACCGCCCAGAGGATACCGAGCCCGCTGAGATTGAAACCACCCAGGAAAAGCAAAACCAGTAAAAATGGGAAAATCACATACATCATATAATGGTCCAGTTTCCAGAAAGCCAGCAACGGGCCGGAATATTCCATAAAGGGACCCTCCACAATTTCCGTTTCGGCTTCGGGAATATGAAAGGGCGGCAACGTCATTTTTGCCTGGATACAGAGAATCCCAACAATAAATGCAATAATTCCCGACGGCGAACCAATCAACGCACCCGCCTCCTGCTGATAACTCAGGATATGCTCGAAACGGATTGAATACCCTGATTTTACAATGGGTACCAGAAAGACCAGAATAAAGGCGAGTTCATCCGCCAGCAGCAGCTTCATCTCTCGTCCAGCGCCGGTGCTGGAATAGACATTTCCCGTCGCTGAACCGCCCAGGATAACCATGACCGAAAAGGTCATCGTCAGATACATTACAACGAACATGTCACCGGCAAATCCCTGCTGGTAAAACAGCGCCACCCCGATGATTGTGGCGATCAGTGTCAGCACGGCAAACGCTGCCAGGGGTGCAATGACAAAGACCGACTTCACCGCATTTTTCACAATGATGGTCTCTTTACCAAGCAATTTGAAAAAATCGTTGAAATTCTGCAGCAGTGGCGGTCCGACCCGAAACTGAAACCAGGCGCTGATTTTACGGTCCAGCCAACCCACCAGCAATCCCGCCACGGCGGTAAAAAGCATCCCCGGAAATACAAGAAGGTGAAACAGAATCATGCCAATCATACCTTGTCCTCCTTTTTCCGCCAGTGGTGACTCTTTATCGCCAGGTGATCGCCGAAAAGATAGATATCATTTTCCGGATCGTCGGCGTTAATCGATTGCATGGTGATCGTTCCTGCCGGAGCCGTGCGGGCACAAGCCGGTATATAATCGGGATTCGCTTCCAGCTGCTTCAGGCAGAAATCGCATTTTGCCGTAATATAATTCATCACTTCGGGGAAAATCGTTCCAAACGGACACGCCAGAATACAGCTCTTACAACCGACACAGCGCATGTTGTACCGCTTGATCAGACCGTCCTCCTGGCGTTCAAGCGCCTCTTTGGGGCAGGCGGTCACACAGAAAGCATCGCTGCATTGCCGGCAATACACCGCAAATTCGGCAACTTCCAGCAGACTAAACTGACCGTTGTTTTTCCTGTGATAAAAATATTCACACTGGATTCTGCTCAAATCCTGAGCAGAATCAATCAGCGCCGGTATATCAATTAAAAGACGTTTCATTCCCAGATACTCTCCTCGTTTTTGATGGTATCATACGTAAACACAGGACCATCTTTGCAGGCATAGTACTGCCCGATCACGCAATGCCGGCAATGTCCGATACCACAATACATTTTCTTTTCCATCGAAAGATATATATTCGAATCTGCGTAGCCGTATTTCAGCAGGTCAAAGGTGGCAAACTTCATCATAATCGGCGGACCGCAGACTACGACAGGGTTACCCTGGGGATCTATGTCAATTTTATCGAGTAGTTTGGTGATAAGGCAAACTTCCTCGTCCCATTTTTGGCCGTCCGGAACACGGTCAACCGAGCGCAGGAAGTTTACCTTATCGACTTTCCTCCATCCATCAATATGCTGTTTATAAATCATGTCATTTGGTGTACGGGCACCCGCCAGAAAGGTGATGCTGTTATAATCCTCAATCCGGTCCAGCAGCGAGAGAAACAAGGAACGTGTCGGCGCCATCCCGACACCGCCACCCATGATTAATATATCTCTGCCTTTCCATTGGTCAATCGGGTAATGGGTACCGTAAGGTCCGCGAACGCCAACCCGGTCACCGACTTTGGTCTTATGCACATATTCGGTCACAAACCCGGTCTTCATGATTGTTACATCCATTTCATCGGCAATCTTGTGAGAAGACGATGGCGTAAACGGTCCCTCTCCAATATTGGGAATCGTCAACTCGATAAATTGACCCGTTTTGAAGGGAATCGGCTTTTCCGGTCTGATCCGGATCGTCCGAATCGTCGGGGATTCTTCGATAATTTCATAAATATCAGCGGATGTCACTTCATAGGGATTCGTCGCCACCATCGATTACTCCTGACCTTTGGCTAATTGCAGATTTTTTTGCACCACGGCTCTGAATTCAATTTCCCCCGCACAGACATCGATGCATCTGCCACAGCCGGTGCAACCGATCTGTCCGAAATTGCTGAGCATATAATCAAATTTACACAGGTAGCGGTTCCGAAATCGCTGATACATTTTCGGGCGGGGTGTATCACCACCGGCAACCCGGGCATAGCCGTTCAACTGACAGGAATCCTGACTCCGCACTTTCACAAATTCGGCGCCAGTGGTTTCATCATTGACAATTATACAGTAGCAGGTCGGACAGATGTTGGTGCAGCCGCCGCAACCGACACAATTCTTCGCATCCTCAATCCAGTTTTCCAGGTCCGTTTTCCGCAAATTTTCATACCGGTTCGGACGTTCGTACTGCCTGTTCTGTTTATTTAGTTTCAACTCGATCTCTTTGCGGTTCTTCTTTACTTTTTCCTTATCATCGCCCTGAGGTTGAGATAGTGTGACCTCCTTTTTCAGCAGGTTCAGCAGGTCCTCCCCTTTTTTGGAACCGATGGTGATCAGGTAGCTCTGCCCGATTTTTGACAAATTTAGATCGTAATGCTGATCGGCGTAGGGTTTTCCGCCCACCAGCGTGCAGTGACAGCTGGGACTGATATCCGTACAATCGGTACTTATGATTGTTGTCATCTCCCGCCAGTTTTGGTACATGGGGTCTACAAAGTCGTCATTGATCAGCGCCCTGTCCAGGATTTGGAGTGCCGCCATATCGCAGGCTTTGGCACCGACAATCAGACGTTTCTGCGCTTTGTCCACGGGGATCAGATTTTCCCGTGTAAAATAGAACAGCGACCGGAGCGGATCAATCGTCCGGAAAGCATCGAGTACCGGCTGCGAATTCTCTGTAATTTCCTCAAACAGATACTGCCTGTCATCTTCCGGATTGGTCGATCGGCGTGGTACGATTACCTGCTGGAATCCACCCAGGGATTCTTTTTGACATTTTTTCAGGAACGTAATGAAATCCTGCACATTTACGATCATTATTAAACTCCCACACACTCGCGTTTCTTCATCTCTCACCTGTCTGCCGGGCTAATTGCCTGATTTTATCGATCATTTTTTCCGTCTCCGTGGATTTATCGAAAAAGTAGTCCGCTCCCAGCTCCATGCATTTCACCCGGTACTGCGGATAGGGATAATCGGTGTAAATAATTACCCGCAGAGCCGGATATTTATCTTTGGCTATCTTCAGTACATGAATACCGCCTTCACCGGGCATGCGGATATCCAGGATTACCAGATCGGGGAGCTTCTCCTGCAAAGCCTGAATCGCTGATTCCGTATCCGTACTCTCCCCGATGACAGTCACATGCTCAATCTCAGACAGGATGGTCATCAGGTGATTTCGCAGAATTTCCGAATCATCAACCAGCAGGACGTTCATAAGAGTTTTTTATAATTGGTATTAGCCATATGGTTAAAATCTAATCATCGAAATCCCGGCATTCAATCGGACGAATCCTGAAAATCTTGTCAGACATTTGGAGCCATTTCTGTAGGTGTTTGTCCTACAAAAATATTGCATGTAATTGGCCTGACTTGTTTCCCACTCGGGACGTCGTTCCTCGCCTGCGTGACGCAATCGGGCAAGCTACGACGTCATGTCGATTAGTAGTTTTTCCCACTCGTGACGTCGTTCCTACGACGTCACGCAGATCAGCTTACGACGTGGCTTGACCACCTGAATGACACCCTCGGGCAGGCTGCAGAGTGATGTAACTATTGACGCAGCAATTGTAGTTTACTCAAATTGATGGAAAATATCCTACGCTCACTCCGAATCCGATTAATCAACCTCATATACCATGATCCGCTGGGCGTTGCGGGCGACAGGAAAGCAATGTGCCAGCTTGTAGATCAATCTGGTTGCCGGTCCCAGATTATTCAGTTCATCATTTTTTGTAAAGTAAATTTCCCTGACGAAGCGGATTCCCGGAAACCATCCCGACATTTCCCGTGGATCGTCAATCCCCCAATAGGTTTTTGCACCGGTTTTTTTCAGGGAAGGGTGCTTTCTGACCCGCCTGGCAGTATATTTACTAAAAGCGTCAAAAATCAGGGTATAATGACCAACATGCTGATGTAACAATTTCAAAAGCTGTTGGATATCCGCTTCCCGCAAATACATCAAAAGTCCTTCCGCAATCACCAGACACGCCGGTTTCCCGATGGGGATCGCATCGATCCAGCCGTACTCCGTTACCGATGAAGCAACCAGGTGATAATATTCACTTTCCGGGAAAAATTGTCGCCGAATGTCAATTACCTCCGGATAATCCAGATCATACCACTCAACGGCAGGACATTTCAGGCGGTCATAGCGACTGTCCAGACCGCAGCCCAGATGCAGTACCAGGGCATCCGGATTCGCCATTACAAAATCGCGTGCAAAATTGTCAATCAGTTTTGCCCGTAAACTGATCAGAGTATTTGTCTTGCCGGGAATTTTCAAAGAATCAAAATCGTAGTCAATACTGTTTACGATTTCCATGGCTTTTTTATCATAAAGTACAGGATGCTTTTTCCGACTCTCGAGGGCTTTCCCGTAGAGTGGAACCAGCAGGGTCTCTTTTTCTCTGTCAAGCTTGACTTTGTTATCCATCAAAGCAGCTTACCCTTTTCCTCAATTCAAATCCTGCGATTGCCTGTAGAAATTAAATAGAAATTTTAACGCCTTGGGAAAAGCAAGCCACATGGGAAGGGTTGATTCAACGTAGTGATAGGCTTCGTCCTCGTCGCCAAAGGAATAGTAATCACTCAATTTCTCCGGAAATTCCCGGTCTGAACAAAGGACTTCGATTATGTGGGGATTGTGGGAGACGGCTTCCAGCAATATCTCCTGTGTTCGCCGGACTCCTCCGTACTTTATGAATGAGTAAAGAAAATAGGTATACAACCAGCCGAACGTGACATCTTTTTCAAATTGAGTAAATAATTGATAATATTCTTTATAGCGATGACATAAAAGCAGCAGAGGCGCAAGTTCGAAGCGGATTCCCTGGTTGTCACCGGGATTCAGTCGCAACATATCCTGATATTCGGCAATCGCTTCAGCGTCGTGACCCATTCTATGCAAAGCATAGGCGTATTTATCACGTGCCCGCATATAGGGACGTGTAACGTTGATGCCCCAGAAATGACCGACGCTCTCTCTAAAATGTTGCTCCCCTACATCCCGTTCCCCGGCTTTCACGGCTTTCTGATACCAGGCTGTCGCCTCCCCAGCATCTTCACTGATGTCACCGTAATAAATATACGCATCCACACAATCGGGGTAGATTTCCAACGCTTTCTGTGCCAGTTTGCGCCCCTCTTGTTCCGGTTCCTCGTAAGCACGATACATTAACTGTTTTGCTTCAAGACGGGGCGTCATTTTAACCTTTTTCCGTATTTTTTCAATCGGGAGATGCATGACCGTATCAATTATGCGTTTGATCTCTTTTTCATCCCTGTCTTCACTCGATTCGAGGATAGCATTGACATAGTCAAATATCTCTTCACTGAGCAGTGCATGGTACGTGTCAGGTTTTTTCTTTCTACTCGTAGACATACAATTGATCCTCGGTTTTAGCCCGGTTCCTTTACTAGATTATGCCGAATTGCATAGCAGATCAATTCGGCGTTGTTTTTCATCCCCATTTTCTCGAGAATTCGGGAACGATTGGTGCTGATGGTCTTGACGCTGAGGGAGAGCTCTTCGGCAATCTCACCGACAGTCATTCCCGAACCGAGCAGACGGAGTACCTGAAATTCACGGTCGGAAAGTGCCTCATGTCCGACTTTGCGATGGTTTTCATCCAGCGAATCCGCCAGTTTTTCGGCAAGATTGGGGCTGACATATTTCCGTCCTTCCGAAATACGCCGCACAGCCGAGATCAACTGATCCGCCGCCGATTCCTTGGTCAAATACCCCGCCGCACCGGCTTTGAGGACGCGGATTGCATACTGGTCTTCAGAATACATGCTGAGCACCAGCACCGGCAGGGTCGGATTGTGCAGTTTGATATATTTTAAAACATCCAGACCGCTGCGTCCGGGCATGGAGATATCCAGCACAACCAGGTCGTATTTCTCAAATTTTATCTTCTCAATGACCTCCGTTCCGCTGGCGGCTTCTCCGGCAACGACAATATCGGCAGTCTCTTTGAATATCTGCTTCAGTCCGTCACGGACAATTGCATGATCGTCGGCAATCAGTACCCGAATCATTTTTTCCCGTCCTGAATTGGCAGGGTGACTTTCACCGTGGTCCCCACATTTCTGGCACCACTGATGACGACCCTGCCGCCCCATGGATTGACCCTCTCCCGCAGACCCACCAGACCCAGCGATTTTGGACTGTGAATCTGATCTTCGGTAATGCCGATACCATTGTCTTTGATCTCCATGGTAAGCAGGTCCGAATTGCGGTGCAAACTGATAAATATTTTTGTGGCTTTGGCATGCCGGACAACATTCGTCAGGGCTTCCTGAAAAATACGGAATACGGCAATGACCCGATCCTGTTCGAGATGAAATTCATCATTATCCAGTTCCATTTTACAGTCAATGCCTGTACGTCCACAGAACTCCCCGCAATACCACTCCATTGCCGCCTGGAGTCCCAGATCGTCGATCAAACCGGGACGCAATTCGGTGGAGATTCGCCGCACCGTCTGAATTGTCGAGTCCACCAGTTCGGACATGGAGTGCACTTTTTCCAACGGCTCAGGCTGATCAGGCGCGAGACGTTTTTGCAGCCAGATCAGGTCCATTTTCAAAGCGGTCAATGCCTGTCCCAGTTCGTCATGAATTTCCCGGGCAATGATCAGGCGCTCTTCTTCCCGGATCGTCTGAAGGTGGGCTGCCAGATTACGCAACTGATCGCGGGACTCTTTCAGATCACTCTCAGCTCTCTTGCGATCATCAATATCAATCACGACCCCGCGCAAGCCGACCGGTTTATCGTTTTGAATGATGGCATTGGAATAAAAAAGAGACTGAAAGGTCGTCCCGTCTTTCCGCAGCGAAATGTACTCATTCCCGCGACTCGGATTGCCCTGCAGAATGGAGCGAATATTTTCCCGAACCCGCTGCCGCTCGGAAGGAATAAACAGCTGCAGCAGATCAATTCCCTTGTTAAGGTCTTCCTGGCTATAGCCGAGACTTCGAATTCCGTATTTATTGGTAAAGGTCAGACGCCCCTTGAGGTCCATTTCATAGACGGTTTGCGGCAGCAGATCAACCAGTTCGCGAAAGCGCTTTTCATTCTTGATCAGCTCGCGTTCGGTCTTTTTCAACTCCGCTTCCGCCTTTTCCAGCTCTTTTATCCGTGTCTTCAGTGACCGGATTTCCTTTTTCAGTGAAATGATTTCCTGTGATTGGGTCATAATCGTCGCTTATTCAGGGAGGTCAAACGCCTCCAATAAGGCAATTTTGGAATTCTCCAGGTCTTCTTCCCGGATAACGCAGCTGATACTGGAAATACTGGTCGAGATACCCAGAATATTGATATCATATTTCCCCAGTTGTTCACACATTTTACCGGCAATCGTCGGCTTTTCCCGAAAATGGGGACCGTAAACCACGAGAATGGCAATATTGTCATACCACTTGTCACCCCGTGCCCGGACAATTCCCCGCATCCCGTCCAGAAGCTGCCGCACCTTTTCCCGCTGGGTGGAGGCGAAACAGAAGGTAATGTCCGCAGTTCCCTCAAGATTTTCACTTTCTGTGATAAATTCGATGTTAATCTGATTTTTCCCCAGTACCATTAATACTTTTCCGGCGACGCCCGGTTGATTGGGTGCCGACAGGATGGAGACCATGGTCAGTCTGGAGGTTTCCAGAATACCGCCTATTTTGATCTTTTCCACCATTGGTTTTTACCGGTTCTTTCCCAAATATTTTTCAATATAATTAATTAGTGTATCGGGCATGACCGGTTTTTCAATAAACTCATCCACCGGCAGGGTTTCGTCATCTTTATTGTATTGATATCCGGTCTGCTGTACTACAGCGGTCAGCATAATGATCGGAATATTGGCAATTTCAGGCATGGATCGGATTTTTTCTGCAATCACAAAACCTTCGTCTTCCGTCCTCATCATTACATCCAGAATGACCAAATCCGGCTTTTCCCGTTCGATCAGCGTAAATCCGCGCTCACCGTCCTGCGCATCAATTACACTGTATCCATGTTTTTCAAGAACGATTCGCAACACCTCAACAAGGTCGATATCATCGTCAATAATGAGAATTTTATGTGCCATTTCAATACCTTTCCCGTCTCTTTCCAGATGCTGAAATTAGAATATTTTACCGGAATATCCGCATCTTTTCGTAACGTTTATTCTATCCATTTAAAAGTGTCAGGATATGAGTTGCTGTATCCTCAATATTTTCACCGGTCTTTGCCGAACATTTGAGAATCCGGCTGTCTGGATTAATGCGACGTATGTTTTTCTCAAGAATGCCTACATTAAGGTCCAGATAGGGCTCCAGATCAATTTTATTAATAATTGCCGTATCGCAGACCCGGAACATCAGGGGATATTTGAGCGGTTTATCCTCACCTTCAGGGATGCTGATAATTACAAAATTGTGATTGGCGCCCGTATCAAATTCCGCCGGACAGACCAGATTTCCGACATTTTCAATAAAAACAAGATCGAGATTTTTCAGGTCAAACTGCCGTAATGCCGGCATAATCACCTCGGATCCCAGATGACAATCACCGCCGAAAGGCTCGGTATTTATCTGGGAAACCGGAATCTCAAGTTGCGCAATCCGCTCTGCATCGGCTGTCGTGGTTATATCCCCTTCGATGACGCCGATACGTAAATTGTGGCGCTGCAGAATCGGAATCACCTGCTCCAGCAGACTGGTTTTCCCCGATCCCGGTGAACTCATAATATTAATCAGAGTTACATTCTGTTGCTTGGATAGTTCGCGGATTTGATCGGCTAGTTGATCATTGGCTTCAAGTACATCTCTGACGATTTGGATATTCATGGGATCATCTCTTTCTAATCTGCTAATTCAATGCTTTCGATGTAGAGTTCATTGCCGCTGAGAATCTCGATATTTGCGGAATGACATTTTTCACAATAAAATTGCGGTCCCTGTATACGAAACTGATGCTGACAAACGTTGCATTTTATGATAATTTGGTTCTCTTTTATAAGCAGTTTTGATTCGTCTAATTGAGCATGGCTTTTTTTCTGAACATCAAAACTAAACCGCAGGGTTTCAGGGATAATTGCCCGCATCTGTCCGACGACAAGAGCAACCTCCCGGACCTTTTTGACCACCTGCCGCCGGGTAAGTTCTTCATTCACAATCATAAGGATATTTTGAGCGATCTGGAGTTCGTGCATACAGGGAAAAATTTAGCAGAATGCGGTAAAGAATCAATGTTTATCATCTGAATTATCGTCACTCACGGTTCGCTCACTCTCATATCAGCCCTTAATTAAAAGGGTGTTTGTCACACTCAACAGATTCTGGGCAGCATCTCACCGGATAGCATGTCCACAATCCGCGAACTACCGATGCGGGTTTTAAGAACCACTCTGCCGGGCACATCCCGGATAACTTCACCGATCGCGGTTGCATCCCGATTCCCGGGCATGGATTTCAGAATTTCAAGGGCACTATCGGCTTCCTGCGGATCGATAATTAGTAAAAACTTCCCTTCGTTGGCAAGATAAAGCGGATCGAAACCCAGCGGCTCACAAAGACCCTGTACCTCCGCCCGGATCGGCAATAATTCTTCATGAATCCGAATTCCCAATGATTGTCTGTCGGTAAATTCATTCAGCGTCGTGGCGATACCGCCCCGCGTCGGGTCCCGCATAATGCGGATTCCGTCCAGTTTTGATAACAACGCAATAATCTCTCTGTGAACCGGACGGCAGTCGCTGCTAATCTCGAAAGAGACCGGAAATTCTTCCCGGGCTTTAATTATCGCCGCACCGTGATCGCCAATAAAACCGTTGATAATGACAATATCACCGGGCTGAATCCGGGCTACGCCCAATTCGACCCCTTCGATCCGATCGCCGATACCGGCGGTATTGATAAAAATCCCATCCGCAGCGCCCTTTTCCACCACTTTTATGTCGCCTGTAACTATCTGAACACCAGCGTAATCCGCCGTTTCTTTCATGGATATTACGATCTTTTCCAGAGCGGCGATGGAAAAACCCTCTTCGATGATCATACTGCAGGAAAGCCAGTGCGGAATCGCCCCGCAAACCGCTACATCATTGACCGTTCCTGAAACAGCCAGTTTCCCTATATCGCCGCCCGGATAAAAGAGCGGTTTGATGACATGGGAATCGGTGGTAAAGACAAGGTTTTGTGAATTCGCCCTGACAAGCGCACCGTCACTCAACGGGTTCAACGCCGAATTACCAAAATATTCAACGATTAACTCACGAATCAGTGCATGCGACTGCAAGCCACCATTGCCATGGGCGAGGGAAATGACGTTATTCATGCCTTCAGCTCACTTTCGGCATATTTATACCAAGTCGCGCAGGTACCCTCGTTGCTGACCATACAGGAGCCTTTCGGGTCGTCTGGATTGCAGAGGATTTTGAACAATTTGCAATCCGTTGGAATCTTTACACCGCGCATAATATCTCCGCATATGCAGCCGGTATATTCCTGTGCCGGCGATATATCAAAAGTAAATTTGTTATTGGCGTCGAAATCGCGATATTTTTCACGAATACAGAGTCCGCTACCGGGGATTAATCCCAATCCGCGCCATTCGGTATCCGCCTCATTAAAAACTTCCCGCATCAGCGCCAGTGCCCGGGGATTGCCATCTTCCCTGACGCTGCGATCATACTGATTTTCCACAACCGCCCTCTGTTCACTTATCTGCCTCAGGATCATCAAAATCGCCTGCAGCATATCCAGCGGCTCAAAACCGGAAACGATACAGGGAATGTGATAATCCCTGGCTATAAAATCATAAATGTGAATACCGGTTATCGATGAGACATGTCCCGGACAGATAAATCCCTGCAGATCAATATCCCCCGAATCCAGCAGCGCTTTCATCGCCCGCGGCATGGTTTTATGCGCCGAAAGAACGGAGAAATTGCTTATTCTCTGTTCATACGCAATTTTGATCGCCGCCGCCACAGTCGGCGCGGTCGTCTCAAAACCGATTCCCAGAAACACGATCTCTTTTCCGGGATTCTTTTCCGCAATGCGCACGGCATCCAGCGGTGAATAGCAAACCCGAATATCGGCTCCGGCGCCTTTTGCCTTCTGCAGTGAGCTACGGCTGCCCGGCACCCGAATCATATCGCCAAAGCTGGCAACAATGACATTCGTCTGATGGGCAATTTGAATGGCTTTATCAATAAATTCCATTCCCGTAACACAGACCGGACAACCCGGACCGCTGATCAATTGGATATTATTGGGTAACAATTTTTGAATGCCGTACCTAAAAATCGTGATGGTATGACCACCGCATACCTCCATTAATTTTACCGGATTGTCGGAACATACAGCATCAATATTTGCGACGATGGTGTTGACTAATTCGGGATTGCGGAATTCGTCAATATATTTCAGCACAACTAATTGTTCTTCTGGTTTTGTTTTGCTTCGTCAAATTCAGCAATATCCTGCCAGATCTGTAATGTTTCCAGCGCCGCCGCCTCATCCAGCTTCTCAATCGCAAATCCGGCATGCACAATGATATAGTCACCGACTTTTATGTCGGAAAGAATCATCAGATTCGCCCCGTATTCGACACCACCAACCTCCGCAACCGCTTCGTTTCCGTTGATCCGAATCACCTTCATCGGAATTGCTAAACACATCGAATGCTATCCTGCTGTTTTTTCGTACATTAATATTGCATCGGCAACGCCAACCTGCCCCAGTGAAATACCGCCGTCATTACAAGGAACTGCGCTATGAGTATAAACATTAAATCCCTTTTTCTCAAGAGACTTTTTCAAATGCCGCAACAAATAAATATTCATGAAAACCCCACCGCTCAAAACAACATCCCTGATTCCGGTTTTGGCACCGGCAATCTCTGCCCACATCGTCAAGCCGCGCCAAAGTCCGTTATGAAATTTTAATGAAATCTGATCAATTGCCGTTCCCGAGCGTATGTCGCTGACGAGCTGCCGAATCATCTCCGACCAGTCAAGTATCAATAATTTTTGGCTTTCAACAACCCTAAACTCGTAGGCGTAATTTTCCGGCTGCTGAATCAGTTGCTCAAACTCCACCGCCGGCTGACCTTCATAATTGGCAACGCCTCGAAGCCCGGCAATCGCCGCAACACCGTCGAATAACCTTCCGCAACTGCTGGTTGTCGGTGAATTAAAATTTTTCCTGAGCATAGTCGTAATCATTTCAATTTTTTCCGGTCCTGAATTCCGGACAAAAGGAATATCGGCAAGCCGGTCACCAAACACTTCATAAAGGTAACCGACACCCATCTGCCAGGGATTTTTGATTGCCGCCGAACCTCCCGGCATCCGGCATGTTTTGAAACAGCCGAGGCGTTCAAATTGATAACATTCTGCCAGTAGCAGCTCGCCACCCCAGATCGTTCCGTCGCTGCCGTAGCCGGTTCCATCCAGAACAATCGCCAACACTGGCTTGTTAATCTCGTTATCAAGCATACAAGATACGGCGTGAGCATGGTGATGCTGGACGCCGATTTTTCGAAGATTTTGTTCCCTTGAATAGACCAGCGCAAACTTTGTGCTGAGATAATCGGGATGCAAGTCACAGGCAACGATTTCCGGCTGAACGTCAAAAATATTCCGAAAGTGTGCAATGCCCGCTTCATAGGACTCAAGTACCGCCAGGTTTTCCATATCACCGATGTGATGTGAAATGTAAACCGTGTTGTCTTTGACAAGTGCAAAGGTATTTTTCTGCTCCGCACCGCAGGCGAGTATAGGCTGATTAAATTCCCGGTTCATAATCAATCTATCCGGCACATATCCCCTTGACCGTCGGAGCGGGTAAATTTTTCGCTGAAATTCCCTGACAACCGAATCGTCACAGCGAATATGGATTTCGCGGTCGTGCACGAGGAAATAATCGGCAATCGAAATCAAGCGTGTAAGTGCATCATCATCTCTGTATGCAATCGGTTCTTCACTGACATTACCGCTGGTCATGACAAGCGGTTTCTTACAATATCGGAACAGTATAAAATGCAGCGGTGCATACGGCAGCATAGCACCCAGATAGTGGTTGTCTGGAGCGACGCTGTCCGCCAGATTATACGATTTCTTTTTCTTTAATAAAACAATCGGATGCGCCACCGATTCCAGCAATTCCGCTTCGCCGGCTTTTACCCGGCAAATCCGCTTGACGGCACTCAAATCGGGAAACATCACCGCAAACGGTTTATCCTCGCGATATTTGCGTTTGCGCAATTCTGAAACCGCTTTTTCGCTGGTTGCATCACAAGCCAGATGATACCCCCCAACACCCTTTATTGCGATGATCTGATCATCAGTAAACAGTCGTTTCAGGTACTTAAACAATTCCTCGTATTCCGCTGATTTATAAGCCGTTACGATCGTCTTTCCGGTTTTTTCCTTCAATTCCAGATGGGGTCCGCAAACCGGACAGGCATTGGGTTGCGCGTGAAAACGCCGGTTGGTCGGATCATCGTATTCCGCCTGACAATCCGGACACATCGAAAAGGCAGACATCGTCGTTTTAGGACGGTCATAGGGAATATCCTGTATGATTGTATAACGTGGTCCGCAATCGGTGCAGTTGATAAAAGGATATAAATAGCGTCGGTTCTTCGGATCAAATAATTCTTTTCGGCAATCATGACAAACATCTAGGTCCGGTGAAACAGCGGCGGATTTTTCACCTTGCTGAGGACTCTGAAGTATTCGGAATTCTGCAAACTCTTTTCCCGAAGGAATCGTTGTCGCTGAATAACTGACGATTTTACTTCTTGGAGGAGGACTATCTTTTATCGTCGCCTCAAATAATTCAAGTTGCCTGTTATCGCCCTGAACGACGATTTTAACACCGGAACTATCGTTATGCACATATCCTTTGAGACTGTATTTCAGCGCCAGATTGTAAATAAATGGGCGAAAACCGACTCCCTGAACGATTCCCCTAATGATGATTTCTTTGGTAGTATCCGTTATATTGCTCATAAAAATCAAGCCAATTATACACAATCTTCGGCAATTGCACAAAATAATCCGGTATTTCGTTTTATTCGTGACGTCGCTCATTGCCAATCCCAGCACTCGTGACATCGTTCCCATGACGTCACGTTTAGGTTAGATTACGGCATAGCCTGTCGGGTGTAGCGGAGACCGGGAACGACCTAACCAATGGGTTGAATTTGGATTCAATAGTACCCATCTATGCATCGCCACTGTAATATCCACCGATAATGGAAATTTTCCTGAGTTGCTGGTAAATTATCTATTATGGAAAGAATTCATGCTCCCAAAAAACATACTGCCTGTTTTCGCTTTTATGAAGAATTGAATGACTTCCTTGGTGATGAACAAAAGAAAAAATCATTTCCGGTTACGTTCATTGGAAATCCATCGATCAAAGATACGATTGAAGCGATTGGTGTTCCTCATACAGAAATCGATTTGATTCTTGTCAATTCAGTCTCAGTAGGCTTCGACTACCGACTAAAAGGTGAAGAACGAGTATCGGTCTACCCGGTATTTGAATCCCTGGACATCACACCCCTGCTTCACCTGCGCCCAGAACCGCTGCGAAATACAAAATTTATTGCCGATGTCAATCTGGGCAGGCTGGCGCGAAAACTCAGGCTGGGCGGTTTTGACACTCTCTACAAAAATAACTATTCTGACAATGAGATCATTTGCCTGTCCCTGAATGAAAAGCGCATCATTCTGACCCGGGACAGAGGCATTCTGAAACACAATACTGTTACCCACGGTTACTGGATTCGTAATACAAATTCCAGCAAACAATTGCAAGAGGTCATCCGTTATTTTCAGTTACAAAACAGTATGTTGCCTTTCACACGATGCCCGTGCTGTAACGGACTTTTGGAAGAAGTTGATAAGACAGAGATCACAAACCGAATACCAGAAAAAACCGCTTACCATTTTAATAACTTTAAGAAGTGCCCTGATTGTGGAAAAATTTACTGGCAGGGATCGCATTTCACAAAAATCCGGAAAATGATTGAGCAATTGCGGTAATGTTCCTCTCGTCATGTTGCTCCTGCGACGTGATGAATGAACTTACGGCGTAGGAACGCTGTAACCAGTGGATTAACGAAGATTACTCCGTTTGTGAAGTCGCTCCTCCCTGAATGACTCCGATTAATCGAGGTCGGAATTCGGCGGACTGCATCGTCATGTTGTTTTCCGGTTCTGGGCGTCCCCGTCCGGAACCTATGTACGCTGCGACATCTACTGCCGCTGCATCCTTCCGAGGACCTGATCGATCACCTGGTTGGTCTGCGCGGCTGTCCTGCCGGTGCTGGGGCATCTCCTCCGCCCGCTGAGTTCATCAACGATCGTCTGGATCAACGGCTGTTGGATATGTTTCGGAGAATCAATTTTGTATTCTTTATAGCGATGTTTTGTATGCACGATAAACGGAGAATCACCAAAGGTTGCATACCTGATTCTGCCCTTAGATCCGATAATATCCGTCTGATCAAGGTTTTCACTTGAAGTAAAACACCAAATACCCGAACCCAATACACCATTTTCAAATCTATAGTTGGCGCTGACAATGTCTTCGGCTTCGTACAAACCGGCTTGGTTTTTGGAAATACCGTTTACCTCGGAAATAGAGCCCAGCAGATATTGCATCAGATCAATCATATGTGAACCAAGGTCGCAGAAGTACCCGCAACCGGCAATTTTCGGATCAATGCGCCAGTGATACTCCTTTTGACGGTCTTTGTCGGATATTTCCCGTAAAAATGTGACATTGACTGCCCGAATATCACCGATATCGCCCCTTTCGATAATTCGTTTAATTTTTAAAAACCGCGGCAGTGCCCGACGGTAATAAGCAACAAAAAGCGGCACTCCGGCTTTTTCGCAGGCATCAATCATCTGCTGACATTGGACGTAGCTGCAAGCCATCGGTTTTTCTACATAAACCGGCTTTCCCGCCTGAGCGACTTTGAACGTGTATTCTTTATGAGACGATGGCGGCGTAGCAATGTAAACGGCATCCACTTCAGGATCGTTGATCAATAAATCGGCATCATCATACCATTTGGGAACCCCGTGACGTCGGGCATAATCCCGTGCTAATTGACCGTTCCGGCGCATGACTGCAACCAGTTCGGAATTTTTCGCTTTCTGAAAACCCGGACCGCTTTTACGCTCCGTCACATCGCCGCAGCCGATGATTCCCCAGCGAATATTACGCATCAAACCTCACCATTAATCCAAAACAACCGCCGCCTTACTGATTCTGACGCACATCATCCTTGATACGCTGAATATGACCGCGTCCCAACCCCTTGACTTCACATTCCAGTTCAAAGTATCTGCGGATTTTGTCATCATCCAAAATTCCAAAGCAGTCAATAATTGCCGCCGGTTGACCGATTTTTCCAACTACATATTCGGGATCAAGATCAAGGTAAGCCGCATGCCGGACCGCCAATATAACGGCTTTTACGCCGTTGAGGGCTTTGTCCAGATTCTGTTCAATACGCAGCTCTTTCAATTTTTCCTGATTTCTGAAAAACCGCGCCTTGCTGTGATCGGGACTGGGATAGCTGTCCTGCAATTCAAATTCCCACCAATGCTGAACATAGGGATCGTGGACGCGAATTTCGGCGCCCATTTCCGTCAGTTTACGGACGATAATTTCCGAGCCGCTGTAACGGGTGTCGCCCACATCCTCCCGGTACGCTGCACCCAGTACCAGTACTTGCGCAGCGGCGATTTGCTCACCCATGTTCCGCAGTGCATCTCTAGTCAATTCGGCAGCATGCAAACCCCGGGTATCGTTAATATCAATCGCCACCGGGGTCATTTTAAAAATATCGTCATTCCAGCCGAGAATATGTCGATACGCCCAGATACCCAAACCACCGTCTTTCGGCAGACAGTAACCGCCGATGCCGGGACCGGGGAAAATCATATTGCTGTGCGTCGGACGAACCTTAATCGCATTGATGACTTTGATTAAATCGACGCCGTTTCGCTCTGCAAACAGACTCCACTCATCCAGAAACGCTAGAATCGTTGCACGGTAGCTGTTTTCCACAATCTTGGCTGTCTCCGATTCAATCGGGCGATCCATAACCGTCAGTGGGAATTTATCCGTATTTAAAACCTCATTCAGAAACTTTACAACCTTTTCACGGGCTTTGTCATTAATCCCGCTGCAAACGCGCCAGAAATCGCGAATACTTGCCACGTAATGCCGACCGGGCATCACCCGTTCGTAACTATGAGCTAAAAGCGGATCAGACTTAATACCGCGTTTTTTAAAAATATCTTTCATAATTGGAAACGCTACATGCTCCGTTGTGCCCGGCGCCACCGTCGTTTCAATCAGCACCAGCGTTTCCGGCGAAATATGTTCGGCAATTACGCCAATCGATTTTTCCAGTGCCGCCATATCGGTCTGACCGGTACGGACATTTCCCAGATCATCTTTCAAATAATCGCATTGCACATCGACGACAACCACATCCGCCAGTTTCAGTACGTCGTAAGTATAAGTGGCGATCAGGGTCTTTTTCGTCTTCACACACCGCTTGATCATCGGGTCCACTTCAGGGTCTTCGGCTTTGACCGGCGAAACGCCCCGATTCAGCAGTGGAATTTTCCAAAAACTACGCACGCTGGGGCGCTGCATCCCGATTACAAACTTCGAAGGATTACCCTTTTTATCCACGGTGTCCGCCACAATTGCCGCCATTACAGCACCCACAAAACCAACCCCCATAACCACGACAATTTCACGCCCTTTTTCACGCTCACTTTGTACCCGCTCTTTCAGCCTCAAAAACTCAGACTGGTACTCGTTTTCATTCGGAATTCTGAATTTCTCACCCGCCGGACTAATCGAATATTTTTCCTGCATTGCTTCTCCTTAAAAATGGATAAACTGTAGTTCTTTCTTAATTTTTCAATACTACGTCTGAAAACCGACCAAATATTGGCAGAATATCTGTCAAATTCAATGTTTTTGTCGGAAAATGTGATTTTATTGGAAAAGGTTCGTCGGTGCGGTGTTTAGCGGTTCGATACAGCGTGGCGAGTTGTTTTGAACATTATTGACATACGTTGATACAGGATAAGCTTCCAATTCACCGGAACAGGGTTTCAGGATTTTCAGAGCCTCATGGAGGCGGTTACCGTCACACTGCAACCAGACATCCAGCTGATCCGGCTGTAAAACTGCCGGCATTCGCGGATGAATAAATTCCAGTTCTTGGCTTGCCGCACTTGTGATGACAGTATAGGTAAATACCGGATTTCCCTGATTATCAGATACTTGTGACCAGAGACCAGCCATCGGTAAAATCCGCCGATCCGGCTTTGTGATGTAATACGGCTGCTTCCCTGTAGATATTTTTTGCCATTCATAATAACCATCAGTAATGACAACACAGCGGTTATTCGCAAGCAAGTCAGAAAAACTCCGCTTTTCCGTCAGCGTCTCGGAACGGGCATTGATAAAGATGGGCGGATTCGGTTTATCCTGTGCCCAGATGGGAACCAATCCCCACCGCATCGGTTTGACAATTCGCTGACCGTCATATATCAAAATCGGCATGGTTGCCGTCGGTGCTACGTTGTAATTGGGCTGATGATCAAAGGAATCGTCCCATATCTGGATGGACAGCTCCTCGATGATCTCCATCTTACCTTTGGTTAATGTCTTTCGCCCGCACACGGTTCTAATTTACACGGAGTTTCACAGAGAATCCACTGAGATGCACAGAGATTTTATTAATATTTCACTTCAAATGCCTAGATCACAAAGAATCAGCAAAGAACAGCACTTATTGCAATTTAATTTCAACATAAACATTTCTCCGTGTTTCCCTGTGTTAACTCTGTGAACCTCTGTGTCAAAAAATCTCTCACCATTCCGTCGCATAGCGGGTTTCCGTCATAACCGGTTTACGAATAATCCCTTCTTTCTTCGGCATCAGTTTCTCCGTAATCCGCCGCAAACTGCCCAGTTTCTCCACCGTAATTGTATGAACACCAAATGCGACCTCCACCTTTCCCCGAATTACAAACAGGCTTTCCCAGTTCAGCAGATCGCCGAATTCTTTATAAATCTCCGGAAACATCACGCATTCAAATATATCGGTTTCATCTTCAAAGGTCACAAACTCCATGGGTTCGCGCTGCCGGGTTGAGGTTACTTTGCGGGTAATGTAAACCCCCGCCAGGTTAATCGTCTGCCCCACGAGTTGCGGGATATCCCTCGCTTTACGGACCCGATCGCCTAAAACCGGCAGATAGCGTTCCAGCGGATGCTCGGAAATCGGGAATCCGAAAGATTCAATCTCCAGCGTAATGCGTTCCTGATGCGTCAGGGGCTCCCGGGAATAGGGAATCTGCACCGGTTCTCCCACCCCGTCCTGCAGGTAATAGCTGGCGACCTGAAATGCGATTTCCTTGTGATTCATTTCCGGCTCCAGCTCCGCAAAACAGCCGGCGTTGGTCAGTGCCATGGCATCCGCCAGATCAATATCCACCCGCACCAGGAAATCTTTCAATGACTTGAACTCACCGGCTTTGCGCTCCGCCAGAATCGCAGCTACCGCCTTGCTTTGCAGGTTTTTGATTGCCATGAATCCTATCCGAATCCGGTCCTTACGCCCGCGGTATTCCCGCCAACTGGTATTGACATAAGGCGGCAGAATTTTGATACCAAAGCGCCGGGCTTCACTCAAATAAGCAAACGCCGAATAATAACCGCCCTGATTGGAGATCACCGCCGCCAGGAATTCCGCCGGGTAATGGGCTTTCAGATAGGCGCAGGTAAAGGACAGCATGGCGTAAGACGCCGAGTGCGGTTTGCAAAAGGAATAACCGGAAAAGGACTCAATCATGCTCCAGAGCGTCTCCGCCAATTCCCGGGTATAGCCGCGATGCACGGACCCGTCGATGAACTTCTGTCTCCAGATTGGAACTAAATGCGCCAGCGCCGGACGGGAAATAACCTTGCGCACGTAGTCGGATTCCGCATAGCCGAAACCGGCAATGTCCCGCGCCACCATGGAGACCTGCTCCTCGTACACCATAATTCCGTAGCTCTCTGACAGGCATTTCAAATCGGGATGCAGCAATTTCCAGGGTTTACCATGAATCCGCTCCAGCATAATATTGATAAAACGGTTCGCCGCCGGGCGAATAATCGACGAGTAAATCACCACATGCTCAAAATCCACTTTGCCCGCCTTTTGCAGTAGTTGCCGGGTCGCCGGGCTTTCGATATAAAACACGCCCATGGTGCGCCCGGCTTTCATCAACGCTTCGGTTTTTGGATCGCCGATGGGCTGGATTTTGTGATAATCCATATATTCGCTGCGATACAGCCCAATCTGCTTCAACGTGTCCCGCACCACCGCCAGCGAGCGGTTACCGAGGATATCAATCTTCAACAATCCCGAATCTTCGACCTGATCTTTTTCCCACTCCACAATCTGAACACCCTTTGGTGCAACCAGCACCGGCACGTACTTGCGGATTTCATCGGGCGCAATAATAATGCCGCCGGGATGTACCGACGACGTGCGAAACGCACCAACGATCTTTTCACTTTGCTGAATAATCTGAAGCAATGTATCATCAAGATCAATGTTTTTGAAGCGGGGATCATTGCGAATCCATTCCAGCAATTGAGTTTTGCGGGCAAAATACCCGATCCGCTTTGTGACCGACTTTATCTCTTCATTTGACAAACCATACACTTTGCTCACTTCTCTGATTGCCGACCGCGGCTGCATAAATACCTGGCTGGACACCATAGCAGTCCGTTCATTGCCATATTTTTTAAAAATGTAATCCAGAATGTCGTCGCGCTCATCCCAGGGAAAATCCACATCAATATCAGGCATGTCAACCCGTTCCGGATGAATAAACCGCTCAAAAACCAGGTTGTACTTAATCGGGTCCACCTGAGTAATGAACAGGCAGTAGCTGACCACCGACGCTGCTCCGGAACCGCGCCCAATCGTAGAGTTTGTCTGCCGAACAATGTCCCAGACTACCAGGAAATAGGGTGCAAAACCCTTCTGCGTGATCAGCTTCAATTCGTACTCGATCCGGTCTCTGATTTTTTCACTGATCGCACCGTAACGCCGTTTGGCGCCTTCGTACACCAGCTTACGCAACTGCCGGTTGGCTTTATAGGTTTCCTTCAGTGACATGTTCGGGAAAATCGTATTCACATAATTCCAGTCGGTCTTGCAGCGTTCCGCCAGATATTGGGAGTTGTTGATCGCCGCCAGGCTGTTGGGAAAGAGCCTGATCATCTCCTTTTCGGAACGAAAGAAATGGCGTTCACTCTTATAATCGCCGGACTCCAATTGCGATAATGTCTTGTTTCTATCAATGGCTCGCAGGATTTTATGGGTTTTCTGATCATTGGGATTCAGAAAACAGACATCGCCGGTGGCGACAATCTCCAGATGAAACAGGCGACTCAGCTGCCAGGCATGCCGTTCCGTAACACCGGGGCGCAATTCCACAAACAGGTGCGTCTCCGGCACGAAACACGCCAGTTTTGCCAGAACCGTCTCCTGGTGACTCAGGACAAACAGCCCGGACTTCCGCTTTGCCAGCAAATCTGTAACGGACCGTTCCGGATCATCGTGGACTGCCGAAATAATCCGGCACAGGTTTTCGTAGCCCTGCCGGCTTTCCGCCAGCAAAATGGTATCCTCACCCGCACTGAGGATATTTGTGCCCGCTATGGGCTTAATAGCCGCCTCCTTCGCCAATTGGACAAATCGGATAAACCCCCAGAGTCCGTTGACTTCGGTCAATGCCAGATATTGCTGACCATGGGCTTGCGCCCGGGCAAGCAGCTCCTGAGGCGAAGCGGTGCCGCGCATTTTGGAAAATGTCGAGTGTGTATTCAGATGGACAAACATGGTTTTTTAGCTACACGGAGATACACAGAGGTAACACGGAGTTACACTGAGCACTATTTAAAAAAGAAAAAATCTCCGTGGCTTTCCGTGAATCCTTCGTGTTGCTCCGTGTCATAATCCTCTCACATTACAAAACGTTTAAGACCGTTTTTTAACTGTTTGACATTGAAATTGATTAATAACCCAACTTCTTTTTTCGCCAGTTTCAGATAAGTCAGTATCTGGGCTTCATGAACCGGTGAGATTTCATCGATCGATTTCAACTCAACGATCACTTTATTATCGACCAGAATATCAATCCGGTATCCACATTCCAACTGAATTTCTTTGTAAACCAGCGGTATCGGTTTCTGGCGCTCGGTATACAATCCCATCTTCTGTAATTCATAAACCAGACACTCTTCATAAGTCGATTCGAGCAAACCAGGACCCAACTGGCTATGGACTTCCAGCGCAACTTTGATAATTTTCTCCGTCAGATCAGCGAATTTCACAAAAGCTCCTTTATAGTTACACAGAGGTGCACAGAGAAGACACGGAGTTACACTGAGCACTATTTAAAAAAGAAAAAATCTCCGTGGCTTTCCGTGAATCCTTCGTGTTGCTCCGTGTCATAATCTCTTTCTTCTTCGGTATCAGCAGGCTTGCCGCCGAACAGATGCTCCCGAATCCGTATTTATCCCGAATTTTATCCAGCGTCACCGAAAGCCTATCGGGTCGGTTATCTCTGAACAATTCCATCTGCTCATTGACAGCCTTGAAATTTGTAGCATCCAGCAAGAGTGACCGGATGCGATTGCGCCGGTAATTGGCCCGGATAAACAGCGCAATCGCTTCGCTAATCACGGTTTCGTCATCATTGTAGCGCACCGCACCGCTGCAAGATTTCTTGAATCCATCGGTGTAATGGACTTCCAACCGCAGTGATCGGGCAACCTGACAACGACGGCGCAGCCGATAGGCAAGCTGCTCAGCTAAATTCCGAACCGTGGCAATTAAAATATCTTCATCGTTGGTATCCTCCTCCAAAACAGTCTGCCTGATAATATGATCCCGCAGCTGCGGCGGCTTAACTGCGGAATTATCGCGACCGTGGGCTTCCATAGCCAACCTGCGGTAATGCTGACCAAACAGCGTCTTCCCGGATTCCGATTGATTGATAATCGTCTGGATATTTTTCACCTGGTAAAGAAACAGAAATTTGATCATCCGGCTGACGGCTTTTTCATTGGTGGCAGGCAAAACCTGCGATGGCAGCGGTGCCAGGAAACGGGGTTCGTTGCCCCATTCCACACGGTATATTTTATCGGGAACGACTGCCGTGGAAATGCTGCTCACCAGTTTATTGGCGCTGATACCGATCTGGCTGCTCATGCTCATACGATTGCGTATGTCTGTTATAATCAGTCCGCCGGTTCTCAGATCATCCTTGTAAATATTGCGCATCCCGTTCATATCGAGATAATATTGCCCGAATGCTGCGGGTTCGGCGACGGGCGAATAGCTCGCCACCATCTGGTAAAGATGATGATGCAGCCTGGCATACAGGGTTGCATTGTAAGGCAGAAGTCGTACACTGTGCGACATTTTCCGGGCTACCGAAACCTTCAAGCCCTGACAGAGCCCCTCCTCTTTGGCTTCCGGTGACAATGCCACAATACTGCCATTCTGATGATGAGAGGAAATGACGGCAATCGGTCGCGTCCGCAGACTGCTGTCCAGAATGCGCTCCGCCTGGAGTTCAAAATCTTCTAACCTGATATGATAAATCCCGTCGTACATGGTTTTTTTAGTTACACGGAGGTTCACTGAGATGACACAGAGCTACACTGGGCACCATTATTAAATACATAAAATATCTCCGTGGCTCTCCGTGTCCATCTCCGCGCAACTCCGTGTCACAATCTCTCACATTGCAAACAGTTTCCCGAATACTCACATTAAATTTCATTAGCAAACCAGCTCCTTTTACACAGAGGTTCACTGAGATGACACAGAGCTACACTGGGCACCATTATTAAATACATAAAATATCTCCGTGGCTCTCCGTGTCCATCTCCGCGCAACTCCGTGTCACAATCTCTCACTCATACTGCCGCAGGATTGCCAGAACCACTCCACCAATGCGAAATTCGTCTTCCGGAGATACCCGAATCACTTCATAATCCGGGTTGCGGGGATGTAACTCGACGCCACCGGATTTCGGATAATAGCGTTTCAGTGTGGCTTCACCATTGACAAAAGCCACCACGGTTTGTCCCGGCGACGCCTCGGGTTTCCGGCGGACAATCACATAATCACCATCCTCAATATGGTCATCAATCATGGAATCGCCCTTGACCCTCAAAACGTAGTTGTCAGGATGAATGTACGAAAGTGGTACCTCGATGGTTTCGCGATTCTCCACCGCTTCCAGCGGATAGCCTGCCGCAATCAGACCAAGCAGTGGCAATTCATTATACCCCGGCTGGTCCGACACCGTCAGCGCCCGCTTGGCATTGTATTTCCCGCGCTCCAGAACACCGAGTTTTTCCAGCTCCCGCACATA
>JBNGDF010000021.1:0-3498 GCA_049975265.1 Fidelibacterota bacterium
GTTATCATACGATCCGATGGGACGGACACGCCGGTTCCGGGTTAGTCGTGCCCACCGGTGTTTACTTCATTGTGTATCGTTCCACGGAACACCGATTGAATCAGAAAGTGGTGCTGGTGAAGTAGGATTCTTATCAAATGTAATATTAGTTCTGTCGGAGGCTCACTGCCGGCACATATTCACCTGTCTGGGCTGTGCTCCGAATCGCAGACGGTACGATTACGGCGTACAACCCCCTAACCAGGTTTAGAGTGATTTTTTTCTGAGGTTTACCCGGGGAGCGAGAGAAATCAGCGGTCACCATTGATTAAGTCTCTGTGAATCTGTAAATTCAACCGGATTTTTTGGATAACCGGCTAACCATAAAAGGAGTGTAACATGAGTACGATAATTGATGTAAATGCCCGTGAGATTCTGGATTCACGGGGAAATCCTACCATTGAAGTGGAATTATGGACAGAAAGCGGATTTTACGGTAGTGCCGCCGTGCCTTCCGGAGCTTCCACCGGCGAGCATGAAGCTGTGGAGCTACGAGACGGCGACAAGAGCCGCTTTATGGGCAAGGGCGTCCTGAAAGCCGTTCAGAATGTCAATGAGATCATTGCGCCGGAAATCATCGGTGAGGATGTTCTCGATCAGGCCTACCTCGACAATATCCTGCTGGAGCTGGACGGCACGCCCAATAAGAGCAAGCTGGGCGCCAACGCCACTCTCGGCGTCTCTCTCGCCGTTGCAAAAGCCGGCGCCAATGTAATCGGTCTCCCGCTTTACCGCTACATCGGCGGAACCAACGCCCGGGTCCTGCCGGTTCCCATGATGAATATTCTGAATGGCGGCAGCCATGCGGATAACAATGTCGACCTGCAGGAATTCATGATCTTTCCCTGCGGTGCCGAATCCTTCCGCGCGGCGCTCCAGATGGGCGTAGAGACTTTTCACCATCTGAAAGCCGTACTGAAGAAAAAGGGTTTGAATACTTCCGTCGGCGATGAGGGCGGTTTTGCGCCGAACCTGCGTTCCAATATCGAAGCCATCGAGGTGATCCTAGAAGCCGCCGAACAGACCGGTTATAAAATCGGTGAGCAGCTGTTTATTGCGCTGGACCCGGCGTCATCGGAATTTTACAATAAAGAGACCAAAAAGTACGAGCTGAAGTCCGAAAAGCGTGCCCTGACTTCGCAGGAGATGGTGCAGTATTACAAGGATATCGTCACCAAGTATCCGGTGGTTTCCATCGAGGACGGTCTGGCGGAAGACGATTGGGACGGCTGGAAATACATGGTGAAGGAGCTGGGCAGTAAAATCCAGATTGTCGGCGATGATCTGATTGTGACCAACGTTGAGCGAATTGGGCGTGCGATTGAAGAAAAGGCGATCAATTCGGTTTTGATTAAGCTGAATCAGATCGGCACCCTGACAGAGACGTTAAATGCCATCAGCATGGCGCATCGTGCCGGTTTCACCACCGTGATCTCCCATCGTTCCGGTGAGACGGAAGACACCACCATTGCCGACCTGGCGGTGGCGGTCAACGCCGGCCAGATCAAGACCGGTTCCGCCTGTCGCACCGATCGCATCTGTAAATACAATCAGCTGCTGCGGATTGAAGAGGAGCTGGAAGACGAAGCACTCTTCTGGGGTTTGGATATTTTGAAATAATGGCGAAAAAGGCCCCCAGAGCCCGGTACCGGCCAAAACCCGAAGCCGCCAATATCCGGCGACTCTACTGGATTCTGGGGGTCCTGTCGCTGATTACTCTCTTCATTATCTTTTTTGTCATCGGCGATTACGGGCTTTATCAGATCTATTTATTGAATAAACAAAAACGGCAGCTGCAGCATCATATCACGGCTCTGAAGCTGGAGCAGGATTCGCTGCAGGCGGAGCGGAGCCGTCTGGAATCGGATCTGGCATATATTGAAAAACTGGCACGGGAAAAGTACCGCATGGCGAAAAAGGGTGAAAAGGTTTTCCGGGTGATCGAGAAGCCCATCAAAAATTGATGTTGCATTATCGGATATTTATTGTAATTTTTATGCGACACATATGTATGGCAAGTAAATCATAGAGAGCTGTTTATGGATGTCGCCACGCTATTCGGGCTTGCTACAGGAATGGCATTAGTTGTTTATTCCATTACGGCAAAGGGCGGTTCGGCGGAGTTTTTCTGGAACTTGCCGGCGCTTCTGCTCGTCTTGGGCGGTACTCTGGCAGCGACCTTCGTCAACTATCCGATGAAGAATGTGCTGGGCGTATTCAAAGTGCTGAAGAACGCCTTTCGACGGACAAAAGGCGGTTATCAGAAAATCATCGACCAGTTCACCGATCTGTCCGCCATTGCCCGCAAGCAGAGCCTGATGGCGCTGGAGGGCGAACTGAGCAAGGTGGAGGACCGCTTCATGCGCGCCGGCGTTGAACTTGCCATCAATGAAAAAGATCAGGACCGTCTTCGCAATTACCTGAATCTGGAGTTGGCGAATATGCAGAAGCGCCACACCATCGGTCAGGAGATTTTTTTCTACATGGGCACTTATGCCCCGGCGTTCGGGATGGTCGGCACGATTGTCGGACTCATCGTCATGATGAAAAATTTTACCGGTGGTGGAATGGGCATCGGAACCGTGGCAAGCTCTTTTGAATTTGACGTTGCCAGTAAATTTAAGGAGCTGCTGGGTGGTATGGGGCTGGCACTGTTAACGACCTTTTACGGCTTGCTTCTCGCTAATCTTGTTTTTATTCCCATCGGCGGCAAACTGAAGCGCCGTTCCGACGAGGAAATCATGATGAAGGAGTTCATGATCGAGGGGATCATCTGTCTGCACAACCGCGATCACCCCATGATCGTCCGGGAGAAGCTGAATACCTTTGTGCCCAGCAGTGAGCGTCTGGCTGAAAATTCGACAAAAGCCAAGAAGAAGAAAAAATAACCAATAATACGGTTTGTCAGATGACATTTTGCTGAGACCTCATCTGATTGACCGAACAAATAAAAAAGAGAAATTGAGACCGTTTACAGACGGTGTCGGTTGTTTATTGATTGCGATAAATGGCTGGTTGTGATAGTATGCCGGATTATCGGATGGATTGCTGATAATGAAATGCAGGTTTTTCGGCGCGTTGCTGCTTCTGACGGTCGCCTGTTCGGCTGCCTTTGAAGTGCAGATAATCAATGCCTCGACGGTTGCCCTGGGCTCGATTGCATCACTCTATCCGGGATCGTTGAATCCGGCTTGTTTGTTACAGGATGGCGATCTCTACCTGCGGGCGGATTATTCCCGCCTGTTCGGTTTGACGGGTTTGGATTATTATCAGGCAAAGGGGCTCTGGAAATTCCAAAAAAAGCGTCAGATCGGGTTTGGAATTCACAATTTCGGTAATCAGATCTATCAGGAAAAGACGCTGGGTATCCGCTACGGTCAGAGTGTACAAAATGTACTGACGCTGGGTGTTGCTCTCGATTTGTATCATGTAATGATCACGGGCTGTGAGAATTCCACT
>JBNGDF010000021.1:3598-41722 GCA_049975265.1 Fidelibacterota bacterium
CGTCCTCTCCGGTTCCTGGATCTGAAATTTGGTGTGCAGCTTAATCCTGACCGATATTCCGGCGGTCTTGCGCTCCATCTGAAAGGGTTGAGTATCGATCTTGCCTATCAGCACCATCAGGTGCTGCCCTATACTATTTATTACGGCATTGGATGCGGTTTCTGATGAAAATCGCAAAATTCCTGGTGCTCTCGGTGGTCTTACCCTTATGCATTTTCGGCTATGATCTGAGTGATACCGGCATCGACTTGTCACTGTTGGAGGAGCAAATTTCAGAGGAGCAACTGGAAAATTACCTGGAGGATTTTATCAGCAACCCGCTGGAATGGAACCGCTCAACAACGGCGGATATCGAAATGCTGCCGCTAAATGATGCGTTGATAGACCGGCTGGTGGCGCTGAAAAAGAACAGCCCCGGGTTTGACGACTGGCAACAGTTTCAGGATGCGGCGCAGCTGGATCAACGCAGCCTGCAGACAGTGAAGCTGTTTTTTCGAATCGATGGGGACCGTTTTAACCGGGCGATGAATCTGGTGAATTATATTTCGGTTCACCAGAAGGAGGAGGTAGATTTAAACAGGAGTCAGCTGCGGGGCAACATCGTGGCGCAGCCCCGCCTGACGATCGGATTTATTGTCGAGCGCGACCGGGAAGAGAAGCAGCTTTTTGATTACCGGAATATGAGTGTTACCACACACCCCTTTTCGGATTTCTACACTGTCGGGCTTGCCGCGTATAAATTGAACTGGGGTCACGGATTGCTGTTTTCACGCAGCAATCTGGCGTTCAAAGGTACTTCAGTCAGTGGGAATGTCATGGCGGGAACGCCGCGGCTCAGCCCACACAACAGTGCCGATGAAAACCGCTATCTGTGGGGTGGCTATTTCAGCAGGGAGGGACACCGTTTGACGCTGTTCTCCTTTGTCTCCCGGCAGCGCCTCGATGCAACTATTGAGGATTCGATGGTATCCGGTTTTCGGGAAACCGGAACCCACAGTACGGATTCCGAATGGGCTGCCAAAGATACCCTGCTGGAAAACACTATCGGTGGCGGTCTGCATCTGAAAAGCGATTGGGTGTTTCTGGGATTAATGGTTTTTCAGTCCGTCTATTCCCATCCCATCGCTGCATACGGCAATCAAAACCGGCGGCGGGGTGTTTCGCTTTTCCACAAATTTCGGTGGGGCGACTGGCGTTTCTCAGGCGAAATAGCGCTGCTCAATCCGCAAAATTATGCTCTCATGCAGGGATTTGTCTGTCGGGTAGAAAACATCAGTATTGGTGTTCAATACCGCTATTTTTGTGACCATTACGGCACACGGTTGATGTCGGTGATGAAGGAATACACCAGTGTCGGCGGAAACGAGCAGGGGCTGTATATGGGTCTGGAGTGCCGTTTGAAAAAGGGGTTCAAAACCGGCGGATACATTGATTTTTTTGCCCAACACCGCTCCTTGGCA
Organism: Fidelibacterota bacterium; assembly: GCA_049975265.1. Classification (GTDB taxonomy): domain Bacteria; phylum Fidelibacterota; class UBA2242; order UBA2242; family UBA2242; genus B118-G9. The sequence continues at coordinate 5,059 of JBNGDF010000021.1, forward strand.
AACGGAACCGAACCGCACGGAGGTACGGAAGCCGTTGCCTTTCTGGACCGCATCTGGGTGGGACACCATAGTCTGAGGCTGCGTCTGAAACGGGCAATAAGCGGAACAGCGAATGCCAGGCACCAGCTATCTGCTGTCGGGCGATACTATGTTTGGTCAGGGATAAATCTGACATTAAGGGGCGTTGTGAACGCAGTGAATCGACAGTATTCGTCTGCCGCCAGCATCGCCGGTACCTTCCGAAAGCAGGACAACCTGTCGCTGACCTTGGGGACAACACACTTCTTTTCACCGAACTTTGATACTCGCATCTATCTCTATGAAGCGGGTATTCCCATGCGTTTCAACATGGTGTCGCTGACGGGTACCGGACGGCGCTATTTCGGGACCATGCAACACCACTTTGAAAACGGCACGAAGGCGGCTGTTTCACTGAAAACTCAAAAGCGGCGACTCCTGGCGGACACCAAAGCCAGCCGCACTTTTCTGCTGGAATTCCAGATGGTAGTTGATTTATGAGGTGTTAGTTCGTAATTTCCTGCCGGAATGGAATGAAACACAGACTTTTTTTTATATTCATAGCACTACAGTTAATACTGGTCGGAGCGGTACCGGAAAAGCTGCTGATCAGCCAACCGGTGCCTAAAAAGCCGGATCAGAACATTACCGTCCTCACGATCGGTGCGATCCGCTATGTCTCGGCGCAGGATTTTGCCGACGCGCTGGCTGTGCGGACTTACTACCGGAAAGAGACCGGTAAAATCGTTCTCTTCTTCGACCGGAACAAGGTAAAATTAACGGCGAACAACTGTTTTTTGATGGTAGATGCCCAGGTATTTCAGATGTCTGCTCCGGCGCGTCTGATCGATGACGAAATATTTGTTCCGGTGACTTCGTTTTTGTCGTTATTAAAGCAAAATTCTCTGCCCGAATTGCGCTACACGATAGAGAAGACGGGAGGTTCGGTCTTTGTCCATGAAAACCGGGTGTCGCACCAAAAGCCACCGTCCGTGTCTCCCGTGGGCGGACCGAAAACTCTGGCCGGTATTCAGTTCGAGGAGAAAGCCAACGGCGTAGAGGTGCGGATCAGGACGCTCGGATCCTTTACTGATTCGGATTTTTCCAGCTTTTTTAAGGGAGATAACTGGTTTTATCTGACGATTAACGGAGCCGATGGTGACTCCGCCGGTCTCTCATCTATCTATCCCACCAATTCCTTTCAACGGGTCATTGCGTTGCCTACCGGCTCCTCCGTTCAGATCGGGTTTCAGCTGAACCGGCGTTTTAAATCGGCGGATGTCCATTTCGATTTGCGAAAAAGCGAGATTTTGCTCTCGCTGTTCTTGCCCCTGAATCGCGATATCCGGCGAAAAATTGAGGAGGCGAAGACCGCCTGGATCATTGATACGATCGTGCTGGATCCCGGACATGGCGGCAAGGACGGTGGCACACCCGGTCATTGGGGCTATATGCATGAAAAGGATATCGTGCTGGATATTGCCTTGCGCGTCGGGCGTCTGCTGGAGAAAAACACCGATATTAATGTTGTTTATACTCGTAAAACTGATGTATTCGTACCCCTTTGGAAGCGTGCTGAGATCGCCAACAAAGAGGGTGGCAAACTCTTCATCAGCCTGCATGTCAATGCCACGCCGAAAATCTCGAACGCTGAGGGGCTGGAGTTTTATCTGCTGCGCCCCGGTCGATCCGAAGAGGCGATTAAAATCGCCGAAGCGGAGAACTCGGTTATCCATCTGGAAGATGAGGAGGACAAACTGAAGTATCAGGGCTATGATGACATTACCAATATTCTCGCCAATATGGTACATTCGACCAATATGAAAGATAGTGAGCTGATTGCCAGCATTATGTCCAAAAAATTCACACAGCTGGTGCCCCAGAAGAACCGCGGTATTAAACAGGCGGGATTTTATGTTCTCGTCGGTGCCGATATGCCAAAACTGCTTTGCGAGCTGGGGTATAATACCAACAAAGAGGAGGCCCGGAAATTAAACAGCGCCAAGCATCGCCAGAAAATTGCCGAAGCGATATACCGGAGTATCCTCGAATTTAAGGAGGTCAGTGATAAATCCCTTTCCGGATAAGACGAATGTCAACCCGCGACCGATCGGCGTTTTTGATTCCGGTCTGGGTGGTCTGACCGTCGTGAAACAGCTGATGGTGCACCTTCCTCGGGAGTCGATAATCTATTTCGGCGATACCGCCCGGGTACCCTATGGTACAAAGAGTCCCGAGACTATCCAGAAGTATGCCATTGAGATTGCCCGGTTTCTGCAGACGCAAGGTGTCAAACTGATTGTGGTCGCCTGCAATACCGTTTCCAGCGTTGCCATGGAAGAGGTCAAGGCGGTCAGCACGGTTCCAGTCGTCGGGGTGATCGAACCCGGGGCGCGGGCGGCGCTGGCGCAGAGTACCGGCAAGCGAATCGGCGTTATCGGGACAAGCGCGACGGTTTCCGCCGGAAAATATACCGTCGTACTCCAGACTATGGATTCCGCTGTAATGGTGTATTCACAGGCTTGTCCGCTCTTTGTGCCCCTTGTGGAAGAGGGCTGGATCGATAACAGGATTACCGAAATGGTGGCACGTGTTTACCTGGAACCTCTGGCACGGCAGTCCATCGATACACTGATCCTCGGCTGCACCCATTATCCGATCATCAAGAACACGATCCGTAAAGTCCTTGACGGAAATATTGCGATTGTAGACAGCGCCGTTCAGACCGCCCTGGAGGTTCGCCGGCAGATTTCGGTGAACGGGCTGGCAAATATAACCGGAAAAACAGCCGATTATCGGTTTTATGTCAGCGATTTTCCTCAGAGATTTGAAGAAATTGCCCGCCGGCTGTTGGGTCAGTCGCTGAGTAATATCCAGCGGATTTCGCTTGACCACTGTCACCCATGACCCGCCCCCCGCTTCATCCAAGTAATTTTCAACAGCAGCTGGATTACCTCTACAGTCTGGACGGCAGGGGGATTAAGCCGGGGCTGAGGCGGATTCTAGAATTTCTGGACAGAATCGGAAATCCCCAATCAATGCTGACGACTATCCATGTCGCCGGAACCAACGGTAAGGGCAGCACCTGCGCAATGCTTGCATCTGTGTTGCAGGCAGCCGGTCTGCGTGTCGGAATGTACACATCTCCCCATCTCGTCAGATTCAATGAGCGCATTCGCATCAATCAGGATCAAATCAGCGACGGTGAAATTGTCGCGTTTCTGGACAGACACCAGCCGCTTATTGAGGAGTTGGATACCACCTTTTTTGAAACCACTACGGCAATGGCGCTGGAATATTTTGCTGACCGGGCAGTGGATGTTGCCATTCTGGAAACCGGCATGGGCGGTCGGTACGATGCCACCAATGTCACTACACCGCTGATGTCAATAATTTCGCCTATTGGTAAGGATCACGAAGAATTTCTGGGAAAAACCCTGGCGGGCATTGCCCTGGAAAAAGCCGGCATCATCAAACCCGGGGTACCGGTGGTCTGCGCCGGGCAGAAACCGCATATCCGAAAGTTACTCACACAGGAAGCAGGTAAAAAACAGGCTCCTTTTTTCTATGCTCCCGAGATCGGTCATATCAAAGTAACGGCACGCTATCCGGATCGACAGATCCTCCGGATCTGCTCGGACAAATATCCACTTGACTGTCAGGAATTTCCCTTTATAGGAGATCATCAAATCGACAACCTGATGACGGTTCTTGCCGCCGTAGGCAAACTGAGCGTTTTTCCGGTTTCCGGCGCTGCCGTGGCATCCGGCTTGTCGACTGCCCGTTGGCCTGGTCGTCTGGAACTCCTGTCCCGGGAGCCGCTGATATATTATGATGTTGGGCATAATGTACACGGTATCCGCCAGGTGATTTTCACCCTTAAGCGCAACTTTCCCGCCGAAAAATTCAACCTGCTGATTGCCCTTGGCGCCCCCAAAAAGGTTGGGCATCTGGGGAAAATCCTTCGTAATATCGCTAAGGCGGTCTGGGTCTCCGAGATACCGGGGAAAAAATCCATTCCGGCAGACGTTCTGGCAACCGCCCTGAAACGCGATCTGCCTCAGATACCGGTGACCGCGGATGCCGATTTCAGCCGGATATTCCGCCGTTTAATGGGGTCTCTCAGAGCCAACGACCGATTGTTAATTCTGGGCAGCCACTACTTCTCGTCGGTGATTTACGATTTCTTTAAAATAAATGTTTGACAATCGCCGAATAGTCATTATATTTCCCGGTGTGAATAGTTAGGCCACATTTTCGACCTGCCAATTAACAGAAAATCACTTTTGAACTAATTCTATCTAATAATAGGAAAAATTAATAATGGAAAAAGAACTGACGATTGCATCGCTTCAAGCAATGCGAATCAAGGACCTGACCGATCTGGCGGTGAAACTGGAAATACCGGAGCATACCGGTTTAAAGAAGATTGACCTGATCTACAAGATCCTGGAAGCCAGTGCCCAAAAAGAGGGTCGCATCTTTTCTCAGGGTGTTTTGCAGGTAATGGATGAGGGTTACGGTTTTCTGCGTTCGGAAGAATTCAGCTACCTGCCCGGTCCCGATGATGTCTATATCTCCCCCTCCCAGATCAAACGATTCGGTTTGCGTACCGGTCATATTGTTTCCGGGCAGATTCGACCTCCCAAGGATAATGAGAAATTTTTTGCGCTGCTGCGGGTGGATGCGGTGAATATGCTGGATCCCGAAGAGGTAAAAACGAAAAAACCCTTTGATACGTTGACCCCGCTTTATCCCGAAAGCCGAATCCAGCTGGAGACCGACCACAAGAATCTCTCCATGCGGGTGATGGACCTCTTATGCCCGATCGGCAAGGGTCAGCGCGGCTTGATCGTTGCCCAGCCGAAAACCGGGAAAACAATTCTGTTGCAGCAGATCGCCAACAGTATTACAACGAATCATCCCGAGATCATCCTGATCGTTCTGCTGATCGATGAACGTCCGGAAGAGGTGACAGACATGGAGCGCTCGGTGAAAGCGGAAGTGGTCAGTTCTACTTTTGATGAACCACCGGAGCGGCATGTTCAGGTATCCGACATGGTGCTGGAAAAAGCCAAACGCATGGTGGAGCTCGGTTTCCATGTGGTCATTCTGCTGGATAGTATCACCCGGCTTGCCCGGGCTCACAATGCTGTAGTGCCTCACAGCGGCAAGATTTTATCCGGCGGTATCGATGCCAATGCCCTGCACCGTCCGAAACGGTTTTTTGGCTCGGCGCGGAATATCGAGGAGGGCGGCAGCCTGACGATTATTGCCACTGCTCTGATAGATACCGGCAGCCGGATGGACGATGTGATCTTTGAGGAGTTTAAGGGCACCGGCAATATGGAACTCGTCCTGGACCGCCGGCTGACCGACCGCCGCGTGTTTCCGTCAATTGACGTAAACCGCTCCGGAACCCGCAAAGAGGAACTGCTGATGTCCTCGGCTGAATTAGCCCGGGTCTGGGTGCTGCGCAAACTGCTGAACGAAATGAATCCCGTAGAGGCAATGGAGTTTCTGCTGGAAAAAATGAAGCGGGTCAACAGCAATCGCGAATTTCTCAAGTCCATGAACCAGTAGCCGCTCCGGATCGCGCTTTGCTGTTCTGAATAAGCCGGCTCGGCTGTTCTACCCGACGTGGGGTTGCAAAAGATACCGTTATGGATCGGGGTCATATCCCAAGCGATTGTTTGGTTCGTCTGAAAAGAAACTCTTGACAATTCCAGATATATCTATGAATTTAGCACGGGAACAAAGCAACGTTTTATATTTGGAAAATACAGGTGACATGTTAAGTCAAGTCAATGAAAGATGATGAGCAACCGGAGAGATATCTGAATGACGGATAAATACAACGCCAGTAAGAAAAAAACGAAACTTCCCTATGATTCCAAAATTGATGAAAAATGTCAGAAATGTTCCGGCAATATTGTCTACCGGAGGAGTTCGTATTTTGGCAAAAAGACCTATTTCAAAATTTGTAACAATTGTGGCTGGTACAAACTGATGGATGCCGAATCCTGGGCAAGGGCAATTGCCGATCATGGTGCTGCCGGTGAAGAGGGTATCGATTAATTTCGGGTATTATTGAATTTTATCATTCCAGTTGCTTTAAACCGTGAGCTGACTCCGCTGCGACAGCATCTGTCAGCGGTGTTTGCCGGCGAGCAGGATGTCCGTCTGATATTTAAAAAGATAACACCCGGTTTCCGGCAGCCGGCAGAGATCGGAAGGATTACCGGCGATGTGGCTATCAATGCCGGGACCGCCGGTGCCATTGACGAGATGATAACACCCCTTCAGACTTTTTTGGCATCTTCCTTTATTAATCATCAGGGGCAAATCATCGATCAGCCCGAATTATTCCATAATTATAAATTTCTGGAAACCTTAATGCCGGTTCATTGGCAAAGGGGTCGGCTTTTGACTGTGTCGGAACCGGTGTTGTCTGCCCGCACTAGACAGCAGTTCCAGACCGGTTATCAAGCCGCCGCAGTGGATATGGAGGCTTTTACCGTTGCCCGCTACTGTCTTCAAAAAAAAATGTCCTTTCTTTCGCTGAAAGTGATTTCCGATACGGCGGATTCCGAAACTTTACTTAAATTTAAACAGAATTTGGACAAAGCGATTGAAATTTTAAGTGAGCAGCTGGTCATTTTGATCAAAATCCTGCAGGAAAATCAGGAGCGAATGTTTCTCAATGGATGATCCGGGCAAAGTATCGGTAATCATTCCCACTTATAATCGGGGTGAAGTGCTGGAGCGGGCGATCAAATCCGTCCTGAACCAGACCTATCAAAACTATGAAATTATCGTGGTGGACGATGGCTCCACGGATAACACCCATCGAATTCTGAAGAAATACGGTAACAAAATCCGTTACTACTCCAAGCTGCACGGCGGGGTCTCTTCCAGCCGTAATTTCGGACTGGAAAAATCCGAAGGCAGCTGGGTCGCATTTCTGGACTCTGATGACTACTGGCTGCCGGAAAAGTTGGAAAGGCAGATAGAATTTGTCCAGCAGAATCCGGAATTCCTGATTGTGCAGACCGACGAAAAATGGATTCGCCACGGAAAGTTTGTCAATCCCATGAAGAAACACCGCAAATACGGCGGCTGGATTTTTAAACAGTGTCTGCCGCTCTGTATAGTAAGTCCGTCGGCGGTTATGGTGCATCAACGGGTCTTCAACGATGTGGGAGTGTTTGATGAAAATCTTCCGGTTTGTGAGGATTATGACCTCTGGTTGCGGATCTCCCGCAAATATCCAATCGGTTTGATCGAGGAGAAACTAATCGTAAAGACCGGTGGTCACGCGGATCAGCTCTCCCGGCAGTACTGGGGCATGGATCGCTATCGAATTATGGCATTGGAGAATATTCTCAATAATGAGCTCAGCGCCGAGCAGTATGGGCTGGTACTAAAGGAAATCATTAAAAAACTCACCGTGCTGGAAACCGGTCGCCGGAAACGTCACGATCTGCCGAACATTTTCGCCGGTAAGCTCAGCGAGTATCGGAGTAAACTTGAAGATTTTCGGAAAACCGGTCATCCTGACCACCGAACAGCTTGATCAGGAGGATCGCCGCTTTGATCTGTTTCTGCCTGACCGGCAGGAATACGATATTACGCAGACGATTTTAGTGCAGCAAACTGACCGGAAATACCGCATCGTTGACGGTTTTGAAATTTTGACCGCCGGTTTACCCGCCGACCGGCAAGTCCCGGTGGTGGTTTTTCCACCCAATGCGCAAGTGCTGGATATTTTGCAGACGCTTGTACTCATTAAACAGAATCGGCGTCCGCTGTTGCCTGTCGAAATCTGCAGGATTTTCCAATTTGCCGGAAGTCAGAATAGCAGTGATGCCGAGATTATCGAGACGCTGTACCCGGCATTGGGTTTTCGGAAGGACCCCAAAATCATCAAACAGTATCGCGACCTGGCGTCAATCGGTGCACCGCTTGATCAGTTTTTAATTGCGAAAAAAGCACCGCTAAAAATATGGCAGCTGGTCGCGAAACAGTACCGGAAAGTCCGGCATTATCTGGAAATGCTGATTCCTCTGCGCCCGACTTTGAGCCTTTTTGAAGAGTTGATTATCCATCTGTATGAAATAAGCCAGCGGGACAGCCTTTCCCCGGAAAAGCTGTTTGCGCAGCTCCGCTGGCAGGCATTATTACAGGCTGAAAATCAGACACCGCAAGAGCGGCTACAAAAAATCCGGGTAGCGGTTTTCCAACGCCGTTATCCCGTATTGTCAGCTCATCGGGAAAAAGTGCGGGCGCGCCTCGAAAAAATATCCCTCCCGGACAATGCCACCTTGCTTTGCGATGATACCTTTGAGAAGAAGGAGATCCGGCTGGTATGGTCTCTATCATCTCCGCAGGATCTGGTGAAGATGCAGGAGTTTTATTTTGCCGAGACAATTCAAAAACTGCGGAAACTGCTTGACACAATATAAATGAACCACAATAACCATTATCGGCGAATTTACATTTCGAAATCGGCTCTCCGGGACGAAGCAACCGAGGCGATTCTCAGTAAATATCCGCGTCGAATTCAGCGTGTGATTCCTGATGACTATGACATTGCCGGCGAGACCGCCGGGATGGAACCGAAAACAGTTTTATGGCTCAACCGCTCAAAGGGCGATGTCGTCAAAAGCTGCCCCGGCACCGCCGAACAATATCTATGCTGTAATTATCAGGTCATTAACCAAACCCTGAACTGCCCCATGGGCTGCAGCTACTGTATTTTGCAATATTATCTCAATCAACCCGCGACAATAGTATACACCAATTTTGATGAAATCTTTACTGAGGTGCAAACAGAGCTTCAACGTCAGCCCCGGCGCTTTTTTCGGATCGGCACCGGTGAGCTGGGCGACAGTCTGGCGCTAGCCGGCTCGGCTCATTTTGCCAGGCGGGCTATCGAATGGTTTGCCGATATACCGAATGCATTGCTGGAGCTGAAAACCAAAACAACGGAGATTGAGGACCTGCTGAATTTGAGGCATGGCGGGCACACCGTCCTTGCCTGGTCACTCAATCCGCAGCCAATCATTGATCGGGAGGAACATAAGACCGCGCACCTGATGCCCCGATTAGCAGCAGCTAAACGGGCGGCGGAAGCGGGTTACCTGCTGGCTTTTCACTTCGATCCGATATTGCATGTTCGGGATTGGAAGGAGCTCTACGGTGACCTGCTTGATGAACTGTATCTGCAAATTGATCCCTCCCGGATTGCCTGGATCAGTATGGGGTCGCTGCGCTTTCCACCATCGATGAAAGCGAAAATAATCGCCCGTTATCCCCGGTCAACCGTCAGCTATGCCGAGATGGTGCGCGGTATGGACGGCAAACTGCGTTATCCGCGCCCTTTGCGTGTGCCGATGTATCGTTTTATATATCAAAGGTTGACATCGATTTCATCACCGCCCTTCCTCTATTTTTGTATGGAAAGCCCGCTGGTCTGGCGCGAGGTTTTCGGCAGCGCCCCGGAAAGCAATGCCCATCTGGATTTTATGTTTGCCGAAAGTCTGTACCGCCGTTTTCCGGGACTGCTGACCAAAGAGCCGCAACGAATAGATTATGAGCGGGGCTGGGGACTCGAAATGACAGATAACGGGGAGCTCTAGTGGATAAAGTGATTTCTGCGGCGGGAGTTTCGCAGAATCTCGTTTAGCCAGAACAGCCCGATCAGGGTTTTGGCATCAGAGATCTCTCCATTAAAGGCGGCGGCAATGGCGTCTTCAGCCGGGAGAGTAACAATGGCAAGATTTTCATCATCATCGGTGTGCTGCCGACTCGCTTTCAGGTTCCCGGCCCAGTAGAGATGCAGGAGCTCATTACTGTAGCCGACACAACTGTGAATCCGGCAGACCGGTAGCAGTCTGTCCGATTGGTAGCCGATTTCCTCTGCCAGTTCCCGCTGGACTGTATCGTCAGGCGATTCGCCGGGATCAATCTTGCCCGCAGGCAGCTCCAGCATCACTGCTCCGACGGGATAGCGATACTGTTTGACCATGATAATGCGATTGTCGCCCAGGTAGGGAATGGCAACAACGGCGCCGGGATGCTTAATGTACTCACGGGTGGATCGGCGTCCATCGGGTAATAATATGTTGTCCCGGTAGACGTGCAGTAACCGCCCGGAAAAAACCTTCTGCGAGTCCAGTGTCTGCTCTGTAAAAAGTCCGTCTTTCACCATTCTGTGTATCCGGAATCCGGATGATAATTGTGAAAAAGTATTGAGGAGAATGATCCAGAAAAGGGAGAAGTTCCCATGGATGGAGGGAATTAATTGGATGGAATCGCCGGGTGTAGATTGCCGACAATTCCGGAAATGGACCATTCTCCTCGTAGAATCGGATTATTCAAAAAACCAACAGCTCGTCAGGGTTCGTCGTTTGGGAGCGACCCGGTATTCAATTTTGCCTTCGTAATATACGAAAATTTTCATCAAGCGGAACAAAAAATTTTTCCCCGAGTAGTTACTCTTGTCAGACTGGCTGCTAAAGTTCGGGGTGAGGCGGTTTGGATTTTTGCCATTGACCGTTTATACTACCTGGTAATGGAAACAGAGAGGATAGATGATGCAAAATATTTTTAATTATTTAGTAAACAATGACTTATCTGGTGATTATCAACGTACCGGCGGGCTGCTTTCACCCGGTGCGATGCGGCGTAAATGGGATGTTCTGTGGAGATTCAATCCCGACATTCATTCCATTTTGCGGGATGCGGATGATCTGGAAGGCGCCCGCAAGGGGCTTCTTGAATATCTGAATCTCAGAGAGGCAAATATTCTGAATGATACCGAACGCTACCATATACTAGAAAAGAGCACTATTCTGGAAGCAATAACCGTCTTCAAGGTGATAATTTCACGATCGGCAGAAAGGGAAACCGGGATCAGCAACCTTAGAATGTTGTACAAATTGTCCCGGGGCGAAGAGGTGGAGCTGTCGGAGGGTTTCATTCTGGAATATGTTCATCTGTTCAAGGCGATTGACGGCAAAGCCGAGGTATATAGTCATTCGAAGGTGCTGGATGAAGGCGCCGATTTTCATCAGAAAAGAGGGCGCGAGGCGGCAGTTCAGCGGTCCCGCACCCTGGACCGGGAGGTTCGTCAGATAGATGACTTTCTGAGCAGATATCCCAGCGGTATGGAGCCGGAGGTGATTGAAGATCGCCGACGGCACAAAGGGAGGATTTTGCGCTATTTCGGTGCCACGGACGATGATTGGAACAACTATCACTGGCAGTTGAAACATGTCATCCGAAAAGCCGATGTGTTGAAAGAGATCATCAATCTGACCGAGGAAGAGGAGCGTTCGATCCGGCTGGCGAATCAAAACCGGATACCTTTTGGGATTACTCCGTATTATGTCTCCTTAATGGATAAAAATTCGTCGCGGAAACGGGACCATGCCGTACGTGCGCAGGTGATTCCACCGCTCCATTACACCCAGACAGTGGCGGAGAATCGGGAATCCCGTTCGGAAATGTTTGATTTCATGGGAGAATACGATACGTCACCGATCCCACTGGTAACCCGGCGTTACCCTCAGATTGCCATTCTGAAACCCTATAACACTTGCGCCCAGATCTGTGTTTACTGTCAGCGTAACTGGGAGATCAATCAGGTGCTTGACCCGCACGCTTTTGCCCGGTCTGAAACGGTGGCAACGGCGCTGCAGTGGTTCGAGGAGCATCCGGCTATCCAGGAGGTGCTAATTACCGGCGGCGATCCGCTGGTCATGAGTGATGCCAAAATTCATACACTTTTAGAGCGTTTTGCCGCCATTGAACATATTCAGCGGATTCGGATCGGCACGCGCATGCCGGTAGTGCTGCCCCAGCGCTTTACCGACGATCTAGTAAATATATTGACTAAATATCACGAATTTGGGAAACGGGAAGTCGCCGTGGTCACCCATTTTGAGCACGTCTGGGAAATCACGCCGGCTGCTGTCGAGGCGATAAAAAAAATCAGGGATCGGGGCATCGGGATTTACAACCAGGCGGTTTTTACCTTTGAGAACAGCCGCCGGTTTGAGCTGGCTGCCCTGCGCCGGCAGCTGCGGCTGGCAGGGGTGGACCCCTATTATACCTTTAACGCCAAGGGCAAAGAGGAGACCCGTGCCTACCGGGTGCCGATTGCCCGGTTGCTGCAGGAGCGCAAAGAGGAAGCCCGGCTCCTACCGGGTCTCGACCGTACCGATGAGCCGGTCTTTAACGTCCCCCGACTGGGGAAAAATCACCTGCGCGCCGGGCAGGATCACCAGTTGCTGGCGATTCTACCCGATGGACGGCGACTTTACCGCTTTTTACCCTGGGAAAAGAATATCAAGCTCGTTCCGACCTACGTCCACCGGGATGTCTCCATCTACGATTATCTAAAAATGCTACACAAGCGGGGTGAAGATATTGCAGATTACCAGACGATCTGGTACTATTACTAACAAGCTGTTACAGTGTCAGCAACTACTTGAATGTTGGGAATAAATATGATAACTTTTGCGCTAGGAAAAATAGAGATGAACAATTAATTAAAGAGGTATTTTATGTCCAAATATGTGTATACGTTCGGTGCCGGAAAAGCCGAAGGAAGAGCCACCGATAAGAATCTATTGGGAGGTAAAGGTGCCAATCTGGCAGAGATGAACCGCATCGGTGTTCCGGTGCCAGCCGGATTTACGATTACGACGGAAGCCTGTACCATCTGGACAAAAGAGGGCGCGGAAAAAGCCGCTGCCCTGATAAAGGCAGAGGTGGAAGCCGGTGTGAGACATATTGAAAAGATCATGGGAGCCAAATTTGGTGACAAGGAAAATCCCCTGCTGGTATCGGTCCGTTCCGGCGCCCGGGTTTCAATGCCCGGTATGATGGATACCGTACTGAATCTGGGACTAAATGATGAAACCGTTGTCGGGCTGGCGAAAAAATCCAATAACGAACGTTTTGCTTGGGATTCCTACCGGCGTTTCGTTCAGATGTACGGTGATGTGGTGCTGGGTCTGAAGCCGGAAAGCAAGGAGGATGTGGATCCCTTCGAGGAGATCATTGAATCCGTGAAAGAGGCTCGGGGAGTTGAACTGGATACCGAGCTTACCACTGCAGACCTGAAGGATCTGGTGAAAAAATTCAAGGCAGCTGTCAAGAAAAATACCGGTCATGATTTTCCCACGGACCCCTGGGATCAGCTGTGGGGTGCCATCGGCGCAGTTTTCGGTTCCTGGAATAATGAGCGAGCCATTGTCTATCGACGCATGGAGAACATTCCGGACGATTGGGGAACCGCCGTGAATGTTCAGGCGATGGTCTACGGGAACATGGGTAAAAACTCCGCCACCGGTGTGGCTTTTACCCGGGACGCCGCCACCGGCGAGGATATTTTCAACGGAGAATATCTGATTGACGCCCAAGGTGAGGATGTGGTAGCCGGCATCCGGACGCCGCAGCAGATTTCCCTGGAAGGTTCCAAACGATGGGCACAGCTGGCGAATATTTCCGAAGAGGAGCGCAAATCCAAATACCCCTCTCTGGAAGAGACAATGCCGGAGGTATACAAACAGCTCTTTGACATTGAGACCAAGTTGGAAAATCACTATAAAGACATGCAGGACCTGGAGTTTACCATTCAGGACGGAAGGCTCTGGCTGCTCCAGACCCGCAGCGGCAAGCGCACTGGTGCAGCGATGGTGAAAATCGCCATTGATATGCTGGAGGCGGGTATGATAGATGAAAAGACCGCTGTCATTCGGGTTGCCCCGCATCGGCTTGACGAACTGCTGCATCCGGTATTTGACACTGAGGCGCTGGCTCAAGCAAAGGTGATCGCCAAGGGTTTACCGGCATCACCCGGTGCAGCCACCGGCAAGATCGTATTTTTTGCCGATGAAGCCCAGGAATGGGCAGCCCGGGACGAGAAGGTTATTCTGGTGCGGATTGAAACCTCTCCCGAAGACCTGGCGGGAATGCATGCTGCGAAAGGTATTTTGACAGCCCGGGGCGGGATGACATCCCACGCCGCGGTCGTTGCCCGGGGCATGGGCAAATGCTGTGTGTCCGGTGCCGGTAGTATTAAAATCAATTATAAAGCCCGTACCATGACGGTTGATAGTCATACCTACAATGAGGGCGACTGGATTTCACTAAACGGTTCCACCGGTGAGGTCATGGAGGGAAAAGTCGAGACGAGAGACCCGGAACTCAGTGGCAACTTTGGCAAATTGATGGAGCTTTGTGACAAGTATACCCGGATGTATGTCCGTACCAATGCCGATACACCGAAAGATGCCCAGGTCGCCCGGAATTTCGGCGCCCGGGGCATCGGTCTGACCCGCACCGAACACATGTTTTTCGAGGGTGACCGCATCAAGGCGATGCGGGAGATGATCCTGGCGGATGATGAAAAGGGTCGGCGAAAAGCATTGGAGAAACTCCTGCCGATGCAGCGGGGCGACTTTGAGGGTATTTTTGAGGCGATGGACGGTCTGCCGGTGACCATCCGACTGCTGGACCCGCCGCTGCACGAGTTCGTTCCTCACGAAGAGGCGAATCAGAAAGAGATGGCGGAAGAGATGGGCGTTTCGGTGGAAGAAGTCCGGCACAAGGTCGAATCGCTGGCGGAATTCAATCCCATGCTGGGGCACCGCGGCTGCCGGCTGGGGATTACCTATCCGGAGATTACGGAGATGCAAGCCCGGGCGATTATCGAGGCAGCGCTGAACTGCAAAGCCCGCGGTATTGACGCTATGCCGGAAATTATGGTTCCTCTCATCGGTACCAAGGCGGAATTTGTGAAGCAGGAGGAGATTATCCGAGCCACCGCCGAAAAGGTCTTTGAGGAGAAAGGCGATAAAATTGATTTCCTGGTGGGAACGATGATCGAAATTCCCCGGGCGGCACTGACCGCCGATGAAGTGGCGGAAGCCGCCGAATTTTTCTCCTTTGGAACCAACGATCTGACCCAGATGACTTACGGCTATTCCCGTGATGATGCCGGTAAATTCCTGTCCATTTATATTGATAACGGAATTCTGGAGGTTGATCCCTTCCAGGTACTGGATCAGGTCGGCGTCGGGCAGCTGGTTGAAATGGGAACCAAAAAGGGACGACGTACCCGACCAGATTTAAAAGTCGGTATCTGTGGCGAACACGGGGGCGAACCGAGCTCCGTAAAGTTTTGCCACAGGGTCGGGATGAACTATGTATCCTGTTCGCCCTATCGGGTGCCGATTGCCCGTTTGGCGGCGGCTCAGGCGGCGATTGAAGAAGCAAAGTAGCTGCTGAATAATAGGATAGAAAAAAGGGGGCTTATCCGATGGGTAAGCCCTTTTTGTATTCTCCCTATTTTTTCTCGTCTTTCGGATTGAAGCAGAACTCGGGATACAATTTCTGCATACAATCGGGACAAATGCCGTGGGAAAAGGCGGCATCGGTATGTTCGCTGATGTATTGTTCCACCTGATTCCAGTAACCCTTGTCATCGCGGATTTTTTTACAGTGGGAACAGATCGGGATCAGACCGCTGAGCGTTTTTACTTTATTAGAAGCTTCCTGCAGCTGCCGTAACAGAGACTCTTTTTCCAGAACGGTTTTATGATATAAAATAGCCTCCGTCACCTGTAGAGCAATATTATGAATGCGATCGATTTCCCAGGCTGTAAAGGCGGTTTTTCTGGAAATATCCAGAATCCCCAGCGCCGTGTCGCCGGACTTTAAGGGAAAGAGAACGACATGGGCAACGCCGAGCGCTTTTTGGAGAGCCGGGATAAATTTTTTGTATCTTGCATTGGTGGTGAATTCAGCGATGAGCCGGGAGATGCTGTCGAAATCATTTAAAATTGTCGGCTTGCCGGCGCGGAGAGTGCCGAAATAGAGACTGGCGGGAGTGTTCCGGATCGTAACGTCGGGCACCTTGATACCGAGAATGTTTTTGACGGTTTTCAGGGTTTTAGCGGGGATGGTGCTGGCCTGCATTATAAGTTGATTGTTGTCGTTACCAAGCAGATAGATGCCGACACCGTGGGTTTTGAAATGCTTGATAAAGAGTCGGGAGAGAGTAACAAAAATATCGGTCACCGGTTTTTTCTGAATGACGGCTGTACTGATTTTGTTGATGATCATCAGGTCGGCTGTTTCCGCGATTCGTTCGGAAAGAGTCTGCCGCAGTTTTTGAATTTCGGCGAGCAGCTCTGCCTTTGTAAGCGACTCATTATCGTTCATACCATCCGCCGAATAAATGGACAGAGAGAATACCGAAACCGATAAATTACCGCACGACATTTCTCCATCATAATAATACTACCAATTTTGTTGCTGGAAATTGTTAATTAATTTCAGTAATGTCAATAAAAATTTTATAAACAGACTCTTGAAATGTGATATTTGCCAATGGATTAACCGTATTTTCTATGTACATTTATGGATGTTATTTTGGGAAAATGAAACGAGATATTTTTCATTGCAGCGGATAAAACCATTGTTGTTCATAAAAATATGGATTGGTGAGTGATGACATTGGGTTATAAAACTGGTCTGCTGTTGGGATTGTTGGTACTGCGATTGACATCGGCGGTTGCCGACGGTCAACCGGAGGAGCTGGTTACATTGGATTCCCTGCTGAATATCCGGGTCAGTGCCGCGATGAAGTATGAGTTGCGCTCCGGTGAATCACCCGCCTCGATTAGTGTCCTCACTGCGGATGATATCCGGCAATACGGCTATACCACCCTGAGCGAAGCGCTGGCGGGTATGCGGGGTGTATATTTGCGCAGCGACCGGAATTACGAGTATCTGGGTATCCGGGGATTCAGCCGCCCCGGCGACAATGACAACCGCACACTCCTGTTGCTTAACGGGCAGCGCCTGAACGAGAATTTTTACGGGTCGGCGTTTATCGGCAACGATCTGGGCGTCAACCTGGCAAGTGTGGAGCGGATTGAATTTGTGCGCGGACCATCATCGGCGCTTTACGGCAGCAATGCCATGTTTGGGGTGATGAATATTGTTACCAAAAAGGGGCAAGACATAGACGGTTTGGACCTGAATTTTGAAGCCGGTTCACGGAACACCCGGCGGGTGGGGGTTGCGTTCGGTAATCTAATCCGCCGGAAGCTGGATTTTACCCTGTCCATGCAAGCCGGGGATAGCGAGGGTGAGAACCTGTATTTTGCCGAGTTTGACAGCGGCGGCACGGGGGGGATCGCCCGGAATCTGGATTGGGAACGCTTTGTCAATGTTCACTCGGCACTGCTCTTTGGAGCCTGGAAGCTGGAGGTATTTTATAACGACCGTCTGAAAGGAATTCCCACCGCCGCCTGGGGTATGGAATTCAACAATGCCGATGCCCGTTCCCGAGACCGCCTGGGAATGCTGAATCTGGTCTTTGACAAGGAGCTTGACTTTGCCAGTCGGCTGACCCTGCGAACATTTTACAACAGCTATCTCTATGAGGGTGTTTATCCCTATGCCGAGGGCAACTGGTGGGACGCCAACGATTGTCACTGGGTTGGTATTGAGGGACAGCTGCGCCGGGATATCAGCGCCCAAAACCGGCTCTTCTGCGGAGCCGAATACCAACAACACCTGTCGGCGGACTACAGGTCCTGGGATGCAGATTCAATCTACTTCGATCGGAATTTTCCCCATTCCGTAATGGCACTTTTCCTGCAGGACGAACTCCAGGTGTCCGGCAAATTCGCCCTGATTACCGGTATGCGCTATGATCAGCACTCATTGTCAAAAGGCAGTCTGACACCCCGAATCGGCGTGATCTTGAATCCCTTTTCCACAAGTACCCTCAAGCTGCTCCACGGCAGCGCCTTTCGTTCGCCCAACGTCTACGAAATGCACTATGAGGACCCTGGTTTCGCCAAGGGCAACCGCGTCCTGAAGCCGGAAAGGATCACCACCAGTGAACTGATCTGGGAGCAGACTCTGTTATCGGTGGCACTGACCGAAATCGGCTGTTACTATTATTCTATGCAGAACCTGATTGATCAGGCGCTCGATCCGGCGGATTCGCTGATGCAATTCAATAATATCGCCGAGGTCCGGGCTTACGGTTTCGAATGGGGGCTGCGCGGGAATCTGAAGAGCGGTTTAAACGCCTATGTGAACCTGAATATTCAGAAAACCTATGATGCGGAGTCCGGTGACCGGCTCTCCAACTCACCAGGATTCATTTTCAAGGCGGGTGTTTCTGTGCCGTTGGATCCGCGGATCCGTTTATATGCCGAAGGGATTTATGAAAGTGGTCGCTATTCGATCCGGTACTACCCCACGCCCGATTATTTTTTATGCAATGCCGGTTTGAGGCTTGTGAACCTCTGGAGAGGACTCAGCTGTTCGCTGCGGGTAAGGAACCTTTTCGATAACGAGTTTATGCTGCCGGCGAGTTTGGAGCATGCGCAGGACCTGATTGTACAACCTCGCCGTTATGTGGGCGTGATTATCACCTATACCCTTTAACTTTGAATTGAATGTCAATGTCATCAATTACAGCGGGATTTCAAAGCATCAGGCAGACAGGACTCCTTCTCCTGCTTTTTCTGTTGCCTAACCCCGGTCGTTCGCAGGAGATGCCGCTGCCCGTTCCGTTGCAGTACCAGTTGTTTTTGAAAATTTTATCCTTTGATAAAAACCTGACTGCACGGTCTGCCGATACTCTGCACATGGCGGTGGTCTATCAGAGCCTCCTGCGCTCTTCGGCAAAGACAGCCCGTGCTTTTCTGGCGGAGACAGCGAGCGGAGAACAGCCGCAGGTTAAAAATCTTCCCCTGAGTATCCGGTGCTACGACCTGAAAACACTGCCGGAGTTGCGGGCGTTTCTGGTAAGAGGAAGAATTGATCTGGTATACATTGCGCCCCTGCGGGCGGTGGCGGTAAGCGATATGACGGCGCTGACCCGGGAACTGAATATCCTGTCCCTGAGCGGCGTGACGGAATATCAGCGGTCCGGAGTGGCGGTTAATTTGAATGTTCGGGGCGAGACGCCGGAAATCTTGATTCATCAAAAAAATGCCGGAGAGGAGGGCGCCGATTTCAGCTCCCGCCTGCTGCACCTCGTCACAATTATTAATTAAGCTGAGATTAATGACTTATGAAGAGACATCTGATTAGAATAACGGTGCGTGGAAAACTGATTTTGATTGTTGCCGCCCTGATTGCCGTGATTACGACCTTCATCTATATCTATTTTCCGATGAAACTTGAAAATATATTAACGGAGTCTCTGCGCACCAGCGCCCAACAGGTGACCCGTACGGTTGCCTATGGTGCAACCCCGGCGCTCTTTTTTGAAGATCGGGAGGCGCTGCAGGAGATTTTTACGGCGCTAAGACATCATGAAGAGCTGCTGTCGCTTCGGATTTTTTCCGCTGACAGCACTATTTTTTCTGAATATCGGTGTGATACCGGGTCCGGTTTGGTTCGCAAGTCAGATCACTCTCTGGAGACTCAATTCGAATGTCTTACTCTGGTTCAGGAAATGGAGTATGACAATCGACGGATCGGTCACCTGCAAGCCTGTTTTTCCCTGGAGGGATTGCAGGTAGAGGTTCAACACACCCGTTACCGGATATTACTGATCTGTCTGATCCTGTTTGTTTTTGGCGTAATGGCAATTGCTCTGCTCAGTCGCATTATCACCATGCCGCTGAAATGCATGGTTCGAACCGTAGAGAAGATCATTGCAGGGAATCTTGAGGAGCGGGCGAATATTCGGGGCAATGATGAAATCGGGTTCCTGGCGAAAGAGTTTGACAATATGATGGACCGGCTGGCATCGGCATATCAGAAGTTGGACGAGCTGAATCAGAAGTTGGAAATCCGCGTTGAATCCCGGACAGCCGCCCTGCGCCTGACCAATGCCCAACTAAAATCGGAATTGAACGAGCGTAAAAAGATAGAAAAAGAACTCTCGGCGGAACGATTGCGGCTGATGACAATGCTCGGTAAAATCAGCGACGCGGTGATTATTACCGATACGGAAAACCGGATCAGCACCATCAATCGCGTGGCGGCTGAGCTGACCGGCTGGGACGAAATCAATGCCATCGGAAAGCCCATCGGTGATATACTAAAATTACCGCCGTCGGGAGATAACGGAAAAACCGTTCAGACAATCCAGGAGTATATTCGCGAACAGACCGGCGAGGATAGCGGCATGCTGACCATTCTGGATACCAAATCACAAGCGCGGCGGCTGAAGATTACCATCGTCCCGATCCGCACATTGTACGGCGAAAAATCCGGTACAGTGTTCATTTTCCGATTAGCCCATCGGGCTGCGGATGCCGGAATGTCCGATCTCAAAGAGTATCAGGCTTGAATATGTCTGAAATTTCCGGACGATTGAATATTCTTTATGAAGATAATCATCTGCTGGTGCTCTGCAAGCCAGCCGGAATGCTGGTGCAGGGCGACCGGACGGGCGATGTAACCCTGCTGGATTTGGCGAAAGACCACATTCGTGAGAAGTACGCAAAACCGGGCAAGGTCTACCTGGGACTGGTACACCGGCTGGATCGTCCGGTGTCCGGTGTGATCCTTTTTGCCCGTACGTCCAAAGCGGCGGGGCGGCTGATGAGGCAGTTCCAGCAGCAGCACCCCCGGAAAATATACCACTGCCTGACGGAGGGAGAAATACCCCTCAGCGGCGAGTGGCGGGACCAGATCGAGCGGCGGGGAGCAACGAGTGTTATCGGTAGCGGCGGAGCCAATGCGGTGTTGCGTTTTCAGCGGGTTAAATTCACAGCGGGTGTATCACTGGCGGAGGTAGACCTGCTGACCGGAAAACACCACCAGATTCGGGTCCAGTTTGCCGGGCGCGGATTCCCGCTGCTGGGGGACTTTCGCTACGGGTCGAAAATCAAATTTCCCGGGCGTTCCATTGCCCTCCACGCCAGGGAGCTGCAGATTGTTCACCCCACCCGGCAGGAAACGCTTACCTTTCGCTGTGATCTACCGGACTATTGGCGGGAATATGTTTAATGAAGTGATTCAAATCGCGGGAATAATCGATCGCCGCGAAGCCGAAATGCTCCTGGAGTGCGGCGTTGACCTGCTCGGTTTTCCTCTGCGACTGGCAGTACACCGTGAAGATCTGAGTGAAGCGGAAGCCGCCCGGATCATCCGCCAGCTACCCGACCCCTCCCGCGCCGTATTGATTACCTATCTCGATAACGCCGGTGAGATTGTTGAGTTCTGCGCCGAGTTGGGTGTCGGTATTGTGCAGCTCCACGGACCGGTTGCCGTAACGGAATTGCGAAGGCTTCGGAAAATCCAACCGGAACTGAGAATTGTCAAAAGTCTGGTGGTTCATAAAAACAACCGCAGGCAGTTGTTGCGTGAGATGGAGCAGCTCAGCTCACTGGTGGATGCGTTTCTTACCGACACCTATGATCCGGACAGTCGGGTTTCCGGCGCCACCGGCAAAGTTCACGACTGGCGAATCAGCCGGGAACTGGCGGAGCATCCGCCAAAACCATTACTTCTCGCCGGTGGTCTGACGCCGGAAAATGTCTATAAAGCCATTCGGTTTGTCAAACCGGATGGCGTGGATGCCCACACGGGGGTCGAAGCGCCGGATGGTCGCAAGGACCGGAAAAAGGTACTCCGTTTTGTCGCTGAAGCCCGCCGCGCCTTTGCCGAGCTGTATACAACCGACACGGTCACGCTTCCGATTGATGGCGTACTGGACCTGCATAGCTTTAGTCCCCGGGAAGTGAAGGATTTGGTGCCTGAATATTTAAGCGCCTGCCGGGAAAAGGGAATCTTTTCGGTGCGGATCATTCACGGCAAAGGCACCGGCACGTTGCGGCGCACGGTGCAATCCATCCTGACAAAATCGCCGCTTGTAGAGTCTTTTGAAACGGTGGATGACAGCGGCGGCGGCTGGGGTGCGACGAGTGTAAAAATATGTGAATTTTAATTCGTCATAATCTCTGTGAGCCCTGTGCCCTCTGTGGGTTAACTTCTACTTATAAATACTCGCCGCTACCACATTCGCTACTTTGCTGCGCAGGGCAATGACGCAACCATCGGGCATGTGGACACGATTGCTTAATAAAATCACCATGGTCTCGGTTTCCGGGTCGATCACGATGGAGGTTCCGGTAAAGCCGGTATGCCCGTAGGAGGATGGGGGGAAAATATCGCCCATGTTGGAGGAATAAGCGGAATGAATGTCCCAGCCCAGTCCGCGCCCGGCAAATTCCAGCCCGGGATAGAGGCGGGTCATCGCCTGCACCGTGAGGGGCGCCAGAATGCGAATCCCCCTATAAATGCCACTGTTCAGCATCATCTGGGCAAAAATCGCCAGATCGCCGGCAGTAGAGAAGAGACCGGCGTTGCCGGATTGACCGTTCAGCAGTTGTGCCAGCGGGTCGTGAACGAAACCTTTCAGCGGTACGCCGTCAAAGACCTCCGTGGGTGCGATGCGCGGGAGCAATTCAACCGGTGGAGAAAAGAGGCTGTTGTGCATATTCAGGGGTTCGAAGATATTGACCCGGGTAAATTCTCCGATCTCCAGCCCTGACACCCGTTTAACGATCTCCGCTAGCGTAATGAAGCCCAGACAGCTGTAGGCAAAGTGCTCTCCCGGGGGATGCTGCTTTTCGATGGTGGCGATGTACTGAATGACCGCCTCCGGACAGGGTTCGCCGAATCTGTTTTTCAGGGCGTTAACGTCGGTATAGGGTGGCAGTCCCGAAGTGTGGGTGAGCAGATGATAAAGCCGGATGGGTTCAGCGGGCAGACCGTCAGGGCGGATAAAGCGGGTGTATTCGGGGATGAATTTTTCCACGGGGTCCATGAGGCGGAGCTGACCGCGTTCAACCAAGATCATAACGGATGTCGCCGTGGCAACGGGTTTGGTAACTGATGCCATATCGAAAATGACATCTTCAGTCATCGGCAGGGTATCGGGAAAAACCTGGACATTGCCGTAGGTTTTATGGAGGACTATGACACCTTTCCGGGCGACCAGCAGGACGGCGCCCGGCAAATTCTGCTTTTCGATTTCCGTGGTGATCAATTCATCAATTTGCGCAAGTTTTGCAGCGTCCATACCAACGCTGGCGGGTGAACCGCGCCGCAGAACCGGAGATTCAGGCTGGCTTCCGCAGCCGGCAAATATTATCAGTAAAATAATGAAAGCGGCGGGATAGATTTTTGGATACATATCGGCTCCTCTGAAAAAAGCTTAAAGCTGGTCAAGATCAACATCCAGTATCGGCTGATCCTGATATCCTTTGTAATTGAAATGCCACCATTCCGAATCGATGCCGCTGAAACCGTGGCGAGCCATGGTTTCCTGCAGGATTCGGCGATGCCGGATCGCCTCTTCGGGACAATCCAAGTAATCGAGATGAGCCCGTTCGGAGAAGTCGTCAAATTTGGAAGGCATTGGAACCTCATTGCCATCCAAATCAAGCAGGGTAACATCCACCGAGTAGCCGCGGTTGTGATTGGAACCGTTAGCCGGATTGGCAACATAGCGGCTATCGGGCAGGATTTCCCACATGCGTTTCTGGACCGATAAAGGGCGATAGCCGTCGAAGACTTTCAGGCGGTAGCCCTGCTTTTTCAGGTCGGCTTGAACCTTTTTCAACGCCATTGCCGGTGCCTTTGCCAGAAAGCAGCGGGCACTGGGATAGAGCACTTCGCCGACAAAGTTATCAGTCGTGGCATAGCGGATATCCAACACTATATCCGGGATAATTTCTTTGATCTCGACGAGACCATGGGAGGGCTTCGGCTGGCAGCTACCCAGGACAATCAACAGTGCCAGACTGAGCAACCGGAACGGGAAATTGGAATTTCGCTGCATGAGATGACTCCCCAATTTTACTATGAATGAAATAATGGTTAATTTAATCAATCGGGGAGAAAATTTCAGGATATTTCAGCGCAGGATTAAATCAAGACAATTGATGAGGGGACACAACTTGCCGGTTTTGAAATTTGACAAATGAAGACCTTCCCTCACGGTCGTTGTGAAAAACCAAAAAAACAGCCGCCCAACCGGACGGCTGTTCATACTCAGAATGTCGGCGGGCAATTACAGGATCAGGAGCAGGAAAACCATCACAAACAGTGCGACGGTTTCTACGATACCGATTACCATAAAGTAATTGGCGGTGCCTTTACCGGTTTCCGCCAGTGAATCCGCCGCCCGTGCGGCTACTTTGCCCTGAAAGAAGGCGGAAAAGCCCATCGCCATGCCGCCGAAAACACCGGCAGCCAGCAGCATCAGCGGATCCTTGTCGCTGCCGCTGATGAAAAGCATCAGCAGAAAACCATAAATCGTCTGGGTCAGTGCTACCCCGGAAAAAGCCACCAGCATAAAAGGCGCCGGTTTGTTGTTGGCGAAACACTTTTTCCAGCCGCCGACCGCAGCCTGTGAGGCGATTCCGGTTCCAAAGGCAGAGCCGACAGCGGCTAACCCCAATGCTGCCGCGGGTCCAATCATTCCAATATTCATTCTATTTCCCCTTCTGTTTTATTTTGTTTTTTATCACTAAACGGCTTGTACTCATAACCGGTCCACTCCATGCCCAGTTGTCCGGAAAATTCCAACACATTAAGACGGATGCCGTGCACAACCACCGAGAGCAGCCCCATGACAATATTCAGTCCGTGTCCAATCAGCAGGACCAGAATTGCCGCCGGAAATGCGAATCCCTTCATCATCGGTGCGGCGATATTATTGAAGCTGGAGGCGATTGCCACCGTCGCCATGCCCACCGCAAAGAGGCGGATGTAAGAGATAATATTTGAAAACGAGCTGATGGAATCGAGAAAGGTATTAAACGCACCGCCCAGCCCAGCCAGTACGCCTTTCATAAAGCTGACCCCTTTTTCCTGTTTCATAAATAGAATGACCATCAGCAACCCAACGGTGATCAGCGGTACCGTGAAGCCCGGAATTTCCATCCCCAGAACCAGATTGAGTACCACCAGGAACAACCCCGCCATCAGCGCCGTCCAGCCCAGATGGGCGATGCTCTTCAGCTCCGGCAATGCGTTGAAAAAGTTCATGATATTCGCTAGACTCAATTGCGTAATGGCGATTATGAAGCAGATGAACATGACTTTCTGTTGCGGATCGACGGTCAGTTCCGGAAAAAGTTCGGGAAATGTCGCCAGCTGCGGAATCGTCAGTGCCTTAAAAAAGGGCAGTGCCGCAATCTGAACAGCACCGAACCAGTTCCCGGTTATCGTTCCCCAAGCAATTGTTGTGGCGCTGAGCACATAAAACAGTTTGATCGCCAGCGGCAGGGATTTCCCGCTTTTCAGCGATTTGTAGTGAGCAACCATGCACAGGAGCAGGAATATAAATCCGTACCCTGCGTCCCCGATAATCATTGCCACAAAGATGGCAAAAAAGACGAGAAAGTATTTGCTGATATCGTATTCCCGGTAGCCGGGCACGGTTCCAAGAAAGTCAAAGACCGGTTTGATGATTTGGGTCCATTTACTCATTTTCAGCAGGGTGGGCGGATTGTCGGTCAGCTCCGGCTCTTCCGCCAGAATACCCCAGCCGTTCTTTTCCGCGGCTTTGAACAGGTCCCCGATTTTTTCCTCGGGGCAATAGCCCTGCAGATAGAGGATTTCGGTCACATCCTGCATGCCGGCTTTAGCCTGCTCAAATTCCAGCTGTTTTTCCAGCTTTTCCTGATAATTTGCAATGAGCTCCTGTGCGCCCAGCAGGCGTTGCAGGCGGAGATCGATATCTTCACGCCGGACGCTCAATGAAGCCAGCTCTTTCGAAACAGCCGTATGTGTCTCAGGGGGTGGAAATTCCTCTTTGATATCCAGGCGGATATCCGGAGATTCAGACATCAGGGCGATTTTCAGCTGGTTTTTCTCCTCCTGAAGGATCTCTATAATTGCCCCCTCGGGCAGTTTTTTCAACACCATTTTGTCCGTGTTGTAGAGTCGGAGATAGATTCCTTCTTGCCTTAGCTCTTCAATATCCTGCGCAGAAACCTTGCCCCAGGTTTCAAACCAGTTCAGCAGGCTCTTTTTCTCTTCAATGTCTGCCTGAATCTGCTGTTTCTCGGCAGCCAGCGACAATACCTCTGCGACGACTTTCGGGGCGGAAATCTTAATAGCCTGCGGAGTCTCTTCAGGCGTGACGTTGCTCAGAATCTGCCGGCATTTTTCCGTTTGGCGCAATGCTGTTTCCAGCTCTGCAATATTTTCTGATTGAGGTGGTTTGATATGCTGAATATGGATCACCCCGACGCTGCGCAGCTCCTTCAGCGCCGCTTCCCGATAGGGAGCGCTGATAAAAAGGGTCACTTTTTGCATCGGAACGATCATACTGCCGCCGTCTCCTTTTTCTTTTCAATCTTGGCTTTGGAGATTTTCCCGCGCACCACCTCCGAGGTCCGCTCGTCGCCAAGGTAAATCTGAATCACCCGGATATTCTCCCTGGTCTCGGGAATTTTGACCTTGTCAAAGAGGTTGATTCGTTGAACCGTGATCCGGAGCTCTTCCTGCAATACCGCCATCTGTTTTTCGAGGGTTTTAATTTTCAGCTGCTGGCGGATTTTCTCTTTGCAGGCTTCGATTCCGGCATCCACCCACAGCGGCATATCGAAACGATCGTAGTCTTCATCCGTGAAAATGACCTTTTCGAAAATTTCAATGTCAATGCCCGCTATGTTCCCGCTGGTGGTGACGACCTCCTCGATGGAAAAGAGGGCACCGATATCAATCTCTTCGCCAAAGACATCCACCCACTGAAAAATCTCCTTTTCGAAGCGCTCTATTTCGGCTCTGATTTTATCGATCTGCTGAGAGATTTGACGGATCTCCGCCACCAGCTGGGTCTTTTTCAACTCCAGCGTCGGCAGATAACGAGTATAGCGTTTCAGTGCCTCTTTCTGCTTTTTCAGTTCGTTCTTGGTGAGTTTGATTTTAGCCATGGAATCTGCCGCTTATTTGCGCTTTTTCCTATCTTTGCGAGCTGATTTTGTTTGCCTGGATTTTTTCTTTTTGGATTTTTTCGTATCGCTTTCCGGGGCGGTCTCTTTTTCCGGCGAGCTGTTCTTGTCCGGCTGTGTCTCTTCTGGTGTATTCTGAGCGGAGTCTGTCGCTTCCTCCGGTTCACCCTTTTTCACCTCTTTATGGTCTTTATCTCCGGATTCGGTTTTGGCGTTGTGGTTTTTCGGCCAGAACTTTTTGATCAGATCGGTTCGGAAGCCGGTTTCATCGGGATTAAAGCACTCCGCCAGGGTTTCCCAGCCGCTGTCCAGCGCTTCTTCCAGGGATATATTGACCTTCAGATTCATCATCCGGTCTTCAAAGAGTTTTCCGTATTTCAGTAATTTTTTGTCCCAGTCACTCATCCGGAAGCCCATGGCGCGCTTTTCTTCGGTCTCGTTGTACTGGGCGTAAAGCTGGATCATGCCATCCATAATGGCGCGGTGATCATCGCGGGTTTTGTCATTCACCTGCTGTTTCAGGCGGCTCAGGGAGCCGAAGGGTTCGATGCGTCCGTTGCGCAGATAAAATTGTCCTTCGGTGATATAGCCCGTATTGTCGGGTACTGGATGGGTGACGTCGTCGCCGGGCATGGTGGTTGCCGCCAGTACAGTTACGGAGCCGGCGTCATCAAAGTCCACCGCCTTTTCATAACGTGCCGCCAGCTGGGAATAGAGGTCTCCGGGGTAGCCGCGATTCGACGGTACCTGCTCCATGGTGATGGCGATCTCCTTCAGGGCGTCGGCGAAATTGGTCATATCGGTCAGCAGAACCAGGACATTTTCCCCCTTCAGGGCAAATTTCTCCGCCACCGCCAGACAGAGGTCCGGTACCATTAATCCTTCCACAATCGGGTCGGAGGCGGTATGGATGAAAAAGATCGAACGGCTCAGGGCACCGCCCTCTTCCAGGGTATTTTTGAAATACATGTACTGATCATATTTCAGACCGATGCCACCCAGAATAATCATGTCCACTTCCGCCTGGAGCGCGATCCGTGCCAGCAACTCGTTGTAGGGTTCACCGGAAACCGAGAAAATCGGCAGCTTCTGTGATACCACCAGCGAGTTGAACACATCGATCATGGGGATGTTGGTCCGGATCATGTTACGGGGGATAATCCGTTTTGCCGGATTGACCGACGGACCGGCAATCTCAATCAGGTTTTCGGTCAGTGCCGGTCCTTTGTCCCGGGGAATCCCGCTGCCGTTGAAGATCCGACCGAGCATGTCATCCGAAAAGGTGACTCGCATGGGATTTCCCAAAAAGCGGACCTCATCGTTGGTGGAGATGCCCTGACTACCGGCGAACACCTGCAGCGAGACGATATCCCGGTCCAGCTTAATGACCTGAGCAAGTGATTTGCCGCGGGAGGTGCTGATTTCCGCCAACTCCTCGTAGGAGATATCCTCCGCCTTGACCGTGATGACATTTCCGGTAACACTTAAGATTTTATTGTACACTTTCTGCATGGTCTGAGATTTCCTCTTCTACAGCGTTTATTTATTTTTCCTTTTGTTTCGTTTCTTTGGATTCCTCCTGGTCGCCGGCGTCCGGTTTTTCTTCATCTTCTGGCGTGTTCTTCTCCTCTGGCTGCTTCTCTTTTGGTATTTTTTCTGCGGATTCTGTGTCTGAGGTATTTTCTTCAATCAGACGGGAGATTTTGGTTTCCTGTTTTTTAAATTCATCATCCTTCATATCGATATAATTCCAATCGATAAAGAGCTGCCGCAATTTATTGAAAAAATTGCGGGCTTCATCTTTTTCCGTCAGAGTGAAGTGGTGACTCAGGACATTGTACACATAGTTGAAAATATATTTCTGGCGTTCTGGCGATGTTGCACCGTCGACCGCATCAAAGGAATTTTGCTGAAGATAGACATTATCCAGAAATTCGGATTTCAGATAAATTAAAAAATCTTCGATGGAGGTGCCCTCTTCTCCGACAACCAGCATCATCTGGTGAACATCGTGCCCTTTGCGCAGAATGTCGCGGGCATACTCGATCTGTTCGCTTTCGATAAAACTGTCGTATTTCGACCAGCTCTCCAGTGGGTCGATGGCGGGATAGCGTCTGGCATTGGAGCGATCCCGGGAGAGACCGTGGAAAGCGCCAACCACTTTCAGAGTTGACTGGGTCACCGGTTCTTCAAAATTGCCGCCCGCCGGGCTGACGGTACCGCCGATGGTCAGACTGCCGAAGCTGCCATCTTCAAATTCAACCAGACCGGCGCGCTCGTAAAACTGGGCGATGCGGGACTCCAGATAAGCCGGGAATGCCTCTTCGCCGGGGATCTCTTCCAGGCGTCCGGAGAGCTCGCGCATGGCTTGCGCCCAACGGGAGGTGGAATCAGCCAGCAGCAGCACATCCAGTCCCATCTGTCGGTAATATTCTCCCAGCGTCGCCGCCGTATAGACCGAGGCTTCCCGGGCGGCGACGGGCATGGAGCTGGTATTACAGATGATGATTGTCCGTTCCATCAGCGATTTCCCGGTGCGTGGATCGGTGATTTCCGGGAATTCCCGCAGCGTTTCCACCACCTCACCGGCGCGCTCACCGCAAGCCGCAATGATGACGATATCGGCTTCGGCAAAGCGGCTGGTAACCTGCTGCAAAACGGTTTTGCCGGCACCGAAAGGTCCCGGGATACAATAAGTTCCGCCTTTGGCAACCGGAAAAAAGGTATCAATGATCCGGGTCTGGGTAACCAGCGGCTCCTCGGGAAGTTGTTTCTCGCGGTAGAATTCAATCGGCAGCTTCACAGGCCATTCAAAATACATGCTCAGTTCGTGCTTTTCGCCCTTATCGTTTGCAATGGTCGCAATGGTGTCGGTGACTGTGTATTTTCCCTTTTCCACAATGGAAACGACCTGATAATCTCCCTGCAAGTGAAAGGGTACGAAAATCTTATGATCAAAAATACCCTCCGGAACAGTACCCAGCAAGCTGGCAGCCTTGACCGGATCCCCCTTTTTAATCGCCGGCGTAAATTCCCATTTCTGCTTGAAATCCAGGGCATCCAGAATCACGCCGCGCTTCAGGAAAAAGCCGTGCAGTTCCGCCAGCTCATTCAACGGGTTTTGCAAACCGTCGTAGACCATGCCAAGCAGTCCGGGTCCCAGCTGTACCGACAGCATCTCACCGGAAAACTCCACCGCATCGCCGACTTTCAGCCCCTTGGTGATTTCGAACACCTGCATATAGGCGATGTTGCCCCGAATCTTGACCACTTCGGATTTCAGGCGGTCCTCACCGGTAATGGCATAACCTACCTCGTTCTGGATAATATTACCCTCAAATTCCACGGAAATCATGTTCCCGTTAATGCTGATAATTGTACCTTTAGTCTTGTTCATAAGTCAATTCTGTATAGGTTAAAAATTTTTCTTTGCCTCTTTCCTTGTCAAAACTGCTGAGACGTACCAGGATTTGCAGCTTCAGATGGTATAGAATGAAAAACGCCATATCCGAATAGTGACCAAACTCCATTTCGTCGAGCAGCTGCCAGCGCAGGCGCAGCAGCTTTTTCTCCACCTCCAGTGGATTGCCCTCTTTCAGAACCGCTGGCGGGAAGAGGCGCGGCTTGTGTTCCTGCCGGCTTTTCAGCGCCTGCCGGTATTGCAGCAGTTCGCGGCGCAGGGCGTGCTCGAAGAGCTGGTAGGCACGGTAAACGGGCAAATCATCCTTCTGCGGAGTGGTTGCATTTATGGAAACCGCCGTGAGAATCTGATAGTCACCGGAACTCATCCACTTTTGTCCTTCGGTGAGAAATGCCCCGACCCCGATCGCCGGTTCCTGATCGAAAACCAGCATCGGAAGCTGTGCCGCATAGTAGATATATTTGTCCATCAGGCTTTGTTTAATATCTCTCTAATCCGGGGATTCAGAAATTCACCCAGGAATTCGGCGATGCTCTCGTCGGTAAAATCGTAATAGACCGCCTCGTCTTTCAACCCGATCCGAAAACCGTTGGAGATTCCCTTATCGACTTTGATCGTAACCGTCTCTTTTAGTTCTTCACGCGCTTTTTTAAAAAGCAGCTCCTGTAACTTTTGCAGGTCTTTTTCGGAAACCAGTGCCTCCAGCTCCTTGCCGGCGCCCCAGCTTTCTACAATTTTGATAATCAATTCCTTGACAAATTCCGGTGACAGTGTGGCGCCCAGCTCTTTTTTGAAAGCGGTGTCGAAAAGCTTTTGCAGCTTTTCCCTGGTCACCAGCACTGTATCACGGGAGGCCTGCTTCAGAGCCGCTTCGGCGTTGGATTGCAGCTTTTCAGCCTCTTTTTGGGCGGCAGCAATGATTTTCTCCGCCTGAGCCTCGGCGTTTTGAATGATCTCATCCGCCTCCTTCCGGGCATTTTTCGTGATCTCCGCAGCGGATTTCTTCGCCTCTTCAATGCCGTCGGATTTGATTTTCTCGATTAAGTGTTCGAGTTTCGACTCCATGCAAACGCTCCTCTATCAACGGTTTTTGCGATAAATTAATGGTACTCTGGAGATAGTTTATTCCTCTCAGAGGGTTTATTTGGGAAATGGACGCTGGTCCCCAATTTCGTTCATCTCGGTATCAAAAACGACTTTGAATTTAACTGTCACGGGTTGATATGTCAAGGTCGTTCGTGGACTTTACTCCCGGTGCAACCCGTTGTTTTTATGTCCGGGTAGCGTCCGATCCAATGGTTGCAAAGATGAAAAATTTCCTGCAGATTTCGTCATGTTCAATATCTGTCTGATCCAGCCGCCTATCGAAGATTTTTACGCCACACCGATTCGCAATATCCCGCTCGGACTGCTCTCCATCGGTGCCACTCTGAGCGCCAGGCATCGGGTGCGCCTGCTGGACCTGCGGCAAAGCAAACGGCGCACGGTGCCAGTTCCTGCGGATTTATCCGCCGTCGCCCCCTACTACCGGGCTGCCGATGCGTCGCCTTTCGGGCTATATAAGCGTTATGCCCGCTACGGATTAACAGCGGCGGAAATAGCGGCTTACATTTCCCGGGATGATGACGTTTTTCTGATCTCGGCGCTCTTTACTACTTATATCCATGAGATTCTTGAAATGTTGCCCCTGATCAGGGAAAAGTGTCCCCAAAGCTGGATTGTCATTGGTGGCGGCGGTGCATGTTCCCGGATCGGGGAGTTTTTCCGGGCGGGCGCCGACTTTGTGATTGCCGGAGAGGGTGAAATCGCCGTGCTGCGTCTGCTGGCTGAGTTGCAAAAAACGCGACCCGATTTTGCCGCCGTACCCAATTTAATCTGGCGGAAGCAGGACAGAACCGTTCACAATCCGATGGAATTCATCCAGCCGCTGGATGAATTGCCTTTTCCGGATTACACCCTCAGCGGTGTTCCGGAATACAATCTGGCGGGGAAAAAACATGCCATGCTGATGACCAGCCGGGGCTGTCCGCACCGCTGTGAATTTTGCGCTGTTCCCAGCCTGTTTGGAGAGAGGTACCGTCTGCGGTCCGTCCCGAATGTGCTGACCGAGTTGTCTGAAAAAATTCAGCAAGGCTTTCGTTCTTTTGATTTTGAGGATGACCACTTTGGCGGTAAGCGGCGCTGGCTGGCGGATTTATTGGACGGTATCGCCGTCAATTTTGGTGCTTATGAGCTCTCTTTTCAGGCGATGAACGGTATTACCGCAACCAATCTCGATAGAAGCATCCTGACAAAAATGAAACAGGTGGGATTTACGGAGATCAACCTTTCACTGGTCACACCCCGCCGTGACCGGCAGGATGCCCTCCGGCGTCCGTTCCATACGCGACAGTTTATCGATGTGGTGGCAGCCGCCTACGGGATCGGCTTGACAATAACCGCCTATCTGATCATCGGTCTGCCCGGTGATACCGTGGAAGACAATCTTGAGGCGATTCTCTTTCTATCTGAGTTGCCGGTGCGGATCGGTCCATCGCTTTTCTATCTGGTGCCGGGGGCTCCGCTTTTTGATACGTTGAGGCGGCAAAATGCTGTGCCGACAGCGGTTCGCTGTTACCGCTCAAGCTATTTCCCCTGTGAGCAACCCGGTTTCTCGCGGACTTCCGCCATGACACTGTTCCGCATTTGCCGTATTATCAATTTTCTAAAAGCTGTTCGGGAGACTGGTGACCAACCGACGGCTTACCAGATTCGGGACGAAGCGGTCGTTTTGCCGGATCAGCTGTCCGGGAGACAGAGCCGGATCACATTGGGATTCGCCCTGCTGGAGCTGTTGAGGGAACGGGGAATTTTGTACGGCACCGACAAAAAGAGGAATGGTCACTATCCGCTATACCCGGAGCGGGTGGACAACCGGTTGATCGACCGGTTTCGCCGGCGATGGTTACGATAAAATTTCACTGATTCGGAGAGTTTAGAGACCCATTTCCGCCAGCGCCTGTTCAATCAGTTTGTCGCTGACTTTTTGGATGGCGCGCTGTCCGGCGGTTTCGGGGGAATTTCCGGCGTTTTTATCTTCCAGCAGGTAGCTTCCGACAACGGTTTTCTGTTGAATGTTGTAGATTTTCAGCACACCGCGTGCCCGGGCGAACCAGAAGCCGTCCTGAATCTTGTTGGTCTGTCCGGATGACATAGTCCCCAGAATGATCAGATCAGCACCGGAATTTCCGATCATTCGGGCAATTTGGTCGGGTGATTCATTGACGCTGTTTTCGGTGATCGGGGGCAGGGGATCATTCTCCAAAACCTTAAAACCTGTGGTGGTCAATTTTTCCAGCAGGGCGTTTTCCAGATAGGAAATCTCCACCGGCTGATCCAGGTTTTTTTCGATGATTTTGACAATGACCCGGTTGTCGGGCAGCAGGCTAAATGTATAGGTACTATTCGTGATATTGAATTTCTCGGGGAAATGAACGGTTGCCTGAATATCCACATTGCCGGCAGATGCCAGATTTTTCACCACGCATCGGGCGGTTCCGGTCTGATCGGTTTTGGCAAGCGGCTCCAGGACCGCCTTGCCGCGCAGAACCATAAACTCCACATCCAGGTCGGGAATCGGAAAGTGCTGATCGCCGTCGACCCAGAAAACCTTCAGCACCAGCGGCTCAGGCAGCGGAAGTCCCATTTTCGCCGGTTGATCGGCACCAGACCCTTCGATCCGAATGCTGGCGGTAATCCGCTCCATGGTGGCGGCGAGCTGTTCATTGAAACGATTCAGACGGGACATATCCTGGGGTGAGAGACCGGTAAAGCGGGTCAAAGGAAGAACATTTGCCTGGATCGCCTTGAACTGTTCCAGCGCCAGACCAATTTGTCCGTTCTGAGCCAGTTCCATGGTTTCCCGAAATCGCGACTCGCCCAGCGTGACGGTTTCGTCAATCAGTTCGCTCATAAATTGCCGGTGACGTTCTTCGGAAAAGGGCACTGCTACAAAGACCTGGTACTCTGTTCGCGAGCGAAAACCCTCCCGGATTTTCCACTCTTCCAGGAAGACCTTTTCCGGTTTGACGGCAAGAATATTGCGGGAGACGACTTTGATACGGGAGCTGGTGAAAGCGTCGTTACTGGTCACTGTGCCGGACTGCTCGACGATCTGATCGATGAATTCACTTTCGATAATGCCGCCGAGGGTTTCGATAATCTGGCGTTTGGCATCAGCCAGGGCGTCTTCCCGGGCGTCGGCTTCGGAAGCAAAACGATGGGAAACGCCCACATAGAGACCGGGTGTGATCTTGTTGACCCAATCGGGGCGCGGTTCTTTGGTGACGCGTTTTTGAGCCGGCACCTGACTACCCAGCAGAACCAGAAAAACCGCAACCATTATCCAGCGGAACCCGGACCTGCGGACAGACATTAAAGAGAACGGATATATTTTCATGGATACTCCGGTTTGCTTGTGTTGATGTAAGAATAATCAGAAATTATTAAAAATTCAATCAAAAGTTCAAATAGAATAACGACCTCAACAAAACCTGACATTGTTTCGTAAATTTTGTATATTTATTATACATGATTAGTCGACAGCCGATTCAAGTTCAGCAATTTTGAAAGATAATGTGAGGAGAACCATACCATGAAGCCGGGGAAAATGATTCTTGTCGGGATGTTGCTTTCGCTCCTGATTGTCGGCGGATTCGCCCAATTTCACGATGTCACTGTGGAGATATCCGTCGATCGCATGCCGGAAAAGGAGCGCATGGACCTCAAAACCCTGGAGCAGATGCTGCCGGCTTATTTCGAAAATTACGAATGGTTCGACAATACCTACGGAATCGAAATCCCTGTTAAAATTAGCATGTTTCCCGAAGCCGTCAGTGCCAGTGGATTTGAGCGGGTTTTCACCAGCCAGTTTTTGATCTCCACTGCTTCGGGCGACCAGCGCTTTTTTGAGAAGAGCTTCAAATTTGTATACAATACCAATGACCCTTTAATGCATACCGATCTGGTCCGCCCACTGACCGGCACCCTGGATTTTTACGCCTATATGCTGATCGCCGGTGAAATGGATACCTACGAACCGCTGGGGGGCAACAATATTTACGACAAAGCCCGGGATGTCGCCACCCGGGGACAGATGTCGGACCGTGCCAGCGGCTGGAAGTCCCGCCTGCAGGAACTGGACGAGATTCAGCGCCTGCGCGACTACCGTCTCTTCAAATACCATTATTGGTTGGCGATTGATAATATCGATGCCGAAAAACCGAAAGAGGCGCGGGCTGCCATTGATAAAATGCTGGAACATCTGGAGCGCATGTTTCAGGTCAACGCCCGCGAACGCTATACTCATGTCTTTCTCGATGTACATGCCCGGGATATCGCCGAAATCATCCGCGATTTCGGGACACCAAAACAGCTCAGTAAGATCATCGCACTGGACCCGGACAACGAAGCAATTTACAAAGAGCTCGGCGTGCGGAAGTAAAACGTCGGACCTGCCAGAGGTTTTGTTCAAACCATCTGATTAAAAAGTAAATCTATAGTAGATATCAACGGTATAGAAATTGTGTTTACCGAATTGAAAAGTACCGTCAATCCCGAAATCAAAAATTTTCGTCTGAAAAACGGTATAATCAACGAGACAGTAGCCGGCAACGTTGATATCGAAGGCAAGCGCAATATTAGTGGTCATTTGATTGCTGATATCCCTGTACTCATGAATATACGTCTGTTGCACTAAAGATGAATTTATTCCTGCTCCGAAGGCAATTTTTCCCAAGGGTGGAAGTCTGTAACAGAGCCCCAATCCAAAATCATAATATGACTCCATACTTTCCGATTCTGACCCTAATATATCAGTTATAAGGGTAGAAACCTGGATTCTTGGTACAAGGGCAATATTTTTGTTGAGATTTTGGCTGTACTCAATAGTTAATGCAGGTCCAATTTTATCGTTGCCATACTTCGCTCCGATCCCATTTTTCAAATACCTGTTATCGCTGTCCGAACCGTCGGCGCAAGTTGTTAGAATTCCCAATATTAGTGCTATTGAACTAATCCTGATCATTACGTATCCTTTCATTTTACCCATCCGCCCGGCTACATCAGCCGGATTGATTGATATCAATCCCGGAAAAACCCATAATCACCGATGAACCGAAGAGCTGAATATTTCTGTAGACAAGTATTATCCGGGGCAAGCGGTATATCTGTACGAATTCCTTCGCCTAAACGAGAAATCCATTTCAAAGATCGT
>JBNGDF010000022.1:0-41419 GCA_049975265.1 Fidelibacterota bacterium
GGGTGGCTGTTATCCCGAAATTCGGGATGTAGGTTCGAGTCCTACCGTCGGAGCAAGAATGTCAATTATAAATCATGCAATTAATGTTCTATGTCTATGTTCTCTACTCCGACAAATTCGACAGAATCTACATTGGACAGACAAACAATATTGACGCTCGTCGTCAGAAGCATAACAGTGGTCAGGTAACACCCACCAAAGCCTTTATACCATGGCGGATGATATATTGTGAAATCCGCCATTCCCGCGCCGCAACAATGAAGCGTGAATAAGTTATAAAAAATAGATGAAGAAGCCCTATTGCTCTTCTTTAGAGTTTATATGCCCGCAGATGTAGCCGGTAACCTCATCGGTGCCCATAATCCCACCGAGATCGATGGTCAACCAATGATTGGAAAAATTTACCATCAGCGCATCCATCAGTGCTCTGCTCTCCTGGATTTTTCCCTGGTCCGATAAAATCTGCCAAAGCGCCAGGAAGGTTCCGAACGGATTGATCGTGTTGCTGCCCGCCAATTTCTTCAGGGAAGCCTGCATGATCCGGTAAACGCTGATTAGCTCCGGATTGATCTCAATTGAATATGCCAGACCGTAGCCACCCATTACGACGCTTGAAACCGCTGATAGGATATCACCGTTATCGGAGGTGGCAATATATGCCTCGGAATCGTCGGGATTCAAAAGAATATCCTTGAGGGCTCCATTGATGAGCTTATTGGTAATGGCGATGTCGGGATATTTTTCCTGAATTTCTGCAACAGTCTTGTTCCAAAGTGCCTGACTCTGCCTGAATTTTATTCCCTGATCCACAAAACAGACCTTTGCACGATGGTCTTTTTGTAAATATTCAAAGGCATTTTGGATAAAAGTACGGATGTTTTTTGCCGTAAATATACTTGACTGAACCAATACTGCCGATTCCCGCCCTTTCAGGTAAATCTGGTCTGTTGTCGAAATAGTACTTTCAAAAATTTCTTTAATAATCAGATAATCCACCGTTTTGGTCTCGATATCCTTCTGGGTCGCCAGCCAACTCTGGAACAGTCTGATTGGCTGAACGCTCATGGTCAGATTCAGACGATCGCGCAATTTATACACAATCTCAACGGCATGTTTCATATCGGGGATCCGGCTGTCGCCCAGCGGACCGAGTAAAATCGCATCAAAATTGTGCGCCACCTCATCAATGAATTCATCGGGTATCGAAATACCGGATTTGTGATAGTAATTGGCTCCGTAAGGAAATTGTTTGACTGTGATCCCGGAGTTGAATTTTTTGTTCAGTGCCTGAATAACCTTATCCAATTGGATTATCAGATCGGGACCTATCCCGTCACCAGCAATAACCGCTATTCGTATGCCTTCCATTGATTTCCTTTAATACCGGAAAATATTTTCATAATAAGGCTCGGTCAACCGATAATCACCAAATCCG
This sequence comes from Fidelibacterota bacterium, assembly GCA_049975265.1. Taxonomy (GTDB): domain Bacteria; phylum Fidelibacterota; class UBA2242; order UBA2242; family UBA2242; genus B118-G9. Next base: position 1,436 of record JBNGDF010000022.1, read on the forward strand.
GTCTCGTCGACGAATATAAATGTTTTATTTATATCGTAATAGTACCAGATTTCATAGGGTTTCGAATGTAGTTCAAAGGGATGTCGTTCAATGTCATTCGGCGGACCAAAGAGTATAAAAATCATTCCCATGTCGGTCTTCCAGCCCTCGGTAAAACCGGAAAAATGGGCATTGGCGTACCGAACCCGCCGATAGTACTCATTCATCAATTCATTCTCCTCGGTTTCCGGAGTCGGGTCCATATTTTCCCAGAATTTGATGAACTCATTCTTTTTCTCTTTGGCACTCGCTTTTTTTAATTTTTTGAATTTTTTTGAATGGACAATATATTTCATCTGTTCGATTGCTGCATCAAGATCATCGATCAGCTTGGACATGCCAATCCAACGCAAATTGAATACCCGTGATCTGGACACCTGATCTTCTCCCATTGCCACCTCGATCACGATTTTATATTTTGAATAACCTAGTGATTTCCGGCTGATGGTCAGGCGTTGATTGGTGATACCGCTGTTTAAAGTATCCGTAAAGGTTTCTTTGATGACTACTTTTTCATCCTGCGTAACTATCCTGTAACCGATATCCGCAATTCCACCATCGGAAAGAATATCAAAACGAACCACAAAATCCGCCTGCCGGTCATTAATATCACCATCAATGGAGGAAATATCGTCAGGTTTCCCCTGTTCATCCGTCAGTACCTGTTCAATGATATCTATCGTGCTGATAGTCAGTGGTTTTTCATAAAAGTCCGCAACGTTGATCTCATCCCGACGGATGTACTTTTTCTTTGTATCCAGGTCCAGAATGGACAGAGTCAACTTGTATTTCCCGGGTAATAACCGGAATATAACCTCATTAATATCAAACAGCTGCTGCGAATTGGTTTCGTAATAAGACTCAGTCTGCAGATTCTGTTTCCATATTTTGGAGGCATGTTTGTTATCATTTTCATCGACAATCAGGATAGAGAGTTCGTAGCTGGCGGTAAAAATATCACCCTTTTTAATAAATTGCAGCGCATCGAAAGGGACCTTGGTCTTGATTACAACTTTCACGGAATCGCGGCTGACCATTGGAAAGGTACCGATATCGTAATAATAAATCGGTAAGCCGAGCATATCGCTATCTTCAAGAGGCTGTTTTGGTTTTTTCGTACCGGCAAATAGCACGGTCATTATCATGAATAGTGATACCAGCAGTTTTACTATTTTAATCGGCATATTTTCTCCATTTATAGCGACAAAGCCCCTGCCCGGTGCCAAACCAGACCAGACTATCATTGATCACGACCCGATTCACCCTCTGGTCCGGCAAACCGTCCAGCGTGGTATAATGCTCTACATAGTGGTCTGACAATCGCATAAGATAGGCGCCGTCATCTGTCCCAATCCACAGGTAACGATCATCTGAATCAATGTCAACTATCTGAGCATCAATAAGATCCGGCAATAATGTAAAGTTTGTAGTCATGTGATTGTATGCTAACAAACCGTTGTACTGCGCAAAAATTGTCAGCGAATCACCGGCAGCAATTGCCGAAACACTCGAGGCAACAGGCTGATCGATATCCAATAGGGTTCCATTCATATCGTAATGTTCGACATTATGAGTCAATTTGTCAACTCTGTAAAGCCCGTTTTCTGTACCAATCCAGAGGAATTTGCCATCGGCGATTAATTTAAAAATCTTCATATGCTGCTTATCCCGGGTAAGGTAAACCCGTTTGATGATCATGGTGGGAATATGAATTTTATTCAATCCCAGTGGTGTTCCGATCCATGCCAGTGTATCGTCAATGCAGATGGTCTGAATATACTCATCCTGCAAACCCTGTGCGCCGCTGATTCTCTGCCATCTGTCTTGGGGATAATCATAAATCGACAATCCCTGATCTGTACCAATCCATATCCGCCCCTCACCATCCTCCTGAAGATCAAAAATGTTGGGTGACGCTAATTCGTTAATAAATCTGTCTTCACAATATGTCCATTCGCCATCGGCAATATGCATGATCGATAGTCCGGCTCGCTCTGCCGAACTGGAATGGAGGCTGCCGCAAATTATCTTGTCCTGCATCAACTCCACAGCGCTGATGGAATTTTCAAGTGGTCCGAAGGAATGTACCCGTAACCTCTTGACATTGTAATCACCGGTCAATATGCCCAATTCCCAAATCCCGCCGTAAATGTCAAGATTTTCATCAACATGGAAGAGATTAATCGAATACTCCCGGAAAAAACCATCATAAACCTTGCCCCCGGGATCGATCTGGTAAGGCTCATTAATTGAAAAATGCTCGATATTGGGAACCGGATCCAGGCGGCTCGGTGACCAGCCGATACTATTTGATTCATTATTATACGTCCCCTGATAAAAGCCCAAATGCTGATCAATGGATAAAACCAAGCCGGAAACCGTTGAGGCTAAAATGGAGGCGTTCTTCTTCCCCAGCCGGACAACCTCCTGAACGTCTCGGGGAAAGGATTCCTGTGAGGAATTTTCCCATCTCTCTTCCGTTGGATTTAAAAAACTAACTCCCTCACGATGGGACGCCCAGAGATATCCGGTCGAACGATCGTAAAAGACGGCGCTGATTTGATCATCTCCCAATCCGTTACTGACGGTGTAGGGTTCGCCCCAGTGACGTTGGTAGCGCTGATAAGGAACGATTCCTCCGCTGGTTCCAAAATAGATAAATTCGTTGGCTTCCGTAAAGCTGGTGACGTGGTTGCAGTTTTTATAGGTAATCCAGTCCTCCAGCTCGTATATTCTGACCAGTAAATCCACCTCCTGTGTATAACAGAGCCGCATTAAAAATACGGAAGTTATTAATCCGAATATCCTGTGCATTTAGGCCCTTACAAACATTTTTCCAGCCAGTTGCCGCACACAACCTTTTATCTCAAGGTTCAGTAATATCGGCAAAATTTCAAATGGGGATTTATTGATTGTTGCAGCCAGCTTGTCAATATTTATCGGTTCATTGCTGAGTACATCGAAAACCACCTTCTCTTCACCATCCAGGTGAAAGTCAATATCCAGCTGAACAGGTCTCCTGTGAAATTTCCGCAGCGACTCGATTTCCAGTAAGATATCATCCACATCCAGAACCAATTTGGCACCCTTCTGAATCAGACGATTGGTACCGATACTTCTGCTATCGCCGATCCTGCCGGGAATCGCAAACACTTCCCGATTCTGATCATTGGCGTAATACGCCGTCAGCGTAGCACCGCTTTTTTCGCCTGCTTCAATTACTAGGACACCCAGACTAAGTCCGGAAATTATGCGATTCCTTCTGGGGAAATTAACTGCGTCGGGTTTTGTACCAATGGGGAACTCGGTACAATAGACACCATTTTGCACAATAAGATTTTTCAAATCACGGTTTTCAGTTGGGTACACCCGATCGATGCCGTTCCCCAACACCGCGATTGTTCTGCCGCCGGACTGCGCGGCGGTTCTGTGAGCAATAGTGTCAATTCCCCGGGCAAACCCGCTGACAACCGTGATATGCTGTTCCACCAATTCTTTCACCAGATGGGCGGTTACGGATTTGCCATAGTTACTGGGCGTCCTTGTACCGACAACGGCAATTGAGTCGAGATCGTTCGGATCGAATTCGCCCAGATAATATAAGAGAATCGGCGGGTCGTAGATATTTTTTAACCGTTCGGGATACTGCTCATCAAAAATCGATAGCACTTTAAAGGGATATTTTTTCAGTAGAAGTAATTGGGTATTGACAAAATCTGAGGTATCCGCATTGACGATGATTTTTGCGAGACTCAGGTCAATACCCGGCACCTGACACAGCTCCGATAAGCCCGCATTGAAAATTGTGTCAATATTCTTAAAATAGCGCACCAGATTCATAATTCGCCGGGGACCCAAACCGGGAACACCGACGAGACGTAACACTTTTGGGAGTTCAACCATCGTTTTCCAATCGTTGTACTATCTGGCGGATCAGATTGTCCAGACCGCTGCCGGTGACAGCCGAAATCACCAACGTCTCGACTCCATCAATTGAGATATCCGGAATATTTTCCGTCAAATCCGCTTTTGACAGGACTAATATTCGGGGCTTCCGGTCAAATGCCGGGCTGTGCTGCTTTAGCTCTGTGCTTAGGGTACGGTACTGTCCGATTATATCGTCGCTGACAATTTCGATTAAAAAGACTAATAGTTTCGTTCTTTCGAGATGCCGTAAAAAGCGATGTCCCAGTCCTTTGCCTCTGTGCGCACCCTCGATCAAGCCGGGTATATCCGCCATGACGAAACTACGATAATTGTCATATTTGACAATTCCGAGATGGGGTGTCAATGTCGTGAATGGATAATCTGCGATCTTCGGTGTGGCAGCACTGATTTTCGAAATCAGCGTGGATTTTCCGGCATTTGGAAATCCCACCAGACCGACATCGGAGATCACTTTTAATTCAAGAATCAGATGCTTCTCTGTGCCCTTCTGGCCCGTCTGGCTGTAGCGCGGAGTACGGTTTGTCGAACTGGCAAAACTGGCGTTGCCTTTTCCACCCCTGCCCCCTTCGGCAATCAGGGCCCGGCTGCCGGGTTCGGTCAGATCGGCAATCACCTGACGGGTCGCTTCGTCCATCACCACCGTTCCCGGCGGGACTTTTATTACCACCGATTGTCCGTCCTGACCGGTTTTACGGCTTCCCTGTCCCGGACCGCCGTTTGGGGCTTGGTACGATTTGTGGTATTTAATATCCTGAAGCGTGAAGAGATTGGAATCAACCTCAAATAAAATATCGCCACCCTTGCCACCGTCGCCGCCGCTGGGACCGCCTTTCGGGACATGTTTCTCCCGTCGAAAGGCAACACAGCCGTTGCCGCCATCTCCGGATTTGATCCGAACTCTGGTCCAGTCAACAAACATGGAATTTTCCGGTTTTCCGATTCATGATTCCTGGTTTAAACTAACCCAATTTCAGATTGTTGCAAATGAAAAATATTGAGGTTGATCCTCTTCTGCATAGCGACCAAAAGATATTGAGAAAACCGGAAATTCGAAAGTATTTACCGGGTCGCCTCTTCCAGCAGTTCATTCATCCGCTGTACATAATCTGTCGGATTATCCAGACTGCCTTCGATCAGCAGCGCCGATTCATAAAGCTGCATGATGGTTTTGCGCAGGATCGGGTCAGTACTGCTGCCGATATTTCTGCGTGAAAGATTTTTGATAATGGGATGGGCGGGATTGATTTCCAGAATCTTCTTCTGCGGAGTCACTTCCTGATTCATCAATTTCATCATGCGCTCCATCTGGGGGTCCAGCCCATCTTTACCAACCACCAGTGTGACCGGGGAATCTACCAGACGTTTGGAAGACTTGACATCGGCAACCCGGTCCCCAAGAGTCTCTTTGAACACCTTAATCAGCGCATCCAGCATATCCGAACCGATTGATTCTTCCTTTTTTCCCTCGGGTTCCTTTTTATCCTCTGCGAGATCAATATCTGCCTTTTCGATCGACTTCAGCGGTTTTTTCTCATATTCGTTAATGGAAGGAATAATGAAAATATCCACCGGATCGGTCAAGAGCAATACTTCGTAATCGTTTTTGCGAAAATATTCAAGATTAGGATTTTTCTCAATGACCGCACGGCTTTCACCGGTGATATAGTAGATTTCTTTCTGCTTCTTTTTCATGCGGGAGACATAATCGTCCAGTGACACCAGTTCACCCTTCGGCGCGGCAGTGGACTCGAACCGCAGCAGCTTCAAAATTTTATCCCGGTTGGCGAAATCGCTGTTCAGACCGGTTTTAAACAGCGGACCGAAATTCTTCATCAGCTTCTCATATTTTCCCGGATTGTTCTGTGCCCAATCCTCCATCAAACCGAGGATTCGGGTGGTTAAAATGCTGCGGATTTTCTGCATCACGGGAGAGTGTTGCGTCACCTCCCTGGATACGTTCAGCGGCAGGTCTTCGGTATCAACCACGCCGCGTACAAATTTCAGATAATCGGGCAGCAGTTCCTTGGCGTCATCCTGGATAAAAATCCGGTTGGAGTAGAGATGCAATCCCCGATCTTCGAGGTCATAGAAAAGGTTTAATGGTGCCTTAGGGGGAATAAAAAGCAGCGCCTTAAAATTCACTGTTCCTTCCAGTGACAGGTGCAGATGTCCCAGGGGTGCCTCAAAGTCGTTGGCGATAAATTTATAAAACTCGGTCAGTTCATCCTCCTTGATCTCATCTTTGGGACGCCGCCAGAGGGCTTCGACCTTGTTGATTCGTTCCTTTCCCAGTTCAATCGGAAAGTCGACAAAGTTGGAATATCTCTGAATAATCGATTTGACCCGGTATTCCTGGGCAAACTCTTTATGCTCATCTTTTAGTCTGAAACTGATGGTTGTCCCACGTTTCTTACGATCTATTTCTTCAATGCTGAATGTTCCTCTTCCGTCGGATATCCAGCGATAACTCCTGGAATCTGGCGCCGCATGGCGGGTCTCGATAATCACCTCATCGGTCACCATAAAAACCGAATAAAAACCAACTCCAAATTGACCAATCAAATCGCCTTCCGGTTTTTTCCCCTTTTTCTGGATTTCCTCTAAAAATTTCAGGGTCCCTGAATTGGCTACAGTACCAATACTCGTGACCAGATCATCTTCAGTCATCCCGATACCGGTATCTTCTATGGTAAACAGCTGCTTTTTCTCATCCACATCAATTTTAATCTTCAGTTCCGCCTTCGGATCGCAGATCTCCTGATTGGTCAGCTGCATAAAACGAACCTTGTTGAGTGCGTCCGAAGCATTTGAAATCAGTTCCCTCAGAAATACCTCGGGGTGGGTGTACAAGGAGTGCACAATCAGATGCAGCAATTGATTCAGTTCGGCTTTGAATTTGTAGGTTTTTTTCGTATTCGTGCTCCCTTTTGCCATTTCGGTTCTCCTTATTTAGTAGGTGTAGATTATCATTTGACGGGCTTTCATTTTACCAATATCATGCCAAAAGTAAGACTGGACAGTTTGTCAGACAGACGGGATGTTGTGAGGAGGTCATAAATAATTGATAAGGTTTTTTAAAATATTGGGTGGAATTTATACTTAAATTTGTTAAGTTACGGCGATTCGATTGTTTCTTGAAAATAGCTATATATAGGGCATGGTTACGCTGATTTCCGGCTCAATATAAAAGATAGAATACGCCAAAATCAGTCTCAATTTCATACTATTTCTAAAATGATGGAATGGGGAAATTTTGCAAATTCCTTATAAGAACAGGAGGACTACTCAATGCCAAAAATTTTGATAGTTGACGATGACATGGATTTCGTCTCTGCCGTTAAGCTGGTGCTGAACAACAAAGGCTTCGAGACCGCCGTAGCCGGTTCCCGTCAGGAGGGCATGGAGAAATTCGATTCAGAGAAACCGGACCTTGTCTTGCTCGATGTGATGATGGATGAACCGGATGACGGTTTTGTCATGGCGCAGTCGCTGAAGAAAAAATCAAAGGAAACACCCATTTTAATGTTGACCAGTGTCGGTCAGGTAACCGGAATGGATTTCGACAAGGATAGCGAAATGGTTCCGGTGGATGACTTTGAGCAGAAACCGATTATGCCTGACCGGTTGCTTGCGAAAATCAATCAATTACTGGACAGATAAAGGAGGCGATGGATGCAGATTATTGACCGACAAAAAATCACGACACAAATTGAAGAATTACAAAAAAAATACGGTAGCGACCGCTCGGCATTACTGCCAATATTACAGGATTTGCAAGATTTTTACGGATACCTGCCCGATATAGTGATTCAGGAGACTGCCCATAGCCTGGGAATTCACCCGGTGGAAGTTGAAGGCGTCGCCAGTTTCTACAGCTTCTTCAGAACTAAAGAAAAACAGGGGAAATATGTAATCCGTCTCTGCCAGACCATCTCCTGCGATCTGGCAGGCAAACAGAACGTTGCCCGGCAGTTCGAGAATGAGCTGGGAATCAAATTCGGCGAAACCACCAAAGACGGCATGTTCACCCTGGAATATACCAACTGCCTGGGAATGTGCGATCAGGGACCTGCGGTGATGGTAAATGATCGCCTCTTTGCCAAAGTGGACGCCGATAAAGCCTCCCGGATCATTGCCGATTGCCGACAGGATTTTCTAAAAAGCGAATTTCCGGATGTTGTCCCCTCCGATATACAAAAAGCCGGTCCGATTCTGGAAAACGATATCAAACCGGTTGAATCGTTGAAAAAAGCACTGCAGATGTCGCGTGCCGATCTCATCGCCGAGATTCGTGAGTCAGGTCTGAAAGGTCGCGGCGGTGCCGGTTTTCCCACCGCCATCAAATGGCAACTGGCTGGTGCCGCGAAAGGTGACAAAAAGTATGTCGTCTGTAACGCCGACGAAGGAGAACCCGGAACTTTCAAAGACCGGATGCTTCTGTACGAAAAGACCGATCTGCTGCTCGACGGTATGACAATCGGTGCCTACGCCATCGGTGCAAGAAGAGGTTTTATTTACCTGCGCGGCGAATACCTCTATATGAGTAAATATCTGGAAAATGCTCTGGAAGAACGCCGCTCCAAGAACCTGCTTGGCGATAAGATCCTAGGCAATAATGACTTCAATTTTGATATGGAAGTACGTATGGGATCGGGTGCTTATGTTTGTGGCGAGGAAACGGCGTTGATCGAATCGCTGGAAGGATATCGCGGCGAACCCCGCAATCGCCCCCCCTTCCCTGTTGATACCGGTTTCCAGGGCAATCCCACGATCGTAAACAATGTGGAAACCTTTATCGACGCTGCTCTGATCATATCCCGGGGCGCCGCATGGTTTAACAAATACGGAACCGAAAAATCCAAAGGTACCAAGATTTTCAGCGTCTCCGGCGATTGCAGGCAACCCGGTATCTATGAACTCCCTTTCGGCATTACTGTAGCAGAACTACTGAGCGAGGTTGGTGGCGAAGATGCCAAAGCCGTTCAGATCGGCGGGGCTTCCGGACACTGTATCGCCCGGAAGGATTTTCATCGTACCATTGCCTATGAAGATATAGGCTCGGGCGGCTCCATAATCGCTTTTGGTCCCGATACCGATATGCTAAAGGTAGCGAAAAATTTTCTGGAATTTTTCGTCGAAGAATCCTGTGGTCAATGCACCCCCTGCCGCGAGGGTAATCCGAAACTTCTCGAAGGCGTGGAACTTCTCGAAAAAGGACGCTGCTCTGTTACCTATCTGAATGAACTGATAAAACTGGGTGAGACGATCCAGATCACCTCAAAATGCGGACTCGGACAGTCCAGCCCAAATGCCTTCTTATCGATCATTGAAAATTTTAAACCCGAAATCCTTGGCCGCGTGCCGGAAGCTGACTAAGGAGGAGCTAACATGCAAGAACAAGATAAACTGTTTCAAGAAGAATGCCGTTCACCGAAAAGCACCCTGAAAGCCGCCGTCAAATCTCCGGTCAACACCGACGCCATCGGCGCGTTGATCAAAGTCACTATTGATGATAAAGAGATCAAGGTGCCGATGGGTACAACGATTCTGGAAGCGGCAAAGCAGCTTGGCATCCACATTCCGACGCTCTGTTACCACGAGGACCTGTGTATCAGCGGGGTCTGCCGTATCTGCGTTGTGGAAGTTGAAGGCTACCGGACACTTCAGGCTTCCTGTGCCTTCCCTATCACCACCCCGATCAAAATCCATACCCATACCCGCAAAGTCCGCCAGGCGCGGCGTCACATTCTCGATCTGCTGCTTTCCAAACATTACGGTGAATGCTACAGCTGTGTTCGCAACAATAACTGCGAGCTCCAGGAGCTGGCTAACGAATACGGAGTCGACTTTTACCGCTTCGGGCATGTGGATAAACCGACCTTCGGGCGGGATGATTCATCCTATGCTATTGTGCGGGATATGGATAAATGCATTATGTGCCGGCGCTGTGTCCGAACCTGCATCGACCTTCAGGAAGTCGGTGTCTACGAAGCTGTCGGAAAAGGTGCCGAAACCCGCATCGGGACATTCATGGATAACCCGATGGCAGAGCTGATCTGCATCAATTGCGGACAATGCATCAATCGCTGCCCTACCGGCGCACTGCACGCCAATGACCCATCCGATGCCATCTGGGCAGCCATTGACGATCCCACCAAACATGTGGTGATACAAACAGCCCCGGCACCCCGTTCAGCGATTGGCGAATGCTTCGGTCTGGAACCGGGCACCCCGCTGACCTTTGAGATGAATACGGCGATGCGTTACTGCGGCTTCGACAAGGTGTTCGATACCAATTTCAGCGCCGATCTGACGATTATCGAAGAGGGTACCGAACTGATCCTACGGCTGTACAATGCGCTTGTAAAAAAGGAGCCCGAATTTCTGCCGCAATTCACCTCCTGTTCACCCGGTTGGGTCAAGTACATAGAACACTTTTATCCCGAAATGCTGGGGCATGTGTCTTCGGCAAAAAGCCCGCAGCAGATGTTTGGCGCCGTCATCAAGACCTATTACGCCCAGTTGAACAACATTGATCCGGCGGATATCGTGACAGTGGCTCTGATGCCCTGTACGGCGAAAAAATTCGAATGCAACCGCCCGGAGATGAATGATTCCGGTTTTAAAGATATCGATTACGGCGTGACAACCCGGGAGCTGGCTCAGATGTTCAAAGAAGCCGGCATTGATCTGCCGAATATGAAAAAATCCGATTTCGACGACCCCTTTGGCAGCCGAACAGGCTCCGGTGTCATCTTCGGTGCCACCGGCGGTGTCATGGAATCGGCTATCCGTACGGTTTATGAACTGGTTACCGGCGATAAAATCGAACACCTGTTCGATCATGCCAATATCATCCCGGTCCGCGGCTTTGAAGGTATTCGGTACGCCGAGCTGCCTATCGATAAGGTTGGTCCGGTTCCCGATCTCCTGAAATCCTTTGTGTCCGACTGGGATTGGCTGAAAGGCACCGTCCTGAAAGTGGCGGTGTGTCACGGCACCGCAAATGCCAAAAAAGTTCTCGAAAACATCAAATCCGGCGGCAAGCTGAGTGAATGCCACTTTATCGAGTTCATGGCTTGTCCGGGTGGTTGTCTCGGCGGCGGCGGTATGCCGATACCGACCAATGAAAAAATCCGCGCCGCCCGGGCTCGTGCCATCTACGCCGAGGATGAATCGTCGGAAGTACGCAAATCTTATGAAAATCCGGCAGTGGTAAGACTCTACAACGAATTTTTTACCGAAGGTCCCTGCAGCCATAAAAGCCATAAACTGCTGCACACCCACTATGTGGAACGGGGTAAAAAACTCGTATAATCAGTCATTAATCAAAAATAGAAAAGGCTATCCATGCTGGGTAGCCTTTTTATTTTTTACGCAATCTTGCGACGCAGGTAATAAGATTTACAGGATTTTACAACTGAGCTACCAGTTTTGGTGCTTCCGCCGGATTTTTTATCCGCCACTGGTACAGACCCGCCGAAACCTTATCGGCATTGTGCTCCAGGACTTTCAAACCCTTGTCAACGGCAATACTCAGCGTACCACCAACATTGACATCCAGCGCCTGAATCTGGCTGACATCCTTCTCCGCCAGTTCAAAAGATTCGATTCGCATGGTTCCATCGTCCGGATGCGTGATGGAAAATATGGAAACCTCTTTTGACAGGAAATAGTAGTCCTCTCCCGCGCCCCCTGTCTTCTCGGCGATGACTTCATAGCGCGCCTTGCCGACATATTTAGCCTTCTGAATTTCCGGCGCCTGCCGAAGTTCCTTCTCTTGCTCCTTTAACTGCTTTTCATCGGATTTCGTAAATTTACCCTCCTGCATCGAAGCCAGCGCCAGAGCAAATACCAGCCTGCCGTTATATTTGAATGTGTAACTGCCGTCTTTTTTAACATGAATACTGACATCAAAATCCTCCGGCAGATAACAGGCTGATTGTAAGCAGAGCAACGCAATGACCAACCCAAACATGAGAATGTGATTTCGTTTCATTCCGGTCTCCATGATTTAATGATACAATATATGGCAATTGCGGGATAAATGAAATTGAAAAGATGCACCTGTTTTCGGTTATCTTGCCTGGGCGATCAGATAGCCCATATAAACGGCAAAGGCAGCCAATAATATTCCCGCCTCCCACCGGTCCAGGCTCTTTTTTTCCCCGGTAAACATGGCAATGAAGAGAAACAGCGTTCCGCCCGCTAACAGCCCGATATCGGCATTAAACCGCACATCAAAGACAATCGGTCTGATCAGCACGCTGACCGCCAGAATCAGACAGATATTGAAAATATTCGAACCGATCACATTGCCGATGGCGATGTCGTTATTTTTTTTAATAGCTGCAACCACCGACGTCGCCAGCTCCGGCAGAGATGTTCCCGCGGCAACGATGGTCAATCCGATGATTTTTTCACTGACTCCCAGAATCGTCGCCAGCCGAACCGCTGCATTGATCGTAAGCCGGGCGCCAATAACAAGCACAACCAACCCAATCAGGATCAATGCCGCAAGTTTGAAATTTGATTGGGCGTCTATGGTCGCGATGCCGTTGCCAATATCCCTGTGAAGTTGGCGGATAATGTAGCCCAGAAAAAGGGCAAACATGCAAACCAGGATCAATCCGTCCAATCGTGACAAAATTCTGACTTCGGAAACCGGAAAGTTATTGGCTAAGACAAACAGCATCAGGACTGCGACAAAGGAGAGCGGTATTTCTTTCCAGACGGTACCGGACTGCACCGCCAGCGGAGTTATCAGCCCGGCAATCCCCAGAATTAAAAAAAGATTGAAAATATTGCTGCCGATGATATTGCCCAGCACGATTTCCGGATGATTCTGATACGAGGCAATGGCATTGATCGCCAGCTCCGGCGCCGATGTGCCGAATGCAACGATGGTCAGCCCGATAATCAGTTTGGAGACGTTGTATTTGACCGCCAGCGATGCTGCCCCATCCACCAGCCAGCCGGCGCCTTTGATCAGTAAAAAAAATCCAAGGAGTAAAAGAACTAGCTGGACAAACATAATAAATCTATTTCTCTCTCATCTTTTTAACACTGAAAAATCAATTTTTTGTACCCACCATTTTAGCCAGGATCTAATTCCACTACCTGCTTTTACCATCACAAAAGGCTTTTTACATCTTTCTGCCAGCAATTCCGGTATTGAAGGATTAAAAAACTGATTGATGATGGATTGTTCGGTAGCACCGACTACGACAAGATCATACTCTTTCGCTTCTTCCAATATTGTTTCAATTACATTGCTATGCCGTTTGATTTTTATTTCAATTTTCCCAGCGGGAATATTGTTGTTCCGTTTGACACTCTCAATAATAGCACTAATATCCGATAAATGTTTTCCGTTGGTAACATTAAATGCCACAATTTCGGAGTTTTCATCTTCCGCCAGGATATAAGCCATTTCGAGTGCTAATACACAATTTGAACCACCCGCAATTGGCACTAATATTCGTTTTGCATTAAGATTCCCGCAATCCTTAAGAATGACTACATCGCAGGGCGATCGTTCAATAACAGGATCGAGAGTACTTCCCAGACTATATTCCCGGTTGCGAATCTCTCCATGCCAACCCATTATCAACATATTGGCACGTTTTTCACGGATAGCAGAAATGATACCGCGGGCAATATTCCGACAATACCGAATAGTGGAATTGACAGGAAAAAGCGGTGCCAGATAAAGCATTATCTCGATAATTGCTTCCTTCCCTTCCAGCATGTATCGTTCAGCATCACTCAATGGGACTTGATCCGGGACTTTCACCATGTGCAAGAGATTGATCTCTACTTTCCTGGCATTGCTGATCTTGTAGGTTGTTTTTACAAGGCTTAGCGCATTATTGGGATTTGCAACCGGAACCAGGATTCGATAGTAATTATCGATGGTTTTTGCAGTTGTTTTTTCATCCTCCAGGATTTGAATTTCATCTTCGGAAACAGTTGCCCGCTTTTTCGAATATACATTATATACAATTATTCCTAACAATATCCAGACGGGACCTATTATTATCGCCGCCCGACTGACAGAATGGAGATGCGTAATCAATAGAATCTGAAATATTATTGCCATTATCGGCAACACCGGAAATAGCGGCATCATAAAACCGTATTGGAGTTCATCACTCATATTCCGGCGAATTTTGATAACGCAAAGGTTCACCAGAAAAAATAGGAACAGAAACATAATACTGGCACTGGACGCCACATCCATTGTATCCAGAAAAGAAGCCACGAATACCACAATGGTCCCCGTCAATAGTAGCGCTACCTAGGGGGTTTTCCGTGTAGAAGATATTTTTGCCACGACCGGCGGCAACATGTGGTCACGACCAAGAGTATAAGATGCCCGTGTGGCTGAGTAGATCGTTGCGTTTAATGCAGATGTAGATGCAAATATTACCGCCAAAGTTAACAGGAAATTCGCAAAGGGCATCAGGTGTGCAATCGCTTCGCCGAATCCCCGCTCACCATGATTGCCAATCCACTCCCAAACAGCCGTATCCGTCCCCAGTATCTCCGCTTTTATAGAGACTACGGTCGCAAAGGCAACACCAATATAGGTGAGTATAACGATAAATACAGAATAGATCATGGCTTTTGGCAGATTTTTCTTCGGATCGATTGCTTCATCTCCTGCCTGGGCGATAACTTCATACCCTTCAAAAGCAACATACGTGAAACCCATTGTGACTAGCAATTTGCCCCAGCCTTTTGGCATGAAAGGTTTAAAATTTTGAAGTCGGGAAGGATCATTAGAAACAACCATGATTCCTACAATCCCGATTAAAACAAGAAACAGTGTCTGTCCGAGAGTAATAATCGCACCAATTTTACCTCTTTCTGAAACACCTCTGTAATTAATAAATATGAATAGTCCAGCAACGAGTACAGCCGTAGATTTTTCAAGAAAAATAATCTGCATTTCCGGTAAGTTCAATAATCCAAGAGTCATAAGATAACGAATAACATAAATTGCAAAAGTAATCGCATAAGCGCTGCCAGCCACCCTGGAAGCAAACCATTCCATCCAGCCTGCCACAAAACTTGTACTGCGCCCAAATCCAACCCGGGCAAAATTATATGCTCCACCCGCTTTTGGAATAGCGGAGCTCAGCTCAGCATACGCCATAGCCGTAAAAATAGCGATTAAACCGTTTAAGGCAAATGTCAGGACGACACCCCCTGGACCGGAGTGATGAATAGCATTGCCAACGCCCAGAAACACACCGGCTCCAATCATCATGCCAATGCCCATCATTGTAATTTGAAATAGGGATAATTCCCTTGATAATTCGGAACTTATCTGTTTATGACTGTCAGCCATTCATCTCTTTGGTAATTTTACGGGCAGTATCAGCACCCAATTTGCTGATTTTATTAATGAAATGACGAGCCCAAAACAGCAGATAGCCGGAAATTGTTACGGTTATAACAAGAACTATGATTCCAATAATCATATCCCGGGTCATGGCACCTCGACTACTTACCAGATTGCTTTCGAAAAAACAAATACAAACCACCAACCAATATAACAATATCCTCAACCACCCGTTTCCAGCTGACCAGCGATCCGGCGGCATCCAGCGAAAAACAGCCGCATTCAATATCCAGCCCGCGCAGAATGGCGCTGATGATCAATATGATAAAAAGAACGGTAATCCCGCTTAACAACAGCGCCGCTGTCTCGACCCAGACACCCAGCAGCAGCGCCAGACCGATCAACGCTTCCAGCCAGGGCACAAGGAGCGCACAGATATTCAGCAGCTCAACCGGCAATATCCGATAGTTATAGATGATTTCCGCAAATTTCTGCGGATTTGTGATTTTGTCCAGCGATGCGTAGAGAAACAGAAAACCGAGAATCAGTCGAATCACAATCCGGAGATAAAAATGAATCGTGTATTTTTTCACGGATGGTCTCCCGTCTGTATCGGATAGCCGGCTGCCAGCCATTGCTCCCAGCCGCCGAAAAAGAAATAGACGTCGGTAAAACCCATCTCACTCAGCAACACCGCCATATCGATGCTTTGGGAGCATTCTTCGCCATCGCAATAGCTGATCAGGGTCTCGCCGCGGGACAAATCGAACAGTAAATTTTCGGAAGCATCCAATGTCTCCAGAGGAATGGAAACCGCCCGCGGAATATGCCCTTCCCGATAATCATCAGCGCTGCGGGTATCGATAAAAATTGCGGTATAGTTATCAAAGTGACTGTACGCCGTCGCAAGGTCGATTTCCTCCGGAGCGTGAACATTTATCCGCTGACGATCCGCCTGAATTTGACGATAATTTCTGAATACGGGGATTTTGATCTGTTGTGCACCGACGCTGATTTCTCTGTGTGGCGTAATCAATGGAATCCGGTTTGGTGAAAGGTAATTAAAACAGAGTGCCACCAGTATACTGAATGTAACAGCAATGACCGACCGTTTGATTAGCAAACCAAGTGAAAGCAGCGATACCGGTTGTCGCTTCATGGAAATTTACCTTATCGAAAAACAATTTTTTTGACTTTCCGCCTAAAGCATATAAATTTCAACTATAAAAAACAAACTGTTTTTATGCTGCAGAGACCGAAAATTACACAATTAGCAATTCCGGCACTTGCCTTTTTACTTTTTGCCTCCCTCGAGGCATCTATCGTCGATACACCCGAGTCAAATCTCAGTCCCGCTCAGCGTGCCTGGTTGACCAACTGCCCGGAGGATGCCCGCCTTTTGTATATCACCGAAATCGACACCGCGGAACACAAAGAGGTCCCGGCGTTCAACGCCGCATTTATCTCCTTCCGCCAAGGTAACCTCGCCGAGACCGATACATATCTCAATCTGGCGCTCGGGGCAAACCCAAAATACGGTCCGGCGCTCTATCTGAAAGGCATGCTCGAATATGAGCGCCACAACCTCCGTAACTGCGTGACCGCATTAAAACAGTCTATCAGGACCCATCCTCATCCGGAATTACCTAACTTTTTTCTCGGTAAAGTGCTCTATGAGCGAAAAAAATACGACGAAGCCATTGATTATTTCAAAGAGGCGCTCGACGCTTTTAAACTCTATACCTGCGCCTACTCCATGCTGGGGAAATTGTATATCGAGAAAAATGAATTACACGAAGCCATCGCAATCCTGGAAAAGGGCTTTTCCTACAGTCATGATGCAGACATAATTTACTATCTGGCAATGGCTTATGAACTCACAAATCAAATGAATAAAGCTCTCAATTTTTACGGACTGTTCGCCTATCTGTATCCCCAGCATCCCAAATATCCCCAGGTGAAGAAATTACTGGATAACCAAAATGTTCATGACTACTGGACAAACCGGCTGGAGCCGATCCCTCCGCGGGGCAAGGAAGCGCATTTCTTACCCGTTGGCGAGGAGTATGTTTACAGCGTTCACTGGGGACCAATTCGGGTGGGTGAGTTGCATACAGTGGTGCTGGAGGAATTGAATTTTAACGGTATCGACGCCTATAAAGTGCAGTTCAGCATGGATTCAAATCCCGCATTGGCGTTTATTGCGACGCTGCACAGCGATTATATCACCATTGTTGATCAATCCACAAAGCAGACTCTGCGGCACTATCTGCATCAGCGTGAAAATGCCATCATCGCCGACAAAGTTTACGATTACGACCGGGGAAAGGGAATTTTCAAATGCCGAACCATCCGGGAAGATGGGCATATTGATTATCTGGAAAAATACCTCCCCAGAGACTGCATTGACGGCACCTCAATTCTGTTTTACGCCCGCCAGGTGGTCAGTGAAAAGCGCCGGGAAATCGTCCTGACTACCATTGACGAGACATTTGTATTGACAGATATCCGTTTTGACAATACCAAAGAACCTGTCTTGGTGCGGGGACAAACGGAGAAGGTTTATCGGGTCAGTGGAGAACTGATGTACAAAGGCATTGTCGGCTTCACGGGCAATTTCTGGGGCTGGTTCAGAGACTATCCGCCCTATCTTCCTGTAGCTTCGGATTTTGAAATCTGGGTTGGTCGCATCAAAGTTACTATGGCTAGTGAAGAAGAGCAGGAGTTACACCGCTATCGCCAGTGATGTACCGGAATATAAAAATCGAATGATTTAGTATGAACAAAATGACACTCCCATTGACGCTTGGTTTGATGATCTTGGTGACATCCTGTAGTCTTAACCGGTTGGTGGTAAATGCTGCCGGCGATTTCATGGAATCGGGCATTGATGTCATCTACTCGGAAGGGGACCTTGAAATCGCCGAACAATTTCTTGCAAACAACCTGAAAATGATCGAGCTGCTTTTGCAGCGTGATCCGGATAATTCTGAACTGAATCTTTTGGCAGCTCAGGGTTTCGGCGCCTTTGCCATGGCGTTTGTGGAGGATAAAAATCCACAACGTGCCGCCCGACTGTATGAGCGGGGTCTGAATTATGCCTTCCGGGCACTGCCCGAAAAACGACGTTTTTCTCCGGATATTACTCCACAAGATCTGGAAATTCTATTGTCAAAATACACCACCGATGATGTCCCGGCGCTTTTTTGGCTGGGCTATAACTGGGGTTCGCTGGTGCTCCAGAACCTGGACAATCCGCGCATGCTCCTGAACCTGTCCAAAGTGGAAATGATTATGAAGCGCGTTCTGGAACTGGATGAGAGTTACAATTTTGCCGGCGTACACCTGTTCTACGGTACCTTCTACGCCGCCCGTCCTCCGCTGCTAGGCGGAAATCCCGAAAAGGGGCGCGAACATTTCATGCGCAATCTTGAATTGACCGGTCATCGATTTTACATGACAAAATTTTTTCTTGCCCGCTATTATGCGGTTCAGGTTCAGGATCGGCAGCTGTTCGATAATTTACTGCAGGAAATCCTGGAGCTGGATATCGATCAATATCCCGAAATTCGGCTGATGAACGCTCTGGCACAAAAAAAGGCGCAGGCGCTGCTGGAAAAACAGGATCAATACTGGTAAGAAACGAGGTATTATGAAATTTTACACTTTTTTTCTGACTCTTCTAATCCCAATTGTCGTTCTGGGACAAAAGACCTATACGATCAAGATGGCGACTGTCGCACCGGAAGGCTCCGTCTGGATGGAAGAAATGCACGCATTTGAGAAGGAAATCGCCCGGTTGACCGACAAACGCATTATGTTCAAAGCCTACGCCAACGCCGTTCAGGGCAGCGAAAAGGACGTCCTGCGAAAAATGAAGCTGGGACAGCTGGATGCCGGTACGTTCACCGGTGTCGGTTTGGGCGATATTGTTCCGGAAGTCCGGATTCTGGACCTGCCCTTCCTTTTCAAAAACAGCGATGAAGTCGATTATGTCTACAGCAATCTGCTGGATGAATTCCAGAAAAAATTTGAGGAGAAGGGCTTCTATCTGGTCGGTTGGGCGGAAGTAGGCTTCGTCTATCTTTTTACCAATAAGCCGGTTCGGAGTATCGCCGATTTGCGGGATATTAAAATGTGGCTCTGGAAAGGCGATCCCCTGGCAAAGGCAACCTTCGATGTAATGAAAATCCCCTCCATTCCGCTTGATGTAACCGACGTCCATACCGCCTTGCAGACCGGCATGCTGGACGGTGTTTACATCTCACCTTATGGTGTTTTGGCACTGCAGTGGTATGTGAGGACGAGCTACATTCTGGATTATCCGCTGACCAATTCCGTCGGTGCGGTGTTGATGACAACTAAAAAACTGAATTCACTTCCCGAGGATTTGCGCCGGATTCTGATTGACGAAACCCGCAAAAGCATGCGTCGGATTGTCGTTTCCAGCCGCAAAGATAATCTGGAATCGCTGGAAGTGTTGCAGGAAGCCGGACTGAAACTGGTGCCCCCTGAAAACCAGGCTGCCATTGCTGAATTTAACACCGCCGGTGTCCAGGTTCGTGAAAAACTGGTCGGTGATCTCTATTCCCGGGAGCTGCTGGATAAGGTTATTCGATTGCTGGAAGAGTACAGAGCAAGCCATGGTTCATAAAATTCGGCTCATTATCGAAAAAGTCACCGGCTGGATGGCGGTTTCGTTGATGCTGTTTTTGGTGGTACTGGCATTTATCCAGGTCATCCTGAGGAATTTTTTCTCCGTTGGGATCAATGCCTTTGACGAGCTGATGAGGAATGCCGTATTGTGGATCGCATTCGTTGGTGCGTCTCTGACTACTCTGCGGGGAAAACATATCTCCATTGACATACTGCCGCGTTTCACGAAAGGCAAAATTAAAGCGATTCTGGATTGGCTGCTGGCACTGACGGCATCGCTGATATCTTTGTTTCTCGCCTGGCTGGGAATTCGTTTTCTGAGCCTGGAAATCGAAATGGGGTCGGTCATTGCAGGCATCATCCCCGCCTGGATAATAGAAATGATCATCCCCGTGGGATTTTTTCTGTTGGCGCTCTGTTTCCCACTGCGGATTCTCGATCGTCAAAATGACGAACATGAGGTGTTCGGATGACGCTGTCGATTACCGTGCTCGTTGTACTGTTGATCGGTATTGGTCTGCCACTGTTTGCAGCGATTGGTTTCGCAGCTGCCATGCAGTTTACCTACAGCGGGATTGATCCGACAGTCGTCATGGTCGAATTATACCGTATTGCTTCCGCCCCGACATTGTTAGCGATCCCGCTCTTTACACTGGCAGGTTATGTGCTTGCCGAGAGCAAAGCCCCGAAGCGTCTGCTAAATCTGGCGGATGCGCTGCTGGGCTGGTTGCCAGGCGGGGTGGCGCTGGTTGCCCTGATCACCTGTGCGCTCTTCACCTGCTTCACCGGCGCATCGGGAATCACTATTATTGCCATCGGCGGTCTGATTTACCCGATTTTAAAAAAGCAGCAATACGACGAAAAATTTTCTTACGGACTGATCACCTGCTCCGGCTCTCTGGGACTGCTCTTCCCACCCAGCCTGCCGTTGATTCTGTATGGTGTCATCGCATCGGTTTCCATAGATAAGCTCTTTCTTGCCGGTATATTGCCCGGTCTGCTGATTATTCTGCTACTGTTTCTCTATTCTGCAAAAATGGATGTAAACCGATCACTGCGACGCACGGCATTTTCCTGGCGGAAAGTCTTTTCGGCACTTCGCAATGCCAAATGGGAAATTCCGATTCTGATCATTATCATCGGCGGCATCTATGGCGGCTTCATCACGGCAGTGGAAGCCAGCTCCATTACGGCGTTTTATGTATTGGTGGTCGAATTTTTCCTGAATAAAGATTTGAAGCTCAAAACCGATCTGTATCCGGTGGTGCGCAATGCTGTCCAACTGGTGGGTGGAATTATGATCATTCTCAGCACTTCGATGGGATTGACGGCGTTTTTCATCGATGCCCAAATTCCTCAGACGGCGTTGATCTGGATCAGGTCGGTCATCAGCTCGAAGTTCACATTTTTGCTGCTGCTGAACGGATTTCTGCTGGTGACAGGTGCGTTGCTGGATATTTTCTCGGCGATTATCATCGTGGTACCGCTGATCGTGCCGATTGCCATCAGCTACGGTGTCGATCCGGTGCATCTCGGGATCATTTTCCTGACCAATCTGGAAATCGGCTATCTGACACCACCGATTGGGCTAAACCTCTTTATCTCCAGCTTTCGGTTTAACCAATCCATTCTCTACTTCTATCGGGTCAGCCTGCCGTTTCTGGCGATTTTACTCATTGCCCTGTTGCTCATTACCTATATCCCGTCGATCAGCCTGTTCCTCGTGGGAATGTTTTAGGAATCACAAAGGCACAGATTATTTTTCTTTGTAGAGGCAAAATGTTGAGGAATTCTGTAGTGGCAATTCCCCGCGTAGAGGGATCGCCAACATGAAATGCATTTACAAGATTTCATTCATTAGGTCGTTCCCATTAATCACATGACTCGTTACGATGCTTCCCGCCCGAATAAAGCGGTCAAGCAGGCTGCGACGTGACCGCTGAATGAACCTTGAGGTTACGCCGTAGGAACGGTGTAACCAGTGGGTAAGAGGTTTTTTAGGCTTCAGCCTGTTTTATTAATCTCGAATTTGTTTGACAGTTTTCGGGCTGTTATTCCGATTGATTCATTTTCCTGCTGCAGCTCTTTCACAAAGGAATTGCCTTCATAATCGCCCCGAACCATGGTAAAATCCGCCAGAATTGTGTCCGCATCGTCGCTGTCAATACCATAGGCGATGCGGGCATTCTGATCGAATTCCTTCTCTGCGTCTTTCAGAATCATATTATTGAACTTAATACCGGCATTTTCCCAGTCAGAGATGATTTTCTGAAGGTCATCTTTTGCAATATCTTTGATGTCCTTGTCAAGCCGCTTCTCAATGAGACCACATGTCCAACGCCAGCTTTCATTCGGATAATCTCTGTAAATGTCTGTCAATTCGCTTATTAGTGCCTGAATTGAGCTGATTTTCTGGTTTTTCACGTCATTAAGCAGAATATCCAATCTGCTCGCTGAAAGTAGCATCCCGGAAAGGTCTACCCATTTCCCGGAAGAAGTTTTACCATCGAATATATCCGATTTACGGCTGGTATTTTCAAGACGCTTAATTAATTCGTTCCCAATATAAATTTTAATCGCCAGATCGTAATATTTCGCGCATGTTCTCAGCAGTAACCGCTTGATATAAAGACCTTTATAATGGATGTATTCCTGATCTTTACCGGTTTTTCCCGACAGATCTTCCAGCAATGCCCGTGCCCGGACCACCTTCCCGATGATGTAGGGATTAAACAGATCGAAATGAATCAGATCGTGTTTCACAGGATCGGTGCGTCTGTCACGTGCCGGCCATTTGGCAGAGTCCCGGCGTGTCCCAACTGTGAAAAGATTCATCGCCGGTGTCAATTGGGTTTTGCCCTCCTCTTCCGTGATATAGGAAAAGGGGAAATCAGAAGCATCAAAATTGGCAGTATGCTTGCCGGTGACAACGGAAAAGGCACCGACTCTTGACGGCCAGAGCAGATAGGAAAAGGAACCGGTTTTGGAGCCTCTTTCCAGAATTCCCTGGTGAACGGGTCCAAGCTTGTACAGATGATTGCTCTGATTCGTTCCGCTGCCGGCATTGTAAAAAGAGAAAAGTCCGGCGATCAGTAATGTCGATTTATGATGAGTCACGGTATATGGACCCGCGAAAATACTGCAGGCTTCACCGTGAAGCCCTTCACAATTGGCGAAAAATGCTGAATTTTCGGCGGAGTACTGTTTGCCGATCTTGACCCCCTGACCTACAAAACAGCGGTCCAGCAGCGCCCCTCCGTCAATTTTTGAACCGGACTGAACGATGAATTTCCTGGCAATCACTGAATCACCAATATAAACCGGTGCTTCCCATTTGCTACCGATAGTTCCCTCTTCCAGGCGGGTGACATTTTCAACCCGCGAGGATTCTCCGAAACGGACATTTTTGATGATGCCGGAATAGCGAATAACACTGCCGGTGCCGATCAATCCCCGTGAAGCTTGCTTCGAATTGCAGTATTCGGCAATCAACGCCGTCAGACGTTCGATAAATTTCTGATCATGGCGGTAGTTTACAATCAGGTAGGCTATCTGCGCCGATAAGCAGTCAAAGATCGGTAAGGTCCGACCGCCCCCCTCATTTAAAATATCCAACTCCACGCCATTGCCGAATCTGCTAACACCCTCTGTGACAATGGAGTTACAGTATTCTATTACAGTATCATCTGAAATATCGTAATTCGCCAGATTGGCTACATTGGAAATCAGACAATTATCCCCGATGGCACAATTTGACAGGCAAGTGTTAAAAATTCCGGACCCGGCAGCTCTCCGCAAATCAGAATTTGCGCCTTTGTCATTCAGGTGTCCGATTTTGATTTTCCCACTGAAGGTGACATTTCTGATAGCTCCGGTTTGAAATGGATCATCGACGGAAATTGTGCCCCAATCCCGGGCGCTGCATCCCTGAGATACCAGGGTATCGATTTCCTGCTGAGTCAGCTTTCGGTATGCCATCGCCGTTCCGCTATATTCTGGGTAATTCTGCCAGCGCCCGGCTTTCAATATCTTTGAAGTATCGCACTGTACCGACCTTGAGCTCCATGGTGGATTCGTCATCACAGCAGATCATGCCGTGCTCATGTAGCTGCAGCATCGATACCGTCCACATGTGGTTGACACCCTCTTCAACCACTTTCTGCAACGCGCGGGCTTTTTTATATCCATTAATAATAATCAGCACCTCCCGCGCCGCCATGACCGTACCCACACCCACCGTCAGGGCTGTCTTGGGCACTTTGTTGATGTCATTATCAAAGAATCGGGAATTAGCGAGAATAGTATCGTAGGTCAGGGTCTTGATCCGCGTTTTGGAATTCAGCGAAGAACCCGGTTCATTGAAAGCAATGTGACCGTCGGGTCCGATGCCACCGAGAAACAGATCGATTCCCCCGGCTAGTTTGATTTTTTCTTCAAATTCCTGACATTCCTGTTCCAGATCGACGGCATTGCCGTTTAAAATGTTGGTGTTTTCTTTCGGGATATCAATATGACGAAACAGATTGTCCCACATAAAATAGTGATAACTCTCCGGGTGATCCTCCGGCAGTCCGACATACTCATCCATATTGAACGTAACCACATGTTTAAACGATACGTTGCCCTGTTTGTGCAGATTAACTAGTTCCCGGTACGTCCCGATAGGGGAAGAACCGGTAGGCAATCCCAGTACGAAGGGTTTGTCAGCGCTCGGCTGTGCTGAATTAATTTTATGGACAACATAATGCGCCACCCATTGGCTCAGCCTTGCATAATTTTCATGAATTAGTATCCTCATAAAAAATCCTTTCTACACTTTTTTAGTATTGCTGTTAATCATGATTTTCGCATCGGCAACAAAGCAGCCCTCCCCCTCTTTGAGGACGATCAACGGGTTGATGTCCAACTCCCTGATCTGGGGACAGTCGCACGCCAGTTGGGAAAGCCGCTGAATGGCTTTCACCACCGCTGGAATATCACAAACCGCCTGTCCTCGGGCACCCTTCAGCAGCGCCGATGATTTGGTTTCATCGATCATGGCACGCGCCTCGCCTGCACTGAGCGGTGCAATCCGAAAACTGACATCCCGGAATATCTCGACAAAAATGCCCCCCAATCCAAACATTACCACCGAGTTAAAAGAGGGATCGCGTTTGACACCCAAAATTACCTCCTGCCCTTTGGGTATCATTTTCCGCACTAAAACACCATCAATCGTTGCACCCGGCAATCTGGAATGGACATTTTTCATCATCTTGTTGTAAGCCGTTTTTACCTCCCCGGCATTTTTTAAATCCAGGGCAACCCCGCCGATATCATATTTATGGATAATATCAGGAGACATGATTTTCATAACCACCGGATAGGAACTTTTTTCGGCATACCGAACCGCCTCTTCCTTACTGACAGCCAGATAGGATTCAATAACCGGCAAACCGTAAGCTTCGAGCACTTTCAGAGCGGTGTCTTCCGTTAAAAACTGCCGTTTCTCAGCGGTGGCGCGCTCCAGAATTGCACCTGCCTCATCAGCCCGGATATCATGAAAACGGGAAACCTCGATTTTGGCACTGTGCTTCGTCTGGTGAAATTTATAAACCGTTGCCACCGTCTTACACATATCCTCCGGCAGGGAGTAATGCGGGATTTTATTCCGCTGTAAAACCTCAATCCCCTCCTGTACATCGGCTTCTCCCATGAAGGAGGCATAGACCGGTTTGTCATAATGGCTGGACACTTTCGCCACTTCCCTAGCAATCAGATCGATTTCTGTCATGGATTGCGGTGTCAATATCACAAAAACCGCATCTACTGCCGGATCATCAAACGCCGCAGAAAGGGCGATGTTGTACCGATCAGCGCGGGCATCTCCAATCACATCAACCGGATTATTGATATTGGCGGTTTTGGGCAGATGCTTTTTTAATTTTGCTGTCGTTTTTTCCGAAAAGGTGGCTAACTTCAGACCGTCATGAATCGCTGCATCGGTTGCCAGCACGCCGGGACCACCGGCATTGGTGATAATTGCAATGTTGTTAGTTTTGGGTGGCGGCTGGTAGGCAAACGCAATGGCAATATTGAACATCTCTTCAATATTACTGCAGCGGATAATTCCCGCTTGCTGGAAAGCCGCCGCACAGATTTCATCGCTGCCGGCTAACGAACCGGTATGCGAAGCAGCAGCGGAAGCACCTTCGCTGGTACGACCCGATTTGAGGATCAGGATCGGTTTACCGCTTTCGGAAATAACTTCCCGGGCTGCTTTCATCAGGGCATTCCCGTCAGAGACCTCTTCAAGATACATCAGGATGGCCTTCGTTTTCGGATCATCTTTCAGGTAGTACAACAGATCAATTTCACTGATATCGGCTTTGTTGCCGAAACTGATAAATTTCGAGAAGCCGATATGTTTTGCCTGCGCATAGTCGAGAACCGCTGTACAGAGCGCCCCGCTTTGCGACAAGAAGGCGATTTTGCCCTCTTCGGGCATTTGGCGTGCAAAGGAGGCGTTTATTCGTGATACCGGATCGGTGTTGATCACTCCCAGACAGTTGGGACCAATGAAAGACAACTCATATTTATCGGCTATCGCCTTAATCTGCTTCTCCCGCACAATGCCCTCACCACCGACCTCCTTGAAACCGGCGGAAATGATAATCGCCGACGTAATGCCCTTCTGTCCGCACTGCTCCAGCGCCATGTGACAGACCGAAGCAGGAAACACCAGAATTGCCAGATCGATCGGATCCTCAATATCAACCACATATTTATAGGCTTTGATTCCGGCTATGAATTTCTCCCGCGGGCTGACCGGGAATACGATCCCGTTAAAATCGGCTTTTAAAATGTTATCCAGAATGTCGTGCGGTACCGTGCCACGGACTTTATTCGCTCCGATGATCGCTACGGAATCGGGATAAAAGATTTTCTCCAGGTTTTTTCGATGGTATTCAGATTTGGTCGCCATGAATTCTCCAATCGTCCGTTTACAGATAATCCATAATAAAATCGACTGCATCAGAAACAGTTTGTACGGTCAACGCCTTATCTTCATCCATCTCGATATCGAACTCCTCCTCAAAACCGGCTACCAGTTCAAGACTCTGCATGGAATCGGCGCCCAAATCAAAGATGAAATTGGCATCGGGCGTAATTTCTGAAGCCTCTATCTTCAGAACCTTTGAAACGACCTTGATAACTTTTTCCTGTACTTGACTGCGGTCCACCTTAGCCTCCCTAATTAATTAATAATTAAATATATAAAGATGCTATTCCCTTTTTTAAAAATTCCGTTTTCTATATGAAAATCCCTTATATTGATGGGCTCTCAACGCTTCTGTATTTTTGTTTGTCCACCGATGAATAATCCTGTTGCTGATATAAAAACAGTCGCTCAATAATACGGAATTATTGAGCAACTATCAAGGAAAATGTGCGTTGTTAGTTAAGTTGGGGTACTATTTAAATTCTTTCGCCTACGTTGTGACCTCAGCCTTGACAATCCCGAAAACATCCTGTATGGCTTTTTCAATTGTCTGTTTGGGCAGAGCCCCGACGGCCATCTGCGGTTGCCCCTCTTTCGGAACAAACAGGATTGATGGAATACTGCGAATTCCAAATACCGCTGCCAGCTCCTGCTCCTGCTCAGTGTTGACTTTGTATACATTCAGTTTGCCCGCATATTCGCCGGCAATCTCTTCCAGGACGGGAGCGACTATCCGACAGGGTGCACACCAGTCAGCATAGAAGTCAATGATACAGGGCAGCTCGCCCTCGTACTTCCACTCCCTGTTTTTCTCATAATCAAATACTTTGGATTTAAACTCATCCTTCGTCAAATGGGTTGCCATCGTTCTCCTTTCTTTTTATTTTTTATCTTATCAGATTCCGGCGTTTGGCATCGGTTACAATCTCTTTTGAAAAATTTTCAGATCATCTGGTATCCCAATGCTGTTCTCTGAAGAGGCAAACTCATACAATACCTTTCCGATCAGGCGCTCTCTTTTCGATTCATCAGTCTGCATATATAAATAGTTACTGTCAGGAATTTCCGAAGCGAGCAGCGGATAATATCGTTGATCGTGAATTTTATCGGTCGTGCCGTTGACAATGGTCACGTTACTGTCAATTGCTGAAAGATGCCCCATCAGTTCAAAAGCACGTGCCTGAACAGCAGCCGCCTTCCATTTTTTCAGGTCGCCATCATCGATAAATTCGGCGGTCCTACGCCTCTGAACCGTTTCTTTCATGCCCCTCAGAGCAATCTTTTTCGCAACGGGTCGAATCACCTTTGCCAGCCAGACCGGAGTAAACGGAATAATCCATTTCAGTAGCCATTTCGGAAACCAGAGGGCATGCATGGGATCAAATAGAATAAACGGCACCGGCGGATAGAGATTTTCAATCAAACCTTGCAGTAAGATTGTTGAACCCCAGCATGTTTCCGCAATCAGATAATCGTCCGTCCTGCGG
This sequence comes from Fidelibacterota bacterium, assembly GCA_049975265.1. Classification (GTDB taxonomy): domain Bacteria; phylum Fidelibacterota; class UBA2242; order UBA2242; family UBA2242; genus B118-G9. The sequence continues at coordinate 29,898 of JBNGDF010000022.1, forward strand.
ATATTGATCGCCCTTAATACGGCGGCAATATCGTGGGCGTTCTGCTCAACCGACATGTTGGTATGATTAATATCTATCCGGCTACTGCTTTTCTCCCGAGTCTCGATATGATATATTTCCACCCTGTTGATCAGGCTAGCATAACAATCACGAAAGCTGTTCAAATTCGCTCCCCAGCCGGGCACAAAAATAAGTGTTTTATTTTCATCGCTTCCGGAAGGGTTATGGTGGTAAACTAACAGTTCGCCATCGGTCACGATAAATCGTTGTTTATCAAAATGATCTATTAAGTCTTCCTGCAATGACGTACCTGCAAAAGACATGATCCGATTTAGTTGCTCTCTCTGCTCCTCACTAAAACTGAGAGCAACCGTTTTTAAGAGTTTTTCAATATTGTCAATCATTATCCTAATCCTGAACTTTCCGGTTTCTTTCTCAAATTTGTAAAAATGAATCAACTATTTCAGTACAATCAATCTGATTAAGAATAATGCAGCATATTATTGCATATATATGAAAACAGTACTAAATTACTGCGTATGATGTACATATTATCAGCGGAGATTGAAAATGAAAGAAATAATGACCCTTGAAGAATTAGCCGCCTATTTGCGGGTATCCGAGCGGACGGTCTATGATTGGGCTAGCAAAGGGGAAATTCCCGGCGGCAAGATCGGTACTTCGTGGCGCTTCAGGCGCAGTGATATTGAAAACTGGGTCAACCGAAAACTCTCCCCGCGCATTTATCCAGACGCCCCCACTTCACCCCCGATTTCAGCCCTGTTAAAGCCGCAACGCTGCGTCCTCCTCGATTGTAAAAGCAAAAATGAGGCGCTAAACCGACTGATTGATCTCTGCAGCGATATTCCCGGTTTGGCAAATCGTGCGGAGTTGGCGGAAGCCGTTTTAAACCGTGAAAAACTGATGAGTACCGGCATCGGTCTGTCGATTGCTGTTCCCCATGTCCGTCTGAATTCCGTCAACGAAATCCAGATGGCTTTCGCCGTCAATAAAACCGGTATTACGGACTATGAATCGCTTGATGGCATTCCGGTCCGGATCATCGTTCTGATCATCGCCGGTAGAAATCAACATACGGCTTATATCCAAACCTTATCCCGGATTTCCCGATTACTGAAAAATGAAATCATACGGGAACGCTTGTACAATTGCAAAGACGGTCAGGCGATTTACGGTATTCTGATTGAAGGAGATGAGTCGGCGTGAATATGAGTCCCGGAATACTGCTCCTTTTTGGTATAGGAATTTTTGGCGGTATTTTCAGTGCTCTGCTGGTCAGGCGGCTCAGCATTCCTCAGGTTCTGGGATATATCCTGATGGGATTTCTGATTGGTGTCGGTGGACTGAAAATCGTCTCTCTGAATGATATTGAACACCTGAAGCCTTTTAATTTTTTCGCTCTGGGAATCATCGGCTTTCTAGTTGGCGCCGAAATCCACCTTGATGTTCTGAAAAAATACGGCAAGCAGTTTTTCGCAATTCTGTTAGCCGAGGGGCTGTTAGCCTTTCTGCTTGTCTGTTTACCGATTACCATGATTATATTCCGGATAACTCATTCGTTCAACATAGCGCTTGCAACCGGGATTGTATTCGGTGCCATCGCTTCCGCCACCGATCCGGCTTCGACCATCAATGTCCTCTGGGAGTACCGGACTGCCGGGATTTTAACGACGACGCTGATCGCCATTGTTGCTCTTGATGATGCCCTGGCTATGACGTTATACGGTATTGGAACCGGAATTGCGGAAATTATTTCCGGGAGTGGCGCCCACCTGCAAGGTCAAATTTTAAAAACGCTGTTTGAGTTACTGGGTTCGGTGTTGAGCGGCATCGCCGCCGGTTATTTTTTAAATTTTATCCTGCACAAATCCCACGATCAGGATCATATCTCCACCATCGCTATCGGTTTGCTCCTGTTATGTATCGGGCTGGCGGTGCGGTTGAATCTGGACATTATTCTCATGACAATGTCAATCGGAATTGTGATCGTCAATCTTTCACCTCAACGCAGTAAAGAGTTGATCAGCACGCTGAAAAGACTTTCAATTCCCATTTACATTCTGTTTTTCGTGCTGGTCGGTTCGCGGCTGGGCTTGCGCGATATGCCAAGCTGGCTCTGGTGGATCATCATTCTTTATGTCGCCGGCAGGAGCACCGGCAAGATGCTTGGCGCATGGATCGGCGCAAAACTAACCCAGGCTGAGGATGTCGTCCGGAGATACACGGGTATGGGGCTCTTTGCGCAGGGCGGAGTCGCCATCGGACTTTCCATTATGGCAAGTCAGCATCTCAACGGAATTCGTGTTTCCGAAAGCCTGTTTCTGGGAGATTTGATTATTTTCGGAATCACGGGTACAACCTTTATCGTCCAGATAATCGGACCTCCCCTTGTCAAACTGGCTGTCAAACTCTCCGGCGAAATCGGCAAAAATCTCACCGAAGAGGATATCATCGCCAAATGGAGAGTTCGGGATGCCATGGTAAAAGACATCCTCATTATTCATGACAATGATTCGGTTCGCTCGATTTTCCTGAAGTTTCAGCACTCAAATTATGCCTTTTTACCGGTCTTAACAGAGGATAAAACAATCAGCGGAATCATTACATTTAGGCAGATAAAAGCTGTCATGCTGGACGACAGCTGCTGGGATTGGTTATTGGCGTCGGATATTATGGAGCCTGTCAGGGATTTTGTCACTGAAAACGAACCCCTGGACAGAGCACTGACACTGATGAACCAACTTTTCAGCGATTACCTGCCCGTTGTGGACACGACTGAAGGTAAAAAATTCTGTGGAATCATTGACAGACGCCTGATTAAACAATCTGTCAAACGGGAAATGATTGCGATTGCCGGAAAATTCAGTGCATAGAAAATAAAAACAGACCAGGTTTTTCTTTACATTCAGCCGATTTTCAATTACAATTAGATATTCAAACTCGGAGGGATTATGAATTTTCCATGGAAATTTTTTACCGATCTCGGGGTCATTGCGATTGCGATGCTGCTGGCGACACTTTTACGGGCAAAGCTGAAATTCTTTCAAAAGTATCTGATTCCAAATGCCCTGAGCGCCGGTTTTATCCTGCTGTTTTTCTATAACTTTTTTGCAAAATATTTCGGCATGGACAATCATGATCTCGGTGCCATGGTATACCATCTGCTGAGTCTTTCCTTTGTCGCCATGACGCTTAGAAAATCCCCGGAACCCCATAAAAAGGGTGACCTCGGTATCTTTTCCACTTCGCTGGCGATTATTTCACAGTACGCAATCCAGATTATCCTCGGACTGTTGCTGACTTTTTTCCTGATGAAAACCTTTTTCCCGGAGCTATTCCCGGCTTTCGGACTGTTACTGCCGCTGGGATTTGCCCTGGGACCCGGTCAGGCTTATGCCATCGGGCAGGGCTGGGAAGCCTTTGGTTTCAAAGGTGCCGGTTCAGTCGGTCTGACCTTTGCCGCCGTTGGATTTCTGTGGGCTTGTTTTGGCGGCATGTGGCTGATCAATTACGGTATCCGTAAGAACTGGATCACACCGGAAAAATTAGAAAAACTGAAACAGCGCAATGTATCCACCGGTGTGTATCCCAAAGATAAGGAACTTCCGGTGGGCTCACGCCTGACTACTGAAACCGAAGCCATTGATTCGCTAACCTATAACGGCTCCTTCGTCATGCTGGTTTATCTGCTTAGTTTTCTGTTACTAAAATTTCTCACCTACCTCCTCTCCTTTGCCGGAAATGCGGGAATGGAACTAGCCGTAAATCTTTGGGGCATCAGTTTTGTCTTTGCCGCGATTACAGCACTGGTTGTCAAAGGCGTCTTAAATCTTTTTAATCTGCAACATACGCTGGATAACGGCTGCCTGACCAGAATTTCCGGAATATCCGTTGACCTGATGGTAGCCGGCGCGATCGGTGCAATTTCTCTGATTGTGGTTATGAAGTACTGGATTCCCATACTAATCATCTGCGCTGTTGGAGGAATCGTTGTAATGGTCACAATTCCCTGGTTCTGCTCGCGGCTTTTCAAAGACCACCGCTTTGACCGGACCCTGATCGTCTATGGCGCCTGCACCGGTACAATGCCGACCGGATTAGCGCTGCTGCGCGTCATTGACCCTGATTTCGAAACCCCCGTCGCCTCAGATTATATGTTCTCATCGGCTGTGACCTTTTTCATCGTTATTCCCGTGATCCTGGCGATTAACCTGCCGGCTTACGCCTATCGAACGGGTAACATGCTCTATTTCTGGGGAATGGTGGGTATCGCCACGGTATACCTCCTCTTCACCCTGATTTCATTCCGGTTAATCGCCAAAAAGCGCAGCTTTATGAGCGGTTCGAAAATCTGGCTCCACGAACATATCATCAAACGCAAAAAAGGATAAACATAGGGAAAGGTAGTCAGTATGCCAACATTACACGACAATTATATTGATTCTCTGCGTCAGAAAATCACCAAATGGCTCGCATCGGATCACAGTAAGCGCAATAAGTGGGGGCGCTATATTCAGCACACTCCCGATTTATTCCATTTATTAATCAAACTGTCGGCTGACAAATCAATCTCCGATCACTGTAAAAGCAAACTGGCGACGGCAATATCCTATTTTGTATCACCCTACGATTTTATTCCCGAAGAATTCTGGGGCGCGCTTGGCTATGTGGATGATATCACCCTGGCAGCTTATGTTTTAAAATGCATCACCGGCGAAGAGGGCGAAAATATTATTCGTGACAACTGGGACGGTTCAGGCGATATTATAACCCTCATAAATGATATTTTGAAAGTCGCTGAGGAAATGGTCGGCAAAAAATGGCTGAATAAGCTGAAAGAGCTGATTGAAGCCTAATCATTCTGAATAAACCATCTGTATTTATATGCTATAAATCCCGCTTCCGGTTTGAAAGCAGGATCGTATCCCGGAGCTCCTCTTTGTTGCGGGCTGCCATCCAGCGCTTATCGAAGTTCGGGTCCTGAGCGATATTGGCAATCGCCATCAGCGCCCGGAGATGATAATTGCGTTCATCAATGGAACCGACCAATACAAACATGGCATGCACCGGTTCTTTGATTCCGGGAAAAATCAAACCCTCTTTCGCCCGCACCAGCAGGACATCAAAGCGTTTTTCACCAGGCACAATAATATGGGGAATCGCCAGACCGGGCTTGATCACCGTTCCGGACTGCCGTTCCCGTTCAAGAAATTTTTTGTAAATGATTTCGCTCTCAATCCGGCATCTGCGTGCCAATATTTCCGAAATATCCCTGAAGGCTTCTTCGATAGTTTGCGTTCCCTCAATATCCAGAATTTCGCAATTTCTGATCAATTTATCGAAGCGATCTTCGATTATCCGGTCGCGCTCGATGATGATATCGCGCAGTTCCCTTTCCAGGGTTTTCGTTTTTAATTCCTTTGCCGTAACCCGCTCAACAATATACATCAGGGCTGACGTGCGTCTGATCCGCTTCTTTGAATAGCCGAAATATATGAGCGTGCCGAATATTAAAAACAGCAGGCTGATCAATATCGGAATTCCACCCATTTCGATCAGCAGAAAACCGTAGGTTAAAAGTGCCGCAATCGGCATGTAGGGATACAGCGGCATTTTGAATTTGGGGCGGTAATTCTGGATTTTACTTTCCCGCATGACAATGACGGAGATATTGACCATAATAAACAGGATAATCATTAACGTGGATGCCGTCTTAACCAGCTCTTCGATTTCTAAAAATGTGATAACACAAATCATAAAACCACTGGTGATTAAGATGGATGTAACGGGAGTATTGAATTTGGGATGCACCTTCCCTAAAAAATCGGGCAGCAGCTGGTCGCGACTCATCGCCAGGGGTGAGCGCGATGCCGCCAGTATGCCGGCGTTTGCCGTGGTAATGAACGCCACCATCGCAGCAATGCTCAGCAAAATCATACCGGGCATACCCAACACCTCCCCGGCACCGATAGAGAGCGGGATCAGTGAACCGGAAAGCGCCGCTCCATCCGTAATACCGACAGTTACACCGATTGCCAGAAGGTAAAGCAGGGTTACGCATAAAAAGGAGAGAATCATTCCGATGGGAATATTGCGGCTGGGATTGTCCACCTCTTCGGCGATACTGGATACCTTAGTCAAACCCCCGAAGGATACAAACACGAGTCCCGCCGTGGAGACCACTGACCAGAAGCCGTTGGGCATAAAGGGAATGTACCGCTCCGGGAGGGTCGCAATAAAACCGCGCCCGATATAGACCGCCAGAATTAAAATCAAAACCAAAACCAACAGCACCTGCGAAAAACCGGTGATCTTTACGCTGACGATATTAAAAAGGGTGAACAGAATACAGGCGCAGACGGCGATCAATTTAATCTCAAATTGCGTTATATCCGGTTTGATCAGAATCGCGAAAGCGCCGATTCCCACCAGCGCAAAGGCGCTTTTCAGACTGACCGAAAACCAATTGGCAAATCCGCCGAAAGTGCCCCAGATTGGTCCCAGGCTCCGGTCAATGAAAAAGTACGTCCCCCCTGCTTTGGGCATCGCCGTTGACAGTTCTGCTTTCGCCAGCATGCTGGGCACAATCAGTAAAGCCGCCAGCATATATGCTAAAATCATCGCCGGACCGGATAGTGCGTAAGCCAATCCCGGTAATACGAACAAACCGGAGCTGATCATGGCGCCGGTGGATACGGCAAACACATCGAGCATTTTGAGTTCTTTTTTTAACGGCATGCTCATTCCCTTACCGAAATATATGACCAAAAATGGTAAATCGGATACTTTTTTTCTTTCATCAGAATTCCAAGGTCAGCTGATTGGTGGATTCAGCGACGTTGACCGTATTGAGATTTGAGACGGAAATTCCCAGCAGTCGAACCGGCTTCTCCGGCAGATCGGGCTTCTGAAGCAGCTGTTTCGCAATTGCAAGAATATCTGCCGCATCATCGATGAAATCAGAAACGCTGCGACATCGCGTGCGGAGATCGAAATCGTGATATTTAATTTTCAGGGTAATCCGCCTGCCTCTGACCCCTCTTTCCTGCAACAGATTCCCCAATTGATCTGCGAGTTTTTGCAGCTGCCGGACCTGCTCTTCAGGCGAAACAATATCCTCATGAAAGGTACGTTCGACCCCCAGGGATTTCCGGGGCTGCTCCGGCTCCACGGGGCGTTCATCAATTCCCCGGGCGATACTATAAAAATAGAGCCCCGTTTTCCCAAAATACCGTTCGAGGTCTCCTTTCGAAAAAGAGAGTAAATCTTTCCCGGTGCGGATGCCAAGCGATTTCATTTTGGCGGCAGTGACCTGTCCGACACCATAGAATTTTTCAATAGACAGCGCCTGCACAAACGACGCCACCTCTCCGGGCGGAATGACCGTCAACCCGTCCGGTTTATTCATTCCCGAAGCGACTTTGGCAACGAATTTATTAACGGAAATTCCCGCGGAAGCCGTCAACTGGGTTGTCTGGCGGATTCTTGCTTTGATTTCGCCGGCGATTTCCGTCACCGACCGGATTCCCTTTTTATTTTCCGTTACATCAAGGTACGCCTCATCCAGCGACAGCGGTTCTACCAAATCGGTATATTCCCGGAATATTTGCATGATCTGCGCCGATACTGCCTTATAAACATCAAACCGCGGGACAACGAATAAAATTTCCGGGCACTTTTGCCGGGCGATAACCGACGGCATGGCGGAATGGACGCCGAACTTGCGGGCTTCATAGCTGGCAGCTGCAACGACACTACGGCGCCCATCACCCCCTACAGCGATCGGTTTATGACGATACTTTGGATGATCGCGCTGCTCGATTGAGGCAAAAAAGGCATCCATATCCACGTGGATGATTTTGCGCTGTTTTTTATAGGTATTCGTCGTCACGCTGAATTGGCGTCCAGCAGCGCGTCCACAACTTGCTTAACCCGCTCTGCGGAATTTCCGTCGGTGTATTCAAAAAGACATGCTTTATCCCGGCGAAGCGCGGCTATCCGTACCGGATCAGGATTCAACGCCGCCTGAACGGTTTTCTTCAGATTATCACCCTCTTTAAAATGCACAAAGGACTCTTTTAGCCATTCGGAACTACGGTCTTCCAGCAGCGGAGTACCATCGTGATGGGTCTGCTGCTCATCGGGCAAATCGACAATGATCCCGACCCGCTCCAGCGCCAGAAACTCATTGATTACACTGGAACCGTCACTGATCATGGTGTCGGCGATGAACATATAGGGTCGAATGTCGTGCTGCTCCGGCTTTACTAGGCGAATTTCCGGATTGCTGCGGACCTGCATCTCAAAAAAACGGTGATGCGAATGAGAGGCGTATTTCCCCTGCCAGCTGTAGGGATGCAGCTTGACGATGACATTATAATCGCGGGCTAAACCGGCAATCTGCTCACCCACCATAAAAATAGAGGTCGGTTTAAAAGACGGAGCATAGAGAACCGTCTTTTTATCCGGATTCAGACCATATTTGCGAATCAGTACCTGCTTCTCAAAGCTGCCATCGAAAAAACAGTCCAGTTTCGGCAAACCGGTTACATAGATTTTATGAATCTTATCCAGCCCGTATTTTTTGAATTTTTCCAGCCGGTAGCGTCCTTCGACAAAACAGTGGTAGCAGACATTGCGTTGTTTCAACAGGTGCCGGTAACGCAACGTTTTAATTCCGGGTCCGTGGTCAAGATTTACCAGTATGGCATCACCGAACCGTTCCGGATGCGCTACCTGTGCACCGAGATAGACCACATCGAATCCGGAAGATGCAGAGGTGACGCGGTAACCGCTACGCCGATAATTCGCCTCAAGTCGGCGTCTGTCGGAAATCAGGAAAATGCCGCCGACCCGGCGTTGATTTTTACCGATTTTTATATACAGGTCATGGCGCCCCTCAGTGACATAGGCAGCATATACAGGCTCCAGGCTTTCCCAGTAATAATCCTGAACGATATAGAATAGTATTTTTGCCATGTTTTTACACTATTTGCTAATGTTCATATCCCAGCCGTTGCAGCAGCTCGACCGCCTCGTCATTTGCCATAAATTCTTCATAACGCCGCCGGTGCTCCGGCTTTTGCCACTTCCCGATGGCGTTACCATGAAGATTCTGCACGGGACTTGCCCAGTGCTTGCTCTTTTTTACGGCAGTATGCTGAAGCCAGTTACCGATTTCAGCGGTCATGTCTTCGTTTAGAAAATGGATCAGTTTTTGAATTTCGCTTTCGTAATGATGAACAAGATTCTCGTATTTCAGAGTGTAGACATGGGGATGCCCGGCAAATGCCAGCCCCTGTTTTACATCGGAAATCCAGCGCCGCACCGATACCCAGTACTGATCAGGCGTATGCCTGGGGTGTTTTGAGGTCACCACATCCCGCCCGTCCCGGATCATATGAATGAGTTTGACCCTGTGCCCGAAATAGCGCAATATTTGATCAAAGAATTGGATATTTTTCGGCGTTTTTTCGCACCAGCGCCGCTTCTGCTCAGGAATTTTATGCAGTAGCAATTCCCGATACAGACGGTCCAGACGGGTCGGCTGACTGTTGTTGTCCCAGACCGTAAAGGCGTAGGTCTGATTTTGAATTCCGAAAATGTGCGGATGGGCATCCAGAATCGACAGCAGCAAGGTGGTTCCCGAGCGCGGGCAGGCACCGATGATGATCGGCTCGTCCCCGAAACAGCGTCTCTCTCTGGATCGTCCGGCACTGATGATCAGCGGTCGCATCATTCGTTTGATCGCGTTATCCATTGTTTCCCACCTGGTGAAACATCTTTTCGGCAATCTGCAAATCCTCGCGCGTATCTATCTCCCACCATTTATTGCGATTCGTTTGGAGACCAAAGAACGCATGACCTTCAGCGATACCCTCTTTAATGATTGCCTCGTAATAAGAGGACACGTTATCCTGATCAATATATTCTGCCAGTTTACGTTGGCAGAAATCCCGGTAAAAATTTGCACCGATCCGATAAAGATTGACCGTCTTGAATTTATCGGAAAAGTCGAAATCGTTACCCTGATCGCGTTTTAGGTATACTTCCGTTACCCGACTGTCTGAATCGCAGGCAACGACTGTACCGTCCATCCGGTCTGTGTAGCGATCAATCAGCATGACATTTTCGGCGGGCTGCCTGACCAGTGCCGACATGATTTTTGGTTCAAAATAGACATCGGCTTCGAACAGATAAAAACCTTCCTCCAGATAATTCCGTGCCAGCCAGAGGGAATAGATATTGTTGGTGGTATCGTACGCCTCATTTTTTACATATTCAATCCCGATGGAATGTTCAAACGGTTTCAAATGGTCGATAATCGCCTCCGCTTTGTAGCCCACAACCAGAATAACCCGTTTCAAATCGTTTGCGATGATAGACTGAACTAAATTCGATAAAATTGAGGTGTCGTTGATCTCCACCAGAGGTTTTGGGCGATGGGCGCTCAGCTCTTTGAGGCGTTTGCCACGACCGGCGGCTAAAATAACGGCTGTTTGTGGTGCTTCCATTCCGATTCCTCCCACTAATCCAGGATTTCCCTGACCGAAAAATCATCGGTTCTAAAGTTCCATGTCTTTACCGGAATTCGCCAGTCTTTTCCGTAATGATACGCCAGATAACCCTCAAAATTTTTCGGAACCGAATACTCTTTGCCCTCAAATTCGAGCAGGGTGGTTTCGTCATAAAAATGCTGCGGTGTGGCTTTCAGAACCGGTTTAACCACGTCCACCGTCCAGTAATATTCGTTCCCGATCAGCCGTTTAATGAAGATATCCATCAGCGACAGGTCCTTAATGAAAAGCAGGCGTCTGGTCTGGACCCGGATAATTCGTATCTGTCCTTTTCTGAACGGACCCGTATCCCATTTATAACGTCGAACGTAAAAGCGATAGCCCTTCAGCCAGAAACGCCAGCGGTTACGTAGCAGCCGGTTTTCATAGGCACCGGTTATGGTGATATCGACATCATTGTCCCAGGGTAACAGGCGATTCTCACGGACAATGCCCAGCAGCGTGCCGGCTTCCAGGATATATTTGATTTTGGCGGCGTCCAGAATATTGGCGACATCCCGGAGCATTCTCTTTGCTTTTATAAGTACTTCACCTTCGAGGCGTCTGCGTCCTGCCATATTATCTCAGGTATCCTTTACGAAAAATTTCATGATAAATGACTTGCAGCTTGCGATACAGATTGAGCGGCTTTTTTTGCTTGGGAAACATTTCCGGATGGTGGTGAATCTCAAGCAATCGCTCTATCAGCCGCCTGCTGATATTGCCGTCGAGATAGGGATTGATTTCAGCCAGTTGCCGCTGGTTTCGCTCACTACAGGGTTCGGTCAGCGCCCGGTCAATGGCGGCGCGCAGCTGCTCCGGTTGGGTGATGTTGATGGCTTTTTCGGGACGGCTCCGGGTCTTATAGGTCACAACCGGTTTGCCGAGCACCATGAATTCGTACACAACGGATGATGTATCAGAAATCAGCAGATCCGCCAGATG
>JBNGDF010000023.1:0-37462 GCA_049975265.1 Fidelibacterota bacterium
TTTGACACTGGGATTGTTTTCCAGGGCGATTTTGCGAGCGGTCTCGAGGTCCAGTTCCAGGGTTTCTGCATGCAACATAAACGCTGTGCATAATGCGGTGACGCAGATTATTTTTTTCCACATAGAATAAACTCCCTTATTTTCCTACACCTTTGATTAATTGTCCCAGCAACTCTGCGATCTGCGACTCATTCAGCGGCGGATTTCCGTTCATCATCTGATCGCGGGTAAAGAGATTGGCAGTACCGATCAGCGAATATAAAAAGTAGCGGGGATTGATATCGTTTCGGAAGCTGCCTTCTTCAATGCCCTGCTGAATAATCTCCAGGATAATTTTTTCATGTTCGCCGAAAAACTTCTGATGATCGAGTTTGAGAATGTTCTTGACACCATTCAAGAAGACCCGCGACATGAAGCGTTTGATATCAACATTTTGATGAAACGAAAAGCATCTAATTAATAATATTTCCTTTAATTTTTCGACAGCGCTTTTACTGCTGTCTTTGATACTTTGGAGAGCAATTCGAAATTTTTCCATTGTGTAGAGAAAAATACCCTGAAACAGATGTTCCTTGTCGGGAAAATAGTAATAAATCGCCGGCTTGCTGACGCCGGATTTTTCGGCAATCATCCGCATGGAGGTACCGTCGTAGCCGTTTTCGCCGAAGCATTCGATGGCGACCTCGATAATTTTTTCTTTGGTGGATTCTTCGGTGCTCATTTGGTCTCCTTACTTACCGGTCGGTAAGTTAACACAGCACTGCTCAAATTACAAGCAGAAATCTGCTTTGATGTCGATGTTTTTGTATGGTTGTCGGTTAGATTTGATTTAAATCACGGAATGGCAATTATCCTGAGCTTTACGGAGAGGCTCGTCTTCACTCCGTTTCGCTGAGCAAGGAGGAATTATACATTTTTGCGGAGAGGGAGGGATTCCTCCGAAGGAGTTCCTACGGAAGAACCCCCGTCCCGAACGAGTCTGCTACACTCCTAATTCTTTTTGCGGAGAGGGAGGGATTCGAACCCCCGTCCCGAACGAGTCGAGAAACGGCTTTCGAGGCCGCCGCATTCAACCACTCTGCCACCTCTCCTGAAAAAGCGCTGTAATTTAAACCAATTGCGTCAATAATCAATATTGCGACTGGCTTTTCGCATGATTGTAAAAAAGGAATCCAGGATCGCCTGGCATTTATCGGCTTCTACCCCGCCCTTCACCACCGTTTTGTGATTTAACAGGTTCAGATCGCAGAGATTGTCAACCGACCCACACATTCCTGCCTGTGAATCATAAGCACCGAACACCAGACGTTGGATCCGCGCATTTAAGATTGCCCCGGCACACATGGCGCAGGGCTCCAGGGTCACATACAAAGTACAACGATCCAGTCGCCAGGAGTCCAGTGTAGCGGCGGCTGAGGTAATGGCGATGATTTCGGCATGGGCAGTCGGGTCTTTGAGACGTTCGCGCATATTATGCCCTCGCCCCACGATCTGATTGTTCCTGATGATGACCGACCCAACGGGTATTTCCCCCTCCTCAGAAGCCTTTTCAGCCTCTTTGATAGCAAAAGCCATCCAGTGTTTGTCACTATACTGAACGGTAGGCAACATCAATAATCAGGACAGGCTTTGGTTTTTACGTTCAAAATATTTCTTCGTTTCGCTGGCAATGACGGGTGACAGGGCGATCAGCGCAATCAGATTCGGTAAAGCCATCAGTCCATTGAATACATCCGCCATTGCCCAGACGAGGTTCAGTTTCAGGACAGCCCCGATTCCCACAAACACTACGAATACCCAGCGATAGGGAATCACCGCCTTTTCACCCAGCAGATATTCGATGGATTTCTCCCCGTAATAACTCCAGCCAAGCAGCGTGGAGTAGGCAAAAAAAACCAGTCCCATGGTAACCACTAAATTTCCCCAGTATCCTGGTAAGCCTTGCTGGAAGGCGACGGATGTCAGCGAGGCTCCCGTATCACCGGAATTCCAGACACCGGTTAAGATCAGAACAAGACCGGTCATGGTACAGACAACGATCGTGTCAATAAACGTCTGGGTCATGGAAACCAGTGCCTGAGACACGGGATTTTTCGTCATCGCAGCGGCGGCGGCAATCGGGGCGCTGCCCAATCCCGATTCATTGGAAAATACTCCCCGGGCAATTCCCATCCGCATAGTCAGCATTACGGAAGAACCGAGAAAACCGCCGATTTTCGCCGTTGGTGTAAAGGCTTTTTCAACAATCAGTCCAAACGCCGCCGGAATATGCTGAATTTTCAGGACTAAAATTACCAGCGAACCCAGCACATAGGCGACAATCATAATCGGCACCAGTATGCCGGTAACTCTCCCGATACTCTTAATCCCGCCGACGGTGACCATCCCGGTAGCCACCATCAGCACGATCCCTGTGATGTAATGCGGTACATGGAAAGTCGATCGTACCGCATCGGCGACCGAATTTGACTGCACCATATTGCCGATCCCGAAAGCGGCAATTGAGGCAAAGAGCGCAAACGCCACTCCCAGCCATTTCCAGCCCAATCCCCGGCTGATATAGTACATGGGTCCCCCGCTCATGGAACCATATTTATCCTGAATACGATATTTAACTGCCAAAACAGCTTCGGAATATTTGGTTGCCATGCCTACCAATCCGGTGATCCACATCCAGAAAAGCGCGCCCGGTCCCCCGGCGGCGATGGCGGTGGCGACACCGGCGATATTACCCGTTCCGACGGTCGCCGAAAGGGCGGTCATCAGAGCCTGAAAATGGGAGATATCCCCCTCACTATCCTGCTCCTTGCGCACAATCAGCGCCAGATAGAGAGCATGCCAGAGTTTTCTGAATTGAATTCCCTTCAGTAAACAGGTCAGCCAAATGCCGGTACCCACCAGGGCAATGATTAAAGGCCAACCCCAGATAAAATTTCCAACCGACGTGAAAAACAGTTCCAGATTGTGTAGAATTTGCTGTGCCAATTACCACCTCATGTTTGCCAATGTTAACAATCCCGGTTGCCCTCAAATATAGGTTTTCGAATGTTAAATTCAAAAGCGTAATGGCTCATTTATCTGTTGCATTTTAGACAAAAATCAATCACTTTCCGTTGTTACTGAAAAAGGTTACGATGACATCGGGTATTTCAATGGAGCAATTATTTAATACCGCTTTGCTTGCGGCACAATCAGCCGGACATTACATCTACAGCCACCTTCATGAAACTGTGACGGTGAATTATAAGGGAGAAACCAATCTCGTTACACAGGTCGATCGCAAGGCTGAAGAAATGATCATATCGATCATCCGGGAGGCTTTTCCCGAACACCGGATATTGGCGGAAGAGTCGCCGGCACTCGTCAGCGATTCTCCCTATCGCTGGATTATCGATCCGCTGGACGGCACGACTAATTTTGTCCACGGCGTACCGATATTTTCAGTTTCGATTGCGCTGGAACATCGCGGTGAACTTCTTCTGGGTGTCGTTTACGACCCATGTCGTAAAGAAATCTTTTCAGCTATTCGGGGACAGGGCGCTTATGTCAATAAAGAGCCGATTCGCGTGTCCGCTACACCAACACTGATTCGATCCCTGACGGCAACCGGTTTTCCCTATGAAAACGGTGCGGTGTTTGACGCCAACATGCAGATATTCAGTGAGGTTTACAGGCGCTCTCAGGGGGTCCGGCGAGCCGGTTCGGCGGCACTGGATATCTGCTATGTAGCATCAGGTCGTTTTGATGGGTTTTGGGAGTTCAGCCTGAATCCGTGGGACGTAGCCGCCGGGGCGCTGATTGTCCTGGAAGCCGGTGGCAGAGTCGAAGATTTTGACAGCGGGCAATTTCGCACGGAGAATGCCTCAAGAATCATCGCTACGAACGGATTAATTCACACCGAATTGCTGAATATCATCCGTCAGCATCTTCCGAAATAGACCCTCTTTCAGCAACTTTATCGTTATTCTAATAATAAAAATTCAGCGCCAGACCAATTCTGTTGCCCGTCAGGTTGATCCGTTCCAGATTGCGATCGATACTGGCTGCTTGAAACCGGTCGGTGACTTTATCCATATCCATCAGCTGCATGTCGGCATTTTTCCGATTCCATTCCAGCGACAATCCGAAGAATCGAATCGGTCGGATTTCAAAGCCGATCCCGTAGATAAAGCCCCAGGACTGATATATCGGTCCACCCAGTGATTCCTCATCGCGATAGAGATTCATGAGCAGAAGGTTGTAGCCGAAACCGACATCAAAATAGGGGTAAAAAAGCGGGTAGCGAATTGGTGCGATCCGCAGATTCAGCATCAGCTGTGGACTCCAGGTCACCAGATTATACTCCGCATCGCTCTCCTCCCCCAGCGAAGCAAACCAGTTATCCAGATCGCCGCGATAGATACCAAAGCCGAATTCAAATCCGATATTATCATCTACTGAGCTGGAATTATAAATTTCAATACCGTCAAAGGATTTTATATTTGGTAATTCAATCCCATCGGTGGGTCTTTCCTTAAATAACAGTCGTTGATCAGCATGAAGCATATTAATATTATCAATGATTGTATTAATCTCCTGCGGTGCTCCGGTGGAGATATATTTCAGGCGAAACCCCTTGGAAATGGAACGCTTTTGCCTTTTGGGTTCCTGCTCGACAGGCGGCTCAACGATTTTCGAAAGAGTAATATCCACATCCAACTTTTGACTTGCAAGCAGGGTGATCCGCTTTTCCAGCGTCTCATAGCCTTCGTGTTCGGCTCGCAGGAGATACTCTACATCCGGTTCAAGCTCGATTTTCAGAGGAGACGTTCCATAGTATTTTCCATCGATATAGATGACTGAATAGGGCGGATCGACGGAGACATTAACCACCGCGGTTTGTGGCTTGGTTTTTAAATCGGCACCGGTCCTGCCGGATATCTTTTGTGCCACCGAGGGTATGGCTCTGGTCAGAACCTGTCCCAGCGTACCTTCAATATCTTCTATGGCAGTTGCCTCGATTTTACTGGTCTCCACATCAATCAATCGGGCACTAACGGTGTAATATTCTCCGACCTTACTGATAGAGCCGGCAATGATTTTTTTCACTCCGATCAGATGACCGACCTCGATTGCACACTCGTCGGTGGTACAATCGTTCAACTGAAATTCCATCTCATCCAGAATGCGGTTCATCTTTTCCCGCTCCATGACCTCGTAAACGCCAGCATTGAAAATCTCAATCCGCAACCGGTCGGATAGCGCCCGCGCTTCCGAATCGCTCACCCCGTTTGCATCCAGCTCCAGAACAGCAACGGCAGTTTTTACCGGTTCCTGAATGATCAACGCCGATGTGGTATCGTTTTGAACTTCAAAAGTAGTATCCGGATTGGCAACCCGGAAGGTCTCCTGGGCAGTGAGCATCCCGCTGATCAGGGAGATGCATGCAAAATAGAGTGATTTTTTAGACACTTTTTGATTCCCTCATATCTGTATTTTCCACTGGACTAATATAAAATAATTTCGGTTGCCAATACATTAAATTCAATCGATAAAATCGTGATTACTGTCACTAAATTCAAATAAAAAATTGACCGGCACGCCAATGCCGCTGAAATCGATTAAGCAATTCCGTTGAATAATTCACTTGTTGCTTGTACCAAAACGATAAAAATGATAAATTTATATTTATGATACATTTGATCCTTAATATATCTATTGCTCCGGAGAGCGGATGATAGGCGAAGTCCAGATACTGGAATTATTAGCCTCCAACTTCAACCTGCTTCGGCTGCAGGACTCACTGAATGAAAAATGTCAGATTTTACTGGATACATTACGGAAAAGCGGGTGGGGACGGGTCTCTCTCTCCTTCCTGAACAGTAAGTATGAAACAAAAAAGACACTTTACTCAGGCTACAGCGACGATTTGATAAAAATTGCCGAAGAGAAAAAACTCAATCCTGCCAAGCGCAAAGAGCTGCTCAGCTCGCTGGTGGAACGCTATCGGATTAGCACTTTCTATTATTTACCGTGGAAAGATAGTCGCGCCCGAACGATCATTGCCAGCGGGCGGACGACGGAAATACCGATTGATGCCAAGAATCAATGGCACCCCATGGACCTGCTCTATGCACCACTCTACTATAAATCCCGCCCGGTTGCCGTACTGATCCTGGATGAACCAAAAGATAAGGCTACGCCGGATAAGGTCAAAATGCGCGTTCCTCAGATTATCCACAGTACCCTGATTCAGGTGATCGCCGAATATATTTCACAGGAATATTTCTCCTACTCCGAAGAACTCAGGGAGGCTATCATTGCAAAAGGTACGCTCGGTGTGATTGAGATTGCACACGACGGGAAAATCAGGTCTCTGAATCTCGCCGGTGAACATATTTTGAGATTGCGCTCCAATAAAATCGAATCCCTCTATTTTTTAAAAAACTTCAACGACAGATTCGCCAATAAAATTGCCCCTGTTTTTACCGAAGCCCAGGAGTCCCTGCAGCCCCAAACCTTCACATCGGTTTACTTCTATTCCGACGGCACCAGCCGGGAGCTGGTACTGCAATTTTTCCCCCAGCATGTACTTTATGAATACAGCGGCATGATCTGCACGATTTCCTATCCGAAAAGTCAGGATATGTACCAGATCTATGCCGATATCGTCACCCGTCTGAAGGAGATGAGTGAAAGTCTGATCGGCGATTTCCCCGATATCCAGCAGAAAGTGATTTTCTTACTGTGCCGGCAATTCCACTTTCGCTTCCCCCGCATCTACGCCGTTTCCGATGATCAATCGACGCTGAAATGCCTGCTTACTTTTGACGAAGAGACCCAGGACCTGGAATTTTTCGACCACGCCTACAATCGCAACAGTCTCGGTGCCACGGCAATTATTGACAACCAGATTGTCTTTACAACCAAAGAAGACAAGCAGATTCGTGATGTCCGGAGAATCTGGCAAAAACTGGATACGCCAGGCGCTATTGCCATTCCAATTTATGTCAACGAAAACCGTACCTGTGTCCTGGTCTGCGACTTTCTGGAGCCGGGCTTCGAACTGGACACTGCCAAAGAGATTCTGCTGAAATACTTCGCCCTGGTGCTCGGCATGACATTAAAACCCTATTTTTCGAATTAACCTTTGGATATTGCCAAATTCTCACGTATTTTAAAAAAGTACAATTGGGAATTGCAGATGAAACAATCGCATATTGTTCTCCGGATTTTGTTTTTTGCGATCCTGCTTTTTGTATCCAGTTCCTGTGCGCCAAACCTGCGCCTCTCTGTCGTCATTCCGGAGACACCGGCATCGCAAGAGCGGCAAATCTTTTTAATGACATCCGAAGAATTTGATCGGATTCAGTCAATCACTACCCGCAACAACGAGTATTTCAGCAAAAAATTGAGAAATATCTACGACAGTCTCACCGTACTGGACAGGGATTATACTAAAATAGTTACCGAGTTTAAAACCGTTTCGCAGCAGTGTTCCACCCTGCTGGAAGAGCTGCCGCTTCAGTATTGCGAAAAGATTAAAATCGAACCCGTCCAAATCGCCAAATATGGCGATGTGTGGCGTGTGACAAGCCATATCACAAACCTTGGCGATGAGGATGTCTGGGGCTTGATCATGTCGGTCAAATTCCAGGACCAATATATTGTCAGGCAGACCGAATTTCCCATATGTATTCAACCCAAACAACGCTTCCTGTACCATCAGATAACCTTTGACCTGAGCGATAATATGCCGCTGCAGTATTCCATGGCTACCTACCCCGGCGGTCTGAATGTGTTGCTCCGGGAAGCGCTGACCGTGGAGGTTGATTCCGTCCGCTCGATGTTTGTCAATGCCATGGAGGAATGCCAGACAAATCTGACACAGCTGAAACGTCGGATGGAAGCCAAGAGTATCGAAACAGAGCTCTATAAAGAGAATATCTCCGAATATCTTTACCAAACCGCTATAAATCCGATCAACCGGATCATCGAGCAGAATCTACACAATACCAATTTTCAGACAAAAG
Organism: Fidelibacterota bacterium; assembly: GCA_049975265.1. GTDB lineage: Bacteria > Fidelibacterota > UBA2242 > UBA2242 > UBA2242 > B118-G9. Next base: position 8,013 of record JBNGDF010000023.1, read on the forward strand.
TCAGTGCATCGGATACAATCGTTTTTGAGAATCTGAAAAAGGAAATGTACCAGCTCTTCTCCTATATCGACGTCGACTCCACCGACAGTCATTACCTCATTCCGGTCGATTTTACATCATCGGATGAATTCATCATTAATATTCAACACCAACGACCCAGAACTCTCTTTTTGGATCGTGACAGATTTATCGGCAGGCAGAAACTGTAAAATCGCGACCGTTTATTCGCTGTTGGTCAGAACTATTTTCAACCCCACCGGTCGGTGATCTGAAATGGTAGTTTCATAATCATTCCATCCACCGGGAAAATAATCATCAACCCGGATGGTGATTACGACTGTAGTGATTTGAGTAAAATCATTAAACAACTCATTTGTAATAATGATGTGATCGATGTGACTTGGCCAGGTGGGATATGACCAGTTCGTACTGCTTCCGAGCGCAATATTCATATCGGCAAATCTAAAATCCTGTGTCCGATCCAAAAAGGGTAGAAACACGTTGGAGTACTGGTTATCGGTCAGCTCGTCATTAAGATCACCTAAAACAACGACCCTGTCATCGGGAAAATTGGTCTGAATATAGTGAACGAGCAGCTCGCTGGCTTCGGCGCGCCGCTCCCGGCTCTCATCGTCGTCATAAGCTTTGTAATGATTATTGATAACAATAATGGGAATAGTCTGCCAGCGTCCCCGCAACACCAGAGGACTTCGCGGAAAAGCATTTTCTCTTCGGTAAATTTCATAAATCGTATCGACGGCAAACGACTGGATATTGTACAGATAGGCGAGATTAATGTCGCCATAGGCGGAAGAGGCTCTGAAACCCAAATATTCACTCAGTGAATCTACCAGCGTCAGGAAGTCCGAACCCGATTGAATCTCCTGCAGGGCGATCAGATCAACATGCAGAGATTTTACGGCACGTGCCAGACTCGTAATCGTGGTGCCGTTTCTCTTTGGGAAATTCTCTATATTCCAGGTCAGCACTTCAAAACTGTTCGCACTGCCGAAATAGAGATTCTCCAGACTGAGTTCCGAGCTCAACTTCAATCGGACAACCGGACTCGGCAGTGAAACGCTACTCCCGGCAACAGCAGAAATGCGGTAGGCAACCGAATCCCGGCTGGAGCCGGCGCGATCCACAAATTCGGTATGGTTGGCGTCAATAAGCTGATAGCCTGAAAGCCAGTCACCCTCACCGGTCTTTTTATCAATTGCAAAACTCTCTTCGCCGATGCTGTTATCACGCCAGCAGATCAGGAAATCGGTTTCGTCAATCTGCCTGCCGCAGACCCCGGTCGGTTGGCAGGTAGAGTCAATATAGGCACGGATTTCTGAAAAGTCCGACGTATCGTCCACCGTGTATGCACGCAGACGGAAAGCTACGATCCGACCGGGTATCAGCTCCACCGAATCGCTGAAACTAGCTGTTCCGGATGGAAAATTCCGGTAGTAGTCATTCCACGGCTCTTCACCGACTTTGCGGGAGAGCACGACACCCTCGATCTGTTCACTTTCAGGATTCTGCCATGTAATGTTTAATTCGTGTCCGCTCAAGCGGCTGACTGCAAGTATTGTCGGTGCCGGTGGTTTTATCTGATTATTCCCATGATGGTCACAGGACGTGGTCAGCATGATTGCGATAATATAAAACCAATAAAAGATTCGATTCATCGGCAATTATGGAATGCAGGAACGGAATTAGCCACCAATTTCCTTCCAGCGACCGTCGGTAGATGGGGTAATCGGTGAGTTATTCTTAATATAATCAATCAATGCCTGGCGCAGCAGAATGCCGGTGTAGTTGATTTTGCTCGGCTCCACTTCCAGCAGGCGGTCATACCCGGAGTTTCCTTCCGCCAGATAGTCGGAAACTGCCAGTGAATAGACGCGATCATCTTCAACAGGAGTGCCGTCAATTTGGAAACGGACAACCCTGGAGCGATTGGGTTTTGAGCGGTCTATTTCTATCCGGACACCGGAAACCAGCATGCCGCGGCTGCTTCCCGAGACACGATCCTCTACCAGCTCTTTGAGAAAACCGCCGGTCACTTTTACCACGACGATGCGGTTACCGAAAGGCATGACAGAAAAGATATGACGCGGTGTGATTGCGCCGGCGGAGATGTCTGCTCTTACACCTCCGAAATTGGAAAAGGCGATGTCGGCGTTGGTGGCGGCGCACATGGCATCCACAACCAGATTACCCATGGGTGATTCACCGCTGCCGGCGCGGGAAATCGGTCCGGTAGCCGAACCGATAATTTCATCGAATCCGGCTTCAGCTTCGCGAACCCATTTGTCAATCTGTTTGGCAATATTTGTATCGGGTAAAAAGTCGTCTTCAAAAAGGGTGAATATCGCCCCTTCATCGCTGACAAAATCGTAGCCCGCCAGAGTCCCGGTTTCCCGATGAATATACAAATTAACATGTCCCAGATTGCTGCCGTTGGCATAATTCTGAAAAATCAGGGTGTGATTCAGTGGGTCTTCCCAGGGTTCATAGAATCCGCGGTGCAGATGCCCGGAAAACATGACATCAATACCCGGCACCCGGTGGGCGATCTCCTGGGCGCTGGAGCCATAATCGGCAGGCACTTCACCGTCGGCGCGCCGAGCCATCATCGCCTTGTAACCCTCTTCGGGATTGTACGCCAGCCAGGCATGGGTGACCACGATGATCATGTTGACGCCCTGTTCTCTTAATTCAGGAATATATTTCCGGATTCCTTCCACCTCAGGACGAAAATCCAAACCTTTGACATGCTCCGGAAAACTCATTTCCGGTGTCGAAGTCAGGGTCGTGCCGATTATTCCGATTTTAATACCCTGAATCTCTTTGATGATGTACGGTTTAACAAAATCAACCAGTTCTCTGCTATCTTCGTTATAGAGATTGGACGCCAGAAAGGGAAAATTCGCCATTTGTGCCAGTTCACGCAGATTTTCCCAGCCGTTATCGAAATCGTGATTGCCCACCGCCAGAGCATCATATTCCACGGTATTCATATATTCTATAATGGCTTTACCGGCGGACTTGGTTCCAATCGGTGTGCCTTGATAAATATCACCGGCGTCGAGTAGCAGAAAGCCCCAGCCGTTTTTCTCAACCTCCGTCCTTTTCTGCAAAATATAGCGTCCGGCAACGGCGCCGCCGCCCAGCATGGGTGGAAAATCGGGATTGATAAAACTGGCTTCCCGCCGGTCAATGCCCCCATGAATATCATTGGTAAAAATGGTAACGACTTTTAAAAATTCATCATCGGGGTATTTCTGGCTGAACCCTGTAACCGGGACAAGAATTAATAAAAATGATATGATGAATATGCGTTTCATGAGGTTTAAAATGAATATTTTAGGGTTAACATGCCTATCAGATAGGTTTCGCGAACCGAATCGAATTTCAGCCGCTCCTCACCGACGATGGGAAACAGATCGGGATAGTCGTATTCCGATTTCGCGAAAGCGCCGGAAACATCCAGCGCCAGGTTGCCCCAGAGATAGCCGGTTCCGGCAGTGAACCAGTTGCGATCCATACCGGCATCAATGGGATTGGGATCGTGATAAAACCCCATTCTGAAAGGGACATCGGAGAGAAAGATGTGCTCGACAGCGACATGTATCTTGAGAACGTCTCTTAAAGGATAACTTGAAGTGTATAGATCCACCGGGAAAGAGGATGGAAGTCCCTCATTCCGAAACTCGTAATCCACCTTCGCCTTTGACCAGGGCTGATAGACGGCTTCCAGATAAAAAGCGGTTTTGATGATATTCTGCGGCTCGTATTTCAGGCTCAGGTGCAATTCAGACGGACGCTTATAGTCGGCGCTTTTAATTTGCCGGGTGGAATCGATGGCGAAAACCGGCAGCAGACTCGTCGTATCGTGGACGAGATGGAACAAGCCGTCTTCAACAGTGGCATCATATCGAGATTTGTAGGCGGCGGCAAGGCTCGTATGGCGGTTGACATCATAGGATATCCCCAGGATTACATTTTTCAGAGCCGCGATCGTCGGTTTGGAACGGTAGGAAACCGTCTCCTCAGCAGCGAGATTGGTGCTACTTCTGATCACCTCGACTTCGTATCGGTCCTCATATTCGGAGGGCAGTTGAATCTGAAAAGTCGCGGCAATCCGGAGCGGATTGAACAGTCGGTAGGCGCTGCCGATGGTCAGCTGCGCATCGTTGCCGGTACTGCTCAGGCGATGATAACCCACCAGCGGATCACGATTATATTGTCCATAAACCGATCCCCTTACCTCCTCTTCGTAGCGAAAATTCCGGTTGGCGAATTGCTGAAACGCCAGCCCGAGATGCAAACGATCGAGAAGACGGTAGTTCATACCGATCTGGATCCCCGGATACCAATTGGCATTTACCACATAGGTATTGTCGGCTAAAAAATCGCCGAAACTGTCCTGAACGGGAAAAGAGCGTTTCTCGTTGATGGAATTGCCGTTCATTCCGAAATAGACAGCTACTTTTCTGTCGGAAAGGGCGATCAACGCCGGATTTGTGAAAAGCGCCGCCGCCGATCCTGAATTACCCCAGGAGGAAAAACCAACCCCAATCTGCCGGGTACTGGTAACCGCCGGCAAATCTCCGATCAGGGGACTGAAGAAACTCTGACCCCGGAGCGAAGCCAATAACATTAAAAAGATCATTAATAATCGCTGTTTCATTTAAAACCTATAATCGAGTTGAATTCTAAAATCCGACGTGGATCGTTCGTAATATACCTCCCGCACTCCGGGATCGTTTTCATCAACGCCGTCAGCACCGGTGTCTACCAAGCCGCCGACGATATTGGTCATGGGATCGTGCAGATCGAAACTGTATTTAAGGCGGATGGAGAAATCCCGTGACAGTCGCGAAAAGGCGGATATCCAGCCGTGCAGCGCCCGGGTATCGGAATTGAAAATCCTGAAATCCGTATCCTCAAAATTCCATAAAAAACCCTTGTAGGTCATCAGAGAGCCCATAAGCTTTATCCGCTCATTCACATTATGCGTGAGGGTTAATCCGAGGGCATCACTGGGTGAACCGGCATTTCCGACGTAAGAGGCTTCACCGGTGGCGGCGTTGGTCACCAGACGCGAACGCGGGGTGAATTCGGTGAAACCCAGCGAATAGAGCACCCGAATCTGGTTATAGTTGGACAGCCGGACAATCGCCTCCAGCCGCGTCTCATTCGCCTGATAAAACACCGGTGAAAGGGTATTGGTTTTATCCCTATGTTGCCATTTCTGGCGGATTCTAAAGCGGTATTTGAACACCGGTCGGTATTCCAGATTGAGTACCGTGCGGTAATACTGGGCGTTGTCGGCAACTCTGCGCCAGATGTCCTGCTCGGCGGTCATGACCAGCGTGCGGTGCATCTGATAGCGGGTCGTAAAATAGAACCCCCGTTCGGCTTGGGGCTGGGCGCTGGCGGAATAGAGATAACCAAGAACCGGATCTTTCAGATAGTAAACATCTTCGTAGATGGTACCTTTGAAACGATGGTAATTGCTGTATGAGCGCTGATAGGGATTATCGAACTCAAGATCATAATCCCGGTACAGGAGCAGAAAATTAAAGTTGTCAAACTGCATATATCCCGACAGAACCAGTGCGTGAGGATCGTTTTTCCGCTTCGATAATGACAGGTCTTTATCGAGTTCGGCATATTCACCCTGCAGGGATACATTCCGCACAACGGACATAAACTCAATGCCATAGACCCGGCGAACCGCCTGCGCCGCTGACCAGAGTGATGATGTTGCAGAAGAAATGTAGGTTGCGGCGATTTCGGAATCGGCGGAATTCCCGATCTGGGTCAGATAGCGACTGAGTCCGTCGTCGTTCAGGAGCGTTTCTCTGACCTGTAAATCCATTTCCCGGTCGTACATGCTCTGGTGCAAGGTGAATCCGAGATATGTCCCCGGCAAAAAGGAGTATTTCAGATTGCCGCCGAGCATCAGTTCCCGAACGGAGTTTACCATGGGCATCGCGATTTCATTGTATAGCCCATGCTGCATCCGTGGATACATCGTGATCAGGGTTGAAAAAGAGCTGTCCGTGTTGACAACGGCATCGCGGGAGGTGTAGGAGACAAGTCCGCTTCCAATCAGGTTGCCGATTTGCGATTCCAGGGCAACCCCGCGCAGACCATACTGGGTTGTCCGCGAGGCATTCCCACTGATCCCGTTCAGGCGTTTGCGCCAGCCGTAGCCGGTTTTGCGGGGCATGAAAAAATCGGTGGCTTCAAGAGTCACTCCCTCACCGAAAGAGGCAATATAATCACCGACGATAATCCGGTTGAGCCGCATGAACCCGAGGTTGATGTTGTTGGCTTCGAAAAAGGCTTTAAATTCAGGATAATGCCATGATTTTGGAATATATTTCCCAACTGCATCATCAATCTTTTCATGATTATCAACAAATTTGTTTAATTTATTAAAAGTAATATCATGATAGATTGTCTTTTCGCCCATATTCCGCAAATAAGAGGTCTCCAGGCGGTACTTCGTGCCCCAGTGCAAGCGGAGTTTGTAGTAAATATCCAGCGGATGATCCAATTTGATAAATTCGGTATAGGATTCGGCATCGTCACTGGGTGTCTGACTGAGTGAAATATTTTTTACTACCGACGAATAACTTCCACCGAAAGCGTGCTTATCAACGCCATCTTCATAACGGATAAAATCCTCCAGGTTGGAGAAACCGTAGTAAGAAAGATTATTCGTTCCCCTCAGGTCGCTGCGATTGTTGATCTTACCCTGTCTCTGTCGTCTCACCACGGCGACAGCATCGATAGGCGACAGCCCGGCTAAATTGAGCAGATCGAAATAGCCGATGGTGTTGACATCCACCGGATTGTTCAGCATATCAATCCAGGTATTGACGAAATTTTCGCTGGCGCCGTCGTCGGAAATCCACTGCTCGACCTTGTAGTAATTATCCTCCACCCGCTGTTGTGACTCCGACAGAAATACGGGTGTCAACTTTGTCATCTTTTTTAATTGTAGAAAAGTAGCATAATCGATGCTTTTAATTTTCCGCAGATCGTAGATACTCTTGAAAGGTCCGATATATTCACGGTATTCGAGAATATCCAGCAGTTGTCTTTCCGTGATGGGCAGTGTGGCGATTTCCGTCTGTGAAGAAGTGTTCAGATCGACCTTTTCCAGCGAATCTGCCAGCAGAACGCCGGAAATAAGCAATACTGAGCAGGCGATTACCACAAAGAATCCGATGAATGTATGGATGACTTGATTGCGTCTCTGTTTCATTTTTTCGTAAATCGATATCCCAGGCTGAATTGATGCGTTTCCGGTAATACGGGGTGGCTGATATAGGCATAATCGACCATGACACCGAATTTTTCCACTCCAAAGCCAAAGCCGATGCGGTTCGGCTCGGTATTGACGCCGGCACGCAGCATCAGCCAGGGCGCAATCCGGTACTCAATTCCGGCACGGTACTGGGTTTTGTGATTACCGATCGCCTGATAAACCATAAAATCGGTTTTCAAACCGTAATAGGGTTCATACCCGAACCCCACGGCGAGGCTGCGCGGCAGGCGCGAACTGGTAGCGGCGCTGCCCATTTCCGGACTGTTGATATTTTTGACATAAAGCGCCACCCAGCTGCGTTCGTGCAGGCTGCCGGCGATCGCCAGGTCGACACCAAAAGCGAAACCGCTGCCCAGATTCAGTCCGTCGCTGCCATCGCCGGTGATACCGGCGGATTTACCGTAATCCACCTGATACAGATTGACCGTATAGCCAAATGCCAGTGTGGAGATCAAATCCTTTTGCAGATAGAAGGCGTGCGCCATGCTGAAGGCATTTTCCGAACTGAGCAGATGCCCTCCGGAACGGCTGGAGCTGCCCTGATATCCGATTGCGACGCTCCCGATTTTCCCAACAGGCAGGGCGATGGCACCCAGCTGCGTCGAGAAAAAGGATAATCCGTAGGGTTTATAAAAAGCCGTCACCACTTCCACTCCCTGCAGGCGACAGAGACCGGCGGGATTGATGAACAGCGCCCAGGCGTCGTCGGCAGTCGCCAGATTAGCGGAACCTGTCGCACTGACGGTGGGGGCAATCTCCGTAACTGTGGTAAATACCTGCGCATATCCCGGAAAGAACAGTGCAACTGTCATAAGGGCAATGAATAATTTGTTCAGTTTCATCAAAATTTTACTCCTATCACAACCGGGGCAATGTCATAGGCGGATTTTCCGGTAGTTCGATTGGTAGATTCCAGATGAAAAATATAGGTACCGGGGCTCACCAGCTCGTTTAGTTCGTTGCGTCCGTCCCAGGTATTTTCTTTTTTCCAGGAGAGGGCAAAATAATCGTCTTCCAGGGATATTACAAAGCGTCCCGCCATATCATAAACCCGCAGTATGACCCGGGAATTCGAGGGATATTCATAGGAATAGTGGATCACTTCGCCGAGTTTCGGTACAAAGGGATACGGCGCCACCGTCAGCTTTGTTCGCTCCTGACCGGGTTCGCCGGGAATCCAGGGCTGCACGTCCTCCGCGTAACCCAGCAGGATCTGTGCTTCGCTGTTATAAAGACTGACAACGCCTCTGATCTCTACCATATTTCCCGTCGTCAATAACGAATCCAATTCATCATTGACAATCTCCCTCAGGCTGTTCACCAGTACATTGGCGGAATTCCAGATGCGGACAGTGGTGCGACCGGTGACATCCTCGATAATGATATTGGAACCGCCGCCGATATTATCCGCCCGTTCCGCCACAGTGCCGTTGATTGTCAGATAAGTGCCCTCATAATCGGTGGGAGCGCTGTTCAGCGCCGCAATGGGAACGGTAACGACGCCGGGAATGGGTCTCGAAACGGCAATGACCGTATAATTGGAAGACCATCCGGTCAATTCGATGATACCTCCGTATTCTTCAAGAGTACCGGTAATTTCAATAGAATCGCCTCTGGTCAGATCAGTAAGGTTATAATCGAATAGATTCAAACCTGATCCGGATTGATCCTGCATATAAGCTGAAGTCCGGTCGTTTCGCAAAATACCCGCACCAATGGATACTACGCCGGTCAGCGTGACGGTCTCACCCTCCCACTCGTCCCAATTATCTCGAATGGTTTGAATCGTGAGTTCCGGTTGCGGTTCTGCAACAGTGATTTGACCGATATTGGTACTGTTTTCCAGTCCGGTATCATCAACGGCGCGGATATAGTACGTCAGCACCCCGGCAGAGTTCAGGGGTCCGATGGTTACCTCATAGATACTCCCGACCAAACTCATCTTCGCCGTCAGCCAGTCGCCATCAAGTTTATAAAACAGCATGACGGTATCAACCGCGCTATCATCAGTAATATTGCAGTAAAATGTGATTTCATCATCCGAGGTCGGATTTTGCGGAGAGTAATAGGGCTGATCAAGTTGCGGCTTCGTATTAGCGACAGCGACGATCTGCCAGGTCTCCGTAAAGTGTTCGGAGGTTTCATCGTGCCCGGTGATTCCGTTGCCGCCGGAGGCAATTTCGCTGCCTTCACCATTGATACGCTGAAATTTTTCATCAACAACATGTGCCTCCACGTATTCCTGCTGGCTGATCGGAGTATCATCATTATAGCCTGAAACGTCACTTTTATCCACACAGTGCAAACGACTGCCCCACACCAGATAATCCACGTCCTTGACTGTCGCGGCGGTTCCATCCCAGTAAAAAAGAATCAGCGATTCCTGAATGTCGTCGAGATAGACCGGAGCTCCGCCGATGCTATTGGTTCCGTCAACTGCCTGACGGAAATTATTCTTAATTGACAGGTCCGCCTTTTCACTGTAGTAATTATTAAACTTCGCGCTGTCAACTGCAACAGTGATACTGCTTCCGGCAGTCAAAATAAAACCATCAGGAAAACGAGCCGTAAAATCAGTCGCCGACCCGCTATGGTAATTACTGCCTGACGGTAGATTGTAGTAAAATTTCCCATTGACGGTATCGACAGCATCGGTCAAATAATAATTGCTCATGTCCACATTCTGACTGGTAGGATTTTTAATCTGAATATATTCCCCATCGCCGGGTGTGATGACGATTTCGGAAAAAATCAGATGGTCCGGTGCCGCCTGCATGAGCAGCGGAATGAACGTCATTAAAAGGACTGGAGTTTTTTTCATAATTATTTCAGCAATATGATTTTTTGGGTTGCCACGTTTCCGTCCGATTCAAGACGGACAAAATACATTCCGGAATGCAATTGATCAGCATGCAATAATGTGGAATATTTACCCGGTTTTGCTTTGCCGGTTGCCAAAACAGCTACCTCCTGACCCAGCAGATTAAATAGACTTAGCCGAAAATCACCAGCCTGAGCCAGTTGCCAGGCAATAGTCGTCGTCGGGTTAAAGGGATTCGGATAGGCGGGTTCGAGCCGAAAAGTCAGCGGCTGCCGGATTTGTGCGTCATCAACTCCGGTGCCCGTACGGATATCTTCATCATAAGCAACCAGTAACTGGTGTTCGCCTGAATATTGTGAACCGACTCCCCGGAACCAGTAGGATTCATAGTCGTTCAGCAGCGTTACATCCACACCGGTGGTATTCCAGATCATTACCGAGGTTGTATCGGAAGTATCGCTAATCAACAGCTTGGTTCCATCTGTCATTGTAATGCGCTCCGCCAGTTTTCCGTAAAATTGAATCCAGGTGCCCTCATTGTCGTCACTGTTGGCACCGGCAATGCTCACACTCTTTGGTGCCGGCAAATCGTTGTTTGTGGATAAGATCTGATACGAAAAATCGGTAATTTCAACGGTGGTGTAGTATAATTCTGCATAGCCGACGATTTTAACTTCCGCACCACGCTCCAGATCGCTGTGAAATTCTGAAGAGTAGAGATTCAGACCGCGCCCCGATTTGTCCTGGACATAACAATCGGTGCGATCATCCCGCAATTTTCCGGCACCGATGGTAATGATGCCTTCAATGGAAACAATCGTTCCTTCCAGAACGTCAATATTGGCATGGATATCAGCAATATCTGTGAGATTTCCGGCGACCAGAAAGGACTGCACCGTGGATTCACCAATATTACCTTCCGAATCCGTTGCTACCAGTTTAAACTCGATCCGGCTGTTACCGGGTTGAGTCGGCAGCAATACTTTCCAGATATGCTGATCGGGATCATCCTCCCAGGAATCGGTAGACTCATTGATCAAGCTCCCGGATGAACCGTATTTTGCGACAAGTGAACTGATCGTGCCCACCTGCGGGGTAATGATTGCTCTCACCTCTATTTCATTCGCCGATGTCACAAATTCCGGTGTGTAGCTGATACTGCTGATGACCGGCGCATTGGGATTTGCAGAGTGCATTCCGAGATCGCTGACATCATCCTTTGTCCCGTAGCTCCATTCATCAAACGTAAAAACCGGATTACCGACACTGACATTGGCATTCCGGCGTAAAACCACATCCTTGATAATATCACTGGCACTTGTGGGGTCGCCGATAATATCGAATATCACCTCATTGACCATCAGAGCAACAGCATCATTGCCATTAAAATGCACCGGCGATGGATATGTAAATGATGTATCCGGGGTTGCAGAAAAGGTAAAACCGTCAGATGCCAATACAAGAACGTCTCCAGGTTGAATCAAACCATGGGCGCCCCAGTTTTCAACCTTAATTTCGCTAAAATCATTTGATCCATCCGATGAAATGGCAAGAACTATATTTTTTGTATTCAGATCAATTGCTTCTTCGGAGCAGTTGTATATTTCCAGAAATTTATTATTTCCTGTCGAGCCTTCCACATATTCACTGAAAAACAGCTGCGGAGCTTCGATGGTTTTAACAATAACAGAAACGGTATCGGTATCGCTTGCATCACCATCGTCGGTAACCGTCAGTGTAAACACCAGGGTATCTTCACTCGCAGGTGCCGTAAATGTCGTAACCTCATCGGTTGGTGCCGATAGCGTGACAGTACTGCCGGCGATTTGCGTCCACTGCCAGCCGGTTATTTCACCATCGCTGTCGCTGCTGTTGGAACCGGATAGTGTCACCACTGTTCCCGGTGCTACAACCCGGTCGCTTCCCGCATCGGCAGTTGGTGGGATATTGGGTAACTCCCCTTCTGAAACAACCACATAGTCCACATAGAGGACTTCACTGCCTGAATTACAATCGAGTTCAAACCTGACCACAACGTGAGATGCACCGGAGACGGTCTGACTGAGACGATTCCACTGACCGACAATTCCCAGATCATCTATATCACTTCCGGTTGAATTGAGTAAGTCTGTCGTGCCGGCATCTGTCTCGATCCAGATTCTCACATAATCCTCGCTTTCATAGCCCCCGTCCTTCATAAAATAGTGCAGGGAAACCGTGTAGGATTGGGAGGAATTTAATAGGACGGTATCAACCGTAACCGTTACCATCCCGTCACAATCGGAAAGTTGAAATCCCTGAGAGCCGTCCGGAAAACTGGTCACATCGCCGGTGAAATTCGTCACCCCAACATAATCGCCATCGGTCAAACCGACATCATTGCGAGTATTTGTGTAATATGATGAAAACCCCAGCTCGGAACCGGTTGTACCGGGATCGTAATTGACGGCGGCTTGACCGTCATTATTTATCAATGCATGATCTTCGCCGGAATTTCCCGTATCTTTATACTGTTCGCCGGTTTCAGGCTCTTCAAAACTGGTATATCCTACGATATTTTGCGCCAGCGTAATTCCGGTCATGAAGATTACAAAAATGATTAAAATATTCATTAACTTCATTAGGTCTCCTCTGGTTCAATTAACGTTAGAAATTAGGATTTTGCGGTCTAAATACCAAATCATTTAACTTAGATATCACTTCATCTGGAAACGCTACAAATGGTTAAAACCGGCACTGTTTCTGGAGCAGTCATGCTGATGATTATTTCTGATTTTCAGTCGTTGCCGCGGGAGACGTTTTGTTCCGCCAGCACCACATACTGAAAGCGCACAATTCTGGCATTGCCGGTATCCGCAACGTAGAGAATATTGTCCTCAAAGACCAGCGCTTCAGGACGATCCAAAATATAGCCGACCTCCACCGAATCAACCGGTTCGGTGCCGATGTTGCGGATAAATGCGCCGGTCCCGCTGAATGAATGTATATAATTCAGCCCGGCGTCGGCGACATAGATGACACTTCGTGAATCAATGCAAATATCCCTGGGGATTCCAAACCGGCTGGTGTTCATGATTTCATCGGCTCCGGGATCGAAAAGGGTTCGGTAGGAACCGCCCGCCAATCCGTGACAAAGAAAATTGCCACCGGTCTGCGTGTAGTAAATATTCCCGCTGGCGTCAAGGGAAATACTGTTTGGCTCCATCACATATCCGGCACCGCTGCCCTGCCCGGTGACTACCTCGGAAAAACGGCATCCGTAAGCGAATACGATGGATTGGTCGGATAATCGCAATACATCCCTGATGTAGTAATACCCTTTAATAATTCGGTTGTAGCGATAATCCATCAGATACAAACCAGCATCGTAGTCCTGTCCAAATGCGGCAACATCAACGATCCGGGAATTGCGTGGATCACCGTATTCATCTTTGAGAATATTTTTAATATCATAGCCATCGTAAAATATATGAACTCCCAGAACCTCGGCGATTCTTTCCTCATTCCGCTCAAATTGCACATCCAAAACAGCATAACCCGAATTTGAATAGAACAACAAAGAATCTATCTGCGTCAGTCGGTGTGTGTCGTTGGTTTGACTGTTGAACAGCAGAAGCTCGGTTGCAACTGAATCCACTCCCACGTTATTGAAAAACTGGTTCCAGGCGTAGAGCCGATTACTACCGTCGGCGATGATCAGATTCATTTTGCTGTCCTGCGTCAGTCGCAATGGTTCGATAGCACTGACGCCTGGCACTTCCAGACTCGCCAGACCGGAAAAATCGTTCCCGTAGTCGTCAGATTCTACCAGATTGCCGGCACGATCCAGCACAATAATCCGGTTGTTGCCGGAATCGGCGATAAACAGGTAACTATCTTCACCAATCAGAATATCTTTGATTGCATTAAATCCGTAAACGGACTGTTCCCAATTTGGCATGACCTGAATATAGCTGGTATCCGCCTGTTCTGACTCATAAAATGTGGGGAGCGGTTCTTTCGAGACGCAGTCAGACAGTACCATCGTAAGGACCACCGCCATTACACAGATGATAAAAGTGGTGATTCTCATAATGCCAGCCTTATTGAAATCCTCTGAATATCAGTAAGATAGACCATTTTGGTAAAGGAATAATCAAAAATAATTCTTTTCTTTCCCAGAGGCAGTTGTAATCCGATTCCCAGATTGAATCGTTCTTCCCGGTTGTTGATAATTTTTCCCCCTCTCAGGAACAGATATTTGGCAAAAGCATTTTCCACACCCACGGAAAAGGTCTCGATATTGTCCACAGGATGGTTCAGCTGCCCTGCCAGTGTCAGGCGATTCCAGTCCACATCGATAATCTCCATCGCCGCACCGAGCCGGAAAATGGTTGGCAGGGGAAAATCTTCGTAATCGGCTCTGACGGTACCCCCTTCGATGACCGGCTTGTCGTAGCCGCCCCGAAAGGCGACTTCAGGACCGAAATTTGTCAACGAAACAGCGAAACGCAGACTTTTATAGCCGGTCCGGTAGTACGTACCGATATCGATCATCGGGGTGTGGCTGCTGACGTCAGCAATATTTTCTTCCACGTATTTCAGGGTCAATCCCCAGGAAAAATGTTCCGTTACCCGCTGGGCTGCAGACAGACCGATGAAATAGTCGGAATAGTAGAATTTTTCACCGGTTCCGTGGGGCATATACTCCGTAGTCACGTCCATGGCGTTGGTGTGCAAAAAACCACCCGAAAGACCGAAGGCAAAATTTGGGGAATACTTATATGCTATTCCAAAGAAGTCGTACTGAATATCAGCCGGCCATTCGATACGTGAGGTATAAAATTCTGAACCCAACATCTGCGCCAGCCCGGCAGGATTCCAGTAAAGACAGGAAGCGTCGTCGGCAACGCCGATAAAAGCGCTTCCCATGGCTGCGCTGCGGCTGCCGATGCCGATTTTTAAAAAAGTCAATGCGGAAGTTCCGGCGCGCTGGTAGCCGAGACTTGGAAAAATTTCGATGCCGGAAACCGAACCCCGCAGAAGCAGAATCAAACCAAGAATAACCGAGGCTTTCATTTTTTGGTACATTAAAACTTTACCTTCACTCCTATCATTACGTTGCGGGGTTCCTGGTATCGGGAAGGATCGGTGGGCGGTAAATCGGTTAAGGAGTCGTACCAGGAACGGGGAATCGGATCACCGGGCTCATAAGCCCGACCGGTGACCGGATTGATCCGGCGGGCGATTTTCGCATCCAGCAGATTTTCAATCTGTACAGACAGGTCGAAACCGAGTTTATTCACAGAAAAACCTTTCGTTACTTTCAGGTCCCAGCGTTGCCAGTAGGGAGACAGCGCCGAATATTCCGCATCGGCATATTTTTCCAGCTCGAGGTCAATGATCGGCGTGTAGCGTTTTCCGGAAGAGACCTGCCAATGAATATATATCCCGAAATCACGGGGAAGTGGCAGAAAGCCCAGTTTTGCCCGATTGTCTTTTGGGATATAAAAATTGAAATCCGCCGACATACGCAGAGGAACATCCCAACTCATAAAGGTTTCCGCCAGCGATTTTTCCTTGTTGACTGACACCTTATCGAGGGCTTCATTGGGTGATGAACTTTTCCCGGAAGTAATTGAGTAAGTCCCGTTCAATCTGACAGACAGCAGCTCCGAGAAACGGCGCTGCAGGTAGACCTCCAGACCACGGGAACGGGCATAATCCATATTGAAATACATAAACGGTCTTTTTTGTCCCGACTCTCCCTGAATCGTCAGTCTTTCCGATGTGGCATAATCGAACAGGTCTTTGTAAAAAGCCGTGATATTGATGATCTGATCTTCGCTGAATTTATGTTTGATGCCGATTTCATAGGCAACCGTCGTAGTGGGATTTAAATCCGGATTGCCCAGCAACGGACTGGCACCGAGTTTGGTTTTATTCAATCCGGCGTAAATGTACTCGTAGTTTGGTCGCTGCGAGAAATGTCCGTAGGAAAAGAACAGGACATCATTATCGGTCAGCGGATGCGAAATTCCCAGTCGCGGACTCAGGTGGGCTTTGCCTCTTTTCCCGGTGATCCCGAAAGTACCGTCCCTGAAATCTTCCCGAAAATGCTGCGAAAGGTGCGGCGCCAGTTCCTGGTTATCAATTAACTCTGTACAGATTTCATCCAGCAGCATGTAGTCAAGCCGGAGACCGATATTGACGATCATCCCGGAATAGACAATTTTATCCTGAATATACGCAGCGCCGGCATTCGGCGTGACGGTGTAAATATCCCAGGAGCCGCCAAAACTGTTCTGCACACCGGTCAGCCACGGATCGTCGATATTAATAACCTGCAGCTCGGTGAATTCGGTTTCGAAACCGGTTTTAAGACGATGATTATTGGACACCTGACTGGTCAGTTCCGTTTTGATCGTCCAGGTGTCGGAATAGTGGTCATGCCAGTTCGAGGCGTCGCCGGTATCGTAAAATCCATCCCGTATCCAGACCGATACATCGCCATCGGGAAAATCACTGAAATAGCGAATCGGCTTGATATCATTGCGGATATCATATTCATCGAAATATTTTCCCTGTACAGCCGAGTGAACGTTGATGAACACCCGACCGATGTCCATTTCCAAAAATGTCCGCTGATTGAAAGAGTGCGTCAATTGCAGATTGTACTGAATACCGTCCCAGGTCATGGTATTGTAATGATCCAGCCAGTACATGTATTCATAAGGAAAATACACCTTCGTGTTGGCAATTGACTGAAAATAGCCTTGATTAATTTGCAGGGAGCGTTTATAGGTTCCGGAGAGTTTGGTGTTATGATACTTCCAGGTCAGTTTCAGCAATCCCGACCAGTTGTTTTCCTCCCGCTGGGCAAACGGCTGGTAAGCCTTTTCTGCCGGAATAAGTTCCGATGCCGATGGTAAATAGGTATCCGATATAAACATGTACGCATTGGAAAAAAAGGTCAGCGAGCCGGGTAAATTTAAGCCCAGCGCCGGTAATAATCTGGCTGAAAAAGGCTCGGGACCACCCAGCGATATTTCCACCACATCGGTATTAAAGTTTTGCACTGATTCGATGAAAATATGATCGGATTTCAGGGCGATACTGCCGTGATATTCCTCACCACCCTCTTTTGTTTTCACCTCAATGATGCCGGACATCGCCTGTCCGTATTCGGCGTTGAATCCACCGGTGATGACCTCCAGCTCTTCGATGGCATCGGTACTCAGGAAGATGCCGTAATTCTTACCCGACAGTGGGTCTTTCGTGGAAACACCGTCAATAATATAGAGATTCTCGTCGGCTCGTCCCCCACGGATATGGATCTCATTATCGACTTTGACGACCCCCACCTGTTGCTCCAGGATATCATCCATGCTCTCAATTATTTTAGTGTCGATATCATCACTGCTGACCCGCTGCAATGAACTGGTTAAATCCGGCTCCAGCAGCGGCTTTTTCCCGATGACAACCACCTCCTGCCCGAACGACAGTATCGTCGGTTCCATCGGAATCTCTAACTCGACCACCGCTGTTTCATCCACACTGATTCCGGTGTAGAGCTGAACCTTGTAACCAATGGTGCTGACTTCGATATCGTAATCACCGGGACTCAGTCCCGTGATGATAAAATTGCCGTTCAGGTCTGTAGCGGAACCTTTATATGTGCCTTTGACGATCACATTGGCACCGATGATGGGTGTTTCATTTTCCTTATCATAGACCCTGCCTTTGATCGTGCCGCCCGCAGCATGGATACTGAATAACAGCAAAAAAATCAATGTTATATTGAGATTGAATTTTTGCTTATTACGAATAGGGATACTCAATTTAATGACCTAAAAACTCCCGGATCACTTCCTTCATATTGCCGTCGCCGTTGGTATTGTGCAGTGTAAAAGACAAAAAGATTAACTTCACTTCTCCTTCCGTGGGATATTTTACACCGATAACCGGTTCACCCGGCCACTCGTTTCGGCTGGATGCGGGCAGCTGATACAACGTATCGGCGTCGGCGCCCACAATCAGTCCGTCAGGATTGGAGATGATTTTTCCGCTGGTAACTTTCAAATCCACATAGCTGGAGTCGCGACTGTAAATAATCTGCCCGGGACCGATGCGATAATCACCTGCCTTGAACCGATACCGGTCCGCAACTATTTCAAATCCATCGGAGGATAAAAAGGCAAATAACGAATCGTTGTTATCAATTGCATTGATGGAGCTTATCAATATATGATGATTTCGTTCCGGCTGCAGAATATACGCCAGAATTTCCGGTGATATATTCGGCAGATGCGATTGCCCGTCCGCGTAATAAATAATATAGTTGAAAAATGATAAGGTTTCCTCAATGTCAATTTTCGAATAGGGAATCCGGTCTTCGATATGCCAGACGGAGTAATTTTCTGTTCCCAGAATTTCATCCAGAGCTGCCGGATAAAGTTCATCGCCATCGGTTTTCAAGGCGTAGTCATCAATAAAAAGGGTACCGTTGCGCTTCGGTTCTTCAACGATCCAGGTGCCCTTCTCCCGGGGAAAACGAATAATTTCGCTGAACTGTCCCGCGATGTCCACCACCGTCAGATAGAATACCCATTCCCCTTCCGGAATGTCGCGCAGTGTAAGCACTCTCTGGGAACCATCAAGAATGCCGTGAATTTCACAATTTTGAAAATCAGCGAGAGTTGCCGGAGATTCGGACATTTTTCGGTTCAATGCATAATGAAAATTCACAAGGGTTTCATTCCCGTCGGGATCATAGCCGATCCAGTTGAAAGTCCGGGTAGTAAACGTCCTGGAAGTAAGTGTATCCGGAGGATTGCTGCCATAGACGAAACTGACTTCCGGCGGGGAATTCTTAATAGGGAAAAGACCAAACGCAGGTGTCGGATCAACGGCGCCGGTCGTATCGGTTGGCGGCAAATTATAAAATTCATCACCCCGCAGTGTCGTTAATACGGCGCCAAAGGTGGTCTGAATTCCCGGCGTATCTCCGCGGGACAGAGCAATATCGGTCTCATCATAGATTCTATATTGACTGCCAATATCGGCAAAATACTCGTTATCTATGTCTGATTTGGTTGCTTCCTGATAATTCCATTCGGCACAGTTATCGACTGCTTTGATCTTGATCCAGAAATCATCCGTCAATTGGCGAATCGGGATGTGGAAGGTGTCCGATTCTGCAGTTGTCCAGATACAGGAATCCGGGACAGTTTCGGCAAAGTGACTCCACTGATAATAGTAACCCATCACTTCACCATCGGGATCACTGCCCCACCAGTGTAAAATCTGAGTACTGAAGGTAGTATCAAATCCGGCTGCGGTGGGCTGAATGAACAGTCTTGTGTCCGGTCTTTGATTGGGATGAGGATTGGATGTCAATCCCTTTTCACAAGAGAAATAGCCAATGGCGCAGACAACCGTGATAGTGAATACCGCTGATAACGATTTGCTCAAAGACTCCACCAAGGGAAAAGTGCGCCCCGACGATGTCGGGACGCACTAAGTGTTGTTAACTACTTCAAAAGTATCATCTTTTTGGATTGTACATAATCACCGGCAACGATCTGGTAGATATACACACCTGCCGGCACAAGCCGGTTGTATTTATCCAATCCGTTCCAGGTAAGCGTATAATTTCCGGAAGGCTGATTCTTTTGCACTAACGTAATCACCTCTTGACCAATAATATTGTAGACTTTCAGTGTGACGTTACCACTTTTTTCGATTCCGTAATTGATGGTCGTCGTCGGGTTGAATGGATTCGGATAGTTCTGATCGAGGTAATAGCTGACCGGTACATTGACCTTGTCTTTGTCAATTCCAACAACCGTGCCGATATCATCATTATCCCTGACGATGATCTCATAATAGCTATAGGAATAGGTTAAATTACCGGTAATAAATTCAATCTGATCGCCGACAACCGGTTCATAATCATAATTACAGCTTGATTTGTATCCGTTGATTTGAACCACATAGCCATGATCGTCGGTTACTGTCCAGTCACCATTGTCATTTTTCGCGGATATAACGGTTACTGAGGGGATTTTAACTAAAACACCTTCGTACTTTTCCGAGATTGTCGAATCACAGGGAATATCTGCTGAGCTGACTTCTACGGCTATGGCATCGGTCGTACCGCTTAATTTAGTAATCGAAGCAACATTCCCGATTTCCGTCAATCCGTAATATTCCTGGACGGTGCCGACAACCTCCACGTTATCGCCAATTGTCAAGTTCGGATATTCATCGGAGTAAATCATAATTCCGTTCCAAGCTGCGGCAGGATGGCTGGAATTTGAAAAATCCTGAACATGAAAAGACCGGGTATACGTGGATGAATCAGATGTAACTGTCCCTGTAAATTTGACAAGTTTACCTTTCAGCGGTGAATCTCCACTGGCATCGTCAGTGAACTGAATATCGTAAATCGTGGTCTCTGTCGGTCCTAAAACCATGAATGAATATAAAGAATCCGGAGCCGTCGCCGGGTCAAGACTTTCATTGTTATCATTGTCAGTCGCATGAATGAAAAACCGGACCGTATCACCGTTATCCAGCGGGTCAATTTTAGCTTCATAGGCATAACCAGAGGTTTTTATCAGGATCTGTGGGGTAAAAGTACCACTGTTAACCGAATAATAGAGAGCCGCTTCACTAATCGTACCATCGTCGAGAATAGATGTTGTTACAGTTATGGTATCTTCGGGTTGAGGATTGACCGGATAATATCGTGTGCCACTGATGATTGGCGGACCCACCATAACAACGATATCACGATCATACCTCGGTAGTAGCTCATATACGCCCCAGTGATGATACAAAACACCGGTAATGGATTCAAACATTGTTCCGACCGCCGGTGCGCCGAGCGATACACTGTCCGAGTAGCCGAAATTAACCCATAAACCACGCCCGCTGGCATCAACGACCAGTGGATCGCCATAGTTATTGACACTGTCAACCATGACATTCACAACTTGCATCAGGACATTTTCATACTTTTCCGGTTCATACCCGGGGATGCCATCATAGTAGAGGCTGTCATTAAATATACTGGTATTCACAACAACAGGTTCCGGCAAATCGCAGTACATTGCGTGCACCACAATCTCTTCGGTAGCGAAAAATTCCGTCGTATTACCGGGATAAGTATTACTCCAGTATTCGCTGACATAACCGGTAACCGAAATAGAGTCTCCTTCGAAAACGGTCGCCACTTCCTCACTGAAATAATCGTAAATCATAATACCACTCCAGGCACCGCCTCCCGATTGCTGCAGGTAGTATTTTTTTCCATCACCTCCATACATAAGCCCGGACTGAACCGTCACGATCCCGGTTATCGTCAGTGTATCGCCGTAGAACAACGAACTGTCATTGCCGGCAATCACATCACACTCCCGAACCTGCTGGATGGATTGGATCATGGTTGACCCGTTAATCGCTCCAAAATCGTAAGCAGCGCGGGGTTGGATTTCATTGTGACCATAGGATAAAAAGGCGACGCCTACGATCCAGTCAATGACATCACCAACTTTTTGCTTATAGAAGTAATTATCATCGGCTCTGGTACCAATTTTACATTCACCTGAGCCGTCGTCCACCAGCCAGGCATAGGAACCGTCTGTCTCATCGGTAACGGTTACATTTTTTACTTTGACGAGAACACTTTCGTACTGTTCGGCACTATCAATTCCGGCGGTTGTCCCTTCGACCGGTTCAATCCATTTGCAAGAATCCAATTTAACCAGTTCCGTTACGTCAACTATTTCAGTCAGACCGTAATACTCATCTACTTTACCGGTGACTTGGACACTGTCGCCTTCCATAACTTCATAGGTACTACTCGAACCTATATAGACCTGAATCCCGTTCCAGGGACCGGGCGCATCCTGCATGAAAAAGTAGCCGCTGCTGAAAGTATAACGCCCCACCGTCACAATCCCGGAGATAGTAACCACCTGATCTTTTAAGGGAGAATCCCCGGTGGGATCGGTAGTATACTGGATGTCGTAAATGGGCGTGATCGTCTGTGCCAGCAACACACTTCCCAGCAATACAATGAATAGTAACGATTTTCGCATGTTCTTTCCTCCTATTTTATGATTGCGAACTTACCTATTGATATTTTATCATTATCCAAATCTTCAACTGCAAACATATACAGTCCGGCAGCAACCGCCTGGTTATGACGTGTAATCAGGTCCCAGGCATGTTCTCCGCCGGAAAAAACCGGTTCGGTTCCGAAAGTCACTTCCGCCAGCAATTCTATATCCGATCCGTTATAAGTCGCAGCATCATGCTGAATCACATCGATCAGCTCCCCGGAAAGTGTATAAATCCGGATTTCCGCCCGGGGAGGCAGATTGGTGAACCAGATCATCCGCTCCCTTTCGCCAAATCCATCCCAGTCGGCGGTTGCCCGATAGGGATTCGGATAAACACCGATTTTACGTTCCAGCCTTGGATTGGTCGTAGTTCCCGGAATGGCATATACCTTAGAAGCGGCACTTTCCGAACTTTCGATATTATTGGATGCATCACCAAAATCAAAGGCGACGACCGAGTACCAGTTCCGTGCCGGCCAGCCATTTTTAAGATCGTAATCGGTAAATTTATACTGAAATTCCATAGAATCACCGTTAATTATAAACCACCGTGAAGATGGATTTCCTTCGGAATCATAGATCCGTGCCTGATCGAGTCCGGTATTATAATTGGTAAAACCGATAGGCTGCACCTCAAATTTGTCAATAATATCGTATTGTGCCAACAGGGTGTTCTCTTTCCCGACCCCGGTCTTGCGACCCCCGTAAATCCGATAACCTTCGAAATCGATGATTTCGGTAACCGGGTCGTATGCGTCGGGATTATTCGGGTCTTCGGCAGTGTCATCCCAGTATACGGTTATCTGCTGATCGCCGGGCACCACATGCATGTTCGGCGAGGGCGGCGGACCCGGCAGCTTATACCCCAGATCGTAGGCGCGCTGAGCCCAGGCAGCATTTTCATAGAGCTCCTGGCGACGGTCTTCCGTATCATCCTGTGAGTCGGTGGACCACAAACCGCATACAACAGCAAAGGTAATCTCGATCTCCTGACCCGCCTCCCAGACCGTTTCATTGAATTCATTTTGCAAATTTCCAAAGGGTCCGGCAGAAATCAGCACCATCCAGCTGGCGGGCTCCGTAATCAGTTCATAACTCGAACCGGGATACAAATGCATCCTCTCATACATCGCTTCGTCACCAATGGGTGTGGAGTGGTGATCAACTCCCTGAAGCTCGTTCCCATTCCAGGGCCATTGATCGTAATAGACATCAAAATTTGATTCTGCGGCGGAGGGCGATCCCAGATATTTTACACCAAAATAGCTCTGCGCCCAGCCCTGATCACCGTCGAGATCCGTCTGATATGCCAGCGAGAGTGAATCGATAAAATTGTTGCGGTTATCGTACCAGTCCCAGCCGCCCCCGGGCTCGCAATTACTGGTAAAGTTCATATTCCCCACCGAGGCATCAAACCAGAGCCCCACATAGGGATCAATGATCTGGTCTTCTGATATATTTTTCAAGCGATAATTCAGGATCACAAAGGAATTGGCATAAGGATAATTCCAACAATAGGTTTCGAGATGAACTTTAATTCCCAGCGGCTCATGGGGAATCTGGATTTCCGTGCCCGGAATCACCTGGGCAGTATCGGTAAACTCCGCAATCATATCCTGGTGCGAAACCGCCGCACTGTCATAATGGCTCGCCAACTGTTGAATAACGGGATCGGTGGTCCGTTTGTTGAATGTCGATCGAATCCGGACAATGTCGCTTGAGTCGGCGGTACTGGAAAATTCTCTGCCTGCCGGTCGGGAACCGTATTCATCAGACACGAATCCGTCGGTGATTGCCGATGAAACCAGAATTTTGTTATTCTTTATTCCTCCCACCCAAAGACCGGCGTAGGAAAAATGCTCCACCTGTTCCTGTTTGTATTCCGAATACAATTTATATCGGCAGGATGGCTGGACACAGGTCTCATATCCCTCACCCAAAATCCCGTAATTTGTCACCGTCATACCGATCTGACCGGCAAAGGTATAGTGAGTAAAATCGCGGATATTCGGCTTCTGCAGAATCTGAGACATGGTTTGAACGGAAACGATCAGCCCCACGATCCCCGATAAGATCATGCTGAACAAATAAACAGAGTTGTTTAACCGGCGGTTTTTGACCGTTTTCTTAGCCATTTTTTTTATTTAAAAGAGATGAATCGCATGCAACATTACCAAACGATGAAAATCTACAAAACCAAAACGCAAACATAAAGAAAATTCTTACTTTCTTTTTACAACTTCCTACAACATATTGTTTATTAATTAATAAAAGATACAAGATAACCGGGCTCTTAAAGCATTTTCTAAGGTTTTTATGTTGTTTAATATCTGCCTTAAAAATCTGAATTTTCTGAAGTTTATAAAAGGATTAAGTCTTCATGTTTTGTCAGCTATACGTCGAAAAATGCAATACCTTTCTATGAGCCTGACTTTCATTCAAATTTTGGTAGATACAGTGACCGGATTCGTAAATCCCCTTGACTTAAGGGACGAAAATCTGTAAAATTTCCTGCTTTTTTAATTGTTACATCCTAATCCAATTTGCAATGAAAAACCTGACTGAATATATCTTTCAATATGCTGCCGAAAAACCGGATTCACCCTTCATCATTCATGGTGATTACGCAATTACATTTCAGAAAGCCGCTGCACAGATTTCCGCGATTTCCCAGGAACTGATGGATACCGGTCTGAAATCGGGACAGACTGCGGGCATCCTGATGCAGAATTGTCCCGAATTCATTATATGCTATCTGGCTGTGCTGAACGTTGGAGGACTTGCTTCATTGCTGCCTTGGTCCATGTCTGAAGGTGAAGTTGCAACACTGGCAACCACTACCCGGATCGATGCTCTTTTCTATTCAGTGGATTTTCAGGAGCATAAAAACCAAATCCTAAATCTCTCCAATCACCCGATCAGATGTTATGTCCATGGACGCAAGACCGATTCCGAAGCGACCAATATTTACGATATTATTGATCATAAAAAGGTCGGTGATTCTGTCGGTACATCAACATCCCGCGCCAATGCTGTTATTCTGTTCAGCGCCGGCGATTATTCGCATCCGAAATCGCTGGTATTCACGCACGGGAGTCTGATTGCAACTGCTCTAAGCATTTCCGAAAACTTTCCGGAATATTACCATGCCCGGATTTATACAAGTTTGCCCTTTTTCCACTATTACCCTTTTACGCTGGTTCTCAATCTTGCCATTGTCAGGGGTAATACGATTATCATCCCTTCAGACAGCAGCCGCGAACAACTATATAAAGCCATTGCAAAACAGAAAATTAATATCTTTGTCAGCAATAATAGTTTCATCAGAGAGCTGGTCGGTGAACAGCGCCTCGATCCCGAACTGCTGCCGTCGATTGATTACTTTATACCGGTCAGTAACAGTTTTACGATTGAGACAAAAAATGTCATTTCCGAGCGCAGCCACGCTTATATTGTTGAAGCATACGGGGTTGCCGAAGCGCCGGTAATCTCCATGAATTGCAATGGTTATTACAACCATGTTGCCTCCATTGGAAGACCGCTTTCCTGCTGTGAGGTGAAGATTGTCGATGAAAACGGCAATCGTCTTCGCGAAAACGAACCGGGTTTTTTATGGGTCAGGGGCAAGAACGTGTTTCACCACTATTTTGATAAATATCCGATCGTTGAGAGAACCCCGGAAGAATGGGTTGATACCGGTGATGTAGCGTTTTTGAATGAGGAGGGTTATCTTTTCTGGCAATGCAAACGGAGAGATTGGATTTTGCGAGACGGCTTTCATGTCAATCCAACCGACATCCTGACCGTTGTGCAACAATTCCCGGGCGTCAAAGAATCAACCATTATTAAAAAAAATCAGCGCTTCGATGACGACCAGATTGTCCTGGTAGTGACAAAACAGGATGACGTCGAGCTTGACATTCAGAATCTGATGACACACTGCCATGAAAATCTGCCGAAATATATGGTTCCCGATTCAATCAGCGTTGTTGCACATTTCGAGCGCAACTGCATTGGCATAATTAAAAAATCACATATAACCTTTGAGGAGTAAAAAGGAGGACAATTTTGAAAGAATTCCAGACCAATGAAATCCGTAATGTCGCCGTTTTAGGGCATGCATCATCCGGAAAAACATCCCTGGTGGAAGCCATGCTTTTTTCCGCCGGTGCCACCAATCGCCTCGGTCGTATAGACGACGGGTCCACCGTTTCTGATTACAATGAAGATGAAATCGAAAGGAAATTTTCCATATCCTCATCGCTCCTGAATTGTGAATGGAATAAAGCCAAAATTAATCTGATTGATACACCTGGATATCTGGACTTTATCGGTGAAGCCAAGGCGGTTACGCCGGTGGTGGACTTAGGCTTGGTTGTGATACACGCACAGGCTGGCGTGGAGCTGGGCAGTGAATTGGTATTTAACTATACCAAAGAAGACCAGATACCGGTTTTCTTTGTTATCAATATGCTGGATAAGGAGCATGCCAATTTTGACAAGACGCTGGAGAGCATGCAGGAGTCCTTTGGGAAGCAGGTCATTCCTTTCCAGATTCCTCTGAATCAGGGAGTTGATTTTGACTCGGTAATTGATGTGTTGCGCAACAAACTCTATACATTTACCAAAGATGGCAAAGGTACGGTGAAAGAGAGTGCCGTTCCGGCTGACCAACAGGCTACCATCAATGCTCTCCGTGAACAGATTATCGAATATGTCGCCGAATCCGACGACACCTTGCTGGAGAAATTTTTTGAAGAGGGCACATTGAGTGAAGAAGAGATGATGGGTGGTCTGAAAGCCGCCATTGCCAATCGCAATATCTTCCCCGTTTTTACAACATCAGCCTTTACCAATATCGGTACTGCAACGCTGCTGGATGCCCTGGTCGAATATGCACCGGCGCCTGATTTCAAAGGACGGGTCAGCGGGATTGTCGGCGATAAAACCGTAGAGCGAAAGATTGACGACAGTGAGGCAACCTCCCTGTTAATTTTCAAAACAAGTAGTGAAAGACATATCGGCGAACTCTACTTTTTCAGAGTAATGTCGGGATCGATTCGGGCGGGGATCGATTTATTGAATGTCAATACCAACAGTACCGAACGAATCAGTCAGATATTCGTAATCAATGGTCGGGAAAAACATGAAGTTGCCCATCTGCATGCCGGTGATATCGGCGCTGTGGTGAAATTGAAGAACACCCATACCAACGATACGCTATCGGATCCAAAGGCACCCATTCACTATTCGGAAATCAAAATGCCCGATCCTGTATTACAGGTGGCGATTGAACCAAAATCCCGGGATGATGAAGAAAAAATTAATGCCGGTCTGCAGACGCTCACCGATGAGGACCCAACCGCCAGTTTTCATTATGATCCGGAGCTGAAACAGACCATTTTATCCGGACAGGGTGAACTGCATCTGACGATTTTACTGGAGCGTCTGAAACAGAAATTCAATGTCGACGTCAATCAGTTGCCGCCCCGTATCCCGTACCGTGAAACCATCCGCAAAAAAGCGGAGTCGAAATATCGTCATAAAAAGCAATCGGGAGGCGCTGGTCAGTTTGCCGAAGTCTGGATGACGGTCGAACCCAACGAACGCGGCAGCGGTGTCGAATTTACAAACTCCCTTGTCGGTCAGAATGTCGACCGGGTATTTGTTCCCTCAGTGGAAAAGGGTGTTAAAGCTGCCTCGGAAGAGGGGATTTTAGCAGGTTATCAGGTAACCGACGTGAAAGCCAATTTTTACGATGGCAAAATGCACCCGGTGGATTCAAAGGATATCGCCTTTCAGATTGCTGGTAAAGGTGCGTTTAAAGAAGCCTTTTTAGCCGCTGATCCAATTCTTCTGGAACCAATCTATGATCTGACGGTCATCGTGCCGGAGGAATTTATGGGCGATATCATGGGTGACATTTCTGTCCGGCGCGGTAAAATCCAGGGCATAGAGTCCGAAGGTACTTTCCAAAAAATTAAAGCCAAAGTCCCGCTGGCAGAATTATATCGCTATAGTACCTCCCTGCGTTCCATGACTCAGGGAAAAGGGATGCATAAACAGAAATTCTCACATTACGAACCGATGCCCCGGGAAATTCAGGATAAAGTTGTTGCCGAATATAAACGGGAGCGTGAAGAGGAACATTCTTAATCATGCAACGATTATGGGCACCCTGGCGGATTGAATATATTAAGGGACCAAAGGAAAAGGGCTGCTTCTTCTGTAAGTATAGCCGCGAGCATGACGACCGCAAGAACCTGATTCTGCATCGCGGGAAGTATGCCTTCGTAATGATGAACTTTTATCCTTATAACAATGGTCATCTGATGATTGCTCCCTACCGACACACCGCCGAATTAGATGATCTGGATGACGACACAAAGCTCGAAATGATGAACTACATCGGGCATTGTCAGAGAGCTTTAAGCAAATATTTAACTGCACAGGGATTTAATATCGGCATAAATATTGGCTGTGTAGCCGGTGCCGGCGTTGAAGATCATCTGCACATTCATATCGTTCCCCGCTGGAACGGTGATACTAATTTTATGCCGGTCTCCGGTCATACCAAGGTCATCAGCCAGGGGCTTGAAGATACGTGGTTGACGTTGCGTCAATACTTTGAAAATATTGATCTATGACCGATTGACTATCGCACTTTTTTCTTTTAAATTAGCACGCTTTTTACATGAATCGGATTATTGAAGTCCAGCAACAACAGGTTGCAGGTTCTCATGAGCATAGCGATCCATTTCGAGTTTTTTTAAATAGATTCCGGCGTAGCTCAATCGGCAGAGCGGGTGGCTGTTAACCACTAGGTTGTAGGTTCGAGTCCTACCGTCGGAGCATCAATCAGAAATTACCATATTATCTCTATATTCTATATTCAGAGTCTATTGATCGTTTTTACATCGGTATATCTTCTGATCCGGATCGACGATTGGATTATCATAATTCACAACAAAAAGGTTGGACTCGGCGTGGACGCCCATGGCAATTGGTGTATATGAAGGAATATCAAGATCGACATGACGCTCAACATTGGGAAAATTGGTTGAAAAGGCAGAAATCTCGAGGCATTATAGAACAAATTGTTAGTCTTCAGATAGATAAATAGTCGGGTGGCTGTTATCCCGAAATTCGGGATGTAGGTTCGAGTCCTACCGTCGGAGCA
>JBNGDF010000024.1:0-37450 GCA_049975265.1 Fidelibacterota bacterium
CATATTTATCAGTCGGTTACATTAACACTATCTGCAATTTTCAGGGGGTGGTCAGCCATTTTGAATCGTCCGGTTTATTCACCGATAACCTTAATTAAATATCGCTTTGGTCGTTTGCCGTCGAACTCTCCATAGAAAATCTGTTCCCAGGGACCGAAATCCAGCCGACCGTCGGTAACGGCTACAACTACCTCCCGTCCCATAATTTGCCGTTTCAGGTGGGCGTCTGCATTGTCTTCAAAACCGTTATGATGATACTGGGAATACGGTTTCTCGGGTGCCAGTTTTTCCAACCAAATCTCATAATCCCGATGAAGTCCGGGTTCGTCATCATTGATAAATACACTGGCGGTAATATGCATTGCATTAACCAGACAGAGCCCCTCCTGAATACCACTCTCCCGAACGACCTCCGCTACCTCCGGCGTGATGTTGATAAACATCCGGCGTTTTGGGACATGCACTGTTTTGTATCTAGTTAATGATTTCATGGTTACCCTTTTCTAAGAATTTACAACCGTCGGGAAAGTTAAAATAGCCCCGCAACAAATACGAGGCTATTTTCAGTAAATTTAAGTAGGTGATTAACTCACCTGGTCAATCGCCCATTTCAGTGCATCCTGCAGTAAGCTATTCGGCGGCTCCTTGATATAGCCCTCTTCGATCAACGTTTTAGCCATTGTACGGGAATATTCGATATCCCGCTTTGCCCATTCGAACGCCTCGTCCCGGGTGATGATTTTACGCGCCACACCATCTTTGATCGCCTGCATGGCGACATCGGCTGATTCCGTCGGGAATACCGTGGCTTCATCCATTGTTGGTACTATATTATCCGGATTAATACCTCGGGCCTCAGCATAATCAGCCAGTGAATTCGCGGCTGCAATGGCCATCTCATCGGTGACCTTTCTGGCTCTGACCATCAGAGCGCCTTTCAGAATACCGGGAAATCCCAGTGAATTATTGACCTGATTCGGAAAATCGCCTCGTCCTGTGGCGACGATATATGCGCCGGCTTCTTTCGCCGCATATGGGTATATTTCAGGTACGGGATTGGCACAAGTGAACACTATCGGTTTTGTGCCCATCAATTTAATGGAAGCCGGTTTGACAGTATCCGGTCCTGGTTTCGATAAAGCGATCAATACGTCAGCACCTTTCATAGCAGTATCGAAATCCTGGATTTTTTTCGGATTAGTTGTTTCACACAATTTCCAGGTTCCATGATACATCGGATTTTGCTGAAAATCCCGACGGTCTCTATCCAGTGCACCATTTACATCAAACATGATTACATTGGCTGGATCGGCGCCGGCGGCGATACTGATCCGTGCTACGGATGTATTGGCTGCTCCGGCACCCAGCATCACGATGCGTATTTCTTCAATTTTTTTATTTACCAATTTTAATGCATTAATCAGTCCGGCCAGTGTCACGCAGGCAGTGCCTTGAGCATCATCGTGCCAGACAGGAATATCACATTCTTCCCGTAACGTATCGAGAACTTTAAAACAATTGGGTTGTGATATATCTTCGAGGTTAATCGCACCAAAACTATGCTGACACATTTTGACGAAATCGATAATCTTCTGCGGATCGTTTTTCCCGTTTTCATCTTTGCTGTCGACGCATAGTGCCACCGCGTCGACGCCGCCGAGATATTTCATCAGAAATGCCTTCCCCTCCATGACCCCCAAACCACCGGGCGGCGTAACGTCACCATCACCCAGAACCCGGGTGGAATCGCTGACGACACCCACCAGATTTCCCCGGTTTGTCAGCTCAAAGGAAACATCGTTGTTATCCCGGATGGTGGTGGAGATTTTCGAAACACCCGGCGTATACCAGACATTGAACCAGTTGAAGCCGAACACGCCGGCTTTGGGAGCAGTCTGGATTTTCCCGCCGTAAAAACGATGGGCATCTTCCGCCAGTTTTTTCAAAAACAGCGTCTTCGCTTTGGCAATCTGCTCCTGGGTGAATTTGTCGGGAAAGACTTCGTTC
Source organism: Fidelibacterota bacterium (assembly GCA_049975265.1). Lineage (GTDB taxonomy): Bacteria > Fidelibacterota > UBA2242 > UBA2242 > UBA2242 > B118-G9. The sequence continues at coordinate 2,008 of JBNGDF010000024.1, forward strand.
AGGTTTTTTAGGTCAAGACTAATCTCTTTCATCAAAAATTCTCCTCACTATTGATTAATTAAATCTTTAAACCAGCGTTCCGAAATATTCAGTGGTTTTTTGCTTATATTTGACATGATCGGGAATATAATCGGGCAGCACGATGGGAGCGATTTTTTTTCCGGGAATACCCAATGCCTTTACCTCTTTGCTGTAATCATAGACATGCTGCATCGTCAATTTGCCGAATTGGACGCCCCGCTTTACCCGTTCCGCAGCCCAATAGCCACTCCGCCGACCAAATACGATCAGGTCCAGCTGCGAATTGCCCATCAGGCGGTTGCGTCCGTGGATACCGCCAGCGGCTTCACCAGCAACATATAATCCGGGAATTCGGGTTTCACCCTTATCGTCAATTTCGATTCCGCCATTCTGATAATGCAAAGTCGGGTAGACCAGCATGGGATATTTCACGATATCAATATCGAAGCGCTTATATTGCCGCAGCATCGCTGGTAAATATTTCTGGATTGCGCCGGCACCATTGATCAAATCAATCAGCGGCGTATCCAGCCAGATGCCTACTTTGCCGGTCGGCGTTTTGACCCCCTTGCCCCGCTCCGTACATTCACGGATGAATGCTGCCGCCTCGATATCCCGGGGTTCCAGCGGATAGACAAAGAGTTCACCGTCATAATTCACTGGTTGAGCACCCATAGACCGGATTTTTTCCGTACAGAGAAATCCCAGAATCTGTTCCGGGAAAACTGCTCCTGTAGGATGGTACTGAACCGAATCCATGAACAACAGATTGGCGCCGGCGCGATAAGCAATTACCAAACCATCTGCCGTTGCACCGTAATGATTCGTCGTCTCAAAGTCGCGGATATGCAGTCGCCCAAACCCGCCGGTGGCGATGATAATTGATGCCGCCTTGATAACGATATACTGCTTGGTTTCAAGATGGTAACCAATGGCTCCGACAGCCTGCCCTTTATTATCAAGGATTAATTCGATGATTGATGTGAATTCCAGAAATTTTATCTTCGCAGGCATGTTATACACTTCATCCCGCAATACCCGGCAGATTCCGGCGCCGGTATAATCACGGGCTGAGTGCATCCGATTGCGACAGGTCCCGCCCCCCGATTTGACCATCATGGAACCGTCTTCATTTTTATCGAACATGACGCCCAGCTCTTCCAGCCATTTGATCGCTTCGGGACCGTCGTTGACCAGTGCCTTGACCAGGTCTGGTTTATTGTCAAAATGACCGCCGCCGATTACATCGAGATAGTGCAGAACCGGCGAATCGTCTTTCTGAGTAGCCGCCTGTATCCCGCCCTGCGCCATCATGGAATTGGAATCGCCGAGTCTTAGTTTTGTCGCGATCAGAACATTACAGCCGTTTACGCCCGCTGTAATTGCCGCCGCCATACCGGCTGAACCGGCTCCAATTACCAAAACATCCGTCACATAGTCGGGATTGTCAAGGTCGAGAATTGCCGGATCAATCCGGGAATAGGATTCCAGCAGATTTGCCACCTCGGTGGTTAGCAGTTCGCCTTTGTTTGGACCAACCCGGATTTCCCGGCGCGCATCCTTTCTGTAATCGGGATGAAAGTTATCCAGCACCTTCTGGCGCTCACTTTCACTCATCGCCGGGAAAACCTGCTTGCCCATTTTCTTCGCCAACTCCAGCCGTTTTGGTCTGGTTTGTTCAACCATTTTAATCGACTTCATCATATAATCGGGATACATCTTCGCTCCTTTTTAGTATTGAGTTTTGAGATTTGAGTATTTAGATAATTTTTAGTCATTTTTTAAGTTTTTGAATTAATCCATATAACATTTTCTGAATCTCATGAATTGCAATTGAGACTTCTTCAAATTTTTCAGATGAAATAAAGCCTAGATCCGACGATAAAATAATCTGTGTTTCTAATTCACAAGACGATGAGTATGCAATATCTAAAAAACGTAAAAAGTCCTTTGATGATGTTTTTCCTGCTCCCTCTGCAATGTTTGATGGAATGGATATTGCCGACCCCTGAATTTGAGAAATGAGACCATAGGTTTCAGCCTTTGGGAAACCAAAAGTTAATTCATAAACCACTTTCACTAACTCTCTGGATTTCTGCCAAACTAATAATTCTTTAAACTGATGCATATCTCACTACTCAATCCTCGTTACTCATAATCTATTTTAACTTAATCTCTCTTGCATAATACCGTTTGGATTGTTCCTCTCGCGGCATTTCGACAAGTTCATCCAGTTCCTTTTCGTATTTTCCATTCTCAATCTCGACAATCCGCTCTTCCAACTCCAGGCTTTTTTTATTCAGGTAACGCCCATATAGCCGCTGCGCAAGAGTTGCGGCATTGTACTGGACAATTTCAGCCGGACAGCGCAGGGCGCACAAACCACAACGAATGCAATCAAAGGAGAGGTCTGCTGCTTTGGCGATGTCGCCGCGCTTGAGTGCCTGCACATAATCCATTACCTTGATCTCCTGGGGACAGGCTTTTGTACAGGTATTGCAGGCGACACAGCGAAAAACCGTCGGAAAGAGAATCTTGATTGTATCCACGTCGGGGGTCAATTCCTTGATATCGTAAACCGGTTTTTCCGCCGGTACAAAGGGAATCTGCGCCAGCATCATCCCATCACTAACCACCGTCTGACAGGCTAAGCCGCCCTTCAACTTATAGTCGCCCTTTTCCCGATAAACCGTGGCACAGGCGCCGCAAAAGCCCTCCCGGCAGCCAACTCCGCGCTTCATCTGAAATCCGGCGTACTCCATCGCCATAATGATGGTCGAGCCTTCCGGTACATCATAGGCTTCACCCATGATGAATACTTTCACCATCTTCTGCTTTTCACTCATTGATAAGCCTCCTTTAAAGCGTTCAATCCCGATCTCATTTCGGAATCTTCGCCAGCTGTCATCTTTTTTATTTGCGCTTTAATATCAATAACTATCCGCCTCTTCTGCCTTTCGATTGCTCCGGAAAATGATTCTCCAAACGTCTGATTATCCTCAATTTCCACCGCCAGAAAATCAATCCTGTCGGGCACCATGAATCCACACTGACGGGCATATTTTAAAATAGAAAGAATATCCGTCGAGTGGATACTGAATGGTATATGCCCCTTAAAATCCGCCGCGGAGAAGCGGTGAATCGCACCAACCGGCTTCTTACCGGTGATTATGGAATCAATGATGATCACCCGTTCATAGCCGTACATCTGATCCAGCAACCCGAATCCCGAATCCGCCGAAGCGATGACATCCCAGCCGCTGAATGCCGACCTTAATTGCCTGGCAATGTAGACCCCGATTCCATCGTCGGTCAGCAGATTGTTGCCCAGCCCTATTATTAATACTTTCACAACGGTGTATATTGAATCTGACCCAATTCTCGAATTTCTTCGGTAAACTCATTCACAATTGCGGCAAAGCGTTTTCCCTCCGCCGCCGAAATCCACTCAAGACGGAGGCGTTCCTCGTTAATATTCAGGTCAGTCAGCAGCTTCTTTAACAATTTCACCCGTTTCAGCGTCTGATAATTACCGGTCTGATAGTGACAATCGCCCGGATGGCAACCGCCGATCAGAACTCCGTCGGCGCCGTTTCTGAAAGCATCCAGTACATGCTCCGGGTCCACCCGACTGGAACACATCAACCGGATGCCAATCACGTTCGGCTGATAACTCAACCGGGATGTTCCCGCCAGATCCGCACCCGCCGAGGTACACCATTTACAAAAAAATGCGACTATCTTTGGTTCGAACATAGGTTACCCTTGATATTGGAAATTGGAAATTTGAAATTAGAAACTCGCTACTCAGTATAGTAGAAATCATAGAATCAAATCATTCCGTTTGACTACTAAAGGCTTTCGTTTTTGGACCTCACTGATTTTTCTGATTACCAATCACGTTGTTAAAATCGCCTGGACCATTCTATTCAATTGCTCATCTGTAAAATTACGCTGCTGCGCGGCTCCCGACGGGCAGGCAGCCGCACAGGCACCACAGGCTTCACAGAGTACTTCGTTCACTTCGACAATCCCTTTCTCCCGGCTGATCTTACGGGCATCATAGGGACAGACCGCCACACACAGACCGCAGCCGGAGCAGAGCTCTTCATTAACACCGGTAATGATCGGATCGTGCAACAGGTATTCGTTGGCAAACAGATTGGTGACCATCGCCGCCGCTGCCGCCGCCTGGGCAACGGTATCGGGAATGTCCTTCGGCGCCTGGGCACAACCCGCCAGATAGATGCCGGCACTCAGCGATTCCACCGGACGGAGCTTCGGGTGAGCTTCTGTTAAAAAGCTGTTTTGATCGATTGAAATTTTCAACAGTTTCGCCAAATCCTCGATCCCCTTCGAGGGACGAATCGCCATTGACAGGACCACCAGATCGGCGCGAATCTCCACATTGCTGCCGCTGAGCGTGTCTATCCCACAGACAACCACCTTATCGCCATCCTGGTATAATTTTGAAACTTTCCCGCGTAAATACAATACTTTATCCTCTTCCTGAGCGCGTTGATAAAACTCCTCATATCCTTTACCCCCGGCACGTACATCCATATAAAAAATATACGGCTGTCCGTCAGGAACGCGGTGTTTATAGAGCATCGCATGTTTGGTCGTGTACATACAGCAAATCTTTGAACAGTAGGGAAAATGATGCTCCGGGTCCCGGGAGCCCACACATTTGATAAACACAATCTCTCTGGGAATTTTCCCGTCCGAGAGTCGGCGTACCTCTCCGCCGGTGGGACCCGATGAAGAGAGCAGCCGTTCAAAGGTCAGTCCGTCAATGACATCGGGTATTTTGCCGCTGCCGTATTCACCCATATTTATTAACGGATAAACATCGTAACCGGTGGCAACCACGATTGCGCCGACCTCTTCTTCGATATACGAATCCGTTTCCGTAAAATTAATCGCCTCAAAAGGGCAGATCTTCTCACAGACCCGGCATTTTCCCGTTTTGAAATAGGTACAATTATCGCAATCAATGACCGGTTTATTCGGCACCGCCTGAGGAAAGGGCGTAAAAATAGCTTTACGCTTTCCCAAACCCTGATCGAATTCCGAAGCTACCTTCTGCGGACATTTCTCGATGCAAAGACCACAGCCGGTGCATTTATCCCAGTCAACATACTTTGCTTTTTGCTTTATTTTTACTTTGAAATTGCCGACAAATCCCGAAATATCCGCCAATTCCGAATAGGTCAACAGGCGGATTTGGGGATGCTGGGCGACCTCCACCATCTTCGGTGTCAGGATACATTGCGAGCAGTCCAGCGTCGGAAAGGTCTCGGACAGCTGCGCCATGCGTCCCCCGATAGAGGACTGTTTTTCCACCAAAATCACCTCGTAGCCACTGTTGGCAATGTTCAGCGCGGCTTGAATTCCGGCGATGCCGCCCCCGAGCACCAACGCTTTCCGAACCACCGGTACTTTAATCGGTTCCAGACTCTCGTCCAACAAAGCTTTCTCCACTACCGATTTGATGATCCTTTTCGCCTTTTCGGTTGCTACCGCCCGATCTTTATGCACCCAACTGCACTGCTCGCGGATGTTGGCAATTTCACAATTAAAGGGATTCATATCCACGGTCTGAACCGCCAGACGAAAGGTGTTTTCATGCAGGGTGGGAGAACAGGCGGCGATTACAACAGCATCCAACTTTTCCGACTTGATTTTCTTTTTCACCAGATTCTGACCCGGATCAGAGCACATGTATTTATAATCCTGAATGTAGGCAATGCCCGGATAATCACGCAGGTCTTCTACGACTTTGGCAACATCCACCGTCGCGGCTATGTTAATCCCGCAGTGGCAGACAAAGACGCCGACTCTCTTCATAACAGCCCTTTCCTTTTTAAGACCAGTCGGGGGTCAATGGCGTGCAGCTGAAAATCATGGAGGTTCGGCTTCAATCCCATCAGCAGTGCCAGCAGCTGGGTAAAATAGAGCACCGGAACAGTCTGAAACGAGGCATCTGCTTTCCGAATATCCCGCTGCACCTCATCCAGATTGTAATAACAAAGCGGACAGAGTGTAACCATCAGATCGGCACCATTTTTCACAGCAGAACCAACGATTTTCCGGGCTCGCTCCCTGACAATTTCAGGTTCGTTGACAATCTGGTAGGAACCGCAGCAGTCCGTCCTGAAGGGGAAATAGACGTTTTCACACCCGGCATGGGCTAAAATTTCCTCCATAATCACCGGATCATCGGGCGAATCAATGGCGATTTCCCGGGGTCGAAGCAGCATGCAGCCGTAGTAGGAAGCGACTTTCAGATTGACATCTTTTTTAATAATGGCAGCCTTTAATTTATCCAGACCGATCTGCCTGATCAGTGTCAAAATATCAATTACCTCGACTTCATCACCATAAAATTGGGTATTCTCAAGGTCCATAAACTGATGAATCGTATCCCGTTTTTCCGCATCATTTTTAATGAATTCAATCGCTCGTTTCAGGGTATTGAAGCACATGGTGCAGAGCGCCAGCAGCTGCCGCCTGCCGCTCTCTTTGGCTTTCACCAACGTCCTGACGGGAGCGACTTGCTGCATCAGATTGTCCTGGCTCTGGGAAAAACAGACGCCGCAGCAGTACCAGTCTTCCAGCTCCGTCACGGATACACCCAGGCGTTCCAGGACCGCCAGTGCCGAGGTCTCAAAATTTTTAGCATTGGATTTCAAAGTACATCCCGGGTAGTAGGATAGTTCCATCGGCTTCTCCATGACCTAAAGAATCGTTTTTCTAAAATTACCGATCAGTGCAATCTGCGGCAGTTTTTTCCTTAATTTTGTATCAATTTTACAAAGATTGCCATGCTCGAAATCGCTGCGCAGGACAATCTGGCGCAAGCCCTCCATCACTTTCGCAATATCCACGCCGCGGGGACATTTTACTGTGCAGGCGATGCAGGCGGCGCAAATCCAGGGCGTTTCCGACGTTATTAGTTCGTCTATAAACCCCAGCTGCACTTTCCGAATTACCTGATGCGGCGGAATATCCATGAACTCTACCGCAGGGCAAGCCGCCGAACAGTTGCCGCACTGGAAACAGGCATAGACATTGACACCGGAAATATTCCGTAGTTGGTCAATCTGATCACAGCTGACTCGGTGTGCACTGATCGTTTGATTTTTACTCATGAGTCAATCCCTCACTAACGTTTGAATTACTTCCCGTTGGGCATTGTGAATGGTGACAATCAGGGGCATTTGTCCCGGCAGGGAGTGCGTCGCGCAGGCAAAACAGGGATCGTACGCCCGAAAAGCCATCTCGACCATATTCAGGATACCGTCATCTACCTTGCCTTTTTTTATCAGCCTGCGGGCGGCGCGCTCGATGGACATACAGATTGCCGCCGAGTTGTTTGTCGTCGCAACGATCAGATTCACGTCGGTTACACGACCCTTTGAATCGGTTTTGTAGTGGTGATAGAGTGTACCCCGGGGCGCCTCGACAACGCCGATACCTTCGGAAGGTATTTCGCTGGGAATCGTCCTGATATCCGGTGACAGGATTTCCGGATCATTTGCCAATTCTTTGAACCGTTCGGCGGCGTACAGTACCTCCACCAGACGCGCCCAGTGATAGGCTAACGTATGGTGCGCCGGTTTCGTCCCCAGAGTTGCAAACATTTTCTCAAATTCAGCCTGGGCAAGTGGCGTCGCCATCCCATCGGCAGCGTTCAATCTCGCCAGTGGCGCTACCCGATAAACACCGCTCTTCTTTCCATCGCTAAATCCCTGCCAGCCGATCTTTTTCAGATAGGTAAATTTCACATAGCTCCAGGACTCCACGCGCTCCTCGATATGCCTGAGATAATCATGGGGCTTAAATTTTACAAATTCTTCACCGGTCGGCGTTACGACCCGGATATTGCCGTCATAAAGATTGACGCAATTCTTTTCATCCACGAGTCCCATATAATATGTTTCATGGCGATAGATGTCACCCATAATCAAATCCAGATACTCCCGGTTTGCCAAGACGATGTCGCTAAAGGCTTGCAGTGCCAGTTGTGCGAAAGCGATCATTTCATCAGCCAGCTGCCGGTACTCTTCGGCGTCTTCCGGCTTGACCCCTTTGGAAACGCCGCCCGGCAGGTTGCAGACCGGATGGATCACCCGCCCGCCCTGTTTTTCAATCACTGCCCGGACTTTGCGACGGATAGCGATGACCTGACCGCCGATTTCCATGCCGACTTTTCCCAGCACTCCCAGAATATTGCGCTGCTCTTTCGGCGCCTTCGGTCCGACGATGAAATCCGGTCCGCCTAGGTAGAAAAAATGCAGCACGTGATCTTCAAATATAAAAGCCGAATTGATCAGTTCGCGGATTTTTTTCGCCGCCGGCGGCGGCTCCACCCGGTAGAGATCGTCGAGGGCTTTGCCGGATGCCATGTGATGTGTCGTCGGACAGACGCCGCAGATCCGGGGCGTAATGCGCGCCAGCTCTTCTGCCATACGACCGCGGCAAAATTCCTCGAAACCGCGCAGCTCCGGAACCTGAAAATAAGCCTGCTGCACATCACCTTCCGCATCGAGAAAAATATCAATCTTACCGTGCCCTTCCAGACGAGTTATCGGATCAATTTTTATTCGCGTGCCCATAAATTTATCCTTATTTAAGACCGATCATGAAATTTGACTTTCAGCGATGATGCCAGACTGAACATGTAAAATAAACCGGCGGGATCAATAACTGACTCCGCAAAGGCTTCGATTTTCCGCTCATCTTCACTCTCGAATTGCGAACTGAATCCCGCTAAAAATTTGGCACCCTGATCGTGAACGGCTTTCGTCGGACCGAAACAGCCGCGGCAGGGCATATTGGCATTGATACAGCGCTCGCCGCAGCCCGAACGGGTCGCCGGTCCCAGACAGACGACACCCTCCGCCAGAAAACATTTATCAGCGGGAATGTTCGCCAGCGAAATGCGCTTAATATCCATGATTTTCAGCTTATCAGGTTTGGAGTCATTGCGCAGGCAACTGTCACAGAGCGATTTATCCGGCGCAAGGATAGTACCCTTTGCCGGTAATTTACCTGACAGTATCGCCGTAATCGCTTCCATAATCAGATCCGGTGGCGGTGCACATCCCGGCACATAGTAATCCACCTCAATCACCTGATCCAAAGCCCGCACCTCTGAATGCATCTCCGGCAATTCCAGCTCGCCCTCCTCGATGTGCGTAACTGCTTCCGGAAAAACATTATCCGGATTGTTGACAGACGGAACATTCCGGTAAACCGTCTCAAACAGCTGCCGGAGGGAAGATAAATTCGCCAAGCCGGGGATTCCGCCCAGATGGGCACAGCTACCGAAAGCAACAATCAGACCGGATTTACGACGCAACAGTCTGACCCACTCCTCCTGCTCCGCTGTCCTCACTGCACCATTAATAAAAGCAACCGCTATCGAGCCGTCAGCCATGGTTTCAATATCACTCCTTTTGAAATCCATCGCCACCGGCCAGAGCACGATATCCACGGCGTCTACCACTTTCAGAATGTCTTCCGCCAGATCAACCACCGCCTCTTCGCAGCCCCCGCAGGAGGCGCACCAGTAAAAGGCAACTTGCGGTTTATCCATTATCCCCTCGCTTTATTTAAAAATTTAATGGCATTCCTCAATCTTTTTACCTATTCCGATTTTTCCATTCACTTCCCAGGTGTGCTTTTCAAGCCCGTAGGCAACAGTCATGAGTTGTGTAAAATAAACAACCGGGATATTTCTAAAATCCGGATACTTATGCTTGATATCATTTTGCCGATTATCGAGGTTGAAAGCGCACAGCGGGCAGGATGTGATCACAATATCGGCACCACTCCTTTGGGCATCCGTCAGGATGTCGTACCCCAGATTTACCACGGTATCTTTATTGTTAAGGGTCAAATAACTGCCGCAACACTTGTGCCTGCAGCGCCACTCAACCGCCTCGGCGCCAAGTGAACGGATAAAATCCTCCATAATTGTCGGGGTTTCATGATGATCGATTCCGATATCTTTCGGACGCAGCAACATACAGCCGTAATAGCCGGCGACTTTGAGATTTTTTAACGGATTTACAACCTTACTCTGAATTTTGTCAAATCCGATCTCCCTTAACAGACTGAGAAAATGGATCAGCTCCACCGAACCGTCATAATCAATCTCGTTTGACATAAAATCATTGACAACTTTGAGATCATCCGGACTGTTTTTCATACGATTGTTGGATCGTTTAAGAGTATTATAACACATAGAACATAACGTCAACAGGCGTTTATTATCCTTTACAATGCCCTCTTGATTCATCTCTAAAACCCGTACAAAATTGCGAATTGGCGCCACATGGTGAATGATATCGTCCGTAGCCAACGAGGAGACGACGCCGCAGCAGTTCCAGCGGGGGATTTCCACAAACTCAATACTTAGCTGTTTCGCAGCAGCGATAGCCGATTCTTCAAATTTCTTGGCAAAGGATTTCAGGGTACAGCCGGGAAAATAGGGGATTTTCATAATTTTTACTCCTGGTCAGGATACCAGCTTCCGGTTGGCGGCGATAATCGCAATGGGTGGTAATTCCCGCAATTCATCGGCAGAAATGCTGTTCAGGTCTACGCGGTCAATGGATTGCCGTAAATTAACGAGTCGGAGGGCTTCCGCCACTTTGGAGACATCCAGACCGCGCGGGCAGCGGACGGTGCAGGTATTGCAGGTCGCACATAACCACATTGTTTTCGATTCCAGCACATCCTCCTGACCTAGCAGAACTTTCCGCATTAATTGCGACGGCATAATGTCCATATCGTCAACAAAGGGACAACCGCCGGAACAGGTTCCGCACTGATCGCACAGCGTAATCACCTCCCCGCTCAATTCCGCAATCAGTTCGAAGAAATCCACAGACTTATCATCTAGAGTAATTTTTTCGGACATCTATCCACGCTCCTGTTTGCCATCACCGGGATTCATCATGACGTAATCGTAATCGGCGATTTCTTTGACCAGCTGATTGATCCGCTCAATAAAAGCGGTCATCATCCCCGACGCAAGTTCAGAAAACACAATTTGTTTGCCCGTTATTCCCATATCCTGAAGTTGCCGGGCGGCGGATTGAATGCTATCCCGGATACACTGCCGACTCCAGGGAAACCGGGAACTCTTTTCCGGACAATCGCCGATCAATACACCATCGGCGCCCTGCTGAATTGTGTACAAAATCAATTGCGGAGTGATCCTCGCCGCACTGGGAATTCGGATGATCCGAACGTCAGCCGAATAACTCATTTTGCGGATACCCACCGCATCCGCCAGACGATAAGTGCAGGCATCATCGGCAAAAACGATAATTCGTTGCTGAGATACCCTTTTTCGTGACAGAGCCCCCTGCACCGCCGCATACAGCTGCGCATTGGTATAGCCGTGCAAATCGAGGGCTTCCGTCGGGCAGCTGGCGATACAAGCCCCACAGCCAACACAGAGAGCCGCGATGACCTCAGCCCGGTTTTCCGTATTGATCGTAATGGCATTTTTCGGGCATGCCGAAAGGCATTTTCCGCATCCATCGCAGAGTTCACTATGCACGAATGCCAGAATCGGATCAACTTCAAACTCTTTTTGAGCCAGCGCACCGATTACCCTCGAAGCGGCGGCACTGGCTTGCGCAACTGTATCGGGGATATCCTTCGGACCCTGCGCCGTTCCCGCTAAAAAGACACCTTCCACCAGCGTATCCACCGGTCTGAATTTCGGATGCGCTTCCTGAAAAAATCCATCGGAACTTCTAGCCAGCTTTAGCAGATCAGCGATTTTCTCCGACGCTCTACTCAGCTGAATACCAGTCGATAAAACGATTAAATCAAACTCCGCTTCAATAATCTTCCGGGAAAGAGTATCCTCAACGTGTATCACCAGCTTCTTATTCACCGGATTTTCACTCAACTCCGCAACCTTCCCGCGGATAAATTTGATACCCATCGTCTGGGCTTTTTTATAGTATTCTTCATAGCCTTTCCCGAAAGCGCGAATATCGGTATAAAAAATATAGATATCGGTTTTCGGGCGCGCCTGCTTTAAAAGCGAGGCTAACTTAATGGCATACATACAGCAGACCCGGGAACAGTATTCCCGTCCGGTCTGTTCGTCCCGGGAACCGACACACTGAATAAACCCTACCCGTTTACCCACCTCCCGGGGTGGCGGGTTTTCGGTAATATGGTCGACAATCCGCTCCATCTCAAGCCCGGTCACCACATTCCTATATTTACCGTAACCAAAAACCGGCTTCTCCCGCGGATCAATAATATCATACCCTGTGGCGACAATAATAGTATCAACGGTAAAATGAATGTCTTTTGGCTGCTGGGAAAAATCGATCGCCTCCTGCGGACACACCTCTGCACATCGGTGACAGTCGCCGCCATTGAAAAACAGGCAGGCGTCCGAATCAATCAGATATTTATATGGAATTGCCAGCGCCGCAGGAATATAAATCGCCTTGCGGTTCAGAATTCCCTGCTCCCACTGATTCGGCACTGTCACGGGGCAAGCCACCGTGCACTTTTCACAGCCCAGACACTGATCCATATCGATGCTGTCTTTAATATACCGGGGATGCTGCCTGGCATGAATCTCAAAATGCAGGCGATGTCCGGCAACATTTTCCACGGTCGTACTGGTCAAAAGGCGGATACCGGGATGTTCCTGAACCTCAGCCATTTTGGGTGAAATAATACAGGCGGCACAGTCTTCAGTGGGAAAGGTCTTGGTAAGCCGCGCCATATTGCCGCCGATACTGGAATCCTTCTCAATCAGGGTTACCTCCTTACCGGCTGCCGCCAGGTCCAGTGAGGCTTGAATTCCGGCGACGCCGCCGCCAATTACCAGCACCCGGTTTCCCATGGCGATTTTCTTTTTATCCAATGGGTAATTATGTCGCACTTTCGCCAGTGAGGCAAGCAGCAGATCGATCGCCTTTTCAGTCGCAACGTCAGGATCATTGCGATGAGTCCAGGAACAGTGCTCCCGAAAATTTGCCATCTCCAGAACATAGGGATTCAGACCCGCTTTTTCGAGTGTCGCCTTAAAGGTCTTTTCATGAAACTGCGGAGAGCAGGAGGCAATTACGACCCGGTCCAGCCGGTGCTCCTGAACATCCTCAATGATCAATTTCTGACCGGCGCCGGAGCACATGTTGGAGTGCTCTCTCAGTACAGCAATATTATCCTGATCCCGGATTGCCTCGGTTACCTTCTGAAGGTCTACGACCTTCGAAATATTTCCGCCGCACTGACATAAATAGACACCAATTTTCATAACCTGACTCTCCCTCAGAACCTAACGATAGCCTCTCACGCTGCTTCTCCAGCGAGAGAGATATGTGCGTCCGACTGCCCTTTAAAACTGGATCTGCGCCCGATGCTTTCCGTCCCCTTCATCCATACAAAACAGCAATGTGCGTCCGGTCCTCTCACACCAGGCTGCGATGTCTTTCGGAAAAGAGGGACAATCCGCTAAAACCTCCACCATTTCGCCCGCCGGAATCTCTTTGGCTTTTGCCGCAATTTTCAGGACCGGCTCGGGACACTTTAAACCTGTCAAATCCAACTCCATGGTAGTCTCCTCTTAATGGTTAAAATGAAAATGTCAGGGTCGCATCTTTGGCTTCGTTCAGGAAGGTTGTGGCTCCGACAATTTCGACACCTTCCCGGAAATCTTCAGCCCTTAGATCCTTCGCCTCCAACGCCAATTCGCAGACGAAGATTTTGCCACCCAATGCTCTCAATCCCTCGTACAATTCAACAATATCCGGCAATCCTTTGGCGCCTCGCAGCGCTTCCAATTTGCCTTTCAACATAGTCGGCGCTCCGGCTGGCGTAAAGAAAATGATTACTTCATCTCCCAGAGCCGCCGCCGAAGACCCGATAATCATCGGTGGAAAAATATTCGCACCTTCTGCTCCATTACAGGTGATTGCCACTTTTGCCATTGAATTCTCCTCATTTAATGACTGGTTATTCTCATATACGCTATAGCGGGGGAACTTCATACGTGTAGAGATCGTCGGGATCGGTCAGCATTTTCATGCGACGTCTGGCATCGACATGCTCCGGATCCAGTTCCACCACCTTTTTTAAATGCTTAATGGCATAATCCTGATTATCTACACCCAGATACGCCAGCGCCAGATGATAATGCACCGAGGTGACATTGGGATCCTCTTTCAGGATCGCCTTCAGACATTGAATCGCCTCTTCGTATTTGCCCGACGCCTTATAGACAATCGCCAACTGATAGTACCCCAGCGTACCGGCAGAACTATTTTCGGTCAAACGTTTATAGGCTTCAATACTGCGTTTGAACTGACCTTTGTGATAATGAGCCAGTCCTTCCCAGTAGGACGACATATATAACTCCGGCTCGATTTCCTGAATGTGATGAAAAACATTAATCGCATCGCTGAATCGGGTTGCCCTGAAGTATGAAATCCCCAGGCGATAAAGCGCAAAGGTATAATCGGGTTTGGCTTTTATTACTTTTTCAAATTCTGTAATGGAGTTTTTTATATCACCCAGGACATAATAGAGCTCACCTAACTTAACCCGCAGGTCGTGTTGTTCGGGATTTTCCTTCAGAATCTCCTGCAGTTTCACAATCGCTTTCCCGATTTTTCCCTGCATTTCATACCCCAAAGCCTCCCGGCGCAGCTGTTCCAGATCACGCATAAAATGCATCCTTTCTAAATGAAAAATAACCGTTTAAGCTATCGATGTCATTGATCGAGGGAATATTTTTCCACCCCCAGTTTATAAACATCGTTACCCCGTACGTCATTAGCGACAAATACCGGAAAATTCACAACCTGCAGTTCCCGAATCGCCTCCGCTCCCAAATCTTCATAGGCAATGATCCGGGCGGATTGAACCGCCTGAGCCGTGACCACCGCAGCCCCACCAATAGCCGCCAGATAGACGGCTCTGTTTTTAACCATCGAATCGACGACAGCCTGACTGCGTGGTCCTTTACCGATCATTGCTTTTAAACCGGCATCCATCAGTGCCGGAGCATAGGGGTCCATGCGGTAACTGGTAGTAGGACCCGCCGAGCCGATGGGTTTCCCCGGTCTGGCAGGAGAGGGACCGACATAATAAATCACTGCTCCCACCGGATCAAAGGGCAGCTCCTTCCCCGCTTGTAATAGCTCCACCAGCCGTTTATGCGCCGCATCCCGGGCTGTGTAAACAATCCCACTCAGTAACACTTTATCACCAACATTCAACTGTTCCAGCATTTCCGACGTCAACGGTGTCTGTAGTTGTATCTCCTTTGCCATTTTCAACCTCTCTATTCTATTACCGCAGTCTCGTGACGATGAACATGACAGTCCACATTGACCGCTACCGGCATAGAGGCAATGTGACAGGGCATGGCAAGAATCTGAACCGCAAGGGCAGTAGTCCGACCACCCAATCCCTGCGGACCGATTCCCAGCCGATTGATCCGTTCCAATATTTCTTCCTCCACTTGCGCCCATTTCGGATCGGGATGTTTCTCCGTCAGAGGGCGCAGCAGCGCCTTCTTCGCCAGCAGCGCACATCGCTCAAAACTGCCGCCGATGCCGACCCCCACCACCACCGGTGGACAGGGATTGCCGCCGGAACGCTTAATCCGGTCCACAACAAAATCCTTCACACCCTCAATGCCATCCGCCGCCTTCATCATCTTCACTTCGCTCATATTCTCCGCTCCGCCGCCCTTTGGTACCACAGTGATCTTCAATGTTTCACCGGGTACAAGGTCGGTATAGATCAGCGCCGGAGTGTTATCCCTGGTGTTTTTTCGTTCAATCACCGGATCGTCCACCATCGATTTCCGTAAAAAGCCGTCCTGATACCCCTGCCGGACACCTTCATTGATTGCCTCATAAAAATCACCACCCACCAGATGAATATCCTGCCCCAATTCGACGAATACCACCGCCACTCCTGTGTCCTGGCAGAGAGGCATCTGCTCCTGCGCCGCCATTTTGTGATTCTCCAGCATCAGCGCCAGAATATCCTTTGCCGTCGGCGATTCTTCCTTTTCCATAAAATACCGGATTCGATCAACAACATCCGGACTGGCGTAATAGTTGGCATCAATACACAACTTTTTCACGATCGGTATAACCTGTGAAACCTGAATCTCCTTCAATGATTCACCCTCCAAATAATTATCGTTGAAAATAAAAAATGGCTTAAAAAATAATTCAAGGAATCCTTCGTATTTTAAATGGAAAACACCATTCAGAAACTGGGATTAAGGAATTTCCTCATTTCAATGGAATACTGCGCCAAAAAACCAACTGTTCCCACTACCCTCGAAAATTTTAACGCAACCCTGTTAATTCATTTTTCGCGAAATTTCTCGTTAGTCCAATTAATTCCCTTATTGCTAAAATAGAATCTTTTGTAAAAAATCCAAAAGGAAAATTTGATCTTTTTAATTTTTACCGGTGCAAAAAATTATTTATTTAACGTGCTTACAATTTCTTCCGACGATCCGGTCGCTACATCACCAACTCCCGGGCTGCTCATATATTCGGCATTTCCATTCCTGACCCCTATTGCAACGACGCCACCAGAGTCCGACCTATTTCTGCCGGATTCGAAGTCACCCTGATGCCGGCTTTTTCCAAAGTCTCCATTTTTTCCCTTGCCGTTCCCTGACCGCCGGCGATGATAGCACCGGCGTGCCCCATCCGACGCCCCGGAGGCGCGGTTATACCCGCAATAAATGCAACCACCGGCTTGGTAAAATGCTTCTGGATATAAGCAGCCGCATCCTCCTCGGCGCTTCCGCCAATCTCGCCGATCAGCACTACCGCCTCCGTCTGGTCATCATCCTGAAATAACGGTAACAGATCGGTAAAGATACTTCCCACAATCGGATCCCCGCCGATGCCGATACAGGTGGATTGACCCAGTCCGAGTTGCGTGATCTGATGGACCGCTTCATAGGTGAGAGTTCCGCTGCGGGAAATAACACCCACCGAACCCCTCTGATGAATAAACCCCGGCATAATGCCGATTTTCGACCTCCCCGGCGCGATGATTCCCGGACAATTGGGTCCAATCAATCGCGATTTCGACCGTTCCAAAACATACTTGACCTTGATCATGTCCTGCGTCGGAATTCCCTCGGATATACAGACAATCAATTCCAACCCTGCGTCAATGGACTCGAGAATGGCATCGGCAGCAAACCGGGGCGGGACGAAAATCACACTGGCATTCGCGCCGGTTTCCGCTACCGCCTCCCGGACAAAGTCAAAAATCGGCAGACCGTGTTCCGATTTTCCCCCTCCCTTTCCGGGCGTCACACCGCTCACGACCTGCGTCCCGTATTCCAGCATCCGAGCCGTGTGAAATGCCCCCTCTCTGCCGGTAATTCCCTGCACCATCACCCGGGTGTTTTCATTGATCAAAATACTCATTACTTCACTCCCCTGTTTGCTGCCTTGACAACCAATTTCGCCGCCCGGTCAAAGGAGTCGGCGACGGTAAAATTCAGGGCGGAATCTTCCAAAATTCTGCGCGCCTCTTCGGCATTGGTACCCTCAAGCCGGATTACGACGGGCACAGAGACCACCAGGCTTTGTAACGCTGTAACGATTCCCCGGGCAACCCGGTCACAGCGGACAATCCCGCCAAAAATATTGATCAGTACGGCATTCACATTTTCATCGCTCATTAAAATTTCGAAACCGTTGGCGACCGTATCCGGCGAAGCCACCCCGCCGACATCCAGAAAATTAGCCGGTTCGCCGCCATGCAACTTAATGATATCCATCGTCGCCATCGCCAGACCGGCACCGTTGACCATGCAACCGACATTTCCGCCCAAACGGACATAATTCAGGTGATTTTCCGACGCTTCCAGCTCCGCCGGATCTTCTTCACTGAAATCCCGTAATTCCAGAACCTGCGGATGCCGAAACAGGGCGTTGTCATCAAAATTGAGTTTTGCATCCAGCGCCATCAGCGCACCCGAGCGGGTTACAACCAGAGGATTGACCTCAACCAGCGATGCATCACTGCGCCGAAAAACATTGTACAGGGACTGTAAAAACACCACCCCCTTTTTCCTCTGTTCGCCCTCCAGCCGCAATGCCGACACAAGCCGTTGATACTGATACGCCTGCAACCCGAAACCGGGCAGCGCATATTCTTTGGCGATCTTTTCCGGCATCTCCGCCGCCACCTCTTCGATCTCCATACCACCTTCCGTGGAAACCATCATCACCGGACGGGCTCTATTTCTATCAATCACTACTCCCGCATACAACTCCCGCTCAATATCCACCGCTTCTTCGATGAACAGCCGGTTAACGATTTTACCTTCCGGACCGGTCTGTCTGGTAATCAGCGGCTTGCCCAGCATATTTTCAATAATCTGTCGGGCTTCGGACTCTGAACGGGCAATTTTTACACCCCCGCCCTTACCGCGCCCACCGGCATGTATCTGGGCTTTGACAACACAGGGATAGCCCAGCAGACCGGCGGCATTCAGCGCCGCTTCCATCGAAAAAGCCGGAATCCCCCGCGGTACCGGCACATGAAATCTGTTCAGGATATCCTTCGCCTGATACTCATGAATTTTCATTCGATCACTCCTGCAAGATTAATCCAATTTTACTCTGAAAAGTTAAATATCCAAAAACTCTATCTTGTACCATCATCTTTCTACTTCGCTGCAGAGCAGTATTTTTCCGTTCCGAAAATGGTGATAATCTCACCATAATATACGGTATGATAGTCTTTTTCTGGATATTTTCCTTCAATAACCGGGTCCAGAAAATCCCGCGGATGAAACTGACTCCGGTAGATTTTCCGGCATTCCAAAATGAGTTCCGCCTCCTGATAACCGGGCGCCCGCACCAGTGTCGAGTTGATCGGGGTCAAGGCAGTCTCCGCCAGTTTATTACCATCACGACCGGATTTTGAGCCCAGCAGATTCAGATCTTCCTGATATTCAAGACCGAAGGCGCACAGGGTAAAATCAGGGTAGCGCTCCATAAAGCGATGGGTATAGCGGGTTGGTCGCACCACCACTTGAACAAAGGGTCGGGACCACATGGTACCGATGCTGCCCCAGCCAACCGTCATACAGTTGTAATCATTCTTTTTAAAATCGCCACAACTCAATAATAGCGATTGGTAATGCCACAAATAATGATTTCTTGTCTGGAAATCTTCCACGGCTATCTTCCTGCGCTGCATGGATTGACTCTCCCTTTCTTTATAATTCTGATCAATAAATAAAACAGAATCGTCCCGGCGATGCTGATTCCCGACGATACGATAAAGATATATCGGATTCCGAAAAGGTCCATTACAAGACCGGAAACCAGGGGCGCCGTAATCATTCCGATACTTTGTGCCGTATTAAATATTCCGACAGTGGCACCCATACTGCCAAGTTCCTTCCCGAGTTTAATGTTCAACGCCGTTGCCGCCGGCATGGACCAGGCACTGGCTACACCAATCACGGCTCCAAGGATAAACAGCGAAGAAAAAGTGCGGCATAGCGGAATTACTCCCAGTGCCAGGGAAACAACAACAGAACCACTGATCATCATGTAGTAATTGTCATATC
The DNA here is from genome assembly GCA_049975265.1 of Fidelibacterota bacterium. Classification (GTDB taxonomy): domain Bacteria; phylum Fidelibacterota; class UBA2242; order UBA2242; family UBA2242; genus B118-G9. The sequence continues at coordinate 21,662 of JBNGDF010000024.1, forward strand.
GATCCGCCAGCATCCCGAATCGCCGCTGCAGAACCGCCGTCAGCAATACATTGACGGAAATCAAGATACCAATCTCTACACTGTTCAGACTGAGCTGCGCCGCTACCACCGGTAGAAATGCCATCAGACCGCCCCGCGCCAACGCATTGACCGCCCGGTAGATGAAAAGTGCCCTGACGATGTTGTTGGATAAAATTTTGCGAAATCCTATCGGACTCCGCTCCGGACGATGAGCGTTCGGGCGAACATCTGGCAGAAACAGCCAATTGACGAAAAATGCCATCCCGCAGAGCAGCGCCATGGCATAGAAAACGGCATTCATTCCGAGACTCTCGTGCAGCAGTCCTCCCAGCAGCGGACCGGTCGCCATCCCCAAAAACAGTGATATATTGTAGGTACCCATCGCTTTTCCTTCGGAGCCATCCAACGTCGTTTCGCCCACATACGCCATGGCGATCGGCAATACCATCGCCGAAAAAATACCGTGCATAACACGCACGGCAACCAGTTCGTAAACCTTCGTCACAAATGTGTACAGAATTGAGATGAGTACAATAAAAAAGAGTCCGATAACGATAAATTTTTTTCGCCCGGAATGGTCGGACAATTTACCGATAACCGGCATAAAAATGAACCGTGAAAAGGAAAAACCGGAGAAAATCAGCCCCAGCCAGATGCCCGTGGCGCCCATATTTTGAGCATAGATCGGCATCAACGGCGAAATAATTCCGAGTCCCAGCATCACGGCAAAGGTGGAGATGAGCAGGATTTTAAGGATTCGATCAGCCATTCAGTATTTTGGAATGTTTCCAGGGAATTTTATAGAACCGATAGATAACTTATTTCCAATCGATGACTTTTACAATTTTTCCGTTGGAGCGCAACTGAACGGCGTGATCAAGGTCTGTGCGGAATACCTTCGCCCCTATCCGGCAATAATTATCCAAGGTTATTTGAGCCGGGTGCCAGAACTTGTTGTTTTCCCCCACCGAAATGACAGCATAGTTGGGCTTGATCTGCTCCAGATAGCTCAGTGTCGAGGAAGTACGGCTGCCATGATGTGGCACTTTGATAATCGTTGAACGTAAAAAATCCGCCCAGTATATCAGATACTCCTCGGATTCCCTTTCCGCATCACCGGTCAATAGCATGCTGACTTCCCCGTGAACCAGTTTGCAGACCAGCGAAGCGTCGTTGAAATTGCGCTGATGAAGATGCAAAAACCGATCCGAGGGGTGCAAAAAATAAAGATGGAGGTTTTTATCAATCGATACCATTGCGCCGGAATAGACATCGGTGACAGGAATTTTAAGAGAATCGGCTAAATGGTGAATCTCCCGGTAAATCCGCGAACCGGCTTCGATCCCACTCTCCCAAATTCGTTCCACTCCGATATTCCTAATGACCGTCGGCGCACCTCCGATATGATCGCTGTGCGGATGAGTCAACATCAGAACATCCAGCTTTCGAATACCCGCCCGCTTTAAAAAAGGCACTACCACCAGCTCTCCGTAATCCCGGCGATACGTCCGGTCACCGGCATCGATCAGCATTGTGCGCCGGTCAGGTAACCGGATCAGGGTCGCATCCCCCTGCCCGACATCCAGAAAGGTAACGGTCAGCGGCGGATTGATCAGAACAGCTTGCCAGACCAGGACATTGCCAAAAATCAGAAGACCAAATACCAGCGCTTTGCGGACTCTTACGTTATCGGCATTGAGCACCGCAAATATGAAACCGTAGAGCAGCAGGAGAATTCCCAATGAAATCTGCGCCACCGAAAAATAGGCGCCCGGGATATTCGAGAAAAACGCGACAATTTTTCGAAGTACCGTAATCAGAAGCGTTTCGATCTCTCCATAAGCAATATTAAACCAACCCCAGACCGTTCCCAGAATCACCTGCGCGAATCCCAGCGCACCGATGATTCCCACCAGCGGAATCACCACCAGATTCGAAACCATCGAAATTATCGGAATCCGCTGAAAATAGAATATCGTAATCGGGACCGTGCCAAGGAGCGCCGCCAGCGACACCAGAAACATCTGAAATATATACCGTAACCATGCGTAAGCATACACTCGCTTTTTGAATGTCTCAGGCAACAGTTGATCGAAACGTCGATAAATATAAACAATGGAAAATACCGCCATAAAGGAGAGTTGAAATCCCATATCGAAAAGCTGCAACGGATCGATCAGTGTTTGAATAAACGCCGCCGCCGCCAGGGAGTTATAGACATTAATCTGGCGCTCCCAACCCTTTGAGATCAACACCAGCGACGCCATGATCACCGCCCGTAAAACGGAAGGTTTGATATCCACCACCAGAACATACATTGCCAATACAACCACCGTTACGATTACTCTCGGCTTCAGCGGCAAACGCAGAAATCCGGTAATCACCCAGATCGCAAGACTGATATAACCCACGTGTAATCCGGACACCGCCAAGACATGAATCGCTCCCGAATCGATAAATGCCTGCTCGGTTTCATCGCTGATTTCACCCCGCAGCCCTACCAGCAGCGCCTGCAGAATTGCCGCCGGTTCGCCCGAGATAGAATTGCCAATCAGATCTCTGATGTGATATTTAACCTGATTCGCCCAGCGACGCAGCAGAAACCGATCCTGCGGCGCTGAGACATGAACATCCTCCTCATCCAGATATGCCAGCGCATAGATATGATGATTTTCCAGATACCGGCGGTAATCGAATTCACCGGGATTACGCCTGGAGCTCGGGCGTCGCAGCACTGCCTGAAATTCAAGACTGTCACCATAAAAGTAGTATCTGTCGCTGTTTTTAAGCCGGATCAGGATTTTGCCGCGGCAAGCCATTCCAGTGGTTTCATCAAATACCACCTTCTTCGAAATGATTTTCTGCCGGCGATCGGCATCCCGTTCCACTGATTCGACAACAACTTTGTAACTCTGCTCAACGCCCGTCAGATAATGGGAAATGTGATTGGCTGTCCGGCGAACCTTAAAGCTATGATTTAATCCGCCCAAACTGACCAGTAAACAGAGGGTTACGACAATCCGCCGGTCACTTCCCCGCCATAAAAGCCCCAGCACCATAATGACAACGCAGATAAGCCACCACACTTCGACCGCCAGACCGATATAGTAGTTGCATAAAATCCCGGCAAGGTACCAAAAAATCAAAAACGCCAACGGCGCACGTTTAAGAAGAGTATTTAGCATTGGGTTTAGATAATTTTCATTATCTACAATATATCGTCAAATCACTGCAAGTTTGCTGATAAAAGTCAGGTAAAACCAGGTATAGGCAGTGGTAATGCACATAATTCCAATGGCGAAGGGATAGAAATTGTGTTTATTGACAAAATGCAGGCTGAAAAAGACTGCTGTCATGAACAATGTCGCAACGTTGGAGGTAATCAAAATGACGAGCCCGGCAATCAGAACCGTCGTGCGAGGACCAACCGCCAATTGGTAGAAAATCGTTGCAAACAGCAGGCTTACAACCAAAATCGCGTAATACCAGAAAAAGTAGCGGATATTGGTTCCCCGCCGTAGCAGCTGAATCAACACGACAGTAAAGAAAAGATAGAGCGCCGTAATGATGCAGACGGCAAACCAGCTGAGCAGCAGATCGTTCAGGGTCTCCACCGAAATCCAGAAACGAAACTGTCGCAAAATATTGGGTTCCACTACCACCATAAACAGCGCAAATCCGGCAATCACAATTGTCAGCAGATAGCCATAAAGATGACTGCCGAACCGAATTTCTTCCGTACCTGAGTGCTCTTCCATCATGATCACTTATTTTCTGCCTTGCAGGGCTATTTCTCGCCGGGCTTCTCTGAGCCACAATTCACTTTTCTCAATATCACCGGAATTGCGCGCCAGCGCAATCCGCACAGCGGCGGTAAAGGGTATCTTCTGATTATTCGGATCACTGTAAAAAGCATCTACCAGACCGACGACCAGGTTTATCCGGTTCTCGCCCCGGGGAATGTATTCTCCGATGACTTCCCGGGAACGTTTAAGATAGAAGGGTTCTGTAAAAATAAATTCCCTCTGTTGCTGATTCCTGATGTGAATTTCCAGGATATTTTCGGCTTTTTCAAGTCCGTTCAGAAATCCGGTCACATAGTACATCTTATTTTCCGTTTTCATCCCGTTCCAGATCATGCCGTCCAGCATTCGCTCCCTCTGTGCATGGAGATTTGAAATTACCAGGATGGCAGTAACAAAAAAGAGTGTCGGGAGTTGTAGTTTTTTCATTTTTTATACCGGTTGATAATTGGAAACCGTCGGCCCACCCCAAAGGCTTTGCCGGTCACCTTCAGACCGGGCGCCGCCTGACGCCGCTTATACTCCGCCAGCCGGATCCGGTTCATTATGTCCGACACCAACTGCGGATCATACCCTGATGCCAGCAGCTCGTCAAAGGATTTTTGATGAACAATAATTTCATCTACCAGTGGGCTGACAATTTCATAATCAAAAGGGTCTACCTGACCGGCTTTCAGCTCGGCACTGGGTGCCCGCCGGAAGATGCGCTCCGGAATAATTGCGCGGTCATTTGTATTATTGACATAGCGCGCCACGGCATAGACATCCAGTTTGCTCAAATCGGAGATCACCGCCAGCGCTCCCGCCATATCGCCGTACAGCGTGCAATAGCCCAGCGCCAGCTCGGTTTTATTGCCGGTGCTCAGAACATAGGCTCTGAACTTATTCGCCAGCGCCATCAGCAGGTTGCCGCGAATCCGGGATTGAATATTCTCCTCGGTAATATCGGAAGGGAGTCCCCTGAAAACTCCTTGCAGCTCCCGATCATAAGCTGCCGCAACGGTCTCGATGGGAAGCGTCAGAAATTTGATTCCCAGATTTTCCGCCAGCAGTCTGGCATCGGTGTTGCTCTCCGCTGCCGTGTAAGCGCCGGGCATCGCCACTCCGGTGACATGTTGGCTGCCAAGAGCAGCAACGGCGATACAGGCTACCAGCGCCGAATCGATCCCCCCGCTCAGTCCCAGAATCGCCTCGTTGCAGCCGGTTTTTCGAAAATAATCCCGGACACCGGTCACCAGACCGTTGAAGATGCTTTCCTCCCGACAAATATCCGGCACTGCCACCGGCTGTCCCAGCCCCGAATCCAGATTAATATCGACCACCGTCAGGGTTTCTTGAAACTCCTCTCCCCAGCCGATGATCCGTCCGGCGGCATCCAGCATCATGGAATTGCCATCAAAGACAAATTCGTCCTGACCGCCAATCTGGTTGACCAGCGCAAAGGGCGTTCTAATCTTTGTCACCTTGTCGTGAATTAATTTCCGGCGCACCTCCCGCTTGTTGTACTCGAAAGGAGATGCCGAAAGGTTTACGATCAGTCCGGCACCATCCGCCGCCAGCGGTTCTGTAATTTTCACCCCGGAATCGGCATCCCAGAGGTCCTCACAGATTTCGACACCCAGTATAAGGGATTTCCCATTTATTTTCACCGGAACGGGGGTATTGGATTCGGCGGACACAAAATAGCGTTTCTCATCGAAAACGTCATAGTTTGGCAGCAGCGTTTTATAACGTTTATCGATTATTGAACCATTCTGAATCAGAGCAGCGGCATTATAGATATTTGTCCCGCTTTGATCCGCAAAACCGACGATTGCGATCATCTCCGCCGACACGTGTCGGGCGACGCTGTTCAACCCTGCGAGGTTATCGCAGATAAATTGCCGGTTAAACAACAGATCCTGAGGCAAATAGCCGGTAATAGTCATTTCGGGGAATATCAGCAGTTCGATCTGCAGTCGTTGCGCTTCCCGGATTTTTTCAATGATTTTTGCGACATTTCCCTCTATATCACCGATGATCGGGTTCAGTTGCGCCATCCCAATTTTTAAAACCCGGCTCAAAAACGCACCTCAAAGGATTTATATCCGTAGAGATCCGTTGAGGTATTTACACTGACACCGGTCACTCTGGAAAATGACGGTCCGATTTTTAATTCTTTAATAAAATCCCGTACCAGACCCTCTTCCCCTTCGACTTCACAAAGCACATTCCCGTTCGGTAAATTCCTCACATACCCTGTCAATCCGTACTGCCGGGCGCGGCGCTGCGCAAAATAACGGTAACCGACTCCCTGTACCATCCCTTTGATGACTACCTCAGCATGGACTTGCATCTCGTTCCCGCAATACAAAACGGACTGCTTCCTCCGCTGTTTTTACCGATGGCATCTCAGCAATATCCCAGCTCCCGATACTTACCACCGGCACACCGAACTGCTTACAGTAGGCAATTTCCGAAAGTGTCCCGTAACTCCCTCCCACGGCAATCGCAGCCGTGGCTGAGCGGGCGATGATAGCGTTCCGCGCCAGTCCGATTCCCGTCGCAATCGGTACCGTAACCCAGGGATTGGCATCCCGAATATCGTCGCCGGGTAAAATACCCACCGTGATTCCGCCGGCTTCTGCGGCACCGCGACAGGCGGCTTCCATAATTCCCGAACGTCCGCCACAGACCAAAATTCCCCTGTTTTCTGCAATCAAACGTCCCACTTCCAGGGCGATTTCATACTGCTCATCACTGCACTCCCGACCGCCGATGACGGCAATGATTTTCGGCGCTTTGGTCATGGTTTTAACCGGTAAATAGTGCGGGCGAAGGGAATCACCTCACGAATGTGTTTCGTACCGGACAGCCACTGGACGAGCCGCTCAAGACCGATTCCAAAGCCGCTGTGGGGAACGGAGCCGTATTTTCGCAGGTCCAGATACCACTGATAGTCATCCAAGGGCATATTCTCCGCCACCATCCGTTGATAGAGCAGTTCGTAATCGTCCTCCCTCTGGGAACCGCCAATGATCTCACCGAATCCTTCCGGTGCAATCAGGTCGGCACCCAGCACGAGGTCCGGATTTTCCCGATCCCGCTTCATATAAAAGGCTTTGATCTCCTTGGGCCATTTCTCCACAAAAACCGGCACGTCGGAGTTTTCGGTCAGCAGCACCTCATCTTTCGCACCCAGATCACTCTCTGCATCAATGTCCGAGCCCTGTGAACGCAAAAAGGCGATCGCCTCCGCATGAGTCATTCGTCCGAACGGCGCATCGGCTTTTCTCAACTGAGCGGTGTCCCGCTCCAGGATTTCCAAATCATCCGGATTTTTCTCTAGCACGGCGTTGATCACGAAACGGATTAACTCCTCCTGAATTTTCAGGTTTTGTTCATGCTCCACGAAAGCGGCTTCGGCGTCCATCATCCAAAATTCCGTCAGATGCTTACGGGTCTTGGATTTTTCCGCCCGAAAAACCGGACCGAAGTCATATACCCGCCCCAGACTCATAATGCCCGCCTCCAGATAGAGCTGTCCGCTTTGTGACAGATAGGCATTTCCCAGCTCAAAATAGGGTACGCTGAAAAGGGTCGTCGTGCCTTCACAGGCATTCGGCGTCAGCAGCGGTGAATCGAACCGGTAAAAGCCGTTTTGATTCAGATAATCGGTAATTGCATAATAAACCGTGTGGCGAATTCGCAAGACAGCCCACTGCTTACTTGATCGCAGCCAGAGATGCCGATTGTCCATTAAAAATTCGACGCCGTGCTCCTTGAGTGTAATCGGATACTCCCCGGCAATCTGCACCACCTCAATATCCCGGACGACAATTTCATAGCCGCCCGGCGAGCGTCGGTCAGCGTGGATCAGACCGCGCACAATGATAGATGACTCCTGCGTCAATTCGTTCTCTTTATTAAAAACTTCCTCGCTAACCTCGTTTTTCAGAACGACACCCTGGATAATGCCGGTGCCGTCCCGCATGATCAGAAACCAGATTTTACCGCTGGAACGTTTGTTATAAACCCAGCCCTTTAGAGTTACCTCTTTACCATCGTAATTTTTTACATCCTTAATAAATACCCAATCCATTGAACTTTCTTTCTTCCTGATGTTCTCTGTTATCAATTACCCATGTCCATAATTTACCAACCGGACAGAATCTGATTGATAATATCTTCTGTAATCCGGTCAATGGCTTCAGTCAACGCCAGATCCCGTGTCCGATCGCTGGCACCCGTGGGATCATATTCGCTGTACGCCGTAAAAGTCTTCTTAAAAATGGTTTTGTCCTCCACCTTGTCGTACCACTCCGCTTCAATCTTGATCGTCAGTCGATATTCGGTGACCGCTTCGCCGGCTTCATCCCCACGATACACCGACGGTTTGTCATCAATGCTCCGAACCGTACCGTACAAAATCGAATGGGCATTGTCTTCCTCTCCCAATTTTAAAATGTTTTCACGGATAAAACCCACCCGAATCTGATCTGTCACAACCTGCTGGATATTGAACTCTGCCGTCTGGTCGCTGAAAAGGGGAATGGCAATGCTCTTAATATGCGGCGGCAAAGTCCCTTTAAAAGAGTAAAACCAGCAGCCACTGGCGATCATCGCTATATAAAAAGCCATAATTAAACAGGAGTTTTTAATCCGCACGTTGCACACCCCATTCACAGTCCGTACTCCTTGATTTTCCGATATAAGGTTCGTTCGCTGATTTTCAGAGCGTTCGCCGTCTGCCGTTTGCGGTTATGGAATTTTTTCAGCGTCTTTTCAATTAATTCCCGCTCCACCTCATCCAGTGAAACCTTGCCAAGCATATTGGGATTGACGACGGATTCATCATCCTCGGCGTATTCCGATTCATCTTCAATTGAATCCTCCTCCTGAACCGGCGGAATATGGCGCTGAATATCTGTCGTTCGGGGTGCCGATTCCAGCGCCAGCGGCTTATAATCACCGGTCAGTGTACTCTTGATTTCCGCAATATCACGGCGCATCAGCAATATTTGCTGCAGAATCAATTCGCGCTCCGCCTGGTCAACACTTTTTGAGACCCGTACAGGCAGATTTGAGGAGATCGGGCGCTTCTCAACACCCAGGCGCCTGGTAACCATCGTGCTGTTGATAACTTCTCCCTTTTCCAGTACGATCATACTCTCCACAAAATTCTTTAATTCCCGCACATTGCCCGGCCAGCGATAGTTCTCCATTATGTGCAACGCATTGGGTGAAAAACCCTTAAAAGGGATATTGTTGCGGTTGGCAAATTCCAGCGCAAAACGTTCGATCAACAGGGGAATATCTTCGCTGTGATGCCGCAGTGGCGGCGCGACAATGGTGATCGTTTTCAGACGGTAATAGAGGTCCTTGCGAAAATTTCCCTTTTCAATCTCCTCTGAAAGATCCTTATTGGTAGCGGCGATAATCCGGACATCCACCCTCTTACTTTGGGAACCGCCCACCGGGATGAATTCCCCCAACTCCAGAACCCGCAGCAGCTTCACCTGGGTTTCCACAGGCATTTCGCCGATTTCATCGAGAAAAATCGTACCGTTGTTAGCGGTTTCGAAATAGCCCTTGCGGTCCTCAATTGCACCCGTAAAGGAACCTTTGACATGACCGAACAGCTCGCTTTCCAGGATTCCGGCGGGAATGGCACCACAATTGACTTTGACAAAAGGTTGGTGTTTCCGGCGGCTCATCTTATGCAGTGCATCGGCGATCAACTCCTTACCGGTCCCACTCTCACCAGCAATTAATATCGTAATGTCGGTCCCGGCAACCTGATCAATCGTTTCAATAATTTCTTTGATCTTTTCGGATTCTCCGATAATGCCAAAACTTTGCTGCAATTTATTCAAACGGGCTTCGCTCATTTTTACCTCTCGGACATGCTTTTCTTTTCCATAAAAGGACTTCTGTTCAGGGCGCGCATGCCGATATCGGTTCGGTACTGTTTCCCTTCAAAATCAACTATCTGCACATAATTGTAGGCGCTGTAAACGGCGTCATTCAGACTGTTGGAAAGAGCGGTGACCCCAAGTACCCGACCACCATTAGTGAGATAGTGCGTACCGTCATGTTTTACCCCTGCCAGAAACGGGATTGCCTTGGAACTTTTGTAAAGCTCCTCGATTCCGGTAATCACTTTGCCTTTCTCATAAGCACCCGGATAACCTTCTGAAGCCAGAATAACACAGGCGGCATAGCGGTCCGACATTTCAAACCGCTCTTTGTCCAAATGCCCTTCGGCAATACTCAGCAAAACGTCGCTAAATCCGGATTTTATCAGCGGCACAACGACCTGTGTTTCGGGATCACCAAAGCGGACATTGAATTCCACTACCCAGGGTTCTCCCTTATTGACCATCAATCCGCAATACAATACGCCGATGTAGGGTGTGCCCCGCTCCTGCATTCCTTTCAAAACCGGCTGAATGATCCGCTCCTCGGCTTTCCTGATAATTTCCGGAGTCCCCAGCGGTGCCGGAGCGTAGGCGCCCATACCACCCGTATTCGGTCCTTCATCGTTATCAAAAATTCGCTTGTAATCCTGCGCCGGCGGCAACAGGATATAATCGTCCCCATCGGTCAATGCAAACAGCGAGAGCTCTTCGCCTTCCAGAAATTCTTCCACCAGCACCGCTTTCGCAGCGTCACCGAACCGGTTTTCCTCATAAATCGCGAAAACGGCGTCCGCCAAATCCTCCCCATTGCGGATTACCAGCGCGCCTTTCCCGGCAGCCAGACCGTCGACCTTAATGACATAGGGAAATGGCTTGGCGTTTGTGACCTCTTCCAGACAATTGCGATCTTCACAGATTACATAAGGAGCGGTGGGAATATCATATTCGGACATCAGCTTCTTTGCGAACACCTTGCTGCCTTCCAGCCGGGCGGCATTCTGGGTCGGCCCGAAGATTTTTAGATTATGACTGACAAAACGATCCACAATCCCATCCACCAGTGGCTGCTCCGGTCCGACAACCGTCAGATCAATCCCCTTTTCCCGAACGAATTCAATCAGTTGATCAAACTCACTCTCCGGAATCTCCAGGTTTTCTGCATAGCAGGCTGTGCCGGCATTCCCCGGAGCACAATACAGCTGCGTTACTTCCTCCGCCTGCGCCAGCTTCCAGACCAATGTACTCTCTCTGCCACCACTGCCAATCACCAAAATTTTCATGGTCAATTCCTCACTCTATTTACGCTCCACATACGAATTCCAACCTTAAATTTCATGAGCGAAATCTCTCTTCTCTTACTTCATTAAGAGGGACTTTTTATTCCCGGTAAATTTCGCAATTTCATCCCGCAATTCCGCCGCTTTTTCGAACTCCAGGGCTTCGGCGGCTTTCAGCATCTCCCGATTCAACAGTTCTAATAATTCCGCCTGCTCCATTTTGTTCCGCCATTGATCGGTGGACTTCTCTTTTACCGGGTGATATTCATGCTGGATCACATCCGCTACAGCGGTAACTGACATCACATCTGCCACCGATTTATAAATCGTTTTCGGGATAATCCCATGTTTTTGATTATACTCCAGCTGGATTTTTCTGCGCCGGTCTACCTCATCCATTACCTTCTGCATGGATTGCGTCATATCGTCGGCGTAAAATATCACCTTCCCGTTCACGTTTCGGGCTGCCCGCCCGGAAACCTGCATCAGCGAGCGCTCCGAACGCAAAAAGCCCTCCTTATCGGCATCCAGAATCGCCACCAGTGACACTTCCGGCAGGTCGAGCCCCTCCCGCAACAGATTAATTCCCACCAGTACATCAAACTCGCCCAGACGCAAATCCCGCAGAATCTCCACCCGGTCCAGTGCCTTAATTTCCGAATGCAGGTAGCGCACCCGCAACCCCATATCCCGCAGATATTCCGCTAAATCCTCCGCCATCCGTTTCGTCAGGGTCGTCACCAAAACCCGTTCCTGACGATCGGTGACCACCCTGATCTCATCAATTAGATCATCTATTTGGTGTTTGGTCGGCTTCATGACGATTTCCGGGTCCAGAAGACCGGTGGGACGAATAATCTGCTCCACGACTACCCCGTGACTCTGCTCCAGCTCGTAATCCGCCGGTGTCGCCGAGACGAAAATCACCTGACGGATCATTTTCTCAAACTCGTAGAACTTCAGCGGACGGTTGTCCAGCGCCGAGGGCAGGCGAAAACCGTACTCCACCAATGTCTCTTTGCGCGAGCGGTCACCGTTATACATTGCCCGCAGTTGCGGAATTGTGGCGTGAGATTCATCAATAAACAGCAGCCAGTCATCCTTGAAAAAATCCAGCAGCGTATAGGGTTGCTCACCCGGTTTGCGTCCGGAAAAATGCCGGGAATAATTTTCAATGCCGGAACAATAGCCCACCTCTTCGATCATCTCCAGATCGAAGAGGGTGCGTTGCTCCAATCGCTGGGCTTCCAGCAGTTTTCCGGCTTCCCGCAGCTCCGTTAAGCGCTCCTCCAACTCCTCTTCAATCGTCTTTAATGCCCGTTTAACCGTCTCTTCCGAAGAGATAAAATGCTTCGCCGGGTAAATCACCACCGCCGGCAGTTCATCGATGATCTCACCAGTCAGCGGCTGAAAAGAGTAGATATGTTCCACCTCGTTTCCGAAAAACTCGATCCGGTAGGCGAAATCCTCATACGCCGGTTGAATCTCGACAATATCGCCCCGCGCCCGAAAGGTACCCCGCTCAAGATTCAGATTATTGCGGGAATAAAAAATATCCACCAACCGGGAAAACAGATTTCTGATTCCGATTGGCTCCCCTCTCTTTATTAGTACGATATACCGGCTGTACTCTTCCGGTGAACCGATGCCGTAAATACAGGAGACACTGGCGACCACGATGACATCCTGGCGGCTGATCAGCGAACTGGTGGTTCGCAGCCGCAACTTATCGATTTCGTCATTAATCGAAGAATCCTTTTCGATGTATGTGTCGGTCACCGGCAGATAGGCTTCCGGTTGATAGTAATCATAAAAACTGATGAAATACTCCACCGCATTTTCCGGGAAAAACGCCTTAAATTCACCATACAGCTGCGCCGCCAGGGTCTTATTATGCGAAATCACCAGCGTCGGTTTCTGAACATTTTGAATGACATGCGCCATGGTGAAGGTCTTTCCACTGCCGGTGATGCCCAGCAGCGTCTGCGCGTGATCCCTCCGCCGGACACCCTTGGTCAATTCCCTGATCGCCTCCGGCTGGTCGCCCGTCGGTTCAAGGGTCGTATGCAAACGAAACTCTGCCATTTCGGCAGAATTTACAGTGAACAGGCATTAGATACAAGATTCAAGGCACATTTTGCCGTCTTTCGGAATTGAAAACTCAGGATAAAATTTTATTTCTTTTTCAAAACATCTGGTTATATTAATTTTTCAACGGGTTTGTAATGTATGTATGATTTTTTAAATCGATTCCGCAGCCTGCGTTAGATTTACTATTCATCCGCCCATAAAAAGCGGATGACTTCATGTCGACTTTCCACATTTCACCGATCAGCGTGAAGGTGAATTGTATATCCGGAAAGCCACAAACCGTCAGAGCGAGAGAACGTCAGTGAAAGTGTTAAAATTCGGCGGCACATCCGTTACTCAACCGGAAAACCTTAAGACGATTTTCCGGATCATCGGCGAAGAGCATAAAGGGGACCGCGCCGTAACGGCGGTTTTCTCGGCACTATCCGGCGTGACCGATGAATTAATCACCATCAGTCAGCTGGCTGTCGATAAAGACCAGGCATACCGTGACCACATTCAGCAGCTGACCGCAAGGCATCTGGAATACATTACCGCGCTCTTTCCACCGGCTCAGAGAACCGAATTACTGAAAAATATCGAAGCAATGATCACCGAATTACGGGAAATTGTTCACGGCATTTACCTGCTCAAGGAGCTGTCCAATCGCTCACTCGACCTGGTGATGAGTTTCGGCGAACGCCTTGCCAACACGATTATCGCTGCTTATGGTCAACTTCTGAATTTACCGGTAAAATATACCGACGCCCGCCGGTTGATCGTCACAGATAACCATTTCGGCGCCGCCCGGGTTCAGATGGATCAGACGGTGTCAAAAATCCGGGCTTATTACGAAGTGGAAACCGGCATCCCCGTTGTGACCGGCTTCATTGCCGCCACGGCTGAGGGTGTCACCACGACTCTCGGAAGGGGCGGTTCCGATCTGACGGCATCGCTAATTGCCGCTGCCCTTGACGCAGAAGAGGTCCAGATTTGGACCGATGTCAATGGTGTCATGTCGGCAAACCCGCATAAGGTCAGGGGTGCCTTTTCACTGCGGGAGCTCAGCTATGAGGAGGCAATGGAGTTGAGCCATTTCGGAGCGAAAGTGATTCATCCGCCGACAATCCAACCGGCGATGGAAAAAAATATCCCCGTGCGGATTATGAATACCTTCAATCCGGATTTCGCCGGAACGGTCATCACATCCAGCCCCGGGAACAACGGCGGACCGGTTAAAGGAATTACCTCTATCAGCAACATTGCCCTGTTAACGGTACAGGGCAGCGGCATGGTCGGCGTCACCGGTATCTCCTCCCGCCTGTTCGGTTCGCTGGCGAAAGCCGATGTCAATGTTATCCTGATCTCCCAGGCGTCTTCGGAACATTCGATCTGCGTGGCGATTACCCCCGAATCGGTCCCTAAGGCAAAAACTGCTATTGAAGAGGAATTTGCCCTGGAGATCGCCGTCCACAGGGTGGACCCGGTAATCGTCGAAACAGATTTGACGATTCTGGCAGTGGTCGGCGAACGTATGCGCAAAACCACCGGTCTCGCCGGGCGCCTCTTCAACGCCCTCGCTGAGAAAGCCGTCAACGTCGTCGCCATTGCCCAGGGGTCATCGGAATTGAACATTTCCATCGTCATTGATCAACGCGACGAGCTAACGGCACTTAACGCGATCCACGAAGCCTTCTTTGCCAAACAGTCACAAATCAATCTCTTCATCCTGGGTGTCGGGTTGATCGGTTCGGCATTGCTGAAACAGATTCGAGATAATTACCAAACCCTTTTAGCCGAACAAGCCCTCGATCTGAGAGTCATCGGGCTCGCCAACAGCCGCAAAATGCTGATCCGGGAGTCCGGCATTGATCTGACATCCTGGAAAACGGCTCTGGACAGGTCGGAATCTGCCAGTGATCTGCCCCTGCTGGTAGAAAAAATCCGCCGGCTTAACCTTAGCAATAATGTCGTCGTAGATTGTACCGCCAGCAGTGAAGTGGTCGAATTCTACGACCGCTTTTTCAATGCCCGAATTTCAATAGTCGCCGCGAATAAACTGGCAAACGCCGGTTCCTATGAACAGTACCTGAAATTCCGGAATCTGGCAAAAGAGAAAAACGTTCACTATCTCTACGAAACCAATGCCGGCGCGGCGTTGCCGATCATCAGCACCCTGCGCGACCTGATTAATTCCGGCGACCAGATTTCCAGAATCGAAGCCATTCTTTCCGGGACAATCAGCTACATCTTCAACAATTTCAGACCGGGTAAACCCTTCAGCGCCATTGTCAAAGAAGCCCGGTCAAAGGGGTTCACCGAACCCGATCCCCGTGACGATCTCAATGGTCTCGATTTTGCCCGAAAATTGCTGATTCTAGCCCGGGAAATCGGCATTCCCATGGAATTAACCGATATTAAGATCGATCCGATTCTTCCGGAAAAATGTCAAAAAGCAAGTACCGTGGAAGAATTTTTTCAGGAATTGGAAACAGCCGATGTGCATTTCGAAAAAATGATACAACAGGCTGCCGGCAACGGACAGGTGTTGCGCTATATCGCCCGGCTGGAAAACGAAACTGCGGCAATTACCCTGGAAACAATCGACGCATCTCACCCGTTCTACTCTGTCAAAGGTAGCGACAATATCATTGCTTTCAACACCAGCCGGTATAGTGAAAATCCCTTGGTCATCAAAGGCGCCGGCGCCAGCGCCGA
>JBNGDF010000025.1:0-35037 GCA_049975265.1 Fidelibacterota bacterium
AAACTAAAATTATTCAATAAAGTCCAAATCTCGCTTCCTACATTGTCACAGTATTTATCCATGGTTATCTTTCTTAAATGATTACCACACAACCCGCACACCTCGTTCTCTGAGTGCCGGAATATAGACATTTATTGACGTTTCACTCAGTGGATTACCACTTAAATATACCGAATCACCCTCACCCAACCCGCTGTTGTTGACCAGCGGTAATATATCGGTAATATTGTTGTCATATAACTGCAGTATTGTTAATTTAGTGAGATTTTCCAAAGCAGAAATATCCACAATCTGATTATCATTCAACCGAATATCATTTAGATTAATAAGTCCCACTAACGATGAAATATCAGTTATGCTATTGTCACTCAGTGTTAGTGAATTTAGGTTTGATAAATTTGTGAGGGGTGTAATATCTGTTATCTGACACGATCTTAAGACCAGTCGGTGTAATTGTCCTAGCTCAGCCAGGGGAGATATATCGCCACTTTGAAGACCATTTAATGTCAGAACTTCTAAATCCGTCATGCTTTCTACAGCGTTAATATTTTCAATTGGATTAAGGTATAATTCCAAAACGATTAATTGCTTCATATTTGCCAAGGGAGAGATGTCAGTAATCCCATTCGCATTAAGATACAGATACTTTAATTGGATAAGCTTCGCAAGGGGCAATATATCACATATGTTTTGGTTAAAACTAAGATTTAATTCAATTAAATTTGTCAAATTCGCCAGCGGGGATAGATCACTGAATAGATGATATTGAAAGTCCATACGTTGAAGACTCATACAATTCTCAAGGCCGTTTAAGGATTCTATCTGTCCGACCCAGATTCCCTGATGCCAATAATCGAAATATATTAAAGTATCCAAAGACAGCAACGCAGTTTCTGTGAAATCCTCTGTGGGCATCTTCAATGTATAGCGCACAATTACTTCCAGTTTGGGATCCTCAAAAACAATCGTATCCCTGGGTATTACCGTTATTATAACCTCGTCAGGCTCACTCTTACTCTCGTCATAAATCTCAGGTGGTCCCAGCCCTGGTTGATCAGTAGTGTAAACAGTCAGAGTAAATCTGTAAACGCCCTCCACCGTCAAACCGATGGTTCGAGTTGAACATGTTTGACAAGAACTTAAATCTACCATTGCCGGATTGTTCTCATCCTGGTCCCATTGGTACCAAGCTATCGCTTCACCATCACCAGGGGAACTACCAGAGCCATCTAAGACAACATAATTTCCAACACTGACAGTCTGATCAAAACCAGCATCGGCAATGGGGGGATTCCCCAGTTTTTCCAGCAGGATGTTTTTCTCAATGACCGTGTCTTCTGAAGATACAATAAAGTTTTCCTCAATAAAAGGAAGAAAGCCTTCTTTTTCAGCATAAATGGTAAAGGTCTGTTGAAACTGGGTCTGTGATTTCAGAAGGGATTTCGGGGGTGATTGATATATTCTTCCTGTTTTTCCTGTCCTTCCTGCTGCACCATCCAGAAGCACCATCTTCCTAGTCTTTGTAAAATCTTTTGTTTCTAACCTGTAAAAATAAATCCCTGTAGAAGCACAAATTCCTTTGTTGTTTGTGCCATCCCATCGCACCCGGGAAAGCCCCGCCGGATAAAACCCATCCGCAAGCGCCCTCACAACCTGTCCTTTTATGTTAAAAACGGTAAGTTTTACATGGAAAGTTTGCGGTAATTCAAATTCAATTACGGTACCGGGGTTGAAAGGATTGGGGTAATTCTGGTAAAGTTGAAATCTTTCTGGGGTTGGGGGTTTATCTTCTTTCACACCCGTCTGGGTTAAAACCAATTGGAGAGAATAGGCGCCAAGAGTGTCTGTTTGAGTTGACGTAGTATCCCCATGTGGCTGGGGAATAAAACTGACATTTGCTTGATAGAGCCCAGTACTGTCTTTATCGAACACCATCCCGTAGACCCGTACCGTTTGGGTCCGTGAAAAACCGGTTTGCGTAAAAAGTCCCATGCCCAAAAAGGTAACAAAGAAAAGTCCCAAGTATTTGTTTTTTAAATTACTGATCTTCACGATTCTTACCTCTTAAAAAATGTAAATGCTATATGGTGTAATATCAAAATAGCCTACGCCTGAGAGAAACAACCGTTGATCCCTCATTCCCAAGCTCCTTTTTGGAACCCGATCCATTATAAACATGATATGGAGTAGTATAGGTCGGGCGCTCAATCCAATTATAACCATAAGCATAAGTAGGATACCCACCAAGAATATAAACACCTATATATGTAATATTACCTTCAAATTTGTTGCGCCCCCAGAAATAGTAGTTAAAGCAGGTTGAGCCACTACCCATATTCTCATGACCGTAATAGGGACCGTTATAGGGAGTGGTACTACCCAAATTGCATCTCATTACAACGCCATCCCCATTGCCTGTAGTAATTAGAGGTGCAATTGTTTTAGCCCTAATATAACAATCTTCAATCCATGGATCCCTATCTTCTGTTATTCTTATGCCTGTATAATGAGCCTGAATGTTATTCTTCTTTATTGACATTGCACAACTTCCGCCAACTATAATGTCATAATCGCAATCTTTAATTTGGCAATTTTTGATGTAGGAACTTGATGAACCATCCACATCTATACCGTACCAGTTATCCCCACCGCTTGATTGAAAAGTGGCACCGTCAGCTACTATTGTGCCGTGAACGGTTAATGCGTATCCTGCATTGACTTTAACTTTGGTATCGTCGAGGATGGATAGTGTTGCACCGCTGGCTATTGTTACATCTCCCAAAACATGTAGATTACCAAACCAGTACTCATCGCTCGTAAATGTACCGCCGGTGACTGCGGTGTAGGGAGCATAATTATGTTTTATAACTGTTATGTAAAGAGGACGGACTGATGTATTAAAGGTGTAACTGCTTACATTATTTTCAACCCACCAAAAAGCTGATCCCTTGTTTCCACTACAAGCACAAATATTACAACCGCTTACATTGGCATTAACAGTGATAGAACTGCCATTATCGCTAATGTCAACATCATTAAATGATAAGAGTAAGTCTGTCCAAATCTCTGTTTCCGGACAGCCAAAACAATTATGGGAGTACCGCAAATAATGATCGGAAAAATTTACTTTTGAAACTGCCTCGGCAACGCCAGCATGAAAAGAAGATTTATCACTCTCACTATCAACAAACCCTGTGCTCCAGAGATCACTAAACTCACGGTGCAATTCCCATGAATTGGTCCAATGACTCCATCTGCTATTTCCTAATATGAGGGGACCATTTATTTTCGAATTCATAAACAAAAAACCCTCTGCCATACTACGTTGATTTGAGTAATTTGTCAATCCAGTTAGCAATATCCTGCTCGTTGGTACACGGCAGCCGGCCTACGAAGATTTCGGGGGTGTAATCTGGATCGTCGTCATCATCACCGACTGTGTTTTTTTCTCCGAAATTTGGGTCACCATCAACATCCCAATCACCATTAAAATCCTCGAAATATAAATTGGCAGGTATTTTATAGTGACTATAATCTTCCCAACTAGAATTCTTTGAACCATCACCATATCTTACCTGTACAATTTTGTGATCTCCTGCCAGAAGTGCCCACATCGTTTTAGGATTCCCATCATAATATGAATCACAAAGATATTGTCGCAGTGCGCCAGCATCATCTGTAATATCAGAAATCTCGTCCTTAATATAGTTGGCAGTTATCTGTTCCATCGTTACAATACCAATATCCAACCCTTTTCTCTTTTTCCATGATACAAAAGATTCAAATTTGTCCTTTAAGACATTATTTGTGATGATGACATATTCATAGGAAGGCAAAGGATTGCTTTGAATCTTCATCGCTTTACCGAGCGTAGGACGCACTTTATATATAGGTATGTCCTCAGGATTGTCAACGATTTTTTCTAAAATAGCATTATAAATTTGCTGATTTTTCTTACTTCTAATCCCTCCCTGAATTCTAGGCATTTTGCCATGCTTCATTTCAAGCTCAAAATCAATGGAAGAAAAAAATACCAATCTGCCCGAATTTGGCTGATACCGAAGGGGATACAACGCTAATGCCACAATATGATTGCTGCCGTCAAAATAACCGTCGTGGACAACCTTGACAATCTTAGAAGGGTAGGGCGCGTCAGATTCATAAACCGAAGAATCCGGCGGTACAAAATCAGGTTTCTGATAATCAGTGGATGTTAGTATTGGCGGCTGAGCCGGAAAAATGAAATGAGCTCCTGAAATTGCTACTTTGCTGGTATCTTTTATAACGATTTTTCCCACATCTTGATCAGACGGCACAATGAGTTTGACGTATTTAACCGGTAGATACGGTTTGCCCAGTTCATCCATCTGCTGTATATCAGCAATTGAAACCATATTATAAATGTTCCCATCTTCAGCGGTGACTGTGGTGATATTTAAATCAGACCTGGAAAAATAATTTTGATGGGAGATCTGTCCCAACAAAACAGTACTCATTGACAAAACAAGTAATGCACAAACGGATACACAAAGTAAACCAATTTTATAGGATATGTTCTTTATGATTCATCTCCTTTATTAAGTAAGTAAATGATAGAATTTTGTTTAAAACTTATTTTTTCAAAAAGCACTATTATTTATCCAAAAGAGGCAATCTAATATAAAAACTCATTTTGAATTCCTTATTATCTTACCAAAACTAATTTTTGAGTTTTAATTTGCTGTTTTTTCGACATGTTAAGAGTTTTCACCATCATTTTAACAAAATAAATACCACTACTTACAATTTTTCTATCTTCATCTTCCCCGTTCCATCAAGCATAATGAATCCCAAAATTAGTAAGCCTTGTAATCTGTTTTATTTCTACTTCGATAACATAAATATTTTAATATAGACAATTTTCTTTCCATCCGGTGACCAATCTGGCTCTACGACAAGCTCTTTAGCTATTCGATCTTCATCACCAATATCATTTTTTTCTCATTACCACCATTTCCTATTTCTGTGGGTGTCTTAGATTTCTCCCAGGAAACTAAAGACCCCAGAAAAACAGCAGTGATCAAAATAATGATTAAGAATTTTGAAGGCATTGATTCAACTTCAATTTTAAGATATTTTAGACCAATCTATATTCATAAGATATATATTCATTGTCATGGAACTCTCTGTATTTTCTTACCACGATTTTTTAATCAATTTTTTCATCCCGTTAAAATCATGCCCTGTCTTACTTTTAGCAACATCATAATATAAGAATTGCCGCATAGCCTGCTCCCGGCGCCCCCGGATATAATCCTGAAATTCTTCATTTTGGGTTAGTTCATTATCCCCGCCCGCTTCCAACGCCAGCAATTTTTCGGCAATCAGCGAATTGAGTACGATTTTTCGGTGAATGTAATTCTCCTGCCGGCAATAAGCCGGTCGGATGGTGTATTCCGCCCGGATGATAAATTCGTCTGTTGTAATAATCCGGTTGCCGACTTTCGCCAGGATTTTTGCCGGTGGAATCGCAGGTTCCGGCTGGCTGCAAGCCTTATACAGTAAAACCGCCGCCAAGATTACAAGCGGTTTCACCAAAAATGGGCACTTTATATTGTGCTTATTCATCTCAATCGGATCAAAACCGGCAATAAACCACTAACCAAAAAATGTCAGCGTACTGACTCGTTTCTCAGAAGTGCAATCGGGCATATCCTGGAATCATAGGCTGCTCCGGCTAAAAAATTACGCCCAGGGTATAGGAATGTGTATTACCGAGAATTCCAACCGGTTTGAAAGCATAGTCAACTTTAATGGCATAATTGTCCAGAAAATTCAATTTCAGCCCGCCTCCAAAGGTACCACCGAATTCTGTTTCCTCCATGAACAAAGATTTATAACCGCCACGCAGGAAAAAGCTCCCGCTGCCCGGTATTGTGATTGCATATTCAGCCCCGACATTCACCGATTCGGCATTATTATTGGGGTGGAGTGCATCTGCCGCCAGGGTCAGACGCGTATAGCGGGTCACCAGCGGTCGAACCGAGACGCCAATCCGGAAAATCAACGGCAGTTCCCATTCCTGCAGATTAAACTTGCCTTTAACGGAGCTGTAATTACCAGCCTCATTGGGCAGAATGTCAATGGGAAATAACAGGTCCATGCCGTCGTATTGCATCCGGGAGCCATAATTGGAAATGCTCATCCCGATGCGCATTCCGTCCTCATATTTACCCGTCACGGAAAAGAATCCGGTATTGACGTTGACACCCAGATCAACAGCCATTGCAGAGGCAGAGGTGTGCCAGATTTGAGAGCTAATATATTTCGCCGACGCCCCGAAGGCGAACCACTGCGCCAGTTTGCGGGCATAGGTAAGACTAAAACAGTAGTCATTGGCAGTATACAATTCACCCGTGCCGTCCTGATCTTCCAGGGTTGTCACCGGTTCATTGCCATAACCAACATGATTAATCGCCAGGGCAAAAGTACCTGCTGATGGTAATAAATAGGCAACGGCTACAAATTCATTGCTGATATCTATTACCCAGGGTTGGTACATGAACAGCACTTCATTTCGTTCCATAAAAGCCAACCCCGCCGGATTCCAGTATACCGAAGAAAGATTGCCGACAATACTCACATAGGACTCACCCATTGCATTACCATCACTGCCGACGCCCAGCTCCAGAAAGTTTGCCGCAGTCGTACCGACACGATAGGGTTTTTGCGCCTCAAGCCGTCCGCACTGAAGCAAAATAATGACTGTAAGAAAATATAATAGAGCTGACTTTTGGAGTTTCTTATTGCTGTATTCTTTTAACGCTCTCATCTTGATTCCCTGTCTGAATTATTTGATAATGGCAAATTTACCAACCTTTTCATCTTTGGTCAGTTCGGACTGGACGTGATAGATATACATGCCCGCCGCCACTTCAAGATTTTCGCGCGATAACAAATCCCAATGGGCAATTCCGTTTTCGGCACTGTTATTAACCCGGATCACATCCACCAGGACTCCACTGACTGTGAAAATCCGGATGGTGCAGCGGGATGGAAGATTGGTAAACATGATTCGGCGCCGCTGATTAAGGAACCAGTTGGCGACGGACGTCTCCATGGCATTGGTCGCCACATAGGGGTTGGGCACTACCTTAATATCCTTCATGGTATTTCTTAGCGCCTGCCGGTCAATGGAATCAGTTTTAACAATGTTAAACCGGATTTTATCGGTAATATAAAAGGGGCGCATAAAGGTGACCCGGTAAACATCATTCGCCTTAGGCAACAGGTCTGCGTCTCCATGGGCTGACCGAAAATCAATCGCAAAGACGCTGCCAGCCCATTTTCCGCTACTATCAAGAGCGCCTGCATAAATCTGGTCTTCCAGAATATCATATTGACCATTTTTATTCAGATCATGCACGATTAAATCCATGATTTCCAGCGAGTCCGGAAAGGACCTGTTGACCACGTAGAAATTAAAATTTTCACTTGTCAGCAGATTGCGGGTTTGGCGGACGTGGTCAACATCCCGTATCCAGGAAGTGCTGCCTTTTCCGGTATAGCTGACATCATCGGTAAAAATAATATCATAATCCCACGGGAAATAGCGGGACTCTGTCTTTGTCGGAGTAACTGTAATCGGTGCTGATCCGACCACCCATTTTGAACCGGCATCATTATACTGGGCTGTCCGGACCGGCATCTGAATATTTACTACCAATCCATCAAATACATCCGTTTTAATATTCCCGATCGTATTGATATACCAGTTTCCCAGGGTATCATCATAAACCAGATTGGTCCCGGTAAAGTTGTCGGAATTTTCCAGATATACCTCGGTAGAATCAGTGACATCAAAAACCCGGATACTGTTGTTGCTATAATAAACTCCGTGATCATAATTATCGATAACTCCCAGGGTATCCAGACCAAAGCTCACTTCGTAATCGTGCCCCGGCTTCAGACTGCTGTTGGCGATAATTTCAGGAACAACTGTGCCTGATCCGAGAATTTCCTGATCTGCGGAAATCACCACTTCCTCCGGAATATAGCCGGCGGCTTTTTGATGCGGAGTCACGACCTGAACGTTTTTACTGTAACCCTTGACATTTTCGGCTTCATCCAGACTGATGATGATATTATTTTCCGAAGGTGCGATGCCGGGTCCGATATCCGGAGCACCGTAATCATAAGCGACAATGGCATAATAGTAGGTGCGCCCGTTTTGGACATTGGTGTCTTCAAACCAGTGGCGGATACCGGAATCGGTGCCCAGGTTATAGCCCATTCCATTAACCAGTCCAAAGTCTGTAAATCCCATGCGACCGTCTTTTTTGTCACACTGAAAAATGGGTTTCATAAACATCGGAGTTCCGTAGCCGTCGGTTATTACCTGTGCATCCGACATTTTTTTATCCGTGGCGCGAAATAGTTTGTAGCCCTCAAAATCATTGACATTGCCGACAAAGGGATCGCGGGTCTTTGTATCGGCAATATTATCCCAGGTCAGAATAACCCGCCCATCGCCGGCAGTGGCTTTCAACGTCGGCATTTTCGGCGGCTGGGCAAAACGATAGTCTTTTTCGTAAATGACCTGCACGATGCGCTTCAGTTCAAAGAGCGCCGGTGCCGAGTGCTCATCCGAGTTGAGTCCCTCCAACGGGTCATAGGAGTGCAATTCTGACATGGAAATCCGCTCCCGGAGCCCCTGAAAAAGCGGGAATGGTCCGGAGGCAAAGGTCTCCACCAGGTTGCTGATATTTCCAAGATATTCGATCAGGGTATCGGAACCAATCACTTCCCACATTGATTTGTCATTCCGAAACCATTTAGTATAGGGTGGACGATGAGGCTGGATCGGAAAGAGTTGAAACGAGGTCAATCCTACCATATCCGATTCACTGACATCGGTAGCGGCAAAATTGGGCTCACAACCAATTCCTTCAACATAATCCGGCTTGTGATTACACTCGCCTTCATCAGGTCCAAAATAATTCAATTCCCCCGGCGCCACACCATCCAGACCGATGTCGTCACCGGCATACTCTCCAGCATCATAAACGCCGTTCCCGTTCAAATCTTCGCCATCCTGCCAGTCCTGATCCTCATCCGCGTCCCAGTGCTTTTTCAGATCCGCTTCGGTTAACCGGTAAAAATTCAAAAAATCTGCCAAATTCGCGATGCCATCATAGGGTCCGATTTCGCTTTCAGCGTCATTATCCCGTTTTTCATCAATCAAACCATCCCAGTCGTTATCAATCCCGTCATTGTGGAACCCCGGACTCTCAAGATATGCAAAGCCCATCGTTCCCGTTGGATAGCCGCCCTGACCAATGCCGTCAATATCCCAGGAATACGCCATATCAATACTGCGATCGAAATAGCCCAATTCATCATCATCGCCGGCGCCGGCGACATTGTCGCCGATGGCATTGTCAACCCAGTAGCCGAAGGCAACTTTAGGAAGAGTATAATCAGAAATGTTAGCAATGTTATATTCCCAGAAAATCGCATCCCGCGCCTGGGGATTGTTCCATTGAAAACCGCGCTGTTCCACCCGAATTCCGATGCCGCCCCAGGGTTTACCGTGCTGGACCGTCACACAAGAGGGACACTTATCGCCGATAAAGACGCCCGGACGCGGGTAATATTTGACCCGGTCTTCGGGACCTAAATACTCCTGATCCTGGGCATCGTTGGCAACGAAATAGGTCTCCAGATCGGCATAAATGACGCCCCGCCCGAAGCGTCCGTCCCATTCTCCCTGCCACTTGAGCTGATCACCGGCAGCCGGCCAGCCTGCCGGCGGCCAGGAAAGTGAATCATTGCTCATGGCGGGGGTTTCGCTGTTTACGTTAAAATAGCCAAAGACCGGATAAAGTCCCCACTCAATCTGCCCCGTGGGGTCTTTATCCATCTCCTCCCGATACTGAGTCTGTAAAAAGTAAAGCGTATCAATAAGCCCCCGAGCTGACAGTAGGGCAACCGAATCTAGATCTGTAACCGGAATCGTGTCCCGGGTAATAAAAACCTGAGCGCCGATCAGCAATCCGATTCCGTCAACCATTTTGGTACCTTCATAGGTATCCGGCCATTTGGAAACCTCCACTTTCGGCCAGTCGGACAGCTGGGTAGTATTTTTGAAATACAGAAAAACCCGGTTACCGGTCATATATCCTTCGCGGATAGCCGCCGGATCACCGGCGGGGTCATCGGGTCCTTCATATATTTTACCCTGTCCTAACAGAATACCGGAAAGCAGAATTAAAGAACAGAGCAATGCATAAAATCCCGGCATTAATTTCATTGATTTACGACCTCCTCTGGCGTCTGTATTTGAGATAGGAATAGGCATCATTAAAACTCGATTCCAAGACCGACTTTGATCAGCCGCGGTGCTGAATACATACCGGGATCTTGAATCCGGTCGAGATAATCATTGAAAACACTCTTATGGCTGTTCAGATCGGTTTCCCGGATGATTGCCGTATAGGCTCGCCCGGTTTGACTGTTTACCCAAACCTCATTCAGGCGATCGAACAGATTATAAATTGTAAGGGTCAGTTTGGTATTTATCCGCTCGGACAGCGCGATATTGTAGTGACCATTCAAGTCAAATCTGATTTGCGCCGGCATCTTGGAATTATTGGGTAATAAATTCACCCTGAACAGCATAGTGTTGCTCACCGGAGACCAGGTATAGGGCGTTCCCGATTCATAATAGCCGGTCAGGGTAGCGCCAAACTTTTTGGTATTATACCCCGTTGTAACATTCAGCGTATGACGCTGGTCCCAGGACATGGGAATCATCTGATTGACCGGGTCAATACTATCACCGGCACGGTTGTATGTCATGGTGGGATTATCGGCATTACCACGGGTATACTGAAGCGTATAGTTCAGGTTTACAAAAAACTTGTGAAAGAGGTATTTGTACTTGACTTCCAGACCACGGACATTGCCATAATCCTTGTTGGTATACAGTCCGTATTCTGTTTGATTATATGTACTGACGACCTTGACGCTCAGTAAATCGTAAATATCACGATAAAAGAGCGCCACTTCCAGATCCATCCCGTTCATCAATTCCTGCCACAACCCGATTTCGTACTGGACTGTTTTCTGGGCGTTGATGGTGGGATTACCTAGAATAGTCGAATAGTCCGTTGGTGAAATCCGATAGGAATTACCAACATAGAGCGCATATCCCGGCGGCATCTGAAAGAAGTGCCCATAACTAAAATGCAACACCGCCGCCGATCCCAACTGATATGAAAGCCCGAGGCGGGGACTGATTTGAGTCTTTGGTTTGGCATAGACATAATCCGACATTTTTTCCGGATTGTCGGGAAATCGGATCTGATTGGCGGGGTTCCGCCATTGGGTCGGATAGCGTTTATCCGGCTCAAAATAGTCATAGCGCACCCCAACATTGATAACCATGTTATCAAATTCCATTTTATCCTGAAGATAGACGGAATATTCAATGGGCTTCACATAAATGGTATCGGTGTATATCGTGGTATCATGCAGAGTCGTCGGTTCGTAATTGGGATAAATGATCTTTGTCTTCCCGTCAATCAGACGGATTTCAAACTCCCCTTCATGGTCCGTATCTCTGTAAACATTTTGAATTTGACGCTCCTTGCTATCAATGATATGACCGGTATAGTGCAGACCGGTTTTAAAACTGTGATGTTTATTCATCTGCCAGGTCAAGTCAAATTTGGCATTTTTATCAATCATCGTCCGCATGGTGTGATGTTTCTGCTGACCACCGGTGAAAAAGCCAGGTCCGTCACTCTGATTGTAGACATCATGGACGTAACAAGAATCGGTGGGATCCTTATAAACATAATCACCATAATAATTATCCACATAAGACAGCTTCAATTCATAAAACAGAGATTTGCCCAGCATATGGTTTATATTCAGGGCATACATTTTTGAAAAACGGCGCGGTGTTGCCACCCCATCGGGATTATATTTGTACTGGTGATTGTACTGCCCCCAGAGATTTTTATTAATGGTTGTCAATAATGAAATTTTAACATTTTCAAACAACCGAGAAGATAACTTACCCATAAATGATGATTCGATATTACGGTTCATGGGGACATAGGCGCTGTCGCCATTAAATTCATAATACCACAACGCCGGATTATCTTCGCCGTAATAGCTAAAATCATCTACATTAAACAAGCGGTAGCCGTTGAGATGGTTTTTATTATCCTGATGGCGAAAATTGACCAGAAAAAACAGCCGGTCTTTCAGTATCGGTCCGCTGAGATTGAGCTTATAATCCTGGTTACGGGTAATTTCATCCGGTTTCAGACCGATGAAGATATCATCATGAGGCGTGTAATAATTGCCCAGCGCTCCTGACACTAATCCATGAAAAGTATTATCACCAACTTTGGTTACGGCATTCACTATCCCGCTCATGGCTTTACCATATTCGGCATTGAAAGTACCGGTGATAACCTCCAGGTCCTGAATGGACTCCGGCTCCAAATCCACCGACCGACCCTCGCCGCCAAATCCTTCATCCACCGGAATCCCATCAATCATGTAGGATACTTCCGTTGGACGCCCTCCCCGGAAATGACCTTTTACCACACCGGCTTGCATGGATACCACATCCGTAATACTTTCGACCGGCAGCGCTTCAATTTCATCTGACGATACATTTTTAACTGTACTGGTCTGATCCTTCCTGACCGAAATTTTCTGGGCGGTTACAATTACCTCTTTACCCTCAAGTACGGTTGAAGTCATCCCGATTTCCAGATACTCGGTTCGATTTACTGACACTTGGACATTCTGTACCGTAACAGGATTGTATCCAATCATCTGCGCCCTTACCGAATAGGTGCTCGGTCTGACATTGATAATATAGAAATCGCCCTTTTCATCTGCCGCCGCCCCCAGTGACGTCCCAACCAGAATAATGTTTGCGCCCGGTAAAGCGTCCCCGGTTGCTTTATCAAATATCCGCCCGGATATTTTACCGGTGGTCTGGGAAAAGCTTGTTATCGAACCGATCACCACCATCAAAGCGATCCAAAAACATTTGCATTTGAAATTTGTTAATCGGACCATGCTCTTTTCCTTAAAGGGTATTGTCTGTGATAGCATTTGATATAAAAAAGAAGATTCCCGCTGAAAATTCATTTTGAAGTATGTCTTGACAATTAACGGGGTGCGGTCAGAAACCGCACCCCTATTATACTTCATTGTAATGCTATTTCACAAGCATCATTTTCCTGGTCTGCTTGAATACGCCGGATTGAATCTGATAAAAGTAGATTCCTGAAGGAAGATTTTCAGCGTTCCAAACTACGTTGTAAGTTCCCATCACCTGATAATCGTTTACAAGCTCGGCGACCTGTTGCCCAACCATATTGAAAATTCGGATCGTCACATTTCCGGAGCGTGGAATGGTGTACCTGATCTGTGTTGTGGGATTAAAAGGATTCGGGTAATTCTGCTCCAGGCGGTAAGATTGCAGTAGCTGACGATTATCGCCGGCTATCCCTGTTGTGGCGACATGAGTTGTATCACCGATCCAGGTATAACTCCACTCGGTCGGTGACTGCCAGGCATGATCGGTATTGAACGGCGACCAAGCCAGATTACCATCCCAGGCACCATCATTGTCATGGAAGTAGAGTTCAATCGGAATCCGCATACCCCGCTTCGGATAAAACCGTTCATCTTCGGGACCGGCGATGGAATCCAGCGGAATCTTGGTCTCAATCACATAGTCAGATCCGCCAAAATCCTCCAGGTGGAAGAGCGGATCATCAACCGTCCAGATAGTATTGCCAATATACTCATTCACCAATCCGTTGGCATGCATCTGCAGTTTATAATCCGGTTCGGCACCCCGCTTATTGGACGTGTGTTTGGCGCCGCGGGAATCGTACAGCCCGATGAAGAACTCAAAGGCATCCTGATTCCACCATTCACCTTCACCAAAGTTATAAACATCATCAATCACATCCGCAGCAACATACAGATAATCATCATCAATCGCCAGAAATACCGTAGCGGTCAGGTCCGCTTCATCGGTTACTGTTCCCACTGCCACGTTATCGGTTTCCGGTTTG
The DNA here is from genome assembly GCA_049975265.1 of Fidelibacterota bacterium. GTDB lineage: Bacteria > Fidelibacterota > UBA2242 > UBA2242 > UBA2242 > B118-G9. The sequence goes on from JBNGDF010000025.1 coordinate 14,097, forward strand.
AGGACCCAGGGCGTGATATCACTGTCATACCATTCGGTCAGATCACCGTCAACCGTAAAAGTAGCCGGCACATCGAGTGAAATGGTCGGAATACCTTTTGCCGTATTGGTAATCGCTCCCGAAACTCCCGGAGGTCCGTCATTTCCAAAGGCATCAAGACAGACAACGGCATAATAATAGGTCATGTCGTGATCCTCGAGCGGGTAATAGAGGTAATGAATCGCATTCTGAGTGCCTTCATATACTCCCACAGCCACGGTTTCCACATTCGGTGCGGTGATATCGGTAATCGGCTCTTCACTGGCGTAAACATTATAGGTTTCACCGTCTTCACCCACATTATCCTGCCAGATAACCAGATTGTAATATTCAGTGGACTGAACGGCGTCAACTCCCTGAACCTCCTCGGTTCCGGTAATATCAATGATCGGATTGCCGGTCCAGACATAATCAAACAAAATGGTATTTCCCACAACCGCATTACCAAACGCCATAAACTGAAACACGGAAACACTTGAAGAATCGAAATTACTGGTTCCCTCATTATAGAAGAAATCGGTCAATTTCATGGCGTACTCATGCCATTCACCGTCATCAATAGGGTTAATTTTATAAGCCCTTTTGGCAGTGCCATCTTCGAACTGAAACATAATAGTATCGGTACCGGTACTCGCCTTCATGGCAAATTTTAAGGAATCCACTCCCCACGACATCGTCATATCCTGAGGCGGATCAATATTAAAACCGGCACCGGACCAGCCGTTACCCCACTCATCGCCCTGGACCCATTTCAGAGCATTAGAGCCGTCTATACCGGTCCCCTCCTCGACCTCAAGGGTGGATTGTCCCCAGGTAAATTGACCCAGCTTGACATTAAGGGCTTCGCCGGTAAAAATGACAAATGGCGCTGCCACCGCTCCCGTCAGTTTCAAATCATCCAGAATGAATGCTCCGTGCACCCGTTCACCGGTTCCACCGCCGTTAATCGAGACTTCAAAGGAAAATCCTTTGATTTTGTGAAGATCGAGAGTTGCATTGCCGTTAATGCCAGACCAGCCGGTCAGGTTGAAACCGTTGCCATCCCAGGAATCATTACTCAACAGCGGCAATTGAATCTTCTGCCAGCCCGGTGCTTCGTCCATGATGTAGTGAAAGGAATAATAATACTCACACTGATTGACATCATAGGTCTTATTACCTTCCGGAGAATCGCTGACATCGTGGAGATTCAAACGCAGATGCACCCGTGCCGCTGCCGAAGCCGGTAATTCATTGTAATACATGAATGAAATGGAATCGTAACCGGTAAAATCATAGGTCGAATTTGAATCGGGATTCCAGTGTTCCAGTTTGACGAAACCGCCCCAGCTCTCGCTGTTTTGAGCGCTGTAGACCACCCTAAAGGCACTGTCACCTGCTGCAACCGGGTCCGCCACCATGGAATATTCCATATAGGATGAATCTGCAATCGCATTATCACCCATATAAATAGCCCAGTAGTTGGTGTCCGGAGCCGCCTCAAATCCGTTGATTACTTTCTGCCCGTAGGTGATACCGACAGCCAGCATCAACACCACCACAATTAACAATTGTTTCTTCACTTTCTCCTCCTGCATTTTTTACTTATTGAATCTGTTTTTCGAAACACTCACACCCATTCCTCACAGGTGTTTTCTCTACTATCGCAAATCCATTTTTTTCGATAATGTTATATCCATTGCCATTTCCACTCACAAAAAACAGGCCAACATTTTTTTTCATTCCGTTCAAATCTCCGACCGTCAGATAGAGTGATAATACAAGCCGGATGAGAATAATTTGGAATTATCAGAATAATAAGCAAATCCTTATCCAATTAATAATAAACCTTTGACTTCCATGATTGACTCATTCCAGGATAAATTTTCGGGTCAGTCTGGCAATCTCAACCGTAAACTCTCCGGGTTCTGTGATTCTGGTGTTCTCCCGACCAACAAATGCTAAATCCAAATGGTTCAGAGTAAAATCAACCGTCCGGGTTTGCCCCGGATCCAAATAAATTTTCTGAAACCTCTTCAATCTTTTCACCGGCGGTGTAACCGATGCGACTTGATCGCTTACATAAAGCTGTACCACCTCCTGACCTCCACGATCACCGACATTTGTCACATCCACCGAAATCCTGATCCCGCTGTCAGGATTATAAACCGTGGTATCTAACCGGAGATTGGAATATTCAAAAGTGGTATAGCTTAATCCGAAACCGAAAGACCACTGAACATCATAATCGTTAACATCCACTACTTCACTGGTTTTGTGATCATAGGTCATCAGTGAGTTTGGATATCGCGGATAAGAAATCGGCAATTTCCCGCCGGGATTGACATCACCGAACAGTACATCGGCAATCGCCGGACCCCCTTCCAATCCCGGCAGGTAAGCCATTACGATCGCATCCGCCAGATCAACAATTTCACTGATAATCCGCGGTCTGCCCTCAGCCAGGACCAGCACGATCGGAACTCCGGTTTTTGAAATGGCTTTTACCAGCTCCAGCTGCGGCTTCGTCATTGTCAGATCGTCAATATTACCGGGAGTCTCACAATAGGCTGGTTCCCCGATACAGATAACCGCTACATCCGCATTTTGAGCCATTTGTACGGCTTGCGGAATATCTATTACCGTATCAAATGCCACTCCGGGTATATAACTGGTTTGCTCTTCTCCGGTTTTTACCCTGATCGCTTCCAAAATAGTCAATTTTTCCGATGGATAGAGAGTCTCCTCATTGCCCTGCCATGTAATCGTCCAGCCACCATTTAGTGCTGACAGAGAGTTCGCTGTCGGTCCGGTAACAAACACCCTTCGGTTTTTTGTCAGCGGTAAGATATGGTTATGGTTTTTAAGCAGCGTAATCGCTTCTGCCGCCGCCTGGTGGTTCAGCGCCTGTGCCTCCGCCGACGCAATCAATTGAACGGCATGCGGTTCCGGATAGGGATTATCGAACAAACCCAACTGAAATTTTACTTTGAGAATACGACTGACTGCCTCATCAATCCGCGCCAGTGGCACACTGCCCTCATTAACCAGCTCCAGCAATAGTTCGTAAAAACTGTAATCATAGGGCACCATACTCATGTCAACACCCGCCATGACCGCCATTTTGACTGCCTCTTTCTGACTGGCAGCTACTTTCTCACGCCGGTAGAGATTATTAATATCGTTCCAATCTGATACCACAAAACCCTTAAAGCCAAGCTCGCCCCGTAACAAATCCGTTAATAGAAAATGACTGGAATGCACGGGAATTCCGTTTATTTCGCTGCTGTTTGCCATAATTGTTGCCACTCCGGCATTAACGGCGGCTCGATAGGGCGGCACAAATAGTTCCCGCAACATCCGTTCGGGAATCCAAGCAGGGGTTCGGTCCTTCCCGGAAAACGGGAAGCTGTCTCCGAGATAATGTTTGGCACAACCCGCAACTCTGTCGGAAGCCGAAAAGTCGGCACCCTGCAAGCCTTTTATATATCCCTCTCCCAGCACACTCACAAGGAAGACATCTTCCCCAAAAGTCTCAAAAAGTCGAGGCCACAACGGTTGCCTGCCCACCCCCAGTACCGGATTGAAATTCCAGGGAATCCCGCAGGCGCGCACTTCCCGTGCCGTGATTTCGGCACTTCTCCGGACCAGCTCCGGATTCCAGGTGGCTGCCATGGCTATGTTTTGGGGAAAAATCGTTGCCCCCAGTGTATAATTGGCTCCATGAATGGCGTCAATGCCATAAATTACCGGAATCCCCAGACGGGTTTCCTCTATCGCAATGTTCTGAATCTGAGTAATCAGCTCCTGCCAGTATTCCGGCGAATGCGCCACATCCCAGACATTCAGAATAGACCCCACGTGGTACCGGGTAATCGCCTCCACCAGTTTCTCCCGGTCAATTTCATGTTTTTGATCAACGGTACCCCGTGTTTTTGAAACAACCTGGATCGAAATCTGGGTCATTTGCCCGATCTTTTCTTCCAGCGTCATCTGCGCCAACAACTGTTTAACCTTTGCGTCAACAGTTTTATCCTGCCGCACCTGACAGCTACTCAGAGTAATAAACAAAGCCAATAATATCAATCCGCTCCATCGTTTTAATTTCATGCGCAAAACCTCCCTAAAAAAAGATGCCCCAAAGACTCAAAATCGTTAAAACCAACACAATCGAAAAAAATATATTCAGCTGGTCCCAGGTCCCCTTTTCCACCTCTATTCTTTCACCCAGAGACTTCCCCTGTCTACCCCCGTTAATGGTGACATTTTGCAAATGTTCACGACTGGGTGCCGCACCAAAAATACTCATTGTCAGCATGATCAATACCGAAATAACGAACAGAAATATGGCAAAGTGGAGATAATTCATGCTGGCAAACCATTGCAGCGGTCCCAGATTCAGCAGATTTTTTTTACTGAGAATCTCAAAAATAAGCCTGAGGGCGCCCAAAATTCCACCACTAATCAGGGCTGTCATCGCCGCCCGTCCATTCACCCTCGTTGAAAATAATCCGATTAAAAAAACCGCGGCGATCGGCGGGCTGATATAAGCCTGAACACTTTGCAGATATATAAACAACTGACTGCTGATACTGCGTATAAACGGGACCCATAATATGCCCAGGATCACCAGAGCTGTGGTAGCCAGGCGACCAATCAGCACAATTTCACGACCATTTGCCTGGGGTCTGAACTGACGGTACACATCCATGGTAATCAGCGTTGAACTACTGTTGAATGTACTGGCTAACGAGGACATCAGCGCTGCCAGCAAACTGGCAATAACAATACCGCGAATGCCGGCGGGCAGTAAATTACTGATAATTAAAGCAATATAAGCCTCGTCTCCCTTGATTCCCGGAAAGAGAGCCAGGGCAATCATACCCGGCAGGATGAGAATAAAAACCGGTAGGATTTTTAGGAATCCGGCGAAAATGGCGCCGCTACGGGCATGTCGGATATTGCGGGCACTCAATACCCGCTGAACGATAACCTGATCGGTACACCAGTACCAAACCGCCAGGATCGGTGCCCCAAAGATGATTCCGGTCCAGGGAAAATCGGGGTGATTAGACGGTTTAAACATGTGAAAGAAATCTGCCGGCAAAGCTGCCCTCAAACCCTGAAAACCACCCACTTCGCCCAGTCCCACAAGCGTCAAAACAACGGCGCCCGCAACTAAAATAACCGTTTGAATCAACTCTGTATAGATAACCGCACTCAGCCCTCCGGCAATAGTATAAATACCGGTGATAATGACCATTACAATAGCGGAGGTGATCATATTCCAGCCCAAAATCTGATTCAGCAGCAAACCGCCCGCAAACAAGGTAACCGAAATTTTCGTCAGAATATAAGCGATAATTGAAATGGTCGTCAGGTACATGCGGCTGGATTTATTAAAGCGACGCTCCAGAAACTCCGGCATAGTATAGACGCCGGATTTTAAATAAAACGGAACAAAGACCCAACCCAGTAGCAAAACGATAAAACAAGCCAACCATTCAAAATGACCTACCGCCAACCCTGTACTGGCACCCGAGCCCGCCAATCCGATAAAGTGCTCACTGGAGATGTTTGTGGCAAACAGAGATGAGCCGATGGCAATCCAACCCACATTTCGTCCTGCCAGAAAATACTCAGTCGGCGTTTTCTCCCGGTTCGAATAGTACAAACCAATTACCAATACAGCCATGAAATAGAGAAACAGCAGCACGATATCGATATTTTCCAGGTAATGATACATGTTCAAATAGGTATTGGATTTTTCATAAAAGCCCTTTCGACAAAAATCACGCCAAACCACTGCCGCCTTGTCAGCGTGGTCAAGCCCTAGGGAAAAAGCCCTACGAGTGACAGGAACTTATTAAATTAATAAAGCCGGATTATCAGATTAGAAATCTATAGAAGCAGTCGGTTCTATTTCAGACCTAACTCTTTGGAAATCCGAAAATAGTTTGGTGGCGCCAGGTCCAATTTTTGTGCAGCCTCTGCATCGGTTTTGCTTAAGCCCCGGACGAAGCTGATATAGGCTTTCCGAAACTGCCGTTCAATCTCTTTCAACGGCTTAATATTTTCACGATCGAACTGATAGAGCTGCCGCTGATCACTAAAGTTCATTTTCATTCCAATAGCATTGATCACATTATCCCGGGAAATCCGGTCCTTACTCAGGAAAAGCATCCGTTGAACCACATTCTGAAGCTGGCGCACATTCCCCGGCCAGTGATAATCTTCCAGAATCTTCAGCGCTCCCTCACCAAATTCAGGCACTGTCCGTCCCATCTCTTTACTATACAAACCTAAGTAATGCTCAACCAAAACCGGAATGTCCTCCTTTCGTTCCTCCAGGGATGGAACATAAATCTGCAAGACATTCAGTCGATAATAGAGGTCTTCCCGGAATTCTTTATCCTGGACCATCTTTTCCAGATTCTTATTGGTTGCGGAAATTACTCTGACATCAACTTCATAACTTCTTTGACGCCCGATTTTATCAATCTGACCCTCCTGTAAAACCCGCAGGAGTTTGGACTGGGCTGCCAGTGGAAATTCCGACACCTCATCCAGAAAGATTGTGCCACCGTTGGCACGCTCGAACAGACCCGCCCGGTTTTCCTGTGCACCGGTAAAAGACCCTTTCTCAAATCCGAACAGCTCGCTTTCAATCAGGTCACGGGGAATACTACCGCAATTTATCGGGACGAAATTCTCCAGATTTCTGGAGCTCAGATAGTGGATATTCATCGCAACCAACTCTTTGCCTGTCCCCGATTTACCATATATCAGAACACTGGCGTTGGTTTTAGAAAACTGCTGAATCTGCTCTTTTAAGGTTTGGATCGGCGGGGAAATGCCAATAATTTTTCGCTTATCCAAAATGTCCTGAACACTTTTATCAAGCTTCCGTTTTGTATTCAGGTTGTCTAAAGCCAGCTCCTTTTTTTCATAAGCATTAACGATGCTGAGTATAAAATCGGTGGGCTGATAGATATAAGACTCAATGTCACCCGGATACTTCGTACAAAACCAGTAAGCTCCCGCCTTGATCAGACGGTCGGCAAAATCAAAATCGGTCTGGTGGATCGTCATTTTTGTAACGACGATTATTTGCAGTAATGGATTAATAGCCTTGATCTCACTGATTAAATCCTCTCCCATAATCCCGCCGGCGATCTGAAAATCCATGATAACTACGTCATATCCGTTTTTTTTCTGGGCGACCAGATTGACCGCGTCTGCTCCACTGGAAACAATATCAACGATTTTTATCTGGGAATAGGGCTTAATCGTATTAACGATACGACGAACATCAAACTCTTCATCCTCAATCACTAAAATCCGAATTGTATTTTTTATCATTTAAAATTATCCTGTTAATTTAATGGTATTTGGATGGTTATCTTGGATCCTCCGGACTCAAGATTTTCCGCATCTATCCGCCAGCCACAGCGCTTGGTACTCAATTCATGGGCAATGTAACATCCGTAACCTGAGTTTTTAGCGTTCTCATGAGTCGAACTTCGTTCTAAAAAGATCTCTTTAACACCGTTTTGATTGACCTGCAACAGTTCCGGCACAATCCCTTTGCCATTATCAATGATATTTATCTCCGACATTGATTTTACGGGAAAATATCTAGTTCTGATGGTTATCAAAACCCCCTGACCTTTATTATGATCGATACAATTCTGAATCAGCGGCTCCAGTATCTCCCAGACCACATATTCATTTATATGAACAACCGGCAACTGTTCATCCAGTTCAAGTCTGAAATCGTAAGCCGAATTTTCACTGTATACCCTCTTAAAAACGTAAGTAACCAGAAAACGAATCACGTCGTTAATATTGGTGGAAAAAATGGGATTACGGGTTGCGTGAACCGGGGGATCATACCACTTCATATCATAGATGACCCGGGAAATGAAATTGGAGTAACGTGTTACGATATATTTAAAGTCATTGATGTTTTTATCCGATAGATTCCGGATTTCATCTTTGATGAATCCCATCACTTTTTCCGCTTTGTGATGAGCATGATAAATACGTTTAGTAAACAGCTCTTCCTTCTGATGCGCAATATCGGCTTTGATCTGTTTTTCCCGCTCTTTAAACAACTCTTTCTGCGCCAAATCCCGTTCTCTGACAGTATAAGAGGTAATATAAAACATTGCCAGTAACCCGAATAAAATAAGGGCGGTGAATATAATACCGGTCTCATCATATATCGTCGAAATCTCGCGGGTGATATTACTGACATCCGGAGTGATTCTCATGTAAACAACACCCTCATATTCACCTTTCGGCACCAATGGAACCAAGACATGAAATGACTGAATATTGTCCCAGGTACAGTAAATTTGCTCAGAATTTCTGATCTCTTTACTGAAGTCTGTGTAATAATCAACCGCCACGCTATGATCGAGACTGCTGGGATATTGTGGTTCTTGGCGTGTAAAGATAAAATCGTACAATGCGCTCCCATCATCAATCACAAATATCTTCCCTCCTGAAGAAAAAATGATGCACATTTCATCAACATTCTGTTGCAGGGTTTGCTGGTTTAGAATTATGTCAAACGCCTGAATTGTGTTCCGCCGGGAATCTTCGGTCTTTAAGGGATACGCCAGACTCTGTTCCAGCAATAATTCCAGTGAAGTCGTGGCTAAATTTCCCAACCGGATCGCCGAATCACGCCGGTAGAGGTCCATTGTCTGCTCGATTAAGGTGTTGCTCGATATGTTATGTAAATAGGATAAAAAGACCTGAAATGCCGCTAAAATGATGAAGAGAATAATAAAATGCCGGATCTCAAACCGGTATTGCTTTAATCGGTTAAATATTCCCATAAGCTCTGTCTATCTTAAAAACAGTTTGTCTGAAGCAATGGTCTCTTCGGCGAGCCTTAATGCTTCTTCCACCGATGTTTCCGATTTTAAAACCTTATTCAAATAAAAGGATAAAATATCGGAAATCTTGGTGTAATTAATCAAACTGGGGCGATGAATCCCTGTTTTCATTATTTCACCAATACGGACAATATAAGGAGACTGACGGACTACATCCGGATCAGAATAGATACTTTTCAGGATTGGCAGATATCCCGAGGTTTCAAACATGATTTTCTGTGCTTCCTCCGTCTGAATATATCTGAGAAACTCAAACGCCTCCGGCTTATTGTCGGAATATTTTGATATCATCAAATTCCAGCCGCCAAAAACGGTGACCGGTTCATGCCCGGCAAAATGAGGTAAGTACACCATTTTCAGATACTTGACCTTCTCCGGGTCCTGACCCTGAATATCAATATCTTTAAGGTAACTCGACCATCCCCTAAAAAAGGGCACATCTTTCTCGAGGGCGTAATAGTAGGACTCTCTTTCAATAAAGGTACTGACTTCGGGTGGTGCGAACCTGTATTTACAGATTAAGTTCAACATAAATTGGGCGCTGCTTCGCCCTTTGGGAGTATTGATTTTCAGCTGACCACCGTCGAATAAAGTACCCCCCATGCTTCCCAATATTTCAAGGTAATTGCATATCAGCCCTTCAAAATTATCACCCTGAAACAGATAAAACGGTCTGTTTTGATAAAATTTTAAACCGTATGCAATGAGGTCTTCCCATGAAATGGATTCGTGTAATCTCTGCCGAATATCTGTATATTCCCCGGTATCTATAATCAGGTCGTCTCTGTAGTACAAGACACCAATATCTATATACAGCGGGATGCCAAATAAGATATCCTCATAATAACAGGTCTCCAACGCTTGTGGAATAATTTTCGACAAATCCGTCTGCATAAAATATTTTGCCAACGGTTCACCCCATTTCGCAAAACGCGGTACCCAGATCTGGTCAACAGCAAATATATCAATCCGACTGCTGCGGCTTCGCAGAGAACGGGCGATTAATTCCTTACGCACATTTGTCGTAAACTTTGTAAATGGCAAGTTAACCGGAACTACCTCAATCCGCCCCCGATATTTCGCATTAAAATTATCAATGATTTTTTGATGCGCTTCGGAAATATTGTCGGCAAAATAGAGCTTGGTAACCTCTTTTTTCTGAAAACGACGTTTATTCAGAGAGATCAGGTTGAAAATCAAAACCATTATTACTGCAAAGATAAACAGGGCAAATAAATATCCATATTTGCTTTTTTTATGACTGTCTTTCATGCGTTCTCTGGTGTTAATTCTTTTCTCCCACTTTTTACAATTATGAATATAAGAGTTGAGTTCCAATGATACAATCTGAATGTTATTAAAATGATAATTAATCGTTTCTGAAAAATTCATGTTGATTACTTACTATGATTGGGTAATTATTAATTGTCAATTGAGACTCACTTTACTAATATTTACTATGGTACAACCGATTTTAAAACATCCTGCCCAATTCGCCTGGGATTTCTGGTACTATTTCGAAAAAAAGAGCAATCACTTCCACCTCTTCTATCTGAACGCCGATCCGGCACTGGTGCCAGTGGAGCAACATCACTGGGCAGCTCAGGTGGGATATGCAAATACCAGCAACTTTACTTCGGTAAATTGGGGCTCAACCGCCGTTTTGACAGCCTCGCCCCGACGCTGGGACAATAGCTCCATCTGGAGCGGTGATGTGGTGCGGATTCAAAACGGTTTTCTCATGTTCTATACATCCCGCAATCTGGAAACCGACGACGGCAAAACCCAAAATATCGGTATTGCCTTCGGCGATCGGATTGATACACCCGAATGGCAACCGCTGCCCGATTTTCGCATCCCACCGGACGGATTGATCTATTCACCCAGACATATTTCCAATGATGTCAGCATTCACGCCTGGCGTGATCCGTTTGTATTCCGCTATGAAAGTCAAATCTACATGCTGGTAAGTGCCAAATCGTTAAAAAATCCCCGCGGGCGAAACGGTGTAGTTGCCCTACTTCGTTCCAGAGACGGCGGTTTTAAAAATTGGGAATATCTCGCATCGGTCGCAGATCCCGGCTGCTATTCCGAAATGGAGGTAGCACAAATCTTCAAAAGATCTAAAGGCAAATATCAGCTGATTTTCTCCACCGGACCGGATTACGACCACACTCCCGGTTCAGAGGGCAGCGGCGGCTTGTACGGCATTATCTCAAAAAATCCACTCCATTTTCCGGAAAAACCACGGCTTCTCTACCCCTTTCAAAACGGACTCTATGCCTGCCGCATCATCCCGGAGATGGACGGTGAAATTGTGGGATTCGACCACCGAACCGGAGGACTCCGGCGCAGTGGCATCAAAACCCACCTGCTGGCAATGGACAGAGACTTTCCGGAGTGGAAATTTTAACTCTTATTGCCTGGAATTTAATCAAATAAAAACTAAAACTTGCCCCGCTTCTGAATCGCCAGCAGGCACTCTATCGTTGATTCGGCACCGGAATTGAAGTTTACCTCGCCGGGTCCGTTGATGCCGTCAAAGCAGCGCCCGCTCTGCGGATCGTACACCGCTGTCCCGGCTGGATTTTGACCTCTGAACCAGTTGAAAACCGTTTCGGCGCTGGTCGCATAAAATTCATTCCCGGTAATTTCCGCCAATAATTGCAGTCCGCTGTAAAGCGCATGAATTCCGTAAGCGATTTGCGGAAACGCCGTGACGTTATAGGTTCCGTCGGAGGCAACCGCAATCTCCCAGGGAAAGTTATTTTCAATTAAAAAGGGCACAAAATTATCCGCCCATAATTGTACACTGGCTAAATATTTCTTTTCCTTTGTTACCTGATAGGCTTTCAGCAGCGCCGTAGCCTGGTTGTTGCCCCAGTTGTGCCAGCTGTTCCGCCAGCAGAAATACATGCCGTTCAGGGGGCTTTCTACATTTCGGTATTGAAATTCCAGCAGTCCATCGGCAATCATCCCAATTTCATCTTTATAATCAAAGTCACTCTGACCGTGAAGCTTAGTCAGTACCAGCAACAACTCACTGTTCAGATCCGGTGCATCCTTCACCAGCCATTTCGGTCGCGGACCCAATTCCGTCTGCATTCGCTGGGGATAAACCACCAGAACGCTGTCCAGATGACTGTCCATGCTGTGAATGCGCCGAATCACGGCTGTTTTCAGATTCGATTCTGCCGGATACTGCTCCAGGATAGTAAGCGCCGCCGCCAGCCCCCGTAATCCGCGCACCGCCCACCACTGAAATTCGGCGATACTGGTCCGGTATCTTCTGTTTATATTTCCTTCAACATCGATAAAATTATACCACAGTCCATTATCCTGGCTCATGTACAATAAAAAACGGGTCATACCCAGCGCCAGAGTCAGAAGTTCAGTAATTTGATAACGACAAATCTCCGCTTCCAAAACCTCCATAAAACGTCCGACATCATCGACACAGCTGATACCCTCATCCGGCGCTTCCAGCGGCTTGTAATCCGGGGCATCTGCATAAATGTGGATAAAGGAGAGCTGTTCACCATTCACCTCAATACTATCAACAAGGCTCAGGGCGTGATCCAGGTTGACGGGCGACTGCGGCGCCGGTTTTCCACAATTAATACAAAGCACCAGCAGAACCAACATAAAGAATTGTTTCATCTAAACCAGCCAATCTTTATTTTCGAAAACGACATCTGCCTTTTTCACCACAGCCGCACCGGTTACCGTATCCGCTCCGGCATAAATGACGACATAATCGGTTTCCGTTGCAACGGTGGCACAACTGAAAATCACATTCGGCACGAAACCATTAATTTCCCATTCCAACTCCGGTTCAAGCACCGGACGTGACTGGCGTGCCAGCACAGTCTCCGGATTCTCATAGTCCAACAGCGCCACTCCCAATCGGTAAGCATTACTCTTATCAACCGCATGATAAATCAGCAGCCAGCCTCGGGGGTGCGGCACGGGTGGACCGGCGATGCCGATACGCGTACACTGCCAGTCATCATCTATAATTTTCATGATGATCCGGTGATCTCTAAACGTTTTTAAGTCCCGGGTTCGCGCCAGCCAGATATTGGGATGCCGGCGGTGCAACAGTAGGTAATCTTCTCCGAATTTCGCCGGAAAAAAGGCGGAATTTTTATTCTCTTCATCCAATAATACCCCATGGCGCTGCCAATGAATTAAATCATCACTGGTCGCCAGACAGATTCGATAATCGCCGGGAAACCGACCGCCGAAGCCGGTATAGGTCATATAAAAGGTATCTCCAATTTTCACTATCCGCGGATCCTCCGGACCCCGCCATTCCTGAGGTACATCATTTCTTAAAATCGGTTCCGGGCGGCGCTCCCAATGCAGCAGGTCCCGACTGGTGGCATAGCCCAGATTATTTATATATTCACCATATTTCTCATGTCCGCCGATGTTGGTCGCTCGATAAATATAGTGGTAAATGCCATTCTCATATACCGCTGCGCCGTTAAATACCGCGGCTGCTTCCCAAGGGTGTTCAAAAATTGGTTTCAGAACAGGTTCTTCCGATACGCGTGTCAGTTTGATCATACAGTTACCCAATCATTACTCTGTTTCTGTGGTTAAAAATTCTTCCAGCTCACAGCGGGTCGGCAGACCGCTCATAGCTCCGAATCGCATCGCCGTCAAAGCACCGGCGGCATTTGCCCGATGCCCGATTGTGTACAGGTCATCACGTGATAATATTTCTGGTTTCTTGCCGAGATTTAAAATACCATCAATCAATGCCGCCATAAAGGCGTCGCCGCAACCGGTAGTATCGACGGCGTTTACGCGAAAACCGGGGATTTTCACTGTAAAATTACCGGTTTTTAATACACAGCCCTCTTTACCCAGAGTTATCGCGATGATTTGAGTTGCGGCAACATCCAGCGTTTCCAGTACCTCACCGAGGTCATCGCAATTACATAAAAATTTTGCCTCTTCAATATTCATTTTCAGAATCTGCGCCTTTGAGGCAAAGGAGTTCAGGACTTTAAATGCATCCTTTTCTGAGCGCCAGAGTGATGAACGGTAGTTGGGATCGAAGGAAATCAGGCTGCCTGTTCCTGCTTTTTCGATAATTCGTTCAAATTCACGCCGGCTTTGGGGGTCGGTCAGCGCCAGAGAACCGAAGTGAATTACCTTTGCCCGCTTCAATATCGTTGCCAGAATATCCGCTGCCGTCAATGCCAGATCGGCAGGATGTTTTCCAAAAAACTCAAACGACCGTTCGCCCTGCTCATCTAATCGGACAAAGGCTAAGCGGGTCTGCCGGTCTCTGTCCGTAGTTACACCATCCGTCCCGACGGAAGCCATCTCCAGGTGTTGACGTAGAAAACGACCAAAAGAATCATCGCCCACCCGCCCGGTAAAACTGACAGCCTGACCGAGCCGCGCCAGACCGATGGCGACATTAGCCGGTGCTCCCCCCGGATATTGCCTGAAAATACCGGCTTCTTCTGAAATCAGGTCCACCAGTATTTCGCCAACACAGATAATGTCAGACTGTTTCATAGGGAAAAACCTATTACCGTTTTCAGGCTTTTTCGCTGAACCTGATTATCAAATGCTGACACTATTTCTGACAGTGCAAAGGCTCTGATATCAACATTGTTCAGATTAATTTTCAATTGTGTTACGAGATCCACAGCCGCCTGAAAGGTGAACGGGTTCAGAAAAGAACCGGTGATCGTGATATCATTTCGAAAAATATCATATGGTGCCACACCCCACAACTGGTCCGGTGGACTCACCCCGAATATCACCAGCCTGCCGCCCCGTTTTAGCAATGTATAGGCTTGCTTTACCGTCGCTGCAGAACCTACACATTCGATTGCCACATCGGCACCGCCGGTGGTTATGTCCATTACTCTTTCGTAAAAATGCTCATCCTGTGGATCAAAAACCTGATCGGCACCCGCATCGGTCAGTAACTGTTGCCGATTTCGATCGGGTTCGACCAGGATAATCCGCTGTGCAGCAGATAAACGACACAGTTTCAGCATCAGCAGTCCAATCATACCACCGCCCACTATTACGACCGATTCACCACGCCGGATACCGGCTTTCTGAAATCCATAGAGAGCACACGAGAGCGGTTCCAGTAGCGCTGCATGGTAGGGATGAACCGTTTCGGGAATCGGATAGCACTGCTTCTCCGGAACAATGCAATACTCGGCAAAGCCCCCGTCAATATCCACTCCCAAAGCAATCAGATTCTCACAGAGCTGGAATTTTCCCGAACGACAAAATTGACACTGCCCGCAAACGATATTTGGATCAACCGCCACAAAATCGCCCTGTGTCAGATTTTCCACTCCGGCACCCGTTTTTGCGACTGTTCCGCAAAACTCATGCCCCAGAATCACCGGTGGACTGGCCGCCGATTGTCCGGCGACAATCTTAATATCCGTACCGCAAACTCCGCACACCCGGACTTTTATTAGGACCTCATTTGCTTTGATTTTCCGTAGCGGATGATCTGCGACCCTGAGATTGTTCCCGTCAAACAGCGCCGCCCTCATTTGCATTCCACGCAATAGTACCTTCCCAATCTACCCGGGACTAATTTTTCAACCCCGTTGTCGCCATGCTCTCGATAAAATATCTCTGGAAAAAAGAATAGACAATTACAATCGGGATTGCCAGCAGGGCAGCCGCCGCCAGTTGCGCTCCGATCTGACTCTCCGCCTGTCCGCCAACTTTGAAAATCGTGACCATCTGCGGCATGGTCATCAGCTCGCGTACCCGGACAACTATCAGGGGCCAGAGCACATCGTTCCAGCTGCCCATGAAAGATAGGATTCCCACTGTGATAATCACCGGTTTGGAGAGCGGAAAAAAGATGCGGAACAATATTTTAATATCGCTGCAGCCGTCTATCCGCGCCGCATCAATCAGGTCCTGCGGAATATCCATAAAAAACTGGCGAAACAGCAAAATGCCGAATGGACTGATCATGCCCGGCACGATCAGCGACAGATAGGTGTCCACCCAGCCAAATTTCACCATCAGGATATACATCGGGATCAGAGTAATCTGGAACGGAATCACCATGGTAAACAAAATCACGCCGAAAATCAGTTCCCGACCGACAAATTTCAGCCGCGCCAGCGCATACCCGACAACAGACCCAAACAGAACCACCGACAGCGTCACACAGGTCGAAACGAAGATGCTGTTCAGCAAGGCGCGACCAATAGGAATTTTTTCAAAGACCGCCCGATAGTTCTCCAGACTAAAATTGGATGACCACAAACCGATCTCGGCAATCTCCATCTCCGGTTTCAACGTTGCCGAGAGCATCCACAGAAAAGGATAGGCAAAGATTAGTCCGCCGACGGCAAGTGTCAAATAGACCCAGATGCTGGTTTTCTTATTCACGCTTAATCTCTCTCTACTACTTTTTTCTGGATTAGAATCACCATTAAAATTATTAAGGCAAAAAAGAAACCCAGCGTTGCGGCATAGCCCATGTGACCGAAGTAAAACGCCTGATTGTAAATGTAAAGCATCGCCGACAATGTGCTGTTCATCGGTCCGCCGCCGGTCATGACAAAAGGCTCGATAAAAAGCGAAAATCCGCCGATGGTAGATAAAATAATCACCAGCATCATCGTACTGTTTAACGCCGGAATCGTGATATAAAAAAACCGCTGGATCGGACGGGCACCATCGATTTCCGCCGCCTCATAAAGATAGGCGGGAATGCCCTGTAAACCCACCAGAAATAGAATAATATACAGACCGACATTTTTCCAGGTCGCCATAATCGCAATCGAGGGCATCGCCCATTCCGGACTATTGATCCAGGGAATCCGGGCAAAACCCAGTCTGGTGATAATCAAATTCAGCAAACCTGTTTCATAGGCATAGAGCTGCTCCCACAATATCGTAATGACCACTCCGGAAACAATGACCGGCAGGAAAAAGAGTGCCCGGAAAAATCCCCGGAACTTTATTTTTTTATTCAACTGAATGGCGAAAAACAGTGCCACTATAATTTGCAACGGAATGTGAATGGCCAGAAAAACCAGCGTGTTGCGCACGGACTTAAAGAACTGGACGTCATGAAACAGCCGCTCGAAATTCCGCAAACCTACCCATTCCATGGGCGTGATAACATTCCATTTGTGAAACACCAGCAAAAAAGAAAACGCCAGGGGAAAGGCGACAAACAGACAAAAATAGGTCACGTAGGGCAGACTCATCAAATAGCCGGCTTTGTCACTGGATTTAATTTTGCTTGTCAAAGTACTCATCGGGATCGGTTCCATTCTATGATGACGCTTGCCCGTTCAGCGGCATTCGCGACGGCAACCCGCGGATCACGGCGGTTAAAAATAGCGCACGCTTCATATTCCTGAGAAATGGCATCGAAAATCTCCTTCAGATCGGATACTCCGTCCATTCCGCGGGTATAGGGCGCCTGCTCAGCGAAAGCGACCAGGTTGGGATTCGCTTCGAAAAAATCCTGAAACAACGGATTCGTCAACAAATCAGTACGCAACGGCATCTGCAGCGTGTGCTCCAGCAGCTTTAAATCTGCTTCTGCCGTAACCAGATATTTTGCAAACTCGTAGGTGGCTTGCGGATGTTGGGTCGTACTGAATATCGAAATGTTCTTAAAATCACCAAATGTGTAGACCGGTCCCTCATAATCGTCGGGAACCGGAATGGGAAAAATCCCATACTCAAATCCGGGTGGTCGGAATTTCTCCACATGGGCTACATGCCAGGGTCCGGCAATTTGCGTGGCAATTTTCCCAAGTATAAAGGCATCACCGATAAAGGTCGTTTTAGCAAACAGCCCCTCTTTGTAAATCTGCTGAAACAGCGAAAATACTTTTACCGAAGCCTCATTGTCAAAAATGATTTTCGAGCCGTCAAAGAGGGTTTGACCCCCCGAAGCGGCGATGTAAAAGGTATAATAATCGAAAAAACGCTGCCACCAGATCGGCTTGGTGTCCCGGTGAGACAACCAGACATCCAGACTGCCGTCGCCATCAGTATCACGGGTGATTTTTCGTCCGGCTTCAAGGAACTCCGTGTAAGTGCGGGGCACTTTCGCCACACCGGCGTCACGAAATAACCCTTTGTTGTAAATAATCATAATAGGATTCGATTTCCAGGGAATCTGGTAGAAATGTCCGTCGGGCGCGCGAAAAGTTACCAGTAGGTCGGCGGGCACACGTTGTGAAATGAATTCGAGAAAGTCGGGATACTGATCCAGCCGAACCAATCCACCGGAAGCGATAAAATCATCCATGGCGCCGGGCCACATGTTGGAGCAGATATCCGGCGTGGTACCAGCTGCAATCGCTGCCAGCAGGACCTCTTCCGATGATTGGCTGGCGGGAATGGGCTGCAGCTGCACCTTGATGCTGTCATGATCTGCATTCCATTGCTCAACCAGATACGTCGCCAGATTGATTTCGTCCTGGTTTGAAGAGCACCAGTAAGTGATCCGGACGCCGGACCTGGCAATCTGCCTCTCTTTACGTCTTTGAGTACATTGCGGAAAAGAAATCCAAATTAATATCATACCGCAAATCAGCATTCGAAGAAGCATTGATTTGCTGATACTAGTCTTTTTTCTCATCGGTAAAAAGCTCATCTAATTCGATTTAAAATACAAGTTGCAATTCGACTTTTTCGGTTGTATGGCTCACCTCCAACCGAATTTCTTTGAATTGATTATGATTCACCAGCTCCCATTTCGGAAAATCTCTCCCGTTAACCGAAACGGCTGTCGGTGCCGTCGGCGCAATAATGACAGTTTGATGGGAATGTCCGGGACAGGCTCGCAAGGATATTGTCAGACACTGGTTGGTCCACGAACAGGATTCCAGAATCGCTCCGGTGCTGCTCAGGCAAGGGTGATGTGGTGTTCCCAATCTGACATCCACGTGCCGGATATCCGGAAATATTTCCGGAAATACAAGCGAGGCTGCCGGTTTTCCATCGAATCGAATTTCTGCAACCTCATCACCTTGACCATCAATTCTGACTAAAAGAGGTTTACCATCCACAAACAGCGTAAATTCAACCGCTTTCTGATCCTTGGGTAAAAACGGGTCTAAAGCAATATTCCAGTCATTTTCACGCACTCCGTACAGATGATAGAGGCAATTCAGATACCAGCCCGCCGCCCATAAAAACTGCGGCTTGTCCACACTACCGTACTCCGCCGGATTCTCTTTGTTGGCGTTTCGGACTTCATAATACGCCGGCTGACCATTTGGACCGTTCATGATACCGTGTAATGATATCGTCTGAGCAATGAAATCGGCTGCCGCCTGCTTCTCATTATTGGAGATCAGCGCCAGAGCATACCAGGCATTACCCTGCGTCCAGACGCCGCCATTGAAATAATAATACTTCGCACCGGCTTCATTACCGACAAACTGCATAAAATCGCCCCACTTTTCAAAATCCATGGGAAAGGCATTGTAGATACCAACTATCGGATCAACCATTCTGGATGTTGCGGTTTTCACCAGACGATCGCGCTTATTGGCATCCAAAAAACCATAATGCGCCGCCAGCAGGGAGCCGATATAGTAGTGCTTGTCCAGCGTTCCGTCATTATGATAATTCACCAGAAAGTTCATCTCTTCATGCCACAATTTCTCCACCAGCGCCATCTGCACGGCGTCCGCTAATTTCCGGTATTTTTCAACCAGCTCAGAATTTTTATCCAAAACAGTAGAAATGTAAATGTAATCCCGCAGACTCTTAATCGCCAGAATCGTCATGTAGGTTCGCGGTCCGTAATTGTGCCCGATGTCCCACCAGTCCGGACGATACGACCACATCAGATGATCATCTTCAAGCGTCAGCAAAGAACGTTCGATACTTTTTGTTATGAAAGGATAGAGCGTTCCGAGGAATGTCCGGTCGCCGGAATGACGCAGATATTTGGCGCTCACTTGCACAAACCAAAAATTGTTCCAGTTGTCGGAGCTGGCGTATTCGGTCACATATTTGCTATCTTTCCAGTAGTAGGCATGCAGAATGATATGGTTTTCATCGGCATGCCGGATAATATAATCCAGGTCGCGCCTTACCCGTTCCGGCTCGTAATTTACCGCCGCCAGATCGGTTACCTGAACATCGTGAGTGAAATAAAAATTATATTCCGCCGGGCAGGGCATGGGTACAATTTCACCGTCCAGATAATGGGCATTGGCTGCCAGCACCGCTTTGGCATACGCTACGGAATGGGCGGTCTCCGGCGAACCGGTTTTCAGGACGCTTTTTCCCAGAGCCTGTTCATTGACGAATTTTTCATACCGGTCAATTTCCGCCGGGTAATTTTTGCGGAGATATTCGACGATAGTCTTACTTTCATTTGGCTTAGACGAACCGATAATCTGGACGATATTCAGCGCTTTGCCGGGTTGTAATTTTTTTCCATAAATAAATCCGGCATAAGGCGGCTGGTCCGGCGCGGCACTGGCACATTCCACCGGCAACTCGCCAGCATTAGCAACAAAAACCACTGCCGAATCGGCGTCGGCTTCCTTAAATTCGGTACAAATCGTATTGTCATCAATCTCCATATCAGCCCGCTCGATCCAGCGAAAGGTATGGCAGGTACGAATCGAAGTCCGCAGTTGCGTTCCAAATTGAAAATTTTGCGATTTGGTGGAGGTATTGACGATACGGATACTGAGCACCATGGCTGGTTTCTCATGGCAAAAGCGGTAATCGGCTTTTATAGAGTAGTTCTCGCTATTATCATGAAAACTGACCGCATAGGGCGTCAGGTCAAATTCGGCTGGCTCTTTGCCAATATCAATCGCCGGAGAATCGCCGATCTGCAACATCCAGTCCGCCACAAAAGAGGTGTCCCGCGTCCAGTAATCGTGGCTATGATCAATGCTGTTCGCCACCGGATAGAAAAAGCTGATCCGCTGAGGAATCATGCAACTGTGATGAAACGAAACCCCAACATAGGGACCGCCGACTTCGATCTTGGCATTGCC
>JBNGDF010000025.1:35137-36266 GCA_049975265.1 Fidelibacterota bacterium
CTTTACGCGAATTATAATCACAGGACAATACGATGGCTTCCGCCGACTCCAGATAGGGATACTCGGGCACTTTACAGCTAAACTGATATTCCGCATCGCTTCTGGACTTCATGAGAACCGCCGATGCTCTTTCCGTCTGATTTTTATCATTACAGATCATAATTTTTTGCTTTTGCCCTTCGATATTCAGATCAAACTCACAGACATCTCGTCCATCCGGCAAAAAGGGCTGGATCGAGATGTTCCAGACATTTTCATGAATGCCATAAAGATGATAGAGCGCATACAGATACCAGCCTGCCGCCCAGAGAAAATTCGGTTTGTCTATTTTTCCGTACATCGCGGGATCATTGGCATTACTGCAACGATATTCGTACATCGCCGGCTGACCGTTGGGACTGTCAATAATTCCATCCAGGGTCATGATTTTCCGGATAAATGCTGCCGCCTCCGCTCTCTGACCGGTCGCCATCAATCCCAGGCTGTACCAGGCGTTGCAGTGATTCCAGACGCCGCCGTTGGCATAATGATACGGCGGTCCGACTTCGTTGCCTTTGAATTTCAGAAAATCACCAAGAAGGTGAAAATCCGGCGGATAAACCGTAAAAACACCAATTGCCGGATCCAGTAATTTTTCCTCGGCGGTTTCGATCAGCAGCTTACGTTTATCAGTATCTAATAACCTAAAATGAGCCGCCAGCAGGGAACCGGCGTAATAATGCGGATCCAACTCGCCGTTTTTATAAAAATTCATCAGAAAACCGGAGTTATCACTCCAGAGTTTTTCCTCTAATGCCGCCTCCATCTGATCAGCCAGGACTTCATATTCGGGCAATTGCGCGAGGTTTTCATTTAATCTGGTTGAAATATAGACGAAATCACGGATGCCCTTGATCGCCATGATCGTCATAAACGCCCGCGGACCGAAATTATGACCGATGTCCCAGCCGTCCAGGTAGTAGGCATACAGCAAGCCGTCATCTTCGCGGCTGTGCAGAGCGTAATCCAGACTTTTCTGTAAATAAGGATAACAGCGGCGCAGCATTTGTTCATCATCAGAATGCCGCAGATAACTGGCGGCGACCTGAATAAACCAGAAATGGTTCCAGTTGTTGGAATCGGCGTACTC